>JAJECT010000039.1 GCA_022821845.1 Rhodothermales bacterium | reverse complement strand
TGTGACCTCTCAATAGGTTGTTCATTATCTCCGGATTTCCGAATTTATTAGGCACATCCAATCGCAATCCATGGGGAGGTCCGCATGAAAATACACAAAAATTCCCGATTGACGCCGAAAGGTCGAGAGCTTCTGGTGAAGCGCATCGTTAACGACGGGATTCGCATCGAGGAAGCCGCCCAGGCTTCGGGAGTCAGCGTACGCACCGCGTACAAGTGGCTGGCCCGGTATCGCGCGCAGGGGCGAGAAGGTCTCGAAGACCGTTCTTCGCGTCCTGCGCGTTGTCCGCATCGCACCTCAAAGGAACAACGTCGAACGATCCTCAAACTTCGCCGCGAACGGCGCACGTACCGGGAGATTAGCCAGAGAACCGGCGTGGCGCACAGCACGGTGGGCCGCATCGTCAAGCAGGCCGGATTGAATCGATTGTCCCATCTCGATCCTGCGGTTGCGCCGTGTCGCTACGTCTACCCGCATCCGGGCGACCTGTTGCATCTCGACGTAAAGCGGCTCGGGCGTTTCGTGCGGCCAGGCCATCGGGTTACCGGAAACCGACGGCTGAAATCTCCGGGAGCCGGATGGGAATACGTGCATGTGGCTATCGACGATCATTCCCGCGTCAGTTTTGCTTGCATCCAGGCGAACGAGACCGCGCAAAGCGCCTGCAGCGCCTTGCTCGACACGCTGCGCTACTTCCAAACGCTCGGCGTCGCCTTCACCCGCGTCATGACAGACAACGGCGCCTGCTACCGCTCGACGCGCTTCGCGAAACTGTGCCGACGATTGAAACTGAAGCATATCCGAACCAGACCCTATACCCCGCGAACCAACGGCAAAGCCGAACGCTTCATCAAAACCGCGCTGCACGAATGGGCCTACGCGCGAACCTACGACAGTTCCAAACAGCGAGGAGAATACCTGCCCCAGTGGCTGCACCGATACAATTGGCATCGGCCGCACGCCAGCCTCAAATACCAAACCCCCATCGAGTCCCTCAAATTGCCAATGAATAATGTAGTGGGTTTACACAGCTAATGCAAACGACATCCATAAAGATAATCAAGATAATCCGCGCACACCTAAAAAAGAATACAAATTTTCTGCAAATAGCGACATCCGGGCATTCGTGTTGCCGCAGCGGTCCTGAAAATCATGCGCTGGACGGATATTCTTCGTAAATACAGCCCCCCGTTTCGTCGAGGCGCGCCGAAACGCATCCCGCCACCGCGTTGCACGCATAGAGCGCGTCCGCCCTGCGCAAATCTTCCGGAAAAAGCGCGCCTTCCGCCAGATCGTCTCGCGTATCCAGCAAAAAACGACGGTATACCCCGGGCAGCGCGCCGGAATCCACGGGAGGAGTTATCCGGCGGGATCCGAATTGCGCGACGATATTCGTACGCGACCCCTCGGCCACTTCCCCCCGCTCGTTCAGAAAAATCACCTCGTCGAACCCTTCCCGCGCGGCCTTGCGACGCAAACGGTCGTATCGCTCCCGCCGGGTCGTTTTGTGGCGGCGAAGCGGATCGGAGGAATCGATGCGCGCGTCGGCCAGGCCCAGGCGCCATTCCCGCGCGACATGCGTTGCGGGCAGGGGACGCGCAGAGACGTCCAGGGCGCCGGCAGGTCCCAGCGCGGCGCGAATCCTGCGCGGATCCGGACCGCAAGCGGCCGCGCCCACGCGACGGCGAAAAAGCTGCTCGTCCCAAACGTACCCCAGCGCGCGGGCGGACCTGCGCAGGCGGGCGATATGCCATTCGAGCAGCGCGACGCCGCCCGCTTCGTATCGCATGGTTTCAATGAGCAGCGGGGCCGCGCCCTCTGTCAGGCCCCGCTCCCGCAATAGCCCCGGAGGCGACACGCTGCCCGAGGCGTCGGCCCGCGGCGCGCCCGCGCGATGCAAGCCGGTCAAAAACCCCGCCTTGAGCAAGCATTCTTCGTATTCTTTCGCCGGAACGGAATCCCACACCACGCCGCTGCCCACGCCAAGGCGAGCCTGCGCGGAATCCATCTCAACCGTCCGGATCGCCACGTTGAATACGGCGCGGTCTCCGTGCATATACCCCGCCGCGCCGCAATACGCGCCGCGCGGCGACGGTTCGCAGCGATGGATAATGTCCATGGCCCGAATCTTGGGCGCGCCCGTTACGGAGCCGCACGGAAACAGGGCGGCGAACACATCCGGCGTGGACGCGCCCCGAGACAAGCGCCCTTCCACAGACGTGGTCATTTGAATGAGGGTCTCGTAGCGCTCCGTCCGGAACGCCTGCGCCGTGCGCACCGAACCCGGCTCGCAGCATCTGGACAAATCGTTGCGAAGCAAATCAACGATCATGACGTTCTCGGCGCGGTTCTTCTCGTCCCGCGCCAGCCACGCCGCAAGGGCCTCGTCTTCCGCAAGGTTGCGGCCCCTCGGCGCCGTGCCTTTCATGGGGCGGGCGGCGATGCGATCTCCCCGGCGGTCGAAAAACAATTCCGGCGAGCAACTGAGTATCTGCACGGCGCCGGCGTCCATCCAGGCGGCGTAGGGCACCGGCTGGCGACGAAGCAACGCCTCGAAGAGCGGCCACGCCGCAGAGCGCGGGGCAAACGAAGCCGGCCCCGTGAGGTTGACCTGATAGACGTCGCCTTCCCGAATATGCGCGCGCACGGCCTCGGCAAGCGCGGCGTACGCCGCGGGATCGTAGGCGAAACGCACGGAATGCGGAGCCGGAAGCGCAGAAACGTCGGGCGCGCCGGGATCGGGGGTCCAGTCCTCGCGATCAGAAAAGGCCGCCATCCATACGAGCGGGGTTCGGGCAGGCTTGCAACGCATGGCCCGGTCGAAGGCGGGCGCCGCCTCGTACGCCACGAAGCCCGCCACGTGCAGCCCGCCTTCCGCCGCCCGGCACGCTTCTTGCAGCGCAGGCCGCACTTCATGGAGCGCATGGGCCGCATGGATTGCCTTCAGCCCCCGCAGGACGGCTCCGCCGCATCCGTTCCAGCCAGGGGCCAGCACGACCTGTCCCGGCGCCTCCCGGACGCAGTCATTCAATCCGCGTCGCCAAGCACTTCGTTCAGCGTATTTTCCGCCAGCGAAAACAGGTCCGCGAGGATGCGCTGACGGCGTTGCTGCAGTTTTTCCACCCGCGCCCATAATGCCTTTTCTATCGTTTCCTGCGCTTTCGCGCGCGTTTTGCCCGGGAGGACGCAATCATGGCTGTATTCGTATTTCTCAATGGAGAAGGCTGCGATATCGCGCATGTTATCCGCAACGATATCCTGATCGACCGAACGCTTGAGTTCCAACGACGGCAAGGCGTCCTCGCCCGACTCCGAACCATCGTCGATGTCAAGAATGGCGTCGCCCGCCGAAGCATGGATCGCGATAAGTTGATCGAAACCGCTGACGGAAAAGACGTCGTAAACCGGCCGGCTGAGCGAGCACAGCGCAAGTTTCGTGCCCGTGTTCCGGAGTTCCTTGGCCAACGACAGGATAACCCGGAGGCCTGCGCTGCTGATATAGGTCACTTCTTCGAAGTCGAGAACCAGTATCCGGGGTTCGTCGATGCGCCCGGCCCCCAGCGCGTCCTGAAACGACGACGCATTGGCGCTGTCGATGCGGCCCGCAAGGTGCGCGATGGCGATGCCTTCTTTTCGTTCCCAGGTAGCCTGAATATCCATGGGGATTCCTCTTGTTAAGATGGATTGCTGTATTTTCTGCGTTTGGCGAATTCGGTCAAGGCCGGGAGATGTTGTATGGCCGCCTGTCCGTACGATAAAACAATTCGGATTCTGAATCAAGGGCGAACTTTGCGAAAAAGCGCGGCGACGCGCCGAAGCCGCTGCAACTCGTTGCGAGACATAATCAAAAACAGGACAACCTTAATTATTTAGGCGAGAATTTTTTGACTTAAAAAATTAAGGTTGCGTAAAGTTATTGCGTCCGCAAGGCCTCCCCGGGCGTCCGAATGCCCTTTTTCGTAATGAATTCCCGGTATCGGGCGAACGCGGCCAGCGTAGCGTCCGGCGCAAGGCCGTAGTCCTCGAGCGCGTAGCGATGCCGCTTTTCCCGTCGGCGGCGCTCCGCTTGCCGGATCTGCCAGCCCTCTATGGCGCCCACAGCCGCCTGCCGGAGCGGCCAGCCGAATCGCTCGTAGACGCTGCGGACGGTTCCCAGCGGATTCTCCACCAGATCGACGTAATTCACGTCCGCCCAGCGATCTTCCAGTTCGGGATGGGTTTCGCGGAAACGTACGGCGCGATCCATCATGCCGCTCATAAACGTCAACTGTTCGGCCCCCAGGGCGTCCCGCTGCGGCGGCGTGGCAAAAACGGAACGAATCCGTTTCGTCAAACTGCACCAGGACCCCATGAATTCGGCGGGGCTGCGATGCGTCTGGATGAAGAGGGCGTCTGGATAGGCCTTGACGAGGGACTCCAGTTCCATGAGGTGAAAGGGCATTTTTAATAACCACTGCGCGGAGCGTTCCGGCGAACGCTGCCGGCGCTGCCAGGCGTAGTGTTGCATGGCGCGACGGTGAAAGGCGTAGGCTTCTCGGGAACTGCTGGAGGCCAGCCAGCGGCCAAATTCGGGAATATGGTATCGATTGGTAACAATCCAGTCCCCGAAGGTCCTGCTCAAAATCGGGAAATCCTCCGCCGGTTCGTCGATATTGAAGTCGTGAATCCCCTCGAAAACCTTGACAGCCCTGGATGAATAGAACAGTTCCTCGACCCGCGCTCGACGGGGATCGTCGGGGGGGCGCCCTATGGCGGCGTATTCTTCTCTGGACAGGCTCGGCGCGGCGTACTCGTAGAACCGCAGCGTCTGGAACCGTTCGTCGCGGGCCATGAGCCGGTGCAAATACGTCGTGCCGGTGCGGTTGATTCCGACAATGAAGACCGGGCGGATGATTTCCTCCCGTTCGATTTCCGGGTATCGCTGCCGTTCGCGGGCGAACGCTGCGTTAATGCGCAGGGAGCGGCTCAGGTCGAAAACGACGTCAACCAGCCTCTCCTCCAGCAGGTTGGCTTCGGGTCGTTGCAAAGCCTGGACCAATTGCCGCAGGTTTTGACGCATCCACGCGGGATACGTTTGTTCGAACGAGACGCCGTGGCCCTCGGCGTAGCGCGCCGCCCGGGCGACGAGGCCGTCGAAGTCCAATCGGCCATGCGACGCCGGATACGGCCAGCGCGCCCGATACGCTTGGCCCCATTCGTAGGAGCGCCTGAGTTTGGGCAACGTGCCCAGCCATTTGATCGGATGCGGACAGTCCTCGCGGAAGGCGCGGTCGCAAACAGGCCGCTTGCCCTCTGGCTTGTTTTTGCTAAACCAGTATTTCCTGCAATGATCGAGGGCGGCCCAGCGTCCGTCGAGCGGCGAGCGTTCGCCGCGGGCCTGGCAGGCGCGCCTGAAGGATTCGTAGGAAATTTCGGGAAAATAAATGCCGAAATCGGCGAGTTCGAGGTCGTAAGGATCTAATTGCGGATTGCAGCAATGGTAGATTGCAAAACGGCGTTCGGGATTCAGAGAAATGGCTGCGCACGCTTGCGTCACCGTATCGACCGCCTCGTGGCTGGACCGGAGCGCGAATCCTTCCGGGATGGATTCGCAGTCGAGCGCCGCCGCCAGAATGCGCATGCTCAGGTCGTTCGGCTGGATATATCCCGTAGTGGCCATAGCCGTTTGCGGAAGCCGGAAAATCCCCAGCGGCAGGCCGGCTTGCCGGGCAAACAGCAGGACCTGTTCGGACGCCAATTTGCTCCAGGGATAGCCAAGCAAGCCAAGCGGGAACCTTCTTTTCATGCTGGCGAGGTCCGGCTGCATCTGATGTGCTATCCCGCGCTCCCTGAATTCATCGGCGAAGGCGAAAAAATACTGCGGAAACACCCCCATGGTGGAGGCGAAAAACAGGTGTTTGAAGCGCCCGCGCAAACACAATTCGAGCGCATTCCGCAGGCTGAGCGTATTGCGCTTGCGTATGGCGACATAGGAAGCCGCAAGGCTTATGTCGGCTGCAAAATGATAGACTGCGTCGATCCGCCGACAGAGCGCGCTGAAATGCGCGTCGCCGAGCCCGAATCGGGCCTGCTCCATGTCGCCGACGACGACACGGATGCGCGGGGCAAAGGACTCGTCCCATAGTTCGGCGTCTTGCAGGGCGGCGCGCAGGCGCTGGAAGCCGTGTTCTTCGTTATTCGCCCGGACGAGACAGTGCGCCACAAGGCCTTCCCGTTGCCGCAAAAGGTCGCGCAGGAGGAAACGTCCGACGAATCCGGTCGCTCCGGTTAGCAAAACCTCCTGGAAATCCGCCGGAGAGACCGGGTCGGCCAGCGCGCCCTCGCTGATCGCCTCGCGGACGAATCGCCGAAGGGTATCGACGTCGCGCTGACAATGGGGCGGCAGCGTCCCCACAAGGGGCGGTACGTTCGTATCTGTCAAGAAGGTTTCAGGCACGTTTTACTACTGGGATCCAGATGGTACAGCGGAACGAGGCGAACGTTGTCAGCGAGTAGCGAAGGGTTCCGCGGGAAGCGATTCGACGCCGTCTCCCTGCGGAAAGTGGTCTGCGAGCGCATGGGCGAAGACCGATGGGACGCGGCGGGCGGACCGCCGGTCGGCAACGGCGCCGGTCTCCGGTTCGGCGGAGTCCGTCTCGGCCTGGTCCTCCTTGGCGTCCTGCTTGCCGCGAATAATGTCCCGGGCCAGGGACAGCGCAGAGGCCGTCGTCATCAATTCAAGCGCGCTGACCTGATAGTTGAACTCCATGCGGATGAACGCGCCCAGTTCGGCGACCGAAATCGACGTGAGGCCGAAACTGGACAACGGCTCTTCCGCGCCCCCCTCGTCGTGGCCGCACAACTCGGCGACCTTGGCGACGATTTGCTCCACCACGGTCTCCAGCGTGCGTTGGCCGCCGGCGTCCACCGAAAATGCGTCCGGGTTGCTTAGCGTCCGTCCGATGCGCATGTAGTCGGGCGCGTCGACCGTCAGGGGCGGACGGGCGAACAGGGCGGTAATCAAGTGGTCCTGATCGCCCATGCCGCGCAGGGCGTAATCCAGGTTGGCGATGGCGAAATCGGCGCTGACCGGCGGAATGCCCGACGAACGCATGATGCGCAGCACATGCACGTTGCGCGAAGCCATGCCCGCCTCGGCGACTCCAGCAAGGTTGTAACACAGCGCAGGCAACCCCTTGCGGCGGCGGAAAGCGGCCAGGCCGTCCACAAACCCGTTGGCGGCGGCGTAGTTGATCTGGCCCGGGTTGCCCAACGTCGAAGCAATGGACGAGAACAACACGAAATGATCGAGCGGGCAGTCGGCGGTCGCCAGGTGGAGATTGAGGGCGCCGCGCGCTTTGGGGGCGAATACCCTGGCCATCGATTCGTTCGTCAGGTCGGACAGCAGGCGGTCGTCCAGCGCGCCCGCGAGATGGAATACGCCCTTCAGCGGCCGCTGCAACCCGGCGATGCAGCGGCGGACGTCCGCCTCTTCGGCGACGTCGCACGAAACGATGTCGATGGCTATGTCTTCCTTGAAATACGCAAGGGCGCTGGTTTTCCGGACCCAGTCCGCGCTGCGGCGGCGCTGCGGATCGCGGTCCAGCAAGGTGAAATGACGCGCGCCGACGGACGCCAGATAGGGCAACAGCAATTTGCCGAATCCGCCCATCCCCCCGGTGACCAGGTAGGTCGCTTCGGGGTCGAGAAACGGACGGAAGTCAACGATGGGAGGCGCTTCGTCGCCCGGCGCTTCCGGCGCCTTCAGGACCAGTTTCCCGGTGTGCCGCCCGGCGGTCATCAAGCGCAGCGCCTGGGCATAGTCGCGGTAGGGGAATACGGTAACCGGCAATGGCGGTACGGCGCCCTCCTCCAGCAAGTTCATGCACTTCTGCGAAAGTTCGCGCGCCAGGACCGGGTCGTCGCACATCATCCGGTCGACGTCGATGGCCGCAAAGCGCAGGTTTTTTCGAAAGACGCTCAGGTTGAGCGCGTTGTCCGAATAAATATCGACCTTGCCGATCTCGCAGTGCCAGCCGCCCGGCCGCAAGGCCTCCAGGCACAGGGTAACGTGGCGGCCTGCCAGGGAGTTCAGGACTACGTCTACCCCCTCGCCGCCGGTCGCCGCCATCAATTCGCCCTGCCAGTCGTAGCTATGCGAATCGAACGCCGCGCGCGCGCCCAGCGCGCGCAGGCGCTCGCGCTTCTCCTCGCTGCCCGCCGTGGCGTAGATTTCCGCCCCCGCATGGCGGGCCAGGGCCATGGCCGCCTGTCCGACGCCGCCCATGGCCGAATGGATAAGGACGCGCTGTCCCTTGCGCAGGCGGGCAAGATGGATCAGCGCATAGTACGCCGTGACGTACGCCGACAGGGCCGAAGCGGCCTCCTCCATGCTCAGGGACGGGGGCTTGGCGAAAACGAGGTATTCGTCCACCACCACGCGATTGGCGATGCACCCGCCCTGGGTAAAGGCCACGGCGTCGCCGACGCGGCAGGTGCGCACGGCGTCGCCGACGCGGCGGACGATCCCGCTGGCCTCCATCCCCACCGTGCGGCCCAGCGCCGAGCGTTCGTAGGACAGGGCCGGCAGCAATCCCAGCGTGACCATGACGTCGCGAAAGTTAAGCGCCGCGGCCGCCACCTCGATCTCCACTTCGCGCGGTCCCGGGGAGGCGAGTTGGCGCGTCTTCATCTGCAGGCCGGCAACCTGTCCCGGATTATCCAGAACCAGCCGGTACGGGGTCTCTGCGTCCGGCGGCGCAAGCGGAGACCGCTCCCGGATATGAATCAACCGCGGCGCCCATACCTGTCGGCGACGCACCGCCAGCTCGCGCTCGCGCACATCGCATGCGCCAAGCCAGGCCAGCGTCTGCAAGTCCTCCGGGGCGTCCAGATCGACCAGGCGAAAATCAATGCGCGCCTCCGTGCCTGCGTCCGCTGCGATTTCCTGACTGATGCTGCGGACCGCTCCCCACGCGGCGCTTGCGCGCGGATCCCCTACCTCGAACGCGGCGCGACGCGTCGCCACGGTGAGGCGACAGGGGCCGCGCGCTTGCGCGATCCGGAAGGGGATCAGCGCCTTGACGAAGGCCACCAGGCGCGCCGTCAGTTTTTCGCCGGTCGGGTCGTTCGGGTCTGCGCCGCAAAAGACGTCGATGGCCCGCAGATCGGCGGCCCGGGGCCAGTCGGGCAGCGACGCGAGGCGGTCGTCCGTCAGGTCTGCCCAGGGAATGGCGAACGTCTCCTCCGAGGCATCGAGGAGCGCCAGCCACTGGGCCGACAAACTGTCTGGCTCGCCGATCACCCAGCGAGGGCCGGGCAATCGTTGCGATGCGGGGGCTGCGTCCGCAGGAGCGAGCGGCGCCTGCAACAGGGCGCTTTGCGAACCTGCGCGCACCGTAGTCCAGCCGGTGGGCGGCTCGACGGCTTCGCCTTTGGCGTGCGTAACAAGCGCCAGGCCGCCGGGAACCGCCAGGCGGCGGAGCAAGCGCCACTGCTCCGCGCCGAACGTTGCGGCGTCTCCATGAAGCAGGAGAATCTCGGCGGCATGGGGCCGCAGCAGGCCGGTATCTAGGTCCGGAGCCCCGTCCGCAGCAAGGTCCAGGCAAGCGAAACGCAGGGCGGCGTCGCGGCTATGGAAGGCGTCATAGTGGGCGCGGGTCTGCTCCTGCGCGTCGGAAACCAGCCAGTACTCGGTCTGCGCATCGGGACGCGCAAGGTAATCGAGGCACTTGTTGAGGATCGTTTCCTCCGGTGCGCGTCCGCCCGCGAATTCGACGACGCGGCAGGCGTAGCGGGGGCCGTCCCCGGGCTGCTCGAGGGCGGCGACGAGCGCGGCAGGCTCGATTTCGCCTTTCGGCAGGCGGCGCTCAAAAGGCTGCGCGTCCGCGACGAACCGGGGCTGCCAGGCGACGACATGCTTGCTGCGCGGCAGATCGTTCCAGCGAGGGTTGGAATTGAAGGAGACGTACGCGTCAATACACAAAACGAGATCGCCCGTGTCGCCGTCGTAGAAACGGATGCTGCCCCCGGAGCGCTCGCCGCGGCGCTCCGTGAACTGCCCCATTTCGTTCACATCCACCCAATCCTTCTCTTTCTTGACGTGGCACGTGAGACGCGGTCCGGTCGGCGACCGCAGAAACGTCAAGCCCCGGGCGCGCCGAGGGAAGGAAAAAATGTCCGTCGCGCGCAGCAGATGATAGAGAAATATTTGCAGTCCGCCGTCGAGCAACGCAGGGTTGGCGACATATCCTTCTTCGCGACCCGTCGTCCACAGTTTCTCGTCCATCTCTACGTCGAACAGGTAATCGCCCGTACTGGCGTCGCACAGAACCTGCCGTATGTTCTGAAAATAAGGACCGTACTGGAAGGTCCCGCCGAGACTGGCGTCCAGGCGCTCGTAGAAATTCGCTTCGCCCATATAATGGTACGGCTCGAAGGGCGCGGCGTCGATATCCATGAGGCGCAGCGGCGCGTCCACGGGGTCCTCTTCGCTCGCCAGGCGCAGCTTGCCTCGGGCGTGCAATTCGCTGCGCGCATCCTGCTCGTAGGACCGGGAGGATATCGTAAAGGTGAATTCGTCTGCCGCGCCCGCGACCGGAAAAAACGCCGTATGCAGCCGCGCCGGCGTCCTGGGAATCGGACACGGCTGAAGGAATTCAAGCGTTTCAACGTGCAGCGGCGCGCCCTGAAACGCCTGCAAGAGCAGTTCGATATACCCCGCCGCCGGCATAATGGAGGCATGGTGTACGCGGTGCTCGGCCAGCCAGGGAAAATCCTGCTCCGACAGCCGCGCTTCGAACAGCAGGTGATCGCACGGCACGCGATGGCCGATCAGCGGGCCCCAGGCGTACTCGCCCAAACCAAGGAATAGCTCGTCGTCGCTCATCTCGTCGCCCGCGGTCTGCTCGTTGCGCGGATAGCCGGGCAGCAGATGGGTGATCGGTTCGGGACGCGGGTATTGCGCGGCAAAGTCCAGTTCCACCCCGGCCCTGAACAGCGCGCCGAGGGCTTCCTGAAAGCCAAGGCAGGCGTCGGCGCCGCGCAGGAGCGTCGGAATGCAGATTGCTTCCGGCGCGTTGCCTTCCAGGCACTGGGCAATCACGGGTTGCAGGGCGCTGTGCGGCGCGACCTCCAGCACGACGTCGGGCCGGCAATCCCGCAAAACGGTTTCCATCGCGGCGGCGAAACGTACGGGCTGCCGGATGTTGGACCACCAGTACGCGCTGCCAAGCCGCTCCGTTTGCTCGCCGGTCACCGAGGAAACAAGCGGGACGTCGGCGGCGAAGTTGCGACCGTCCAGAAAGGACAGGGCCGCCAGCGCGTCGTCTCGTATCGGATCCATAGCGCTGGAATGGAAGGCGATATTGCCCGGAATCAAGGTGTTCTGCAGGCTCCGCCGATCCAGTTCGGCCATAAGCGAACGCAATACGTCTTCCACTGCGCAGACCACGGTGTTGGCCGGGGAATTTTCGCAAGCGATCTCTACGGTCCCGGAATGATCGGCGCGCCGGACAGAAACACCCGATTCCTCAAGAAATTGTTCAAGCCCTGCGCGATCCAGCCCAACGGCAAGCATGCGCCCGGAACCGGCGACGCGTTGCTGCAATGCGGCGCGATAATAAACCAGACGCGTCGCCTCGGCCAGCGAAAGCGCTCCGCAGGCGTAGGCGGCGGCTACTTCGCCAGAACTATGGCCGACGACGCAGTCCGGATAGACCCCCCAGGTCTTGAACAGTTCGACCAGGGCGCACTGGACCATAAAGATAACGGGCTGCGCCAGCCGGACCTCGTTTAGCGCCTCCGGCGAGGCGGAGAAACAGGCGGCGCGCAGCGAACTATCCGAGTGCGCGCGCCAGTGTTCCTCGATGGCGTCGATAGCGCGACGAAAAACCGGGTCGGCGTCGTACAGGGCGCGACCGCAGCCAGCCCACTGCGTACCCTGCCCGGAAAACACCATGGCGATGCGCCGCGCCCCTTCGTTGACCGTGGCGACGGGCGTCGAATCTTCTGCAAAGCCCCTGAGCGCCTCGATCAGTTCGCCCTGGGTGCGCGCGGCGAACGAGGCGCGCGCGGCGAAGCGGGTGCGGCGACGGCTGAGATTGCCCGCCAGCGTATAGAGGTCCACCTCCCGCTCGTCCAGCGTCTCCAGCAACTGCCGGGCAGTCGTTTCCAGCGCGTCGGGCGTACGCGCAGACAGGGGAATCATAAAACCCGCCTCGGGCGCCAGGGCCGCCGACCAGATTCGGGGTCGCTCGGGGCGGTATTCGCGCACCACGCAGTGCCCGTTGGCCCCGCCAAAACCGAACGAGTTGACGCCAACCACCACCGGACGGTCCGGGAACGGTTCGCAGCGGGTCTGCACCTCGATCGGGCAACGTTCGAAGTCGATCTCCGGGTTCGGCGCCAGGTAATTCTTCGACGACGGCGCGAAGGCGCGCCGCTGCATCATCAATACGACCTTGAGCAGCGCGCAGGAAAACGCGGCGGCTTCCATGTGCCCCACGTTGCTCTTGACGCTCGAAACCCGCAGCGGCGCGGCGCGCTCGACGCCGCCAAACGCTTCGGCGATGGCGTTGCCCTCGATGCGGTCCCCCACCGCGGTGCCGGTGGCGTGGGCTTCGATATAGTCGAACTCCTGCGGCGCGCGCCCCGCCCGCTCCTGGGCCGCGCGCATCAATTCCACCTGCGCGTGACGCGTGGGCGCGGTGATATACCGTCCTTGCGCAAGGCCTGCGCTGTCGTCGGCGGCCCCGGCCGAGTTGACCGAGGTCGCTTCTATCACGGCGTGAATAGGATCCCCGTCCCGTTCGGCCGCCGCGAGCGGCTTGAGCGCAAACACAAACGCCCCCTCCGAGCGCATATACCCATTGGCGTCCGCGTCGAAGGAGTGGCATTTCCCGTCTTTGCTGATTACGCCGAGCGCGTTGAAGCCGGTGCTAAGTCGGGCCGATCCGAGGTACATGGCCGACCCGAGGAAGGCCTGTTCGCAATCGCCGGAACGCAGCGCGTTGATCGCCGTGTGCAACGCGGTCAAACTGGCGGAACAAGCCGTGCAGCAAGCCAGCGACGGCCCCATCAAGTTGAAGTGGTAGGATATCCGGTTGGCCATCATGGACGCGCTGATGCCGGCAATAGAAAACGCGGTTGCCCCAAACGGTCTGCGCCAGTTGGCCGTCCCCGGAACCTGCGCGCCGATGAATACGCCCGTACGGCTGTTGCGCAACGATTGCAGGTCCCAACCGACCCGCTCGCAGGTCTCCCAGGTGCACGTCAAGAGCATCCGCACATGCGGGTCGACGGACAGCATTTCGTTGTGCGACATCCCGAAAAGACTGCGGTCAAATCGCTTTTCCTCCCCATCCCGGATCAGCCCTTCGTACGCGCTGGCGAAGCGTCCCGGGCCGGAGAATTCGCCGATCGGCCGGTAGCCTCTGCCAAAGCGGTCGCTTATCGGCTCCTGGACGATTTCGCGTTCGCTAAGCAGCCGCCAGAAATCGTCGTCGGTGCGGATTCCGCCGGGCATGCGGTAACTGTAGCCTGCGATAGCGATAGCATCCCGGGAAGACATGAATAAGCAACAGTCATGATGGACAGAAAAACGGTTCGGGCGAATCGGGGAGATCTGCCGGGCCTGTTTTTCAATGTAACGGCATGGCGACTTGTTTCGATCCAGTCAGTCCGCACGGTCCACGCGCGCCTCGGTCGTCGAACCGGGGACGCGCTGGCTGTCGCCGGCCCCATGGCGCGGCGCAGGCCCGCCCCGCGTACTATTCTTGACAAAAACAACCGAATAATATACTTTCTTAAGGATAAAGATGAGCGCAACGAAGCGAACCTTTTTCCCATCCAGCCATGTCGTATTTCCTGGGCATAGACGTTTCTACTACGGCGACCAAAGCCCTCGCGATCGACGCGCAAGGCACGGTGGTATCCGCCGCTTCCACGGAGTACGCTTTCGAAACGCCGCGCCCGCAATGGAGCGAACAGGACCCTGCCCTGTGGTGGCGCGGCGCAAGGGAAAGCATACGCAAGGCGCTCGCCGGCGCCGATATTCCGGGCCGCGAGATTGCCGCCATCGGCTTGACGGGCCAAATGCACGGCCTGGTTTTGCTGGACGCTGCGGGCCGCGTACTGCGTCCGGCCATCCTCTGGAACGACCAGCGCACCGCAGCCGAATGCGACGAAATCGCCCGGCGAACAGGCCGCGCGGAACTGATCGCGCGCACGGGCAACGATGCGCTCGCCGGGTTTACCGCGCCGAAAATGCTATGGGTCCGCCGACATGAACCCGCCGTGTACGAACAGGTCCGGCAGGCGCTCCTCCCGAAAGATTACGTGCGCTTTCGACTCACGGGAGACTACGCAACGGACCGGGCGGGCGCCGCCGGTACGCTCCTCCTGGATGTGCGCGAAAGAGACTGGTCCGAAGAAATCCTCGCCCGGCTCGACATTCCTCGCGCCTGGCTCCCCCCCACGCACGAAGGGCCGGACGTAACGGGCGTCGTTTCGGCGGAAGCGGCGGAAGCCACCGGGCTGCGCGCCGGAACGCCGGTCGTGGCGGGCGGCGGAGACCAAAGCGCGCAAGCCGTGGGCGTCGGCGCGGTCCGCGAGGGCGTGGTGGCCCTCACGCTCGGAACCTCCGGCGTGGCGTTCGCCTCCACGGACCAGCCTTTCGTCGATCCGGACGGGCGCCTGCACGCGTTCTGCCACGCGGCCCCGAATACCTGGCATCTGATGGGCGTCATGCTTTCGGCGGCGGGCAGTTTGCGATGGTATCGGGACGCCCTGTTCCCGAACGCCTCCTGGGACGAACTGCTTGCCCCCGCGCAAGACGTACCGCCCGGCGCGCAAGGGCTTTTCTTCCTCCCCTACCTGACCGGAGAACGCACCCCCCACGCCGATCCGATGGCCCGCGGCGCCTTTGCGGGCCTCACGGTGCGCCACGAAAGCAAGCATATGACGCGGGCCGTCCTCGAAGGCGTCGCCTTTGGCCTGCGGGACATCTTCGAACTCATGCGCGGCGCAGGCCTGACGTCCATCGAGCAGGTGCGGATATCCGGCGGCGGCGCCCGCAGCCCCCTCTGGCGACAAATTCTTGCGGACGTCCTGGAAACAGAACTGGTTACCGTAAACACCACGGAAGGGGCCGCGTTCGGCGCCGCGCTGCTCGCCGGGACGGGCGCAGGGGCCTGGGGCGCCGTCCGCGAAGCCTGCGACGCGACCGTCCGCATCGCGGGCGCAACGCCATGCGATCCGGAAACAGCGGAACGCTATCGCCCCTTTTATCGCGCCTACCGGGACCTCTATCCGGCCCTGCGCGATTCGTTCCGCGCCATCGCCGATTTGTAAAGGATACTCTGATCAAAGCCACTTCGCTCAGCGCGTCACGTTTGCCTGCACAAGTCGTCATGCTTGTATTGATGAAATCAGCAGAAAAACCGTAGATTCGGATCGTTGGGGACGTGACGCGCCCTTCGGGAGGCTGCGGCGGCGAAGCTTCGCATCATTCACCAGTATGCATCGGCATGCGTCATCACATTTCGCTTGAATACGCCGGGATACGCGTGGACCCGGTATACCGCAATCTCGCCCCGGCCAAGCTCTACGAACATATCGTCCGGCAGGAGCCCGCCGCCATCGTGGATAGCGGCGCCATCGCCATCCGGTCCGGCGACAAGACCGGGCGCAGCCCCGCCGACAAACGGCTGGTGGAGCATCCCGACAGCATCCGCGACATCTGGTGGGGGCCCGTCAATATCGAACTGGACCGCCATACCTACCTCGTCAACCGGGAACGGGCGATCGACTTCCTGAACACCCGGGATCATTTGTACGTCCTGGACGGATACGCCGGATGGGACCCGGATCGCCGCATCAAGGTGCGCGTCGTGTGCTCGCGCGCCTACCATGCCCTGTTCATGCACAACATGCTGATCCGGGTTCCAGAGGAAGACTTGCCGAATTTCGGCGAGCCGGACTACACCCTCTTCAACGCCGGCGAATTCCCCTGCAACCGGCTCACCTCGCACATGACCTCGAAAACCAGCGTCGATATCAGTTTCGAGGACCGGGAAATGGTCATCCTCGGAACGGCGTACGCGGGCGAAATGAAAAAGGGCGTCTTTACGATCATGAATTACCTGATGCCCAAACAGCATGTGCTTTCGATGCACTGCTCGGCCAACGAAGGAGAGGCCGGAGACGTTACGCTGTTCTTCGGGCTTTCCGGCACGGGAAAAACCGCGCTATCCTCCGATCCGCGCCGCCGCCTGATCGGCGACGACGAACACGGGTGGGGCGACCGCGGCGTCTTCAACATAGAAGGCGGCTGCTACGCCAAGGTGGCGAACCTGTCCCGCGAGGCCGAACCGGAGATTTACGACGCGATCCGCTACGGGACCATCCTCGAAAACGTGGTCTACGACGAAGTTACGCGGGCGGTGGATTTTGCGGACGCGAGCATTACCGTCAATACGCGCGCGTCGTATCCCATCGAGTATGTCGCCAATGCGAAGATACCTTGCGTCGGAGGGCACCCGAGCAATATCGTCTTCCTGACCTACGACGCGTTCGGGGTGCTGCCTCCCGTGGCCAAACTGACGCCCGGACAGGCCATGTACCATTTCATCAGCGGATACACGGCCAGGGTGGCGGGCGCCGAGCAGGGCGTGAAAGAACCCGAAGCCACGTTTTCGGCTTGCCTGGGCGCAGCGTTCATGGTATGGCCCCCCGGCAAGTACGCCGAATTGCTGGCCGAAAAAATGCGCGGACACGGCGCGGATTCCTGGCTGGTGAACACCGGACTCACCGGCGGGCCGTACGGCGTCGGGAGGCGCATTGCGCTAAGGCACACGCGGCGCATCATCGACGCCATCCACGACCAATCGTTGCGCGAAGCACCCGTACGCGCCGATCCGGTCTTCGGGTTCGCCGTTCCGACCGCTTGTCCGGGCCTGCCCGCCGAACTCCTGTCCCCCCGCGCGACCTGGTCCGACCCGGCGGCGTACGATGGGCAAGCGCGCGCCCTGGCGAAGCGTTTCGCAGAAAATTTCGAACGATACCGCCCCGCAGCCTCCCCGGAAATGCTTGCCGGCGGACCTGTGCTGCCTTAAGGATTGTCAGTGCACGGGGCCTGCGCTGCTTCGTCTTTCTTGTCAGAACATTCCTTGTAAATATTTAATTTTATTCAACTTATACAACATAGCCTTAATTTATAAGGCGGCCGATTCCGGCGGTTAAATTATTTAGGCGGGCGATTTTCTGCTGGTTTCAACAATGCAGGCATGGCGTCGTTAGCATGCGACAGTAACGCACCGAGCGCAGCGGCTTTGATCAGCGTCTCTTTTAACGTGCTTTAACGGTAAGGAACTGAAAAACGCCGCGCCGGATGCGGATTCGGAACACGCCCCCCGATATCCGTATATTGCCGCACGGCGACACATCCGTCCGCCTGCTGGTCGATTCGCCCCTACTTCGCAGGCATCTTGCGCCGCGCCCGCGCCTTTTGCGAGAGAGAGGCGCGGGCGTTCTTTTTTTCGCGCCCCCGGAACACGCCCGGCCCGTCTGCGTGTGAGGAATTGGCGAATTGACCATATCGCTTTTATCTCTTTAATGGTCAACGAAGCCCCCGGAGACAAGAAAACCCCTACGCAATGGAACACGCCCTCAAAGCCCGCAACGAAGCCGCAGGCCGGGGAGCCGTTGCCCGGTACTACGGGCAAGCGTAGGGGAACACTACGCCGCGCCGTGAACGTATACCCGGAACCCTAAACCCGGAAAAGACGATGGTTGATAACCTTTCCATTGCCCGCAACCTTGCCGCCGCAGGCGTTGAACAGAAACAGGCCGAAGCGCAAGCCGAAGCCATTGCGCAGGCCGTCGAGCAAAGGCACGGCGAAACCGCCTCGAAAGCGGATGTAGCCGCGCTAAAATGGATTACAGGCATCAACCTTACCCTTACGCTTGGCTTGCTGGGCGCGGTTATCGCGATACTTGTACTTCTTCCCGGATAGGTTCCCCTTGACAGGCGCGGGAACCCCTGAAGCGCGGGCATTCCCGACGTGCGGGGACCGGAGAGGGGGAGTTTTCACGGAGAGAGAAACTGAGCCGCGCAGCCTCCCCGGAAATGCTTACCGGCGGACCTGTGCTGCCGTGAAACGGATTCTTGTCAATCCGGATCGACGAGCGCTTCCTCGAGCGCAGTTTCCGCAAGCGCGTGCAGTTGCCTGATGATGCGCTGGCGGCGCTCCTGCAACTCTTCCGCAGTCAGCGCGGCGTACAGCGACACTTCGGCCGCATAGGGGGCGCGCCGACGACGCTCCTCCAGCGCTTCCGCCTGCCGCCATAACGCCTTTTCTATCGTTTGCTTCGCTTGCTCCCGCGCCTTTTCCTGCAGCGTACAGTCGTTCTTGTGTTCGTATTTCTCAATGGCAAGCGCCACGATATCGGGCATGTTATTCGCCACCACATCGCGATCGAACGAATTTCCGCTTTTCGCCGAGGGCGACGCGGCTTCGTCCGGTTGCGGATCGTCGCCATGGTCCATGTCGCGAATGGCTTCGACCGGCGAAGCGTGAACAGATATGATCTGATCGAAACCGCTTGCGGAAAAGACCTCGTAAACCGGTCGAGACATCGAACAGAGCGCAAATTTTACGTCCTGCTTGCCAAGTTGCCTGGCGAGCGACAAAATAACCCGCAGACCCGCGCTGCTGATATAGGCGACTTGCTCGAAATCGAGGATCAATATCCGGGTTTCGATCTTGAAACCGGCCTCCAGAACACCCTGAAAGCCGGAAGCGTTCGCACCATCGATGCGTCCCGAAATCTGAGCGATAGAGACGCCCTCCTTATGTTCCCATGCAGCCTGTATAGACATTGCGCAGTCCTTATTTAGCGGTTTTATCGTTCGTGGCTTTTTTGACGCCCCCTTAATTTCTAAGGCGGCCAATCCCGGCGGTTAAATTATTTAGGCAGGACGATTTTCGGCCTCCTGAACTACGTTACGACTTGCGCATCCACGTTTTCTTCGCCCTCCGAACGCGCAATGACCGCGGCGCCGCACGAATCGCTGTACACATTCACGGCGGTACGGAACATGTCCAGCGGGCGGTCTATGGCCAGCATGGCGCCTACGATGAACGCCGGTCCTGCGCCGGTCAGGCCCACAGCCTCCAGCACGATAAAAATCACGACCAGGCCCGCGGACGGAATGGCGGCGGCCCCGATCGAGGCGAGCAGCGCCGTAAACACCACCACCAGCTGGTCCGTAAAGCCCAGCGACACGCCCAGTGCCTGCGCAATGAAAATGGCCCCGAGGCATTCGTACAGCGCCGTGCCGTCCATGTTCACCGTGGCGCCCATCGGCAACGTAAACGACGATACGCGGCTGGATACGCCCACCTTCGTTTCCACGGTCTGCATCGTCACGGGCAGCGTGGCTCCCGACGAAGCCGTCGAGAACGCCGTAACGAGGGGTTCGATCATGTTGCGGAAATGTATGATCGGGTTAATGCGCCCAAGGAAGAACAGGACGCCCGGCAGCGTAACGAACAGATGGATCGCCAGGCCAAGGGCCAGCACGAACATATAGAGGCCAAGCGCGCCGAACGTTTCGAAACCCGTGCGGCCCACCAGCGTGGCGATCAGGCCAAACACGCCGACCGGCGCCGTCATGATTACCCAGGTGGTCAGTTTCATCATCGCCTGAAACGCCGACTCGAAAAAATTCCGCAGCGTGTCCCGGGGCTGTTCCGGCAATCCCACGATGGACAGGCCCAGCAGAATGCTGAAGAAAATAATGGCGAGCATCTGGCTGCCCGCCGCCGCCTCGAACACATTGGACGGCACGATATCCATGATAATGTCCACCGGCGAACTGGGCGTCCTCAGGTCGGGCACGTCGGCCTGGATGGCGCTGGCCACATCGGTCCTTTCACCCGGACGGAAAATGTTCACCAGAATCAGTCCGTTGGCGATGGCCAGCAAACTGGTCAATACGTAATAGCCGAGCGTTTTGGAGAAGAGCCGCCCCACGGCGCGCCCGCTCCCTACCGACGCCACGCCCGCCACGATGGACGTAAACACAAGCGGAACGATGACCATGCGCAGCAGCTTCATAAACAGCTGCCCGATCCACTCCACCCGGTCCGCAAAGGATTCTCCCCCCGCCAGGCCCGCCACAATGCCGATCGCCATCGCGACCAGAATCTGCCAGTGCAGTTTTTTCCACCAAACGGTTCCGGTTGCTGCAAGCGTCATGACAGTTCGTTACGGATTATTATGGAGGGGGAGAGGAGTTCGCCGCCGGTAAGCGAAACCTTCGTAACAGGGATGCGGCGGGCATGTTCCGCCCCGGATTTGCTGCCCGAAGACCCCTGCTATCCCAGGTCCACGAGCGGGATTAACAAATACGCGACGAGGCTCACCAGGAAAATAAACAGGATATTCAACAGAATCCCGGCGCGCGCCATACGGGGAATCGTAACGTACTCGCTGCTATAAACGATGGCGTTCGGGGGCGTGGCCACGGGCAGCATAAAGGCGCAACTGGCGGCCAGGACGGCGGGCACGGCGAACAGCAGGGGCGACTCCCCGAGGCCAACCCCGATAGACGCCGCGACGGGCAAAAACGCGGCGACGGTGGCGATATTGCTGGTCAATTCCGTCAGAAAAATAATCGCGGCGGCGATGACCAGAATAATCGCGAAAACGGGCCACCCCTCGATAAGGCCCGCCTGCGACCCGAACCAGGCCGCAAGCCCGGTATCGTTGATCGCCGCGGCCAGGCTAAGCCCGCCGCCGAACAGCACGAGCAACCCCCAGGGCAACCGCTCGGCGTCCTTCCACTCGAGCAAAAACACCCGCTCGGCCGCATCCACCGGCAACAGAAAGAACAGCAGGCCCACGCCCATGGCGATCCCCGCGTCCGACAAGCCAGGAACCAGCGGAGCGAGCAGGGGCCGCGTCATCCACAACGTCGCCGCCAGCGCAAACAGGGCCATCACCATCTTTTCCGCCCGGCTCATCGGGCCCATGGCGGCCAGTTCGTCGTCGATAAACGCCGCGCCGCCGGGGATTTCTTTCATATCGATGGGATAAACCACCCGGGTCAGCACGAAATACGTCGCCGGGAGCGCAATCAGGATCAGGGGCAAGCCAATCTGCATCCACTCCGCAAACCCGATGGAAATGTCGTACGTCTCCAGCACGAACCCCGCAAAGAACGCATTCGGCGGCGTTCCGACCAGGGTGGCGACGCCGCCTATGCTGCACGAATACGCAATGATCAGCATGAGGCTCACCGTGAAATGCTCCACGTTCCTTGCGTCCGCCCGGCGGGCGAACTCCGCCACGGACAACCCGATGGGCAGCATCATCAGCGCGGTGGCCGTATTGCTCACCCACATGCTCAGGAACGCGGCGGCGATCATAAACCCGGCCAGAATGGCGTACGGATGCGGCCCCATCATGGCGATGATGCGCAAGGCAAGACGGCGGTGCAGGTTCCAGCGCTGCATGCCCGCCGCAATCAAAAAGCCGCCCAGAAACAGAAAAACGAGCGGATTCGCATAGGGCGCGGACGCGGCGCGTATGTCCGCCACGCCCAGCAAAGGGAAAAGCGCCAGCGGCAACAGCGCCGTAGCGGATATGGGAATGGCCTCGGTCATCCACCAGACGGCCATGAGCAGGCCCACCGCCGCGGCGCGCCAGGCGGCAAGGGGCATCTCCTCGGGCGCCGGCAATAGCAGCAGCGCCGCGCAGCCAATCAGGCCTGCGAAGAAACCCGCCCATTGCCGAAAGCGCAAGGCGAACGTTGTCCAGGAAAAGGCGGTCCCCTTGACCACGCGTACGATGTCTCGGATAGGATAAAAAACAGCGCGACGCCGCATGATAGGCATTGCGGCGCTTCCCGGCAAACGGAGGGCGTATTCTTTATCGCCGCCTTCCCGCCATATCGATTACGCGCGAAAGGACGCGCCGGGCGAAGCGGTTTTGCTCAGCGTATCCTATATTTCGGCGGCAGGGCCGCAGCCGCGCCCACGCCCCGTACGACCAAAGCGCTATCCAACCCATCGTCTTTTCGCCCCATGACTGCATTTGGCGCCGAAAATCAACCGCTTCGCATCGCTATCGTGGGCGCCGGCCCGGCCGCCTTCTACGCCGCCGATCATATGACGAAACAAAAGGACCTGCAGGTCGAAATCGACATGTTCGACCGCCTGCCTACCCCCTTCGGCCTGGTCCGGGGCGGCGTGGCGCCCGACCATCAGAGCATCAAGAACGTCGTGCGGGTATATCACAAGATTGCTTCCAGGCCCGGGTTTCGCTTTTTCGGCAACGTATGTTTCGGATCGGAGGTGACCGCGAGCGACCTGCGGCGGCATTACCACCAGATTTTCTACGCTACGGGCGCGCAAACGGACCGCTCCCTCGGCATTCCCGGCGAAGACCTGCACGGCAGCCACTCGGCGACCGAATTCGTAGCGTGGTACAACGGGCATCCCGACTACCGGCACCTGGAATTCGATTTGTCCGTATCCTCGGCGGCGGTCGTCGGCGTCGGCAATGTCGCGATCGACGTAGCGCGCATCCTGTGCCGAACCCCCGACGAACTCGCCGCCACCGATATTGCGGATCACGCGCTTGAACAACTGCGGGAAAGCCGGATGCGCGAGGTCCACATCCTGGGGCGTCGCGGGCCGGTCCAGGCGGCGTTTACCCCCCCGGAAGCCAAGGAACTGGGCGCGCTCGAAGGCGCCGACGCCATCGTGCGCCCGGAAGAAGTCGCGCTCGACCCGCTGAGCGAGGACGCGCTGGCCTCCGCAGGCCGCCGCGTACGCCGCAACGTGGAAATCGTCCAGGGATTCGCCGCAAGCAGCCCCTCCGGAAAGCCGAAACGCCTTTGCATACGCTTTCTGGTCTCGCCCGTGGAAATCGTCGGCGACGCGGCGGGCCGGGTAGCCGCCCTGCGCATCGTGCGCAACGAACTGCGCCAAACGGAGGGCGGACGCCTGCGCCCGCACGCCGTGAATCAATTCGAAACGATTCCCGCCGGGCTGGTTTTCCGCTCCGTAGGCTACCGGGCCGTGCCGCTGGCGGGCGTACCCTTCGACGAAGCGCGGGGCGTGATTCCAAACGAACGGGGCCGCGTAACAGACCCGGCGACCGGGCAGCCTGTCCCCGGCGAATACGCGGGGGGGTGGATCAAGCGCGGTCCGTCCGGCGTCATCGGCACGAACAAAGCGGATTCCGTCGAGACGGCGAACTGCATGCTGGAAGATGCGCGAAAGGGCGCGCTGCTTAACCCGGAAGCGGCGGGCGCCGAGGCGGCCGAGCGCATGATTCGCAGCCGCTGCCCGGACTATTTCAGTTACGAAGACTGGACGCGCATCGACGAACTGGAAACGGCCCGGGGGCAGGAAGCCGGGCGGCCCCGGGTAAAATTCACGAGCGCGGAAGCCATGCGCGCCGCGCTGAATGCGGCGGGATAGGCGTCGCAAGCAGGCGGATTCATTGCCGCAAAAAGGCCAGCAGGTCCGCCATGTCCTGCAGGGAGATATCCTCTTCGAGGCCCGGCGGCATGGGCGATTCGTCCAGCCGCCGCACGCTTTCGACGGCCCCGCGCAGCACCACTTCCGCCCGGCCTTCTTCCGTAACCAGCGTAATGGAAGAAGGCGTCTCCCCCTGCAAAATACCCGTCAGGGGGGCGGCGCCCCGGCGCTCCATTCGCCATAGTTCGTAGCCGTCCGCAATGCTTCGCTCCGGGACCAGAATCGCTTCGAGCAGCGCCCGCGACGGCCAGTGCCGGACCGTACCGAGGTCCGGCCCGAAAAGCGCGGCGCCTCGGCCTGCCCCATGGCAGCGGGCGCATACGGAAAAATATACGGCCTGCCCCCGCCCGGCGTCGCCCGGCAGGTCCAGGGCCGCTTCGTAGGCCCGCATGACGTCGGGACGGGAAGCATCCGAAGCCCGCAACAAGGCCCGGGCGCGCGCCTTCACGGCTCCCTCCGTATCCCGCATCAGGCGGACGCGACGGTTCCAGCCAAGGGCCGAGCGGCTTATATCCCCTGCTTCCACGGCGGCCAGCAACAGATGCATGCGGGATTCGGAACGGAGCAGGGCGTTCAGGGCTTCGTCGCGGGCGCCCGCCGCGAGCCGGGCATAGGCGTTCAGGAGAAACCGCCCCGCCTCGTCTCCGGGCGTCCGCCCCAGGACGCGCGCCGCCGCTTCCTGCACCCCGGCCTCTGGCGGCGACTGAACGATGAGGTCCCGCAACGCCTCCGCGACGTCTGCGGGATCGCCCAGTTCGACGAGGGCCAGCATGTCCCTGCGCCGCGCAGGCGGCTCCGCCGAGGAAGCGGCTATCGCCATGGCCCGGGCCGGGTCGACGTCCACGTCCCGGGCGCGGCGCAGCAGGTTCAGCAATCCCTGGCGCATCGCCGGGTCCGCCTCTGCATAAAACGCTTCGAGCAAGCGCCCGCCATCGACCGAAAACGCCTCCTCGTCCGCCGCGCGGCGGCCCAGCCCGTCGGCAAGCCCTTGCAGGATGTCGGGCGCGCCACCGCCCGCCACGCCCGCCACGCCCGGCGCGTCCGGCGCGTCCGCCACGCCCGGCGCGTCCAGGGCGAACCGAACGATCTCCCGAATATCCGCCGCCGAGCCCGACGCCCCCGCCAGCGCCGTCAGGCGACGCAGGTACGAGCGCCCTTCGGGGCGGTCCCCGAACGTGCGCGCCGTTTGTGAAATTTTGGCGAAATCCGGGATGGCGCCTGCGGTCAGCGCCGCCATGTGCACCCATGGATCGGCCACATCCCGCGCCAGCAACCGATCCCGCGCAGCGGCCGCCTCGTCCGTATCCATATCCCCCAGCGTCAGCAACAGCTGAAAACGCACCTTCGGATCCGGATCGTCCGCCATCGCAACGAGGTCCTTTTCGAAAAGCGCCGCGCCCTCGGCTTCGTCAAGGAGTTCCGTAAGCCGAACCGCCTGGGCGCGTACGCCGGGATGCGCGTCCGACAACGCCGCGCGCAGCGCGTCCGCCGCCAGCGCCCCGGTCCCGTGCAGCGTCCAGAGGGCATGCAGGCGGGCCAGCGGGCGGGCGTCTTCCCGCGCCATGCGCGCCAGCGTCGGCGCAACCGCCGCCGCCTGCCGGTCCACGAGCAACCGCTGGGCATGCGTCCGCCGCCACCTGTTCGCGTCTCCCAGCAAGTCCGCCAGCGCGCCATCGGACAGGCTGCCCATGTCCATAGCGTCCAGCCAGTCGGGGGCGGGCGCCCCCTGCGCGGCGACGCGATACATGCGCCCCCGGTCGGCGCCGTCGTACAACTGCCCGGAGGCAATGGCCGCCTCGTCCATCCATTCGGGATGCTCCACGATCTTCCGGTAATAATCCACTACGTACAACGCCCCGTCCGGCCCCACGTACGTATTAACCGGACGGAACCAGCTGTCCGTAGACGCCAGGAACTCTTTGCCTTCGTACAGCGGGCGGGCGGCGAACGTCGCCCCGGCGTCCTCTGTCACGTCGGCGCGCACCAGGTTATGCACGGATTCGGTGACGAACGTTACCCGGTCGAACGGTTCGGGAAAGGCGCCGCCCGCATAATACGTCGGACCGGCCGCCGACGTGAACACGCCGCGGTCGGTAAGCAGTTGATGCTCCGGGTCGATGGTAATGGGATACACGACCGACGCATCGTCCGGGCCGGGCGTATACGCCGCCGCCGCGCGCACCGGCAGTCCGGGATTTCTGCGCAAATACCGCGCCGCCAGGACCTCGTGGTACTGACGCCGCGCATTGTTAACCAGAAAGTGCCTTCCCCAGGGGTCGAACGCGTGCCCGAATTGCGAAGCCGCGGACAACGCCTGGAGCGCCCCCGTATCCGGACGAAACCGGACGTTGCGCCCGCCGGCGTTGCGAGCCAGCGCGGGGACGTCCGGGCGGTCGGGAACATGCACGGCGCTGCCTGAATCCCCGAAGGGGTCGGCGTACGCTTCCGTGTATATCGGCCCGTTATTGGCCAGATAGACGCCATTGTCGAGGCCGTACAGCGGATTATTGAAGTTGTGCTGCGGATTCGACAGGGCGAACCCCGTCAGCGCGACCCGCCGGATATCCGCTACGCCATCGCCGTCGCTGTCTTCGAGGTAGAGCACGTCGGGGGCATCGGTAACCAGTACGCCCGCCTTCCAGCGCATAATGCCGGTCGGCAACGTAAGCCCCTCGGCGAATACGACGCGCGTATCGGGATACCCGTCGCCATCCGTATCCATGAGCCGGACCACGCGCCCCGTGCCTCCCGTATCAAGCGGATAGCCCGGCATTTCCACGACATACAACCGCCCCGCCTCGTCCACCGCCATGTCCACCGGATCGGCGAGAAGCGGCTCTGCGGCAAACGTTTCTACGCGAAAACCCTCGGCTATTTCGAGCGTGGCGAGCGCGGCGGCGGGTTCGTACGGCGGACCTTCCCGCAAAGCGCCCGGCGCGCGGTCCCATACATGGGCAAGAATGGCAAGCGCGACCGCGGGCGCCGCGAACCATGCGCCCCGGAACGCCCCCCGCCTCCGCGTCCGAACGTCAGCGAACATCTGCTATCGGCTTTAAGATACTATCTGATTAAGTCCGCAAAGCGCAGCGTACCTTATAACTCCCAGCCTGCGCGATACGGACGATGCAGATACTGCTCGGCGTCCGGCGCGTTGGGTATGGTCATGGTTTCTGCGTCGTACCGAATGAGCGCATTCGCCTGCAAGGCCACCACGCCCAGCAACATCACCTCGGTAAGCGGGACGGCGTAGGAAAACGGGCAGGTAGCCTCCGCAAGGCCCTTGCACGCATTCACCCAGTTCATTTCGTGGCTGTCCGCAATCCGGGGAAGCGTCTGCGGGGTATCCGCGTATTCTTCCATCAGGGTCTGTGGGTAGAGGCGCGGATTATGCCCGTACGTATCGTACGACAGTACGCCCTCGTCGCCGACCAGCAGCGCGCCGCCGCCCGGAATGAGCGTTACGTCGTCGGGCAATGCCGCGGGCCGCGGGGCGATCAGGCCGCCGTCGTACCACATCATGCGGAAAGGCTGGCCGTCGCGCAGGAATTCGTATTGCGTCATCTGGGCTTGCGGCCAGGCGGCATGGTCCGCGCGCTCGAACGGGCTGGAGCTGGTCCAGACCGATTCGGGATAGTCGAGGCCCAGCGCCCAGTAGGCATGGTCGATAAGGTGCGCGCCCATATCCCCCAGCGCGCTCGTGCCCCAATCGACCCAGCCGCGCCAGGTAAACGGCGCGTACGCATCATGGTACGGCACGTCGGGGGCCGGTCCCAGCCAGACGTCCCAGTCCATATGCTCCGGCGGCGCCATGCGGTCCTTCGGAATGGGTACGCCTTGGGGCCAGATCGGGCGGTTGGTCCAGATGTGCGCTTCCCGAACCGTCCCGATCGCGCCGGCGCGCACCCATTCGACAAGGCGCCGTCCGTCGTCGTGGGAATGCCCCTGATTGCCCATCTGCGTCGCCACGCCGGTTTGCTCCGCCAGTTCCAGCAAGCGCCGCGCCTCCCGAATCGTCCGCGTAAGCGGCTTCTGCACGTAGACATGCTTGCCGAGTTGCATGGCCATGCTCGCCGCCGTGGCGTGCGTATGGTCCGGCGTCGCCACGATGACCGCATCGATATCGTCGCGCTCGTCGAGCATGCGGCGGAAATCCTTGTATTTGGCCGCTTTCGGATACTTTTCGAAGGACCCCGAAGCCCGGTCCCAGTCGGGGTCCGCCAGCGCCACGATGTTTTCCGACGCGACATTCCCCAGATTCTGCGTGGCGATGCCCCCCGCGCCAATGCCTGCGATATTCAGCAGGTCGCTGGGCGCGCGATACCCCGCGCCGCCGAGCACGTGTCTGGGGACGATGGTTACGCCCGCCGCCGCAAGCGAGGCGTTGCGCAAGAAAGCGCGACGAGAAGACCTTTCTGCGTTCATGAAATTTTCGCGAAGTGCGTTGTCAGGGATGTTGACCCGGGCAGGACGCCCGGCGCGCCGGAGCGCCCGCGCGACAGGCCAGCGCAAATCGCCCGCGATTTCGCCTGACCGCCCCGAACGCTCCTCCGGCACGGTAAACGTAAGAAATGGAACACATCGACGCATCTTTTTTTCCGATTTTCGCGAAAACAAATTTTTTTACCTCCCAATCTGTTAAAAATCTGTTAAACCGGGGAACGAAAGCGCCTCCTGTGCAAAAAAAGATTTGCATTGCGACATTTCGTGCAGTATACTTGCGCCTTGCTTGTGCACGGGCGCTCGTTCGATACCGTCCGGCGCAGTACAACCCAAACCATACGCGTTCCCGTACCCATGTGCGGCTTCCTGCATACGGCGGATCGTTTCGCCGCCTGTGCGCCCTCTGCGCACAGGAAGAGCCTGTCGGTTCGCCCCGGCGGGAATACGCCCATGCGAATGCGTAGGTCTGTATGCATGTGTATGTGTATGCGGGCCATGACCCCCAATACGACGCCTCTGGAGGGATTACGACGAACCTGACGATCCTGTACTGCCGGAAAATGCGTGATCGATACGCGCGCTTGACGGTTGCCCAAGATACCAACTCGCTTTCCTTCAGAGGGAAGCGAGTTTTTTTTTGGCCGTTTTCCGGCTTCTCGCATAGTTCGAGCATTCACGCCCACGCCCACGCCCCTTGCAGCATGTCCTCAAAAAAAATCAAAACGAGAAAACCCGCTCTTCCGACCCCGGCGCCTCAACGAGGCAACGCGCAGGGGGCCGGGCAGCGAAAGGCTTATCTGTCGCCCGACAAGAGAAAAGACGGTCCGGGTTCGAACGGCCAGGCCGGGGCGAAGCGGTCATCGGGGGTGGAGCAGATAAAAATCGCCGGACGGAATCTGCGCGGAAACCTGCTGGAAAACCTCCGCGATTCCGCCGAGTGCTTCGACGAAACGGGGAAACAACTCCTGAAATTCCACGGAATCTACCAGCAGCGCGACCGGGATAAAAAGAAGCGGGACAAGCAATATATGTTCATGGTGCGTTCGCGCATTCCTTCCGGGCGCCTCACGGCGGATCAGTATCTGGCGCACGACCTGCTTGCGGATCGCTACGGCAACGGAACGCTTCGCGTCACAACCCGCCAGGGAATCCAGTTGCACGGCGTAATCAAGACCAATTTGCAGGATACGCTGCGCGCGATCAACGATACCCTGCTGACAACCCTCGCCGCATGCGGCGACGTAGTGCGAAATACGATGTTGTCGCCCGCTCCGGCTACCCATCCCGCGCACGAAGCGATCGAACGCGAAGTAAACCGCCTTGCAGAAGCGTTGCTGCCCCGGACGCGCGCCTATCACGAAGTGTGGCTCGATGACGATAAAGTGTATACCAGTCTCTCCGAAACGGCCCGGGAACACGCCCTGAACGAGCGCCGGGAGACAACAAACGAAGAGCCGCTGTACGGCCGGGCATATCTGCCGCGAAAATTCAAGATAGGCGCAACCTGTCCCGGCGACAACAGCATTGACGTATACACCCAGGACGTGGGCCTTGTCGCCATCGTCGAAAACGAAACGCTCGCCGGATTTAACCTGCTCGCGGGCGGCGGACTGGGCATGACCCACAAGAAGCCGCAAACGTATCCTCGCCTGGGAAGCCTGATCGGCTTCGTGCCCGTCTCGAAACTGATCGAGGTTACAAGCGCCATCGTTGCGATCCAGCGAGATCATGGCGACCGGACCGACCGCCGTCATGCCCGCATGAAATACCTGATCGACGACTGGGGACTCGACCGGTTCGTTCGCGAACTGGAAAGACGGCTTGGCTATTCGCTCGAGCCGCCGCGCAGCGCCGAACCGCTGCAGAACAATCTGTACCTTGGCTGGCGCAAACAGCTGAACGGGCGTTGGTTTGTCGGCATTTCCGTAGAAAACGGACGCATCATGGATACCGACGGGGTCCGACTCAAAGCAGGACTGAAGGCGATCGTCGAACGGTTTCGGCCTGGAGTGCGACTCACGCCCAATCAAGACATTTTGCTCACCGACCTGGACGGAGCCGTACGCGCGGAACTGAACGATCTGCTCGACGCGTACGGCATTGCCTCCCCTGCCGAACTGTCGAATGCCCGGAAATACTCCATGGCCTGTCCTGCGCTGCCAACCTGCGGTCTTGCGCTGAGCGAATCCGAGCGGGTCCTTCCCTCGGTGATCGACCTCCTCGAGAAAGAATTGGAAAATATGGGCTTGCAGGACGAACGTCTTTCGATCCGCATGACCGGCTGTCCCAACGGGTGCGCCCGACCTTACGTAGCCGATATCGGGCTTGTAGGGCGATCTCTCGATCGATACGCGCTGTTCCTTGGAGGGCGATCAGACGGCACGCGCCTGAACAGCCTGTTCAAAGACCTTGTGCCGCTCGACGACATTGTGCCCGTGCTCCGCCCTGTTTTGTATGCGTTTCGAAAAGACAGGCAGGCGGGAGAACAATTCGGCAACTACTGCGCGCGGGTCGGAAACGAAGAACTTGACCGGATCGTCGAAAAATACCGGAGCCATGCACAACCGACCTGAACATGGAACCGTCTATCTTGTAGGCGCGGGACCTGGAGATCCTGATTTGATCACCGCGGGCGGGCTCCGCCTGCTCCGCCATGCCGAGGTGGTGGTATTCGACAGGCTCGTCCACCCGGACCTTCTGGATTGCATCCGAATGGACGCCGAGCGCATCTATGCCGGAAAAACGCCCGGGAAGCATTCCATGTCCCAGGAGGACATTAATCGCATACTCATCGACCGGGCCCGGCAATGCCGGAGCGTGGTTCGTCTGAAAGGCGGCGATCCTTTCGTATTTGGACGCGGCGGCGAAGAATGCCTTGCGCTCGCCGAGGCAAACATCCCGTTTCAGGTGATCTCCGGCGTTTCGAGCGCGATCGCTGCGCCCGCCTTCGGCGGTATTCCCGTCACGCACCGCAACATATCCCCCGCATTCGCTGTCGTAACAGGGCATTCGTGTACGGCCGGGCGGGCGCCGGACTGGAACGCCCTGGCGCGGGTAGGCACCCTTGTCATTTTGATGGGCCTTGGCCGCCTCGACTGGATTGCCGGGCAATTGATCGGGGCGGGACTCGATCCCGAAACGCCGGCTGCAATCGTGGAATCCGCTGCAACGGAAAACCAGAGAACCGTGTCCGGCACGCTCGGCGCCATTGGCCTGCTCGGCCTCGGATGCGCCGCGCCCGCAACCGTCGTTATCGGCGAAGTGGCGTCGCTTCATTCCCGAATACCATGGTTTAACGAAGGAATCGTATCTTCAGACGGAGCATTGCATGATTCGTTCGTTTACAATCCATCCCCAACTGCTTCTGTAGTATTATGAGTTTGACCCAAAACGAAATTCGCGAAGCGAATGCGCGGTTGGAGAATGCCTGGCCGGAAGAGGTACTCGCATGGACCTTCGAAACCTTTGGTTCGAACGTGGCCACGGGCACCGGCTTCGGTCTGTCCGGCGTGGCGTTGATGCATATACTTTCGCGCGTCCGGCCGAGCGCTATCGTGTTCTATCTGGACACGGATCTGCTCTTTCCTGAAGCATACGACCTGAAAATCCGACTTGAAAAGCGTCTGGGGATTAAAATTCTTCGTATTCATTCGGAACTATCCCTGCAAGATCAGGCAGCCCGGGAAGGCGACAACCTGTGGCGCACCAATCCGGATCGTTGCTGTTTTCTTCGCAAGGTGCAGCCGCTGAGACAATTTCTGGCCTCGAAAGACGCCTGGGTCACTGCGGTCCGGCGCGACCAGTCCCCCACGCGCAGAAATACTGCGGTCGTGGAATGGGAACCCATCCACAATATCGTCAAAATCAATCCGATGGCATCCTGGACAGACCAGGATGTTCGGCAATACATAACCTTGCACGAGTTGCCCTACAACCCAATGCACGACTGGGGATACCCGAGTATCGGCTGCATTCCCTGCACAAAGCCCGTCAAGAACGGCCAGGATATTCGTTCGGGCCGTTGGCAGGAGCACGATAAGATGGAATGCGGAATTCATTCGTATGCAATCGAGGAAAAAACGCTCGGCAGCTGATGAATATGTACCCGGTATGGCTTAGCGACCTTGGGCAAAGGCAATGCGTCGTCCTGGGAGGGGGGCACGAGGGAGAGGCCGAACGCAAGGTCGAGGAGCTGCTGGCGTGCGGCGCCCGCATAAAAGTGATCAGCCCCTCTTTTTCCAAAAGGCTCGCCGCACAGGACCGGGTCGAATGGATCCCGCGCACGTACCGCTGCGGAGACCTCGACGGCGCCTTTCTCGTTATCGTCTGCGAGACCAATCCTTCGAAAACGAGACCCGTTTGGAAAGAAGCGCAGCAGAAAAACGTATTGATAAACGCAATGGACGATATCCCCCATTGCTCGTTCGTGGCCGGATCCGTCGTACGGCGCGGCAAACTGGCGTTGTCCATTTCCACCAGCGGCGCGGCGCCAGCGCTCTCCGTGCGGCTGCGTCAACGCCTGGAAACGGAATTCGGGACCCATTACGAGACATTCCTCGATTGGATGGCGGCCCTGCGCAAACCGATGTCCATCCGATACCCGGATTTCGATGTGAGAAGAAGCGTCTGGTACGCTATTGTCGATAGCGACGTGCTGGAATTACTAAAGGAAGAACGGACCGCGGACGCCGTGCAACGCCTGATCGCCCTCGCTGGCCGGGAAGTGGTGGCAAATGCGAAAATCGTACGGGAAGGATACCCCGCAACGCCCTGACCGATTCCGGGGGCCTTCCCGCTTATTCGCCCGGCGCGAACGTCACGTCGAAATGCACGGTAACTTCGTTGCCCGTGCGCAAGGCGCCGGCCAGGGCCGAAGGCGGCCGCATCCCGTAATCCGTGAAGAGGATCGGGGCCATGCCCACGTAGCGCACCGCCCCGCCTTCGAGCGGCTCGGCAGTAACTTCCATCGCTATCGTCTTCGTTACGCCCGCAATGGTCAGCTCCCCCTCGGTAAGCAACGTCGCCGCATCCGCCTCGGAAACGGCGGCGCCCGTCAACCGATAGACGATTTCCGGATGCTCGCGGCTCTTCAGGGCGCCGGTTATCTTGCGATTCATGATCGTGCCCTTGTCGCCCTTTATCTCACCAGAGGCTACGGTAAGCGCCAGGCTGTCCGGCGCCGTCGCCTCGCCCGCCCGGACGACCCCGGCGATTTCATGGGCGCGCACGGTCCAGTCGCTGCGGTTCGACGTACCGTCTATCCAGATCGAACTCTCGGGCGACAAGGCCATCGTTTGCGCCTCGGCGGCGAACGGCGACGCAAGCATCGCCAGCGCAAGCAAGGCCGCTGCGCGAATCGCTCCAATCGTTCGAATCGTTCGGGCCGTTCCGTGTTTCGTCGTGGCTTGTTTCATGGCGTCGATATCCGTTAGGTCTCCGTTTTCCAGTAGGCTCCTGATATTGGACGCTTTTCGGCGCAGATTGTTGCGCCGCCGCGCCCGGGTCCTGATCGTTCGTCTTTATCGACAATGCTTTTCCTACTTGACAATATGCAAAAATGTACCTTATTTAGTAGATTCATGCGAATCTCGTACGTTTCGGAAACAAACCGGACTGAAATAACCGGCTCCATACGCAGGAAGCCTTTCGCGGAAGGGCTTTCGGTTCCTTCGCCGCTTCGTTGCGATAGCCGCGCGGAAGCGCCATACCTACCAACCCACCACTTCCCATCATGAACAGGAAAAAAACGTCCACAGACGCCGGTTCCCGGCGTGAATTCGTCAAGAAGAGCGCGCTCGGCGCCGCCGCCATGCTGGCGGGATACACGCCGGCCCTGGCCAACGCCCCGCGCCGGACAACCGCCGCCCGCAAAATGGCTCCCGCATCCGTCCTCGGCGCCAACGACCGCCTGAACATCGGGTTCATAGGCGTTGGCGGCCAGGGATACAATGCCCATATCGGCGCCATCGACAATCATGGCGCGGAGTTCAACGCGGCGGGCGTGGCCGTGGCCGACGTATTCAACAAACGGCGGGACCGCGCCGTCGAACGCCTCGGCCTCACCGAAGCGGATGCGTACGCCGACTACCGCAGCCTGCTGGAGCGGGACGACGTGGACGCCGTCTTCATCGGCGCCGTGGACCACTGGCACTCGGCGATCGCTACCGAAGCCATGGACGCGGGCAAGCATGTGTACTGCGAAAAGCCGATGACGCGCTACCTGCACGAAGCTTTCGATATCTACGACAAGACGATGGAAACCGGGAAGATTTTCCAGATCGGTTCCCAGTACTGCACGGAAGGCAAGTGGCATCGCGCCGCGGAAATGATCCAGGACGGCATGATCGGCCCCCTCGTGCTGGGGCAGGACTCCTACTGCCGCAACAACCCGGACGGGGAATGGAATTATTCGATAGACGAAGATTCCAACGCGGACAATATCGACTGGAGCGCATGGCTTGGCCCGGTGTCGGATCGTCCGTTCAGCGCGGACGAATATCACCGCTGGCGCAAATACTATCCGTACTGCGCAGGCATCCTGGGCGACTTGCTGGCCCACCGCATCCACCCGCTGATGATCGCTACGGGCGCGCCGGAATTCCCGGTGCGGGTCGCTTCGCTCGGCACGCGCAAGGTTACGCCGGACCGCGACGTGCCCGACAACACGCAGGTGCTCGCCGAATTCGAAAGCGGCCTGACCCTCCTCGTGATCGGCAGCACCGTCAACGAGCAAGGGCTCGGTCAGGTCATTCGGGGCCACGAAGGTACGCTGTACTTTAGCGGCAACAGTATCGAACTGCGTCCGGAGCGGCCCTTCGCCGAATTCATCGACCAGCAGATCGAAGACAACATCGAGCCGGGCGTAAGCGTGCCCGCGCACGTGGAAAACTGGCTGACCTCCATCCGCGAGAACACGCAGCCCAACGGCAACATCGACCTCTCGATCAAGGCGCAGACGATCATCTGCATGGCCGAAATGTCGACGCGCTTGGGCGAAATGCTGTACTTCGACGAAGCTACGCGCAAGATGACGACGGGCAGCGGACGGGAAGTCGAGCCGATCACCTACGGTACGCTCGAACTGTCGTAAATCCTTGGCGGGCAAACGGCGGAGGCGGGGATGGAGACGATTCGACTGGCGCAGCGGGCGATGGCTTGTCGCTTCGAGCTGGTGCTCGAGGGCGAGGATGCGCCGCGGCTGCGGGCCGCCGGCGAAGCGGCGCTGCGCGAAATCGAATGGCTGGAAACGCGGCTTTCCAGGTTTCTTCCCGCCTCCGACACGTCCCGGATCAATGCCCGCGCCGCGAAAGAGGCCGTGCCGGTCGAGCCGTGGCTGTTCGATCTGCTGAAACGGTGCCGGCGCCTGCACGAGCGTACGAACGGCGCGTTCGACCTGACGGTCGGGCCGCTCATGCAGGCATGGGGGTTTTACGGGGACGGCGGGCGCGTGCCGGACGCCGACGCATTGGCCGAGGCGCGGCGGCGCGCAGGCATGCGCCTTGTGGAACTGGACGAGGCGCGGCGCGCGGTGCGTTTTGCGCGGGAGGGCGTCGCGCTTGATTTCGGGGCGATAGGAAAAGGATACGCAGTGGACGAAGCCATGCACATATTGCGGGAAGCCGGCGTGGAGCGAGCCTTTTTGCACGGCGGAACCAGTACCATGTACGGGCTGGGACAGCCTGCGGACGCCGAAGCCTGGAACGTCGCCATCGTCGATCCCGGGGCGGCGGACGAACCCGTCGCCGTCGTGGCGTTGCGGGACGAAGCCTTGTCGGTTTCGGCCGTATCGGGCAAATCGTTCGAATTCGAGGGGGTCTGCTACGGCCACGTACTGGACCCTCGCCTTGGAAAACCGGTGCGCGGCGCCGCGCTGGCGGCCGCTGCGGCCGCCTCCGCCGAGACCGCCGACGCCGTTTCGACGGCCTTGCTGGCGGAAGCGCGCCCGTTTCCCGAATATCGATCCCTGGTCATTGAACCGGGCGCGCCCCGTCGTATCTTGCAGAACGGAATGCCCCTCCATGCGCCCGCAAGCCATGTTGCGACGCCCGCGGCCCCCGCGTCGAACGGCCATGCAGCGCGCCTGAATTTCACTCCAGCCTAACGACACGCCATGAACGACCGTACGCGCGGCGGCCTGCTGAGCCGCCGGAATTTCCTGAAACGGAGCTCCCTCATTCCCCTTTCGGGCCTGCTTGCGCAAAGCCCCGCCATCGGCGCCGCTACGCGCAGCGCAGGCTTCAAGGAGCAAGTGCAAACCGCGCTCATCGGCTTCGGGCCGCAGGGACGGGACATCGCGGCCACCCTCGCGCGCATCCCGGAAGCGACCCTCGCGGCGGTGGCGGACCACTACAACGTCATGCTGCGGCGGTCGCAACGTTCAATGCCCGAAGTGCCTGTGTTCGAAGACTACCGCGCCGTGCTGGATAATCCGGATATTTCCACGGTCTTCGTCGCCACGCCGACGCACACGCACCGGCAGATTGCCCTGGACGCCTTGTCCGCCGGAAAGCATGTGTACGTAGAAGCGCCGATGGCCTCGACCATCGAAGACGCGCGGGCGATGGCGCAAGCCGCCCGCGACAACCCGAACCTCATCTTTCAGGTGGGCCTGCTCACCCGATCCCATCCGAACTACCGGTCCGTCTTCCAGTTCATTCGGAGCGGCGCCCTGGGAAGGGCCACCATGGCCCGCGCGCAATGGCATTCGAAGGAAAGCTGGCGCAGGGTTTCTCCGAATACCGAGCGCGAAATGGCGCTAAACTGGCGACTGGACGCCGGGGTCTCTACCGGCCTCATCGGAGAGGTCGGCATGCATCAGCTCGACCCGGCCTTCTGGTTTCTGGGCAAACGCCCGGCGGCGGTTACCGGTCTGGGACAAATCATGTTGTGGGACGACGGACGCAAAACGCCGGACACCATTCAGGCCATATTCGAACTGGAAGACGGGGTCCCCCTGCTGTACGACGCCACGCTGACCAGTTCGTTCGACGGCGCCTACGACACCTATTCCGGGCGCGACAGCACCATCATGTTCCGCGATCACCGGGCCTGGATGTTCAAGGAAGTGGACGCCCCGTTGCTCGGCTGGGAGGTCTACGCCCGCAAAGACCAGTTCTACAAGGAACTCGGCATTGCGCTGGCGGCGAACGCCACGCAGCTGGACGCGCAAGACATTTCGCCGACCGAAGACGATCCCAACCTGGAGACGCCGTTGTGGTATGCGATGCGGGACTTCATCGACAACCATGCCTTCGGACCCTACCTGCCGGCGGCGTCCTACGAAGTGGGCTTCGAGGCCGCCGTCATCGCGATCCGGGCCAACGAGGCCATCCTGCAGCAAACGCGCCTCGCCTACGACGACGCCCTGTTTGCAATCTGAACCGGACAACCTATCCGCCCGAAAACCCTATACCCCTCTATCCTGTCATGCCCAATACGGACGCTCGCCGCACGCGGCGCGACTTCTTGCAAAAAACCGGCGCCGCCCTCGGCGGACTCGCCCTCTCGGGAACGGCCCTCCCTGCCTCTGCAAGCGCGAGGCGCCGGCGCCTGCGCGCGCGGCCTCCCCACGCAAAGCCCCTTGGCGTAGCCCTCGTAGGCCTGGGCAATTACGCCACGAACCAGTTGGCCCCGGCGCTTCTGGAAACGGAGCAGTGCCGCCTGACGGGCATCGTGACCGGCACGCCCTCCAAGATCGACCGCTGGCGAAGCGAGTACGATATCCCCGAAAAAAACGTCTATAATTACGAAACGTTCGACCAGATCGCCGACAATCCGGAGATCGACGTCGTATATGTCGTGCTGCCGAACAGCATGCACGCAGAGTATGCGATCCGGGCTGCCGAGGCGGGCAAACATGTCATTACGGAGAAGCCCATGGCCACGTCCGTCCGCGACTGCGAGCGCATGATCGAGGCGGGCGAAAAGGCGGGCGTGAAACTTTCGGTGGGCTACCGACTCCACTTCGAACCGCATCACCAGGAAATCATGCGGCTGGGGCGGGAACAGGTCTACGGACGGCCCACGGTAGTCGAGGCCAGTTTCAGTTTTACTTCGCGCAACACCGAGGCCTGGCGATTCAGCAAGGAAATGGCGGGCGGCGGGGCCTTGCTGGACGTAGGCGTCTACGCCATTCAGGGCGCCCGGTATACGATCGGCGAAGAGCCGGTCCGCGTACGGGCGACGGGATACAACACGCGCCCGGACGTCTTTACGGAAATTTACGAGACCATCCTGTGGGACATGGAATTCCCCGGCGGCGCCGTATCCACGCACAGCACGTCCTACTCCGCCAACGTAAATCGCCTGTACATGATGGCTCCGCAGGGGTGGGCGCGCATCGAGCCGGCTTTTATGTACAATAGCGTAGCCGGCCGCACGAACGAGGGGCCCATGGGTTTCCCGGAAGTAACGCAGCAAGCCCTTCAAATGGACGACTTCGCCCGATGCATCGCGGCGGACGAAACAAGCAGGGTCTCCGGCGAAGAAGGCCTGAGAGACATGAAAGTCATCGAGGCCATCTACCGCTCGATAGACCGGGGCGGACGCTGGGTGGAAGTGTGAGGGGTCCAAAATATTAATTTTGGACCTCGTTCCGGCATGCTCTCAGCATTTCATGCGGCAAAATATCCTGGCGCCGTTTCCAGAATCTGGAAAAATTGCACATAATTTTTTAGTTTTGCGCCGCCTTTTCGAGTCGCTCCAGCCAATCTGCGAAATGCGGGCACTCGCGACGCATGGCCTCCAAACCAATCTCCAGCGAGGCCAACACACCCATCAGCATTTTTTCATAGCGCGGGAAAATATTCTCGATGCGCTTCGACGGAGCTGTGCGTGGCGAATCGTCTATATCTTCCGGCGTAGGGAATCCATCGCGAATCGACTGGAAATCCCTTGCCAATTCCTCACAGCCTATTGCTGTAGCGAATCGACGGCAATCGCTAAATAATAACGCCTCGAATTCATGCACCATTACGAACGGTATAAAACGTCTCTGATCGAAATTTTTCGGCATGACTTGCTGCAAGTCAGCCATAAGCGCCTCCTCTACATACCGTGCCTTCTGACGAGCCTGCATAGCGCGGGAAACTTGCGATCTGCCGGGCCATGCTCGATTCCCGGATTGGGGTAATCCATAATAATCCACCATGGTGGCGACTATGCAATGTTTATCCCCCTTGAGGTGTCTTGCAATGCCCGTGCGGGCCGATTCCCAGGAAGGAATGCCACTGCGCTTTTGACGCTGCCGGGCATTTCCAATTTTCCTGGCCGCCACTTCGCGGTATCCATGTGAATAGAGATGCGAAGAAAGCACCTCGTTGACAAACGATTCTTCGGTATCCCCCTCAACATGTACAAGCAATCGAAACACGTAAACCCCTCTATCGTATTTCAGGCGTCGGCCGGCCGCCAATTTCGTTTTTTTCCCAAAGTTGCCCAAGGCTGTATTCTTGCATCCATTCAGCAAGTTCGGAATCATCCAGCCGGGTAAACGTCGTGGCGCCCTCGACGCGTTCTGTCACCAGCACGTCTTGTGGCGAAAAATGGTCCAGAAGAGTGGGCGATTGCGTAGCCAAAACAATCTGGGATTTTTTTGGGGCCATGCGGACCATGGCGGCAAGATGCGAAATAGCCAAGGGATGCAATCCCAACTCGGGTTCGTCGAGCAAGATAACAACGGGACGCAAACGGTCAGGCTGAAGAAGCAACGTCGCAAGCGCAATAAACCGAAGCGTTCCGTCCGACATCGACGACGTATCAAAATATGCGTCGGTCTGCGTATGCTTCCACGCAAGACGTATAGTTTCTTCATTAAGTTCTTCCGGCTCCAGTACGAAATCCAGGAAGAACGGAGCAACCAGTCTAACGACATCCCGAATGCGTCGATATTCGACAGGATGTTTCTTTTTTATGAGGTACAGAAACGCCGCCAGGTTCGATCCATCGCTGCGAAGTCCGCGATTATCGCCAATTTGCGCCGTTTTTCGCATCGGCGATCGACTACTGGTATCATGAAATTGATAGATACGCCAGCGCGATATGTAAGAATACTCCAATTCGCGAGGATCGCAAGGGTGCGGCTCATTCCATAATGACGGTGAAGATTCCCCTGCCCATTTATCTTCTACGGCAAGCTGATCTTCGCTCGTTGGAATAACGGTAACGCCGTATTGCAATTCCGGCGCCTGGTCAAACGCGCTTGACATCCAGACGCGAAAGTATATTTGCGAGGTACGCTCCGAACCGTAATGCAACACGCGCTCTGCGCCGCCCTGGCGAACAGTATATTGGCGCAGACGATCCGTCCCTATTTCCTGAATGAATGCAAAAACATCAAGAAAATTTGATTTTCCCGAGCCGTTGGAGCCTACCAGTACATTGACTGGGGCAAGCGAGAGGTTTTTCGCCGCACGAATGCTCTTGAAGCCTTCGATATCAATGCTATCTATGATCATACCGATCTTTCTCGTGAAATAGCCCGAGGCAGCTACAGGAAAAATTCATGTTTTTTTGCATGTCCGCCCATCCTGTATCGGCTACGGATCCACCGAAACATACGCGTCAATCAGCGCTTGCTCTCCTTCCTTGCCAGGGGCGGCGTTGCCGTGCTCCATGCCGAGCATGCCCTCGTATCCGCGCTCGTGGATGTACTTGAACACGTTTCGGTAGTTGATCTCGCCCGTGGTCGGCTCCTTCCGCCCCGGATTGTCGCCGATCTGGAAATACCCGATCTCGTCCCATGACTTTTCGATGTTCGGAATCAGGTTGCCCTCGCTGATCTGCTGGTGATAGATGTCGAAAAGCACCTTGCAGGCAGGGCTGTCCACATGCTTGCAGATCATATAGGCCTGGGGCGCCCGGCTCAGAAACATGCCGGGGTGGTTCGACCACCAGTTCAGGGGTTCCAGCACCATGACGAGCCCGTGCGGCTCCAGAATCTCTGCCGCCTGCTTCAGCGATTCCACCACATGCACGGTCTGGTACTCCATTTCCTGACGCTGGTCCACCCGGCCGGGCACGACGGTCATCCAGGTTGCGTTCACGCGTTTCGCCACGTCCACGGACGCCCGGATATCCGCCAGAAAGGCCTCCCGCTTGTCCGCGTCGCCGCTCGCCAGGTTCGGGCCTTGCCAATCGATCTGGTGCGCGACGAAAACGCCCATGCGCATATTCAGGCGGGTCATTTCCTGCGCAATGGCTTCCTGCGTCCCGGGGTCGCGCCCCGCCATGCCATTGTCTTCCATGGACCGGAATCCCCTCTCCGCCATAAAGCGCAACTGGTCGAGAAGATCGTCCCCTGCATGATGACTGAACATCCCGAAATGGGGCGCATAATCCAGCGTGAACGCGGGTCGGGCGGCGGAAAAGCCGGACGGTTCGTCGCGCCCGGACAAACCGGCGGCGAAGCCCATATGAGTCAGGGGAAACGCAGCAGAGGCCGCCGCCAGGGAACGCAAAAAATGACGTCGTTGCATGGTTGTACGGATTTCGGTTCAAAAAACACGGTCAACGGATTCGGCGGGTGTCCGACTTCCTTCCTGTTGCATCGCAATATCCGCCGATTATGGTTAAATGGCTTAAGGATACTCTGATTAAATCCACGAAGCTCAGAGGCTGCGAGGGGTGCGCTGGCAAGGAATGACGAAGCAATGTGGCAGGCCCCACATAATGAGGAATGACACAGCCAGCGTGCCGCTCGCAGCCTCCCGAAGGGCGCGTCACGTCCCCAACGACCCGAATCTACGATTTTTTCTGCTGATTTCATCGATACAAGCATGACGACTTGTGCAGGCAAACGTGACGCGCTGAGCGAAGTGGCTTTGATCAGAGTATCCTTAAAAAGTGGTCACAAATTATGTCCACTTTATGTCTGTTTTACGCCCTTTCGCCTCGTCGCAACGTCTCCCAGGGCGCTTCCGACAACCCCAGCCGTTCGATTTCGGATTTCGGGGCGCCCGTCCATTCGTGCACGAATACGTTCCCCCTATACCCCAGATCGGCCATGCCCGCCTCCGTAGTCCAGAAGCCGGACGCGGTCAGGTCGCGAAAGAAATTGAAAAACGCGACGCCCTCCGCAAGCGCCGGGTCGGCGTCCTCCGGCCAGGCGATCGCCTCGACCAGTTCGATGCGCTGCGCCTCGGCGCACGCCGGGAAGGAGACGCCGAATCGCTCTTGGGACCAGGCGTTCAGCCAGGCTAACCCCTCGCGCATGGGCCCCTGCATGGGGACCCGATCCAGGACCATGAAGTCCATGAATTCCGGCACGCCCGCCTCCGTCGCGCTGCCCGACCGGTCGTCCGCCGGAATAATCAGGTCTGCGAGGACGCGCACGGTCTCGTATTCCTCGTCCGTAAAAAACGACGGCGAAAAATCCCCCTCGGCGCGGGCGGACTCCGCCTGGCGGGCGGCGCGTTCGGCGTCGGAAGCCGTCCACCGGCATCCTGCCGCCGTCAGCGCGCCCGGCGCCGTGGCCCCCAGGGCCAGCGCCAGCAATTTAAGCGATTCGCGGCGATTCATTAGCGTATGTTTTCGGGCAAATGTTCTGCAAAAGGCGCGCTTCCGGCAAAGCGCAAGCTACAAGGCGCCTGCGTTGCGGAGTTCGACAATGCGATCCGCCGTGCGCCACGCCAGCGCCAGAATGGTCCATGTCGCGTTCTTGTGCGCCTGCGACACGAAAGGGGCCCCATCCGTCACGAACACGTTCCGGGCGTCGTGCGCCTGGCACCATGCGTTCAGCGGGGCCCGGGCCGGGTCGTTCCCCATGCGCGCGGTCCCCACCTCGTGAATAATGCGGCCCGGCGCCAAAATGCCATACCCATCTTCCTCCGAAGGCATGGGCGTAAGGACCTCGCCGCCCATGGCTTCCACAAGCTGGCGGCTTGCTTCCTGGGCATGTTTGATCTGGCGATACTCTTCGTCGCTCCAGCGCACATGGAAGCGCAGAACGGGGATGCCGTACTGGTCCGTCTCGTCCGGATCGATTTCGCAATAGTTGTCGCGGCGGGCAATCATTTCGCCGCGGGCGGAAAAGCCCACCACGGAACCGTACAAATCCCGGTAATCCTGCTTGAGCTGCATCCCGTACCCGCCCCCTCCCCGGGGCCGATCCTCGAAAAGGTTATTGATCGTATGAATCCCGCCCATAAAGCCGTAGCTGGGCTGGTCGCGGCCTCCCCACACTTCAAGGTGGTACCCTCGGGCGAAATCGCGGCGGGCGTCTTGCCCGAACCAGGGAATGTAGATGTGCGCTCCGCCTACGCCGTCTTCGTTGTACGCCGCGCGCCCGACCAGTTGCGGAAAAATGCCGGCCACGCTCGCGCCCGTGGAATCCATAAGATACCGCCCGACGACGCCGCTTGCATTGGCCAGGCCCGCCGGATGCCGGGACGAGGTCGAATTCAGCAGCAACCGGGCCGTTTCGCATGCGCTGGCCGCCAGCACGACAACCCGGCCGCGCACCGCGTATTCCTGCATGTCGTTCCGGTTCACGTACGACACCCCGGTGGCCAATCCCTCCTCGTCCGTGAGAATTTCCCGCGCCATGGCCTGGTCCACAATGGTCAACCGCCCCGTGTCGAGGGCCGGAGGCAGCAGCACCGACGGCGAGGAAAAATTCGAACCCGTGGCGCACCCCCGCCCGCACTGCCCGCAAAAATGGCACGCAACCCGCCCGTTGTGGGCTTTCGTCAGGATGGAAAGGCGGTTCGCCAGGACCGGAATGCCCAGCCGGGCCGCGCCCTGCATAACGAGCAGCTCATGCAACCGCGGCGCGGGCGGCGGCAAGAAATCCCCGTCCGGCTCGTTGTAAAACCCGTCCCGGTTGCCGAAAATACCCACAAGGCGATCCAGCTTGTCGTACCACGGCGCAAGGTCTTCGTACCCTATGGGCCAATCGTCCCCCAAGCCGTCCAGGCTATATCCGCGAAAATCGTCCGGGCCGAACCGCAACGAAATGCGGCCCCAGTGGTTCGTGCGCCCTCCCAGCATGCGCGCCCGGAACCAGTCCCATTCCGTCCCCTCCGCGCGGGTGTACGGCTCGCCCTCGATTTCCCAGCCCCCGATGCACCCGTCGAATTCGCCGAACGGTTTCTCCTTCGAAGACGCCCCGCGCGCTGGCGACGTATAATTCCAGGTGAACATGTCGCCGTCCGCCGCTGCGTCCCACATGGGGCCCGCCTCCAGCATCGCCACCTTCGCGCCCGCCTGGGCCAGTACGTACGCCGCCATCCCCCCGCCGGCGCCCGAGCCGACAATCACCACGTCGTAGATATCGGGATTGACGATATGTCGCATAAAACCAGAAAATAAATCGACGGAAAAACGGAAACGCGACGGCGGCGACCGCCGCGCACACTGTATTTAACGACGTTTATCGCTCGGATGCAATACGTTTCCGCTCTTTCCCTGCGCAAATCCTTCGATCCCCTGAAAAATTTCGCTCACGCACGGCTCCGGGGGGTTATGGCACTCCGGCACGTTGCGAGGCGTCAGGCCCGTGCACCGGGGCAGGAAATTATACCCGGCCTGAAGACTCGTTTCCGTCGAAGGAGTCCATTCCAGGCCTATGCCCTCCCCGGCGCCGAAAAAGCCGTAGCCGTTCTGCACGTTGGAAAACGTGCCCGGCACCGCAAGCAGGTTCGCGTCGAACACCCGGCCGGGAGGCGACCAGGACGAATCCGCCAGCAGGCCCGAGAATTCCACCTTGCGAAGCCATATGTCCGGCGCGCTTTCTTCCGGATCGGTAATCAGGCAATTGATCTGGTAGGCCGCCCGGACAATCTCGAAATCCCCCGCTATATCTATCGTGAAACGCCAGCCTCCGGGGATGCGTTCGACCCGGTCGTCGTACGAAACGATCACCGGCAACTGCACGGCGGGGGCCACCGGGGATCCCTGCGGCCAGGCTTGCGGAGGAGGCACATTGATGGCGTGGTACGTTACGCGCAGCCCGATGAGGTTCGGCACGTCTCCGTCGATAAAGACAGGAATCTGTACGCTGGACGCGCCGCTTTCCAGCGTAAACTGCGCGGCGGGCGGCACGGTCAATTCGACGCGCGCCGTTTCGCCGTCCGAACGAACCACTTCCAGCAAATACCGCGCCTCGTATTCCGGCCGGAAAGGCGCCATGAAGAAATGTCCGGAGATCAAACTGTCGAAATGCACGCGCTCGTAGGTCCATTCCAGGCGCTTGCCCGTCGCAAGATGCGTGGAAAATACGCGGGCGTCGATCCCGGCCTCCCGGTCGGGGATCAGTTCGTCCGCCACCTCGAAGACGCGAACGTATTGCGTGTCGGCGGCGGAATCCAGAAAACCCCAGATCGTAAAGGGAATATCGGTCCCGGTAAGGGCGTCCACGCTTTCCTCGCAGCCAGCGGTCGAAAGGAGCAGAACCGGCAGCATAACCGCCGGAAGAAGCCAGACAAGCCATTTCTTTCGCAGGCGCTTCGCAATCATATCTGCAACTGGCATAGCTAAAACTGGACCTTCAGGCCCGCGATGGGAACAAGGGGCAATTGATCGGTGCGGCGGGCCGTAAGCAAATCCAGCGTAAAGAGGTTCGCCCGGTCATAGGCGTTCATCACGCCGGCCTGTATGGTCATTTCCACCCCGGCGGGCAGATCGAAGGCCCGTTCCACGGTAACGTCCAGCCGGTGATACGTCGGAAGCGTACCCTGGTACGGAATGCTTTCGTAGATGACGCGGGGAAATCCGCGGACGTTGCGGACGTTGACGGGGCCATCCATCAACACGAACCCGTCGAACCCCGAGACGGGCGTATACGGCAATCCGGAGCCGAATTGCCACCGGGCGCTTATGTCGAAACCGTATACCGCCGCCTTGCCCAGCACATTCACCTGGTGGCGCCGGTCGTGGGGCGGGCGAAACCGCCCGGGATTGTTCACCGCCGGACTCGCCGGATCGATTTCGTAGCGGGTAGAAGACAGCCCGTAATTCACAAATCCGTAAAAACGGGGGCGACGCACTTCCAGCCGCAAATCGAACCCGTACGCGGCGCCGTGGGCCTCTTGCAAGCGCGTGGTAAAGCCCGGAAACGCGGTCCATTCCCCAATGAAAATGTGGTCCATGTTCTTGTAAAACCCCTCGATGGAGCATTCCAGCCAGGCGGCAGGTTCGACCCGGTAGCCAAGCAGCGCATGCATGGAGCGCATGGCCTCGCTGGAAGGCGTTTGCACCCACGCGGTAAAAATGTTGGTGGCGTCGCGGCGGTCGCTCAGGCCCACCGTAACCTGCCTGTAAACGCCCGCCGCCGCGCTCCATTCGTGAATGCCGCGCTGCAGGCGCAGGCGCAGCCGGGGTTCGAAATAGTCGCCCGTGTTGCCCATCGTTTGCACGGTGAGCCCGGGGCGGACGTAGAGCCCGCCGCCCGCGTATATTTCCGGCTGAATGTACGCGCCTATGTTCGTGGGCGCGCCCCGCCCGATCATAAGGTTCTGAAACAACCCGCCCAGCGCCGTTTCCGTAAGGGGCGTACGCAGGAAAAACCCCCACTTGACCTCCGAACGCTGGGCGAAATTCGTCATATTGACGGCCAGATTGAACAATTCGAGATCGGAAATCCGGGTCGGCTCCCCGCGCGGCCCAAAGGAACTCTCGAGGCGAGAAACGGACACGAGCACCTCGCTCAGGATCGGAAGGATGCGGGGCGCGGAAAGGTAGCGGACGCCAAGCGCCGTGTTGCGCCAGCTGACCTCGTCGCTTCGCCGCAAGGGGTCGTCGGTGGGCGTAAGCGTACCCCGGTCAAACGTCCTCAGTCCCGTTACGGAGAGCTGGCGATTCGGCCCGAGGCGCGCATGAATTTTACCAAACGCGTCGTCGAATACGTAGGGAAGCGGCGCGGACACGTACCGGGAAGCCAACCCGTCCAGCATCGAATACCGGGCGGCCCCCAGAAAAGAAATGCGGCCCGGCAAAAGCGGCCCTTCGAGATGCCCCGCGCTGGTAAACGGCGAGAGGGCCGCGGAGGCATGGAAATCGCGCTTGTTGCCGTTGCGGGAATGCACATCGATGACCGAGGAGATTCTGCCCGAAAATTCCGCCCCGAATCCCCCGGCGTACACATCGGCCCGACTGACGATTTCGGAAGAGAACGCCGAATAAAAACCCAGCACGTGGAAGGGCTGGTAAATCTCGATCCCGTCCAGCAGCGTCAGGTTTTGCGTAGGCTCGCCGCCCCGAATGAACACCTGCCCGCCCCGATCCCCCATCAGCACGACGCTGGGTATGGTGGAAAGATAGGACACCAGGTCCCCCGACACGTCCGGCGACGGAATCAGGTCGATATCTTCCGGGCGGATGGTTTGCCGCCCGGCCGTCACGCGCGCCGCGCCGTCCTCGCGCTCCGCCTCGACGGAAATGCCCTCCATGGCGAGGGCGTCTTCCCGAAGGACGATATTGACCAGCAGGCGGTCGTCGGCGGCTATATCCAGCGTATCCACATACGTAACGAACCCCACGAAGGAAGCCTGCAACGCGTAGCGACCGGGGGAAATGCGTCCGATAAGAAAAAATCCGTCTTCGTTGGACGCTGCGCCCTTCAGCGCGCCGGTCAGGTTGTCGATGGACACATTGACGCCCTGAAGCGATTCTCCGCCCGGCTCTGTCGTAACGAAACCCCGAACGGAGGCGGATTGCGCCTGCGCGTCGGGCGCCAGGCCCGGAGCCAATCCGACGATCCCCGCGAGGACCGCCAGCGCCCACAGGCGGACATGCGCGCTATGCAGGCCCCGCAACGTCATGGCCCGGAAGCGGCCAGGCGAGCCAGCGAGCGGCGCGCCATGGCATTGTCCGGTTCGATGCGCAAGGCGGCTTCCCAGGCCCGCCGCGCAGGGTCCGAATCCCCCGACAGGGCGTACAAACTGCCCAGGTTGATCAGGGCGTGGACATTGGCGGCGTCCGCCTGCGCCATACGCTCGAATGATCGAATCGCGGACAGGGTGTCGCCCTGCAACAAATGCAGCACAGCCACATTGTTTCGAAAATCGGCATTCCCGGGGTCCAGATAAATCGCTACGCCGTAGGCTTTCATGGCTTCGTCGTATCGGCGGGCCTGCCGCAATAACGCGCCCAGGCCCGCATGCGCGTAGGGGTCTTCCGCATAGGTCCGGGACGCAGTGGTCTGGTTCGTAATTTGCGCCTGGAGCGTACGAAGTTCCTCGGCGTACTGCTGCATCGCTTCCGCTTCGTCCGCCCGGCCCAGACGCATCAGCGCCTGGCCCAGGTTGTAATGCGCGCCCTGATGCCACGGCCACGCCTGCGCAACAGCTTCCAGCGGAGCCAACGCCTCTTCCCACCGCCCCAGTTTGACAAGGTACGAAGCGGTATGGTATCGATATTCGAGATTATCGGGGGCATGCGCCAGCGCGCGGCGGGCGCTATGGAGCGCGCCCTCGAAATCCCCCAAATCGTCCATGAGCAACGCCACCCCGAAATGGGCCTGCGCAAACGTGCTGTCCAGCGCCAGCGCCTCGCCGAAAGCATGGCGGGCGCTGTCCGTCTCGCCCAGTTCGATGTAGGCGCGGGCCATCCCCAGCCAGGGGCGCGGGTCGGGGGCCATCGCCAGTTCGCGGCGGTAGCGCGCCACCGATTCTCCGTACTCCTGCCGGAGCCAGGCCGTATTGCCCAGGTTGTTCCAGACCCCCGGATACGACGGACGAATCGCCAGGACGGCCCGGTACGCGGAATCCGCCTTGTCCAGCCGGTGCAGTCCGGCGTAAATGCGGCCGCGCAAAAACGGAATGTCCGCCAGTTCCGGGGCCGCCGCAGCCGCGCTGTCCGCGAAAGCGAAGGCTTGCGCGAAGTCGCTCCGGCTCAGGGCTTCGCTGCCCAGCCGAAGGAAACGGCTGGCCGCAGGGGACATCGGTTGCGCATCCCGCAGGCCGGGCGCATCCGGGGCTTCCATATCTTCCTGATGGCGCGGTTCGTTTGCGCACCCCCCGACCCACGCCAGGCACAGCAGGGCAAGCAGGGGCAGGCATAGCGTCCCCCGCAAACCCGTCTTGACCCGGATCGGCGGAGAGGACTTGAGAGACGACGAGGCGCAGGCAAGCCGCCGCCCGCCGCCGCGAATCGCACACAGGAAAGCGTTTTTGCGCATGGCGTTATCGGGTTTCAGCGTCGGATGCGGGCGGCGATTCGACAGGAACGCCCTCCGGCGTCTTGCCCGCTGCGCGTTGCCGAACGGCAGCGGCCCGGGCTATCTCCAGCGCCTGTCGCCGTTCGGTTTCGCGTCCGGCTTGCGCAAACCAGCGGGCCAGCGCGCGCCACCGCGCCGGATCGTCGGGATAATACGCCGCGGCTGCGCGGGCCATGCCGATCTGGTTGTCCAGTTCCTCCAGCGCTTCCGTAGCGTCCACATGCCGCTGCCCTTCTTCAATCTGGCCCAGCGCAATCAACGCGCGTCCGTAGTTGTACCGAAACGAAGACTCGTAGGGTTTCTCGCGCGCGGCGCGCTCCAGCAAGGGCAACGCGCGCGCCGCGTCGCCGGTTTTGAGCAATAACGCACCCAGCCGATACGCAAAATCCGCCTGTTCCCGATCCTGCGCCCAGGCCGCCCGCGCATGCGGCAGCGCCTTTTCCGTCCGCCCCGCCTCGTCATGCAATTCGGCCAGCCAGGCATGAACCTGCGCATGGGTCGAATCCTGCGCAAGCGCTTCCCCGTATGCCCACGCCGCGCTGTCGGGAAGGTTCAGCAGCTCGTACGCGCGCCCCGTCTGCGCCCAGGTCCGGGACAACGCGGCGGCGTCCGTCCGCCGATAAAACGCCCGCACAGACGCCGGAGAAGACAGGATGGCTTCCCGCTGAAGCCGATACCGCCGGATCGCCTCGCTGTAGCGCCCCTCTTCGAATGCGACATGCCCCCGCCGAAACCAACCGTCGCGCAAATACGGGTCCAGGGCCACCGCGCGGGCAAACGCTTCGTCCGCTGGCGCCAGCTGATACGCGCGCATCCGAATGTTCCCCAGCAGCAGGTAGGCTTCCGGCAAGTCGGGAGCGCGATTCAGCAAGCGGTCCGTCAGCGCAAGCGCCTCCGGGTACCGCCCCGCCTCGGCTTCCGCCCGCGCTTCCACAAGCAAGCGGCGGACTTCCTCGTCTGCGGATTGCAAGCGTTCCGCCGGCGTCTCGGGCGGCGCGCCGCACCCGGCCCATGCAAGCGCCGCCGCGAAGCACGCCGGCGCAAGCATACGCCGACGCAGCCCGCAAGGCGCCGAATCTGCGGCTTTTTCCGCTGGTTTCAACGATTGAGGCATAACGGCTTTCAGGGCCATGGCGACGCGCCGGGCGAAGCGATTTTGACGAGCGTATCCCGCAAACGTAACCTTGCCGTACGATATTTCGTATAAGAAAAGGATAGGCATACTGCATTACCGCATTTGCGTACGCTTGCCCGCCTGTGCCTGGCCCAAACGCCCGGGTCGGCACAGAGCAGCCCAGAGCAGCCCAGAGCAGCCCAAGTCAGGGACGGTCGCGACCCGCCGGCGTAACGGTTTCCACAATGCCCGACCCCTCGACAATATGTACCTCGCGTCCGGCGGGTATGTTCGCATGCCGCGTCGCGTCGCCGCCGGGCCACTCGACAATCAGCGTATCCGCCTGCGCGGCCCCGCCCAGTCCGAACGTCAGCGCCTTCTCCGAAGAAACGAGATAGCTTGAGCCGGTCCGTACGCGCCGCGTCATCCGCCGCGCGCCCGCGACCGCCGTTACCTGCGCGCCCAAAGCGTCCCGGGCGCCCCGAACGCCTTCGAGGCGCACGCGCAACCAGGCGCCCCCTTGCGTCTCGTTACGCAACAGGTGCACGGGTCCGGCATTCTCCGTAACCAGCACATCCTCGTCCCCATCCCTGTCGTAATCGGCCAGCGCCGCCCCGCGGGCCACCATCGGCGCGGCAAGGGAGAACGCATATTCGGAAAAAAAACCGTCCCCGTCGTTCAGGAAAAGCTGGGGCGCCTGCCGATACGACAAGCCCTCCGCAGTCCCTTCCACGTCCGGCGAAATATGCCCGTTCGCCAGGAAAATATCCAGATCGCCATCCAGGTCGGCGTCGAAAAGGCATAGCCCGAAGGTAAGCGTGGGGAGCGAAGGCAACCCCACCTGCGACTGGGCCGCCCGATCCACGAAAACGCCGGGCGCCATCTGGCGATACAGCCCCGCCGGTTCGTTGGCGAAATGCCCAACGACCACCGAGGGCGCGCCCGTACGGTCCAGCACGCCCACGTCCACCCCCATCCCCGCGCGCGCCTGGCCGTCCGCGTCGTAGGCGACGCCGCTGGCCACCCCCGTTTCCACGAATGCGCCGGTTCCGTCGTTCATATACAGCAAATCCCGCTGCGTATCGTTCGCCGCCACCAGGTCCGGCCAGCCATCTTCGTTGAAATCCCATTCGGCGGCGCCCAGCGTCTTGCCGGGGGCGGGCAAGAATCCGGCCTCGGCGGTCCGGTCCGCGAAAACGCCGCCCTCGTTTCGGTAAAAGCGGCTGGGGACGCCATCGTACAATTTGGGCGTACAGTAGGTTTTGTCGCGCCCGTTCATGGTGCACCACATATCGGTCTCCGGGGACCAGGCGACATAATTCGCTACGTACAAATCGAGCTGCCCATCCAGGTCTGCGTCGAAAAAGATGGCGGACGTACTCCAGGCCTCGTCGTCCGCAAGCCCCGCTGCCTGCGTCGCGTCGCTGAACGAAACCTGTCCGCCGGGGCCTCCCGACCGTTCGTTTCTTAGCAGCAGGTTCCGCCCGAGGGCCGTCAGGAAAATATCCGGGTCCCCGTCGTTGTCGTAGTCGGCAATGGCGAGGCCCATCCCGTACGCATGTACGTTGGCCAGACCGGTTTCCCCGGTAACTTCCCTGAAATAGCCGCCTTCGTTTCGATACAGGCGCACGGCGGGCGGCGCGACGTCTCCCCGACCCGGCCACGCGCCCCCCGCGACCAGCGCAATATCCTGCCATCCGTCCCCGTCGTAATCCAGAAAACCCGCGCCCGCGCCCATCGTCTCGGGAAACCACATTTCCCCAAAGGCCCCGGTAACATGCCGAAACGCGCCCAGCCCGGCCTCCTCCGTAACATGCGTAAAACGCAGCCCCTCCGACGGCTCCGCCGCAGCAGAGGCCTCGTCGGCAAGGCGCTCGCCGTCCGCGCCGCACCCGCCCAAAGCAAGGAGCGCGCCCGCAAGCGCCGGAATCAGGAGACGAAGAACGATCACGGCGCAGGGGACGGAGGAGGAAGTTGCGCCAGATACGAAACCGCTTGTTCATGGCCGGGGGCATGTTCGAGCACGGTTTCCCAGGCGACGCGGGCCGCTTCGTAGTTGCCGGAGAGCGCATGGAGGGTGCCCAGGTTCAACCAGACGTCCGGCTGGGTGGGCGCGCGTTGCAACAGGGCTTCGTATCGCCCCAGGGCCGTGACGGTGTCTCCGGCGGCAAGATGCAGGTTGGCGATATTGTTATGCAGTTCCAGCCATCCCGGACGCAGGGAAAGCGCCACCGTAAGCGCCTCGATGGCCTCCCCCACGCGGCCCGACCTGCGCAGCGACTCCCCGTACTGCACCCAAAGCAGGGGTTCCATGCTGTTCGTCTTTATGCGTTCCACCCACTGCTCGACGTCGCGCTGCATAGCCAGCAGCGTATCGGCGCGGGCAAGGTATCGCGCGGCGCGCTCCGCCTCCCCAAGGCCATTCAGCGCCTGCCCAAGATTGTAATGCGCCGGATAGTGCCACGGAATTCCGTCGGCTACGCGCGCAAGGATGCTTGCGGCGGCCTCCAGATCGCCGCTGCGCAAATGCTGCACGCCATATACGTAGGCGTAGTTCAGGTTGTCCGGGTCCAGCGCAAGGCCCTGGGCGGAGTATGCAAGGGCCGCCTCGAAATCGCCTGCGTCTTCATGGAGCTGCCCAAGCCACATGTACGCCGTGGGGTTCGCAGAATCCGCCGCAATGGCCCGCTCGTACGCCCAGCGCGCGCTGTCCGGCTTGCCCGTATCCGCATAGGCTCGCCCAAGTTGCGTCAGATAGTCCGTCGTTTCCGCAACAAGGCTGCGTTCTTTTCGGTAGAGCGCAAGCGCCTGCGCCGACTCGCCGTACATATAGGCCCCATTCCCCCGGTTGAACCACACGCCCGGATAATCCGGGTCCAGCTCCAGCGTCCTTTCGTAGGCTTCCGTAGCCATGTCCATCTGCCGAAGCGCCGTAAAGATACGCCCGCGCATAAAAGAAATATCTGCGAGATCGGGCGCATAGCGGGCCGCGCTGTCCGCCAGCACGAGCGCCGCGCTGTAGTACTTTGTCTCGAAGGCCTGCTGCGCCTCGAACAGAAATTCCACCGCTTTCGGGTCGGCGTCGCGGCGCGCCAGTTCGGTACGGGACGGGGCGTCCCCCGAACCGCCGCATCCTGCCGAGGCGAGAACGACCGTCGCCCCGAGGCGGGCTATCCATGTGCTTGCGCTGCGCATATTGTTTTCAGGAAACATGATTTTCCGCCAGACTGTGCTTCCAACCGTCTTGCCGCAGAGGCAAACGCAGGCGCGGCCAAAACGGTTCGTTACGGAACGATGGGCAAAGCCGCGAGGGACGCCATCCCCTCTCCGCGGATCACGTGCGCCTCGTGGCCCGCCGGTATCCCGACATGGCGCTCGGTGCGGCCATCCGGCCATCGCACGGCGAGCGTATCCACCCGATCCGCCGCGCCCAGTCCAAAGGTCAGCGTTTTTTCCGATTGCGAAAGATAGCCGGAGCCGGTCCGAACCCGCCGCGTTTGCCGTACGCCCGCCGCCGTAATCGTAACCTGCGCGCCCAACGCATCGAGGTTGCCCGCTCCATCGCCCGGGCGCCCGGAAAGGCGCACCCGCAACACATGCCCCCCGGACGAATCGTTGCGCAACAGGCGAGCCGGGCCATTGTTTTCCGTAACCAGCAAATCCACGTCCCCGTCGCGGTCGTAGTCGGCCTTGGCCACGGCCCGGGCCACCATCGCTTCCGCAAACGCGCCGCCGATGGAGTCCGCCGCGTCCACCCAGGTTCCCTCCCCCTTGTTGACGAACAAATGCGGAGGCTGCCGATACGCCGACCCGTCTATCGGATCGAGATACACATGCCCGTTGGCCACGTACAAGTCAAGGTCGCCGTCCAGTTCGGCGTCGAAAAGCAACACCCCGAAGGCCAGCGTAGTCAAACTGGTTTGCCCGATGCGGGAGGCCGCCGCGCGATCCATGAACCACCCGCTTGCCGTCTGCCGATACACCCCGATCATTTCGCTGGAAAAATTCCCGACGAAAACGGAGGGCATGCCCGTCGCGTCCACGACGCCGATATCCACGCCCATCCCGGCGCGCGCTTCTCCGTGCTCCCCGTAAGCGATCCCGGCGCGCACCCCTTGCTCCGCGAACGCGCCGCGGCCGTCGTTCATGTACAACAGGTCCGGCTCCCCGTCGTTCGCCACCACAAAATCGGACCAGCCGTCCTCGTTGAAATCCCATTCGGCGACGGCCAGGGACTTGCCGGGCGAACCCGTCAAGCCGCTTGCCTGCGTCCGCTCGGTAAACGTCCCGTCCCCGTTATTACGGTAAAAATGCCCGGGCGCCCCGGGATACGTGGCCGGGCGGCAATAATCCGGGCGCCCGTCCGCCCGAAAACATTCCATATCGCTGGACAATGACCAGTAGGCGTAGCCGGGCACGTAAAGATCAAGATGCCCGTCCAGGTCGGCGTCGAAGAACAGCGGCGAACTGCTCCATCCAGCGGGACCCGCCACGCCCGCCGCGCGCCCGATTTCCGTAAAAAAACGCGCCCCGGAAGGCCCGGAATCGTTGCGAAAAAGCAGGTTTTCCCCAAAAGTCGCAAGAAAAATATCCTGGTCGCCGTCGTTATCGTAATCGGCGGCGGCTATTCCGGTGCCCCAGGCCCGCATGGCGTCCAGGCCCGCCTCGCGGGTCGTCTCGGTAAACGTCCCGTCCCGGTTGTTGCGAAAAAGGCGCACAGCGCGCGCGTCCGGCGGTCCCGTCGGCGACAGCCTGCCGCCCCCCGCCAGCGCAATGTCTTCCCAGCCGTCCCCGTCGTAATCCACGAATCCGCCCCCGGCCCCCATCTGCTCGGGAAACCAGAAACGGCCCTCGCTCCCGTTTTCGTGACGGAAATCCCCCAGCCCGGCCGCGGAAGCAACCTCTTGAAACGCAATGCCGGGAGAAGACACCGCCTGTGCGTCGCGCGGCCCGCTCCCTCCGCATCCGCTCGAAAAAATCAGGATGGCGAGGACCAGCGTAGCGCCGGCGACAAGGCGCGCATACATCCTTCCGGAAACGTCAGGCCCCGGCGAACGGCGATGCGCATGCACAAGATGCAAGACGGAAGGGATGCGCTTAGAAAGACAGGCTTACGCCCATGCGATGGACCGCGCCGAAAAGCCCGAAGGCCGTATAGGCGTAATCCGCCGAAAAGCCAACCGACGACGTATCGTACTTCAGGCCGCCCCCAAGACTGATGCTCTGTTCGTCCGTCGGATAGGTATACCCTGCGCGCACAGACACCAGGTCCATGAACGTATACTCTCCGCCCGCCTTGAGTTGCTCGGAAAAGTCCCGCGGACGCTCTGCTTCCAGCGAAAAGCGCAGGGCGTGCACATTCGGATCCATGGCCGTAAGGTCCAGCACGTTCATGGATACGCCCACGTTGAAGGTAAGCGGCAGTTCGAAGTTCTCCTGCACGTAGCGCAATTCCCTCGCGAAGTTGCGTACGCTCATGGCCAGGTTCAGGCTGCGGAATCCGGTGCGATACATCAATCCGAAGTCGAACGCCACGGTGGACGTGGAGTTGCCCTCGGTCATCTCCTCCGCCGACAGCGACAGAACCGCGTCGGAAAGGTCCTGCAAGACATACTTGGCGTTGCCGCCTACGCTGAACCGATCCGTTACGGCAACCCCGTACCCAAGGCCGATGGCCATGGCGGAAGGATCGGGATTGCTTACGCCCAGTTCAGAGTACTCTTGATACCCCCGTTCGTTCGTCGCCGCGATGGTGCCAATGATGCCGCCCCCGTAGTCGGCGAACAGCAACGACGCCCCGAATACCCCGTAACTCGTGCGGACGGCGGCGCTGGCGGTATTGTAGGTGATGTCCGCAATCCAGTTCGTAACGCCGAAACCGGCGCTGATCCGGTTTTCCATCCAGCCCATGGCCGCCGGATTATAAAACATAGCTGCCGACGAAGCGAACTCGCTGGCGGTCATGGCGTCGCTTTGCGCCGCCGCGCGCGGGTCCACGGATACCTCAAGGAACTTGAAATTCGTCTGCGCTAGCTTGTCCGTGCCGACGTCTTCGGTGGTGATCTGCGCAAAGGCTTCCGATGCGGTAAACACGGCAAGCGCCGCAAGGACGATCAGGGTTATGTAGCGGTGGTAGGTCATTGAATCCTTTCTATTTAGGTCCTGAGCGTATCCCCGGCGGCCGCCGCAAGGGCGGCAGCCGGGGCATGCTGTGTGGCGTGTCTACCGGATGACGATAAATTTCTGGATTTCCTGCTCGCCCGATCCGAGGTCGGTGATTACGGCAAGGTAAATGCCGCTCGCAACCACCTGCCGGGACGAGGTCGTGAGATCCCAGAACTCGTCGCCGCTTCCGTCCAGGTGATCGATCGTCCGAATCAATTCGCCCAGTTCGGAAAATATCTGGATGCGCGCTTCGCCTGGAAGTTCGTAAAAAGCCATGCGATCCTGCACGTCGAGGCGGACCGCGGGGTCGGCGTCGATGTGATAGGGGTTCGGCACGATGCGTATGTCGCTCAGCGACTTGCCGGGCGGACGCTTCAGCGTGGCCGGGTTGTAGGTTTGCGCATAGTACCGGCTGGTCTTCGTCCCGTCGCTGCCTATCCCTATCAGGTAATAGTAGTACGAACCGCCCCGAACGACCTCGGTGTCCTCGTAGGTCGTCGCGCTGCCCGCCAGCTCCGCGGCAAGAGAGTACGCGCGGGCCATGTCCGGAACGCCTATGCCGCCCGGACCTTCTTCAAGCACCGAAATGATGCCCGAATAATGCTTCTGCGCACGCCATACCTGCCATTTAGCGGGCGGCGACGTAGCCGTCCAGTCCAGCACGATCTTGTCCGTGCCGGACGTAACGATGAAAGACGACGGCGGCGCAGGCGGGTGCGGCGCATTCAGCCCGCCATTGTACGTGTTAATGGCCGCCTGGAAGGTATCGAACAGCGAATCCCGCGCCGTCATGAACCACTCGTTCTTCGTCATCTTCTCGTCGGCGTCGATGACGCCGTTGCCGTTCGCGTCGAATTCGATGGCCAGGTCGTTGTCGCCGTCCCGAGGCGGACTCCCGTGCATATTCCCGGAAAGTTTGTACGTTCGTCCGATATGCCAGGCCGCCTCGTCGCTGAGCCCGGCGGCCGCCTCCGCAACGACAATCTTCACTTCGTGTCCATGCGGTATGTCGTACGGGCCGTAGGCGAACGCGAAGCCCCATCCGCCGGCGCCGGCGCCCCCGTTGGGATCGCTCGACTGATTGGCGAAATCGGGATCAGAGTCATAGGGCGAATCGGCGGTGAGGCCCATCACAAGGCCCGCCTGGGTAGGCCAGGAGCGCCCCGTGCAGTCCGAATCCCCGGGGCGGGCGATGCCGCCGGTCGGCGCAGACGTGGAGCCGCACTGGAACCAGTCGTACTGCTCCAGCATGAGGGCCCGCTTGTTGTGCGTAGGCTCGCTGGTCAGCTTGCCGTAATCGGAATTAAGGTGCGTCATCATGGAGGGCTGCGCCGGATCGTCGGGCCGGGATTCTCCCGCGGGATGCGCCTCCGTATCCGCATGAATGGTCACGACGCCCGTGAAATTCGCGCTGCCAAGCCTGCCGAGGGTGTCCGCCGGGAATCCCCATTGATGGTCGGCCCAGAACGGATTCCCCAGCGTGTTCACCAGGTATCCTGTCGGCTTGATATTTCCGAGCCACGCGAACGAAGCGCGCATATCCACGCCATAATCGTTCAATCCGTCGCCTATCGCGTCGTTCATGGTGTACTGTCCCCAGCCTACGCCGCCTGCGCTATTGCCCCACGCGCCCGCGAATCCGGCGCCCGTCGGACGTTCGAGGAACGCAATGTACACGCCTTCCAGATCGTTCTGCACTTCGATCTCGGGGTCTCCATCCTGATTTCCCGTATTCGCGAAGGTGTACTCAATGATGTGGTAGTTGTCGTGATCCTCGTGGCTCCACGCCATGGCGCGCCGGTGCGTCGTAATCCCGATGGAGGAATTGATCTCCGAAACCACCATGCGGTCCGGAGCCATGCTGCCGTCCACTTCGTCCGGCACCACCGGCTGAAGGAACGTGTCCGCGCCGTCCACCTCCACCTTCACGGGTTCGTATCTGGAATACAGCAAATGCGATATGCTGAACACCTCTCCGATGCCGGGCGCGCGAGGCCCTGTGTGCGAGACGCGGACGTCGTACTGCTGCCCGGTTTCCCCATGGGTCACGTTCTTCGCGCCAATCCAGAACCCTTTCCAGCGGCTGTACCCCGCAGAAGGACGAATGGCCGGGTAATTCCAGACCACGTCGCTCCGCTCGGGGTTGGCCCCGCCGGACAGGTACCAACTCTGGAAGTCGCCTACGCTAAGCCACTTGGGAATCCACTGAGCCTTTGCGTCCTCTACCGGCGCAAAGAGCATCAGCGCCAGCGCCAGTCCGGCGCCCGTAAGCCCTGACGTACGGATGTGATGAGTGATTCGCATGGTGTATCTCAGATTCAGATGTCAGGAAATTTTCGTCAGCGAGGCGTTGTTCGTCAGAAGGACAGCCGCAGGCCGAAGAACACATTGCGCGGATTCAGGAACTGCTGCCACATCCGGTTCGGCATGTTGATGTACGCCTTGTCGTCCAGCACCTGGTCCACTTCGCCCTGGTTCGCCTCGGAGAAGGAACCGCCGCTCCACTTGTAATACTTCTGCTCGTCCGGCACGTAGTAAAGCGGGCGATCTTCGCCGGCTTCGGGCAACGACCCCTGAATGATCGGCACGAACGCTACGCCAGGCCCGCGGAAGTCGCCGGGCTGATCGTCGCCGTACAAACCGCCGTCCGGAGAATCGGGGAGGGTGCTCTGCGGCAAGTGGAGCGAGGACATGTAATTGCTCAGGTCCTGCTGTCCCGCGCCGAACAGGTTGCCGCCTGCGTGATACAGGTGGCGAATGTTCAGCGCGTTCGTAATGTCCACGAAGAACTGCGCGGAGCCGACGCTCGTTTCGAAGCTCTTGCTAAGCCGCATGTCGAGCGTGTAATAATCCTTCCAGCGCACGTTCCCTTGCAATTCCCGGTCGCCGCTTCCCGCCGCGCCGGTCAGGTTCTGGCCATCCCAGGTAAGCGTAATGCCCTGCCTCCATTCTCCAAGGAAATTGACCCGCCAGTCGCCAAGCGGATAACTGCCGCCCAGGCTGGGCCCCAGCGTCTTCGGAAGAATCAGCTCGATATTGAAGCGGGCGAAAGGCTCCGGAACCGGCTTGCTCGTGTAGTGCTCCTCGGTGGTTCGGACAAAGTTGTCCTGCTGCGTCCGGTTCTCGTCGAACTGGCTGAACCCGAAATTGCCCGTCTTGCGCACCAGATAGGTGTAATTCAGGAATCCGCGCACCCATGCGCCCCGGTTTCTGGAGATCGTAGCCTCGAAACCGCGCACGTCGCCGTAGTTCCAGGGCAGCGCCGTGCCGTAGCTCACGAGGTCGTCCAGGCTGATGTACCGCACGAAACGCGGCTGCTGGCTCAGGTCGCGGTAATACCCGGACAGGCGAAGCAGGTACTGATCGAACAGGTTCTGGTCGAAGCCCAGTTCGTACGCCACCGTCTTCGGCATCGGGTGATCCGGGTTGCCGATGGCCACCAGCGCGCCCGCGGACCCTTCCTCGATGTTGAAGAGGTCGTGCGGATTGAGCGCGTTGCGGAAATGCCCGTAGTTGAAATACAGCTTGCTGTCTTCGGTCACCGGGAAGGAAATGCCGATCCGCGGACTCAGAGAGACTTGCCGTTCCGTGGGTTCCTGCTCGAGTTCCTCGTCGATGCGGGCGCGCCCGATCGCAGCGGAAAAGGTGCGCTCGTACGTATCGTAGAGATACCAGTCGCCTCCTGCATGGAAATAATCCAGGCGGACGCCCACATTGGCGACCATCCCCCGGAATTCAAGCTTCGACTGGGCGTAGGCCGCGGCCTGCTGCGGCTTGCGATTCCAGTCCCGCTTGGGATTCGTGTGGTGCGGGTGCTCCGGATCGTCCTCGCCGAACTCCGTATCGTAGTTCGAGTAGATGTACTCGACGCCCGCCTTCGCCAGCATGAACCGGTTGCGCTGGCTGGTGATGTCGAACCGGCCCGTAAAGCGGTTCACCGCCGAACTGTCGTACCCGCTGCCCCAGTGCCCTGAGGTGCGGACGCCCAGCCCGAGCTTGTCGAAATCGTCGCTGATGCTGAACCCGTAGGGCTCTTCGTCCAGCATGATCGCGCCGCCGAGATAGGGAATGTTCGCCGTTTCGTCGCGCGCCTCCACGGTCCGCGTAAAGTAATCCGTCGTAGCGTTCTGGAGCTGCACCTCATAGAACGTCTTCGCGTTCAGCGTATGCGTGAACTGCGCGCCAACCATGGTGCGATCCACGTCCATGAGGTTGTACAGCATGGGCGCAAAGTAAGCCCCCATGTCATGGCCCAGGCCGAACATCGTCTGGTGGCCGCCTTGCCACGGATAATAAAACGCGTCTCCCGTGGTCAGGTTGGGCTGTCCCTGCTCGTTGCGGTTCAGGCCCAGTTGCGTGGACAGCATGCCCTGCACGACCAGTTTCATGCCGGGGGCCACGTTCGAAATGATCTTCGCCTGCCCCACGCGCTCCGTAAAAGCGTCGCGTTCGTAGCCGCCCATCGAGTAGGCCGTCTGGGTCTGGCGAAACGAAGCCGTAAACCGCATATCGCCTATCAACTGGTGCAGGCCCGGCACCGGCCCGCCAATGGTGGCGTCGAACTCGTAGTCGGGCTTCTGGACCGAAACGTCCTTGCGCAGGTAATGGTCGAAATAGACTTGCTGAAGTTCCCGCGCGGTAAACGTCCTGCCCAGGGCCTTGACCTCGGGGCGGTTATTGTAATCCTCCGCGACCTTGTTCCACCCCCCCTCGAAGGAATCGTACTCGCGCTGCATCCAGGAAGGCCAGTTCTGCGTGCCTTCGAACGCCACGGCCGGGTCTGTTAGCGGGCGCAGGTGAAAGCTGTTGTTGGAACTGATCATGTCCACCTCGTTCCCGTCCACGTCCACGCCCGGAAAATTCTTCTGCCCCGTGGCGCTGTACCGCACGATGGCGTCCACGAAGTACTGATTCTCCTCCGGCTCTTTGGTAATCACGTTCACCAGCCCCGAACGCACGTTGCCGTACTCGGCGTTGAAACCGCCCGTCTGCACCTGCACTTCCTGAACGGACGTATAACTTACGCCCGTATACGGCGTGTTGTCGCGTCCGCTGGCCATCGACAGGCCGTCCACCATGAACTGGATCTGGTCCCCGCCGAAACCGCGCACGGTAAGGCCGCGCTCGAAGCCGGCCTGCAACCCGATGACCCTTTCGATGTCCGTGAGCGGAATGTTCTCGATCTCTTCGGCCGTAATGTTCGCCACGCTGGCGGACACGTCCCGCTGCACCACGGGACGCACGTCCGTAACGACCACCTCTTCGAGGCCCACCGCCTCTTCCTGCAACACGAAGTTCAGCTCCGTGGTCAGGTCGATATTGACGCGAACGGCTTCGAACACCTCGGAGGCGTACCCGATGAACGAGGCCCGCACGTCGTACGACCCGGGGCGGACGTTCACAATAAAGTAGTATCCGTCCGCATCGGTGATGGCGCCCTGCGTCGTGCCCATGATGGCCACATTGACGCCCGGCAACGCTTCGCCGGTAGCGGCTTCCGTAACCCGACCGGATATTTTACCCGTTTGCGCCTCGGCAGAGGCTGGAAGGAAGAGAATAAGCGCAAACAGTAGCTTTGCGAGTCTCATGGGCCGATCCCCCAGATATGGTTTACGTGAGTGTTCGTGCGGTCGAGGAGTGTGCCGGGCGCGCCCTCCACGGGACCTTGCGCGCGACATTGTAGAATTTGCTATGAAAAGCATGATAGGCTTTATGAAAAACAATTGCAAGGGAAATCTTTTTTTTTCGGAAATCCGGGAAAAAACCCGTCCGTCCTCGCCCCGCGAGCGACGCCCCGCTAATTTTCTTCCGGCGAGCGGAATCCGGCCGCTTCGATGGCTTCGCGCGGAGGCAGCCACTGTATTTCCATGCGGTAGCCTGCGCCTACGAAGCCGAATCCGTTGCGCACGTTCCGCATCACGTTCGGCTGCACCAGAATATCCCGATCAAAAAGCCCCCCCGGCGGGTCCCACGCTGCGTCGGCGGCGATCAATCGCAGCGTTACGCTCAGCAGAATAATACCCACGCGCAAGTCAAGGCCTACGTCCACCTGCTGCGCAAGGGTTGCGGTAACCTCCAGAAAATCCTCCCGCAGGGCCATAGGAACGACCCAGCCTTCGCTCGTTTCTTCATGCCGCAATATGTAGGGGATGACAATATTACCCGATTGGATATCTGGCTCGTTGGCGAGCTTGTACGCTATGGTATACGTCGCTTCCACCTGCACGAGGCCAGGCACGGCTCCCCGAACCAGCAACGGCTGCGACACGGAAGCAAAGTTGATCACCGGATCCTGGGGAATGATTTCCGCCTCGGGCGGCACCGTTACCTCGACCGTGGACTGCGCGCCGTCCGAACGCATGGCCGCAATCTCGTAGGTATGCCCAAAACGCGCCTGGAACGGGGCGTAGTACACGTGCGCGTACTGATCCGCAAAATCCACGATGACGGAATCGCGCCAGTCGTATCGCTCGCCCGTCGCGCGATCCGTGGAAACAACCCGTACGTCCAGCGGCTCCGGCGTCGCGGGAACCAGCCGCTCCTCCACCGGGAAAATCCGCACCCATTGCGAATCGAGTTGCGGGGACAACACGCCATAGATCGAATACGGCACATCCGTCCCGACGACCGCCACCACGTCTTCCTCGCATGCGCTCAACCCCAAAAGCGCCGCGAAGACGCACGGAACGAGGGTGGCGCGGGCCGGGAAACGCCGCCGCGCCCGAAACCCGTGCGATATGTTCTGCGCGAACCTCATTCGAAAGACACTTTCATCCCGAGAGAAGGCACGAAGGGAAGCTGATCGACCCGGTTCAGCGTAAAAATATCGAGGTAGAAAATGTTGCGGCGGCCATACGCATTGATCGCGCTGGCCAGGAGCGCCACGTCCACGGACCCGATGGAAAACGTCCGCTCCACCGATAGGTCCAGCCGGTGATACGTCGGCAAGAGCGCATTGAAGGGTCGTTCGTAAATGATCCGCCGCGTAGAAGGCGTATCCACCGCCTTTTCCACGTCGTCCACCAGCAAAAACCCGTCGAACCCCACGGCGCGGCTGAACGGAAGGCCCGATCCGAAATCCCAGCGCGCGCTCAGATCGAATCCCCCCGCCTCGACGGCGGCCACGATATTCAACTGATGCCGCCGGTCGTGGGGGGGACGAAATTTCAGGGTCTCTTCGCCGTACCAGAGTGGAATGGACGCATCCTCTGCCTCGTACCGGGTCGAGGACAGGCCGTAGTTGGCGTAGCCGTAGAACCGCCGCCCGCGCAGCTCGACGCGAACGTCCACGCCCATCGAGCGGCCCGTAGCCGGCTGCAATCTCGATATGAACCGGGGGTAACTCGTCCACTCGGAAATGAAAAGGTTCGACAAACGGCGGTAGTACCCCTCCACGGACCATTCCAGCCGCCGCAACGGCTGGGCGCGGTATCCCAGCAAGAAGTGCGCAGCACGCTGCGGCCGTCCTTTCAGGACATTCAACAGATCGGGATTGTTCTTCGGCACATTGGCCCATACGGTGAACACGCTGGCGGCGTCCCGGCGGTCGTTGAGGCCCAGAATTTCCTGATGATACACGCCCCAGGCCGCGCTGATTTCATGGATTCCCCGTTGCCATACCGCGCGCAGCCGGGGTTCGATAAACGGCTCGAAACGGACCCGGTAGAATTGCAGTCGCGCGCCCGGACGAATACTGAATCCGCCCCCCGGCGCTATATCGAGATCGAGGTAGCTCCCCCACTGGGGCACGCTTGCATACCGGAGTTCTATATTCTGGTACAGCCCCCCGATGGCGCTGTTCAGCCTGGTGGCGCGCAATTCGGTGCCGCCCCGGGCGTCGATCCCGTCGCCGAAATACGTCGCGTCCGCCGCAACATGCGTGTTCTCGATACGGGACCAGCGGATGGGGTCTTCGCGGGGTCCAAGCTCCGTTTCGAGCCGCGACCAGGATACGTGAAAATTGGCCATGATCGAAAAAACGCGGGGCAACATCAGCAGCCGCGCGCCGAGGGCGTCGTTGCGCCACCCTATTTCTTCCTGGATTCCGCCCGTATCTCCGGTCAAAAACCCGCGATCCCAGGTTTTCAGGCCCGTTACCGAAGCGCGCATATTGCTCTTGACCACGCCGTGCACCTTGAAGAAGGCGTCGCCAAACGTGAACGGCAAGTCGTCGTCCAGGTAGCGGGCGACGCCCTGTTCGATGTTCGACCTGCGCACGGAAGCGGCCATGGAAATGCGGCGCGGCCACAAGGGACCCTCCAGGCGCGCCGAACTCAAAAACGGAGAGGCGGACGCCGAGGCGGCGAAGCGGCGCATGTTGCCCGTGCGCGACGAAATGTCGATCACCGAAGAAATCCATCCCCCGAATTCGCTTCCGTATCCCCCTGCGTAAATATCCACCCGGTTGATATTGTCCGCCGGAAAGGCGGAATAAAATCCCATGATGTGAAACGGCTGGTACAGCAGAATGCCGTCCAGCTGCACGAGATTCTGGGAAGGCTCCCCGCCCCGAATGAACAGCTGCCCGCCCCGGTCGCCTGTCGTTACGATGCCCGGCTGCGCGGACAAATAGGTTGCAAGGTCGCCGGTTACGTCCGGCCCCGGCACATATTCGATATCGGCGGCCCGGATCGTCTGTTGCCCGGCGGTCACGCGGGCGCCGCCCCCCTCTCGCTCCGATTCCACCAGCACCTCCTCCATCTCTTCGTCCGCCGCCTCCAGCGCGATATTGTATGTCCGGACCGCGCCTGCCTGGAGCTGGAGCGAATCGACATGCGGACGATACCCGACGAAGCGCGCCTCGATCCGGTAAGCGCCAGGCGCGAGGCCCGCGATCACATACAATCCGTCCTCGTTCGTCGCCGCCCCGCGTACCAGTTCTCCGCCCTGCTCCAGCGCCACATTGACCAGTTCCAGCGGCTGTCCGTCCGCAACGTCGGTAACGAACCCGCTGACAGAGGCTTGCTGCGCGGCTGCCGCGCCGGGAGCGAAAAACCAGACGATCCCGGCCAATCCAGACCACATCGCCCGCCGCGCAAACGACCGGGCGCGCCTATCCCTGCGCAGGACATTCCCAAGCGTGTTGCGCAACCGTTCCTGTCCCATATCGCCCCCTGCCCGGCGCGTCGCCGATCTATCGAAGCATTCCCGAATCGTACATTCCGTTTAGCGGGTTTCTTTCAAAGCGGCGTCCATAACCTCCCGAATGGCTTCCACCACGAAATCCGGCGCCTCCCGATGGAACCACGTTCCGCTGCGGCGGGTCTGCACATGCCGCCGCCATGCGAACCCTTCGAGCCATTCCTCCCGCAACGCAGCCTTCGCCCGAATCCCGGCCTCTGTTTCGCCCACCCAGCGCGGCGTTTCCGGAAGGCGCAGGGACGTCAAAACCACGACAGGGACGTCCGGCATGTCTCCGCCCGCCGGCAACGCGCCGGTTTCCACCATCTCCTCGTAGAACGCGAATTCGGCGCGCTCGGCGGGCGACGCAAGGCTATACAGCATAGTCCTGCCGGCCATATACCGATCCGCAGAGGCTTCGTCCAGGGCGGAAAGCCGCTCAATCTCCTGCTCGTGCGCCGGCTCCGCCAGCACCAGCCCCGCCACGGCGTCGGGATAGCGCGCAGCGAAAGTCCGGGCGATTACGGCGCCCAGCCCGTGCGCCGCCAGTACGTACGGCGGCTCGACGGACAATCGCTGCAAAAGGGCATGGAGTTCCTCGGCAAGCGCGGCGGGCGTCCGTTCGGCCTCGCCAGAGGACGGCGCAGGGTCCGAGTACCCCAGCCCCGAACGCGAATACGAGATGGCCCGGGCAAACGCCTGCGCGTCATGGTGCGCGTAATCCCATACGCGCAGGTCTTCGCCCAAATCGGACAGGAACACGACGGGCATGCCCTCGCCTTCGTCCAGCGCATACAGGCCATAGCCGCCCACGTCCACTTTGGTCCCGCGCGGGCCGTCAAGCAAATCCAGTTCGCGGTACCGCATGCTCCGCTCAAGCCGGGCGATGCGCCGCTCCACGCGCTCCCGGGACAGACGATCCGCAGAAGTCCCCAGGCCGGGGGGCGCAAGCGTTGCAGGGCCCATGCTGGCGTCCTCGTCGGAGCAAATGCCCACGAATACGCCATCCGGTTCGCGTTCCAGTTCGCAATCTATCCGAAACGCGGGCCACCAGGACAAGGTCAGAAACCCTTCTATGACGCGCGCGCCCTCCACGCGAAATTCGTCCTGCAGCAAGTGCTCGATCTGCAAAAAGGCTTCCGAGGAATCCCCGGGAGCGGGCGCGTGGATCGTTACGCCAAAGGGCGAACCGCCGGGATTTTGCATGAATCCGGTCCAGACCCCCGCCTCCAGCGCTTCTCCGGGCGGAACGGCTGTTTGCGCCTGAATATCCTGGGCATTCCATAAAAAAACGCATGCCGCAAGGCAAACCGTCGCAACCGAGGCGCAACGCCCGGCTATGCAAACCATGCAGGACAAATCAAGCGGAAATCGGGAAAATGCAGACGAAAACATGGATGCAACAGCGTAAAAAGCGGGTTGAACAAACAGAGGGTTAATTTTCGCTCGCCATACGGGCCAGCTGGTTCAGATAGTTCCGGGCGGTTCGATTGCCCGAATCCAGCCGAATCGTCATCTCCCAGGCCTGGCGCGCCTCGTCGTATCGTCCGGCGTTTCCATACGCCACGCCCAGATTCAGCCAGGCGTCCGCGAACGACGGATCGCGGTCCACGATCATCCGGTATTGCGCAATGGCGCCGTCGGCGTCGCCGCTTTCCATCATCAGCGACGCCAGGTTCACATGCAGCCGCAGGTCGTTCGGCACAATGGCGATGGCCCGCTTGTAGGCGTCCAGCGCCCGGTCGTACATCCCGGCCCTGCGATGCACGTCGCTAAGGTCCAGCCAGTTCTGCACCTCGCTTGGATTCCGGTTCACGGCATCGTGCGCCTCGTTGATCTCCTGCTGGATTTGCTGCGCTTCCTCGGCCAGGGCCAAATGCACTTCCGCCTCGGCCTCTTCGCCCAAGCGCATCAACGCCTGCCCCAGGTTGTACTGCGCGCCATGATGCCAGGGCCGTTCTTCCACCACTGCGCGGAGCTGGATGATCGCCTCTTCCACCTCGCCCGTACGAAACAGTTGCGTCCCGACGACATAGCGGTAATCCACGCTCTCCGGCCTGATTTCGGCAGCGCGTTTCGACAAGGCGATGGCTGTCTCGAAATCCCCCATTTCCTCGTGGAGTTGGCCCAGCCACATGTACGCCGTCGTGTTCGCGCTATCTATCCGGATCGATTGCTCGTACGACCACTGCGCGCTGTCGGCCATGCCCAGTTTGGCGTACGTTCGGCCCATTTCGAGATACAGATGCGTATTCGGTTCGACGGCCTCTTCCCGGCGGAACGCAGCAATGGCGTCCCGGAGGCGCCCCCGGCGAAAATGATTTATGCCGATATTCATGTGCGCGCCGCGATACGCCTCGTCCGCCGCAAGCGCGGTGGCGTACGCGGCATTGGCGACCTCAAGCTGGTTCAGGTCCGTGTAGATTCGGCCGCGCAGGAAGTACGTATCCGCAAGGTCCGGCGCATAGCGTTCCACGCTGTCCGTAAGCGCCAGCGCATGCAGGTAATTTCCCTCGCGCCATGCCGCATCGGCCTGCAACATAAACCGTTGTACGTTCAGGTCCAGCGAGGCGCGAAGCGCTTCCGTCCGGGTAGGAGGCGGCGCGGCGCTTTCCTGCGCGCAACCCGCAAGGAAGCAAGCGATCGCTGCGATGCAAAGCCGTCGTATCATGCTTTTTTCCTGTCCGCAAAGAATATTTTGCGTTTTTATGGGCGCTTTTATTGGCGCTCTGCGGCGGGTTCCGCCGGGCGCAATACGCCGGACCCCTCCACGAGCGTCACTTCCTGCCCGGCCTTTACGTCGGCAAAGCGTTCCGTCAGACCGCTTGGCCAGCGCACTATTAGACTATCTACTTGCCGCCATGCTCCCAACCCGAATACCGCGGGCAAGGCGGACTGCGACAAAAAACTCGAACCCGACCGGATGCGCCGCGCCATACGCAAGCCGCCGACGACCGCCTCGATGCGGGCGCCCAGCGCGCTGCGGTTGCTGTCGCGGCCTTCCAATTGGACGCTCAGCCACCGGGCGTCCTCCAGATCGTTGCGCCAGAGATGGGCCGGGCCAGCGTTTTCCAGCAGCAAGATATCCAGGTCGCCGTCCCGGTCGTAGTCTGCGTACGCCGCGCCGCGGGCCACCAGCGGACGGGCAAGCACGCCGGTCGCCGAAAGCGCCTCGTCGAACACCCCGTCGCCCCGATTCAGAAAAAGCTGCGCCGGTTCGGCAAAGGTCGCGCCCTCAAGAATCTCGGCGATATGCTCCAGCACATGCCCATTCGCCAGAAAAAGGTCCAGGTCGCCGTCCAGGTCCGCATCGAAAAGAAACAGGCCGAAGGTCAGGGTGCCCATCGTGGGAAAGCCAATGCGGGATGCGGTTGCCCGATCCGTAAAATATCCATTCGAGGCGTGCCGGAAAACGCTCACCGTTTCCTGGGTGAAATTCCCCACGAAAATGGTTGTTTCGCCCGTGCTGTCCACTACGCCCGCATCCACCCCCATGCCGGCCCGCGCCTGTCCATGCTGGTCGTACGCCACGCCGCTGCGTACGCCCGCCTCGACAAACGTACCGTCCCCCCGATTCGCGAACAGCAGGTTCCGTTCCGTATCGTTCGCCACGTACACATCGGGATATCCGTCGCCGGTTACGTCCAGTTCCGCGACGCCAAGCGTTTTGTCCAGCGCCGGATCGATGGCGCCCGCAAAACCGGCTTCCTCCGTCGCGTCCGCAAAGGAGCCATCCCCCCGATTGCGATAAAACGCGCTGGCGACGCCCGCGTAATTCTGCGGGGTGCAATAGGCCTTCTCCGCCTCGTGAAAACAGGGAATATCTGTCTCGGGGGTCCAGGATACATAGTTCCCTACGAACAAATCGACCCAGCCGTCCCGGTCGGCGTCGAAAAAAACAGCGGAGGCGCTCCAGTGCGCCTCGTCCGCAAGGCCCGCCTCCTTCCCCACCTCCTCAAACCACCCGCCCTCGTTGCGAAAGAGCAGGTTTTCATGCAAGGCGGTCAGGAAAAAATCCGTATCCCCGTCGTTGTCGTAATCGGCGGCGGCCACGCCAAACCCGTACGCTTCCAGTCCGGCAAGGCCCGCCGCAGCGGACACGTCGTCAAACGTGCCGTCTCCGAGATTCCGGTAGAGCCGCACCGCTTCCACCGGCTTGTCGGAAACGCGCGCCCACCGTCCGCCGCCCACCAATAGAATATCCTGCCACCCGTCCCCGTCGTAGTCCAGAAACGCTCCGCCGGGACCCACCACTTCCGGCATCCATTTCTGGCCAAAGCCCCCGTTCTCGTGCCGGTAGGTCCCCAGGCCCGCCGCTTCGGTAACATCCGTGAACCTCGGCGTGGCGGACGTAGCGGCGGAATCAGTCTCTTCGCCTCCCCCTGCGCATCCGGCCGCCATGCCGGCGCAACATGCCGCCGCAACCATACAGCGCGCTACGCCCTCCGGGGCGCGCAGTACGCGAACCAGGCCCCGAAAACCCTGCCTCATGGATCGACCCGAACAGGTTGCAGCGTCCCCGAGCCCTCTGCAAGCAGCACGTCCTGGCCACCCGCCACCTCGCCGAACCGCTCTACGAGGCCGCTGGGCCAGTATACGGTCAGGGAATCGACCGCCTCCTGGCTGCCCAAACCAAAGGCCGCCACCGGCTCCGATTGCGCAAGATAACTGGACCCGGTCCGGATGCGCCGCTCCATGGTCAATTCGCCCAATCGCGCCGTGACGCGGGCGCCCAGACCGTCCCGATTGCTTGTCCGCCCCGCGACATGCACGCGCAGATACCGGCCGGGCGCCGTGTCGTTGCGCCAGAGATGGACTGCCCCCCCGTTCTCGGTAACAAGAATGTCCTGATCCCCGTCCCGATCATAATCCGCGTAGGCCGCTCCGCGCCCCACAAGCAAGTGGGTCCATACGCCCGCCCCCGGCGTAAATTCGTCGAACACGCCGTCCCCCCGGTTCAGAAAAAGCTGTGCGGGCTGCCGGTAGCGGATGCGGTCGTTCTCGCCGGTTCTGTCGGGATGCACATGCCCATTGGCCACAAACAGGTCCAGGTCCGTATCCATGTCCACATCCAGCAAAAAGAGTCCGAACGTAAGGGACAGCAGGCCCGGAAAACCAATGCGCGACCGCCCGGCCCGGCCTGTAAACGATTCGCCCTCTTCGTGGCGGTACACCCCGATCATTTCCCCTGCAAAGTTGCCGACGTACAGCGAATAGCGGCCCGTACTGTCCGTAATCCCGGCGTCGATCCCCATCCCGGCGCGCGCTTCTCCGTGTTCGCTGAACGCAAAGCCGCTCGGCACGCCGATATCAGAGAACGTGCCGTCCGCATTGTTTCGGAAAAGCAAATCCCCCTCCCCGTCGTTCGCCACGGCCAGGTCCGGCCATCCGTCGAAATTGAAATCCAGTTCGGCCACCCCCAGCGACTTGCCCAGCGTCGGCATAAAACCGGCCGCTTCCGTACGGTCCGCGAATGCGCCGTTCCCGTCGTTTACGTAGTACCGGCTCTGCACCCCGGTATACACGGCGGGATGGCAATACAGCTTGACCGCGCCGCCCGACGGGCAAAAAATATCCGTTTCCGGCGTCCAGTCCACATAGTTCGCTACATACAAATCGGCGTCCCCGTCCCGGTCCGCATCGAAGAAAATAGCCGAACTGCTCCAGATGTCGTTTCCGTCCAGCCCCGCCTCGCGCGTGGCCTCCACGAACCGCCCCCCGTCGTTGCGAAAGAAAAAATTCTCCTCCAGACAGGTAATGTAGAGGTCCGGGTCCCCGTCGTTGTCGTAGTCGGCGGCGGTCATCCCGATAGTATACCCCTCCACGTCCGCCAGGCCCGCCGCTTCCGTCGCGTCGGCGAACGTGCCGTCGCCGTTATTCCGGTACAGAAACACGGCTTGCACCGGCGTTTGGGGATCCCAGTCGCCCCCGCCCAGAAGCAAAATATCGATCCAGCCGTCGCCGTCGTAATCGAAAAAGCCTCCCCCGGATCCCATTTGCTCGGGATACCACTTGTCCCCGGCTGCGCCATTGACGTGCCGGAAACCGCCCAGTCCAGCCTCTTCCGCCACGTTTGTAAAAACAGGAAGCCGGACGCCCCCCTCGTCTGCCGACCGCGAGCCGGAAAGCGAACAAGCGCTCAACGAACCCGCAATGCACCAGACCAGGACAACGCCCAGCCAACCTGTCGAACAAAAACCGGGGACCGGATCAGAAGGTGAGGTTAACGGCGAACCGCTGGACCGTGTCGAAAATACCGAAATCCGTATAGGCATAATCCACGCCGAATCCAATGCCCGAAGCATCGTATTTCAAACCGGCTCCAAGACTGAACCCTTCTTCATGATCGTCTCCCACGAAGGCGCGTCCCAAACCGCCCCGCAGGGAAAAGATATTCATGATCGTGTACTCGCCGCCGAATTTCACATGCTCGGCAAAGTCGCGCGGACGCTGCGCGTCCACGGAAACGAGGAACGAGTGCATGTTCGGGTCCAGCGCGGTGAGATCGATGACATCCATCGAGATACCAATCTGGAACGTCAGCGGAAGCTCGAAACGCTCCCGTTCGTACACCAGCTCCCGCGAGAAATTCCGCGTGTTCATCGCGATGGTAAGGCTTTCGAAGCCGGTGTCGTACAGGATGCCGAAATCGACCGCAATGGTATTCAGCGCATAATCCTCGAACGTAGCGGCCGTGCCGTCATCCAGCGCCATAGGGGCGTCCTCTGCGCGCGCTTTGGCGAACGAACCCAAGTCCTGCTGGGTGTACTTGATATGGGCGCCTACGGAAAAGCGGTCCGTGAACGACCGCGCATATCCCAGGCCGATAGCAAGCGCTGTCGGACTATACTCGCCGGTCTCGACGTAGCCCTGCTCGTTCTCCGCGCGAACGGTTCCGAAAAACTCTCCGCCGTAGTCCACGTTCATGAACGTGAGGCCCACCACGCCGTAGTTTCCGCCGCCCGGGCGGTACGCCACGCTCGCCGCGTTGTACTGGATGTCCACGATGTAGCTCATAATGCCGAAGCCCGCGCTGAAATTACCGTCCATGCGCGCCATGGAGGCGGGATTGTAGAACATCGCCGTGGAGGAACCCAGCGTAGACGACGTAACGGCGCCGCCCATGGCGGTTGCCCGCGCGTCGACGGATTCCGAAAGAAATTTGAAGCCGGTTTGACCGCGCTTGGCGGTTTCTACCTCGTCGTCTGGACCCGCAATGCCCGTTTGAGCGAATGTCGAAGGGGCCGTGAGCAACCCGATGGCTACGAGGAGGCATGTGGTAGCAATACTCCTTTTCATAATCAAGCCTGATTGAATGTCGATAAAGGGTTTCGTGTGTCGAAGCCTCGGGGGCGAACCGCCAAGCGACCCGCCCCCGAGTCCGGGTTACCGAATGACCGTGAATTTCCGGAATACGCGCTCGCCTGTCGGCGTCTCGACCACCGCGATATAAATACCGCTCACCAGAAGCTGCCGCGCGCGGGTGGTGAGGTTCCACTTCTCGTCGCCGCTTCCGTCCGTATGTTCGATGGTCTCAATGAGTTCGCCGATCTCCGAATAAATCCTGATCGTACATTCGCCCGGAATATTAAAGAAGGCGACTTCGTCCTCCTTCGTGAAACGAATGGACTGGTCGGAACCAAGATTGACCGGATTCGGCACCACGCGGACATCCGCGATCGTCCCGGTTTCGCCAAACGGCGGACGCTTCAGGTTCGTGGGCTGGTAGGTCTGCGTAAAGTACCGGCTGCTGCGCAACCGTACGCCACCTCCGGGAACGCCCGTAAGCCCGCTCGGATCGTTCGGGAGTTCCTCGCCCACCGCAACGAGATAGTAGTAATAATCCGTGCCGCGAATGGCCGTCTCGTCGTTGAACGCGGTAGCCCCCGCATCCAGGGCGGGGCCTTCGCAATCGGGGCGCATGCCGCGCAAACAGGTGTACGGCATCTCGTCTTCCCTTCGACGGAGCCGGCCCATATTCGCCTCGTCGTCCAGGCTGCTGAGCGCGCCCATCAAATTGTCCGCCTCGCGGACATAGTCGTACGCGGGGCTCCACCATACATTCCGATCCGTACGGTACACTTCCCAGCCAACGCGCGACGGACCGCCCGCAGACGGCTCCCACGCAAGTTCGATCTGGCCAGGCTTGCCGTTCACAGAAAACGTCGTCGGCGGCAAGGGAGGCTGCGCGACCGGGTACGTCGTAAGGTCGTTCGACGCTTCGTATACGGCCCGGGCGGTGACGAAATTCTTGAAGAGCGAATCCCTCGCCGTAAGCACCCACTGGTTCTTCGTCATGGCTTCGAGGCCTATGTCGTAGGCATCGTGGAAACTATACTCCACGTCGTCCTTGATCACCCCGTCGCCGTTGGCGTCGTACCGTATTACGGCCTCGCGATTCCGGCCTGTCAGTTTGAACTCCCGACCGATCGCAAGCGCCGCGTCGAAGTCGAGGCCGCCCACCGAACGAACGAAGAGAATACGCACCTCGTCGCCGAATTCCATTTGGTAGGGACCGTACGCCGCCGTAGCGGCATGCCCGCCCTGGCGACCCTGGCTCGGATTGTTCGACGGCTCCCAGAAATTGCCGTCCGATTCGATGCGATCCGCCCACATGGGACACATGCGCGTACGGGACACAGCCGACGAGCATCCCTCCGGCGCCGGCGTGTGATCCTCGCGCGTAAGAATGCCGTCCTCGTAATATTCAAGGTGCGCCGCGCCCGCCGCCGTCAGTTTCTCGTCCTGGTCCATGAAGCCGATCGTGTGCGGCTGCACCATGCGGTCGAAGGAGGCGTCGCTGCTGGAATTCGGCGCGTACAAAGGCATTTCCCCATCAAAATAAGCCCCGGCAAGGCGACCTACCGTATCCCCCGCAGCCTGGGACCAGTGTGCTTCAAGAATCGGCGCCCCAAGGTTGTCCCAGTTGCCCGCGGAATAATCCGGCTCGTAGCCCTTCCACAGATAATACGCCGTAATGTCGAGGGGATAATCGGCATGGCCGTCGCCCACGGCGTCTACCATGCTGTACTTGCCCCAGACCTGGCCGCCGTCGCCGATCCACGCCGCCGTATCCGTACCGCGCCAGCGATGGATCCAGTAGAAGTACGTATCCTTCAGGCTCTGGCCCTGCAACTCGATTTCGGGATCGTCGTCCGTATTCCCCGTATTCGTGAAGACATACTCGACAATGTGGTATTCGTCATGAAACGGGTTGCTCCAGGCATACGCGCGTTTCCGGACGGTAACGCCGATGTTCATGTTCCAGACGGATTCCTGAACCCGGTCGGCAGGCAGGTTGGGATCAACCTCGTTCACGACGGCTACCCGGTCAAACGAGGCGACGCCATCCACCGTAACTTCCGAATCTTCCCACTTGGCGATCAGCTTGTCCTCCACGGGAAAAGCAAAGTCGACGCCGGGGTCGCGGGGACCGATGCGCGACGTGTAATACGGATAGGCCTGCCCGTTGGGATCCGTCCAATCCTTGGCGCCGATCCAGAAGGCCCCGGAACGCTCATGCGTTGAATTCCGGTGAATGGCCGGGTAGGCCATCAAGTTCGACGTTTCGTTCTTGACCCCGACCTGAGGATAACCATCCTGGTAATCTCCAATGTCGATCCACGTAACGGTGAACTGGGCCGTGGCCGTACCAACGCCCAGCGCGCCGAACGCAAACGCAAGGATAACGCCCGCAAGAAGCTTGTAGCTGGCTTTCATCATGGTTTTGTTTCTTATTAAGAATAACTGCCGGTCTCCCCGGGAATCGTCGCCGATCCCCGGGGAGAATCCATTTCGTTTAGAAGCTTACCCGCAGGCCGAACGTAACGCGACGCGGATTCAGGAAGGTGTTGAACCGGTGGTTCGGCATATCGATGTATGCCTTGTCCTCCAGCACCTGATCCAGTTCGCCCTGGGGAACGCTCTCCCAGGCGCTGCCTGTCCACCGGTGATACGATCCTGTATCGCTCGCATACACCCAGCCTCGTTCGAAACCCTCGTCGGGAGCGTCCGGCAACGTGGCCTTGGCCTCGATCGGCTGGAACGCAACGTCCCAGTCGCGGAATACGCCCGGCTTGTCGTCGCCCGGAACCCATTCGTAAGGCTTGGAACTGCCTTCCGGCAGCTGGTCGAAAATATCCTCGGCCAAATGCAGCGACCGCATGTAATCCCCGGGATCGTCTCCCTGGCGTTCGAGAAAAGCGCCGCCCCAGTTCAAATGCCGCAGGTTGAAGACATTGTCGATGTCCGCAAACACCTGCAACCGCGTGGGCCCGGCGCTAAAGTGCTTCGTAAAGCGCAGGTCGAAGTTCCAGTAGTCGCGATACCGAACGTTGTTGCGCACTTCCGGAATGTTCGCCGAGAAATCGCCCGCCCAAGTCAACGCAACGCCCTTGCGCCATTCGCCAAGGAAGCTGATGCGGAAATTCGCCAAGGGATTCCCGCCCGCGATCTGGGGGCCGAAGCCTTCTGGCGTAATCACCAGCAAGTTTGCATTCGCAAACGGCTCGGCCACCGGCGCCGACTGCCTGTAGTCCGTGGCGGTGCGCAGCCAGTTCACCATCTGGAACGAGTTCTCGTAGAAGTTCGAATACCCGAAGTTACCCGACTTCCGCTGCTGATACGTGAAGTTCGCAAAGCCCTGAACCCACTTGCCCCGGTTCTTGGAAATGCTGAACTCCGCGCCCCGCGTATCCGAGTAATGCCACGGCATCTTCGTGCTGTAACTCACAACGCCGCCCAGGCTCTGGAAATTAACGGTCCGGGTTTCTTCCTTGTTGTCCCGGTAGTACCCGGAAATACGGACGAGGAACTGGTCCAGCACGTTCTGGTCGAAGCCCAGTTCGTACGCCACCGTCTTGGGCAACGGATGCTCCGGGTTCGCCAATTGATCGATGCCGCCCGCCTTGGACTGCTGAATGCCGAGCACGTCGTAGGCATCCATCATCTGGCGGAAGTGACCATAGTTGAAGTACAACTTGCTGTTCGTCGTAATCGGGAAGGAAATACCCACGCGCGGACTGACGCCCAACTGAGAGGAAACAGATTCTTTATCGAGGTCCTCGTCCAGTTTGTCCCGGTCGAAGCGCAAGATTCCGTCGTAGTATCCGTAATCCCACCATTCCGTATTCGGGTCGAAGTAATCAAGGCGTACGCCGAGGTTCGCGATCATCCCCTGGAATTCGAGTTTACCCTGCACATAGGCCGCGCCCTGCACCGGCGAGCCGTCCCACGGCCAGCGCGCCCCGGATTGCGGGCCCGCCAAGGCAATGTTGATGCTCGCGTAGTTCATGTCGTAATCGCTGAAGATCAGCTCGGCGCCCGTCTTGAGCAACAGGAAACGATTGAGCTGGCTCGTCAGGTCAAACCGCCCGGTATACACCGTAACGGTCGAAGTGTCGCGGGTCTTGACCCAGTGGCCGCCCGTCGATTCGTCCGTCAGGATGTTCCCGCCGATACCGGCGAAGCCCATGGGCTCCTGACCGGAGCAGTACGGGGTTGCTGCGCCGTCTCCGGTAACGTCGGAATCGCCGCCGAAGCATATGATGCCGTCCTGCTGCCCAACCAGACTATTGAACCCCTCGTTGATGCGGCCGAAGTTGTCCGTCCAGGGAACGCGAACGAGTTCGTATGGCTCGCAGGCTTCGCCATTGGGGCCTGTGCCAGACGAAGAACACACGAAAGATCCGTCGCGCAACGTCGGAAGCCTGGTTTGATAGTTCGACGCCATGCGCTGAAGGCCTACCTCGTAGAACGTATTCTGGTTCAATGTATGCGTGAGCTGCAAGCCCAGCATGTCGTGATCGATGTCGCCGACGGGCCACTGTCCGTCCGTAAACAATTCGTCCCCGCGAATGTCGATCTCCCAGATCTGCTTGCCTACGTCGCGGCCTTCGTTCTGCCACCAGGGATACGCAGGAATGTCGCCCGACCAAATCTCGGTGCCGCGCGAATTTTCCTGCCAGACCTGGCCGCGCTGCCGGGTGCCGAGGGCGTGCGCCGTCACTTTCATGCCGGGCGCCACATTGGAAATCAGTTTGACCTGATAGGTATTGTCCGTATAGGCTTCGCGGTCCTGCGGATACAAATAGGCCGTCTGGGTGCCGCGATACGACGCAAGGAAGCGAAGGTCGCCAAGATACTGGCTGACGCCCGGAATCGGACCGCCAACCGTAATGTCGGCGTCGTAATCCGGCATCGTGATCTCGTTGCTCTTGCGCCACATGTAACGCCAGTACTCGATCATGTCCGACTCGGTCACGTCGAACCCTTCGTCATGCAGCCGGGTCAGGATGCCTTGCCAACCCGGAAACGGCTTGTACTGCCGGGCCTGGTACGCATCCCACACGCCCCCCGAACCATTAAGCCGAACCGCCGGGTCCAGGATCGGGCGCGCAAACCAGGTGTCGCACTCGACGGGAATGGAAGAGCCGGAATAGTTGCAATTGGACGGCAACTGATGGTAGGCGTCAAAGGTCTTGTCCTGAGCCGGCGCGTAACGAACCAGCGCGTCCACCGTGTAGTCCGTGCGGGAAGGCTCTTTCGTAGCCACGTTCACGATGCCGGAACGCACGTTCCCGTACTCCGCGCTGAACCCGCCCGTCTGCACCTGCACCTCCTCAAGCGACGTATAGCTGACGCTGGTCATGGGATCGTTGTGGCGCCCCGTGCGCATCTGCAAGCCGTCTACGATAAAGGCCACCTCGTTGAGGCCGCCGCCACGCACGCGCATGCCCGGCTCGATGCCCGCCTGCAAGTCCAGTACTTCCGAAATGCCTGCCACCGGCAGGTCCTGAAAGTCCTGGGCGCTCAGGTTCGCCACGTTCGCCGAAACGTCCGCCTGTACGATAGGCTGCTCGGCCACCACGACCACCTCCTCAAGGCCCACGGTTTCCTCGTTCAGCTCGAAGTTCACCGTGGTCGTAAGGTCCGTGCTCACGTGGATTCCTTGCTGAATCGCAGTCGTATATCCAATGAACGACGCCTGGAGGTTGTACGTGCCGGGACGCACATTCAGAATGTGGTAGAACCCTTCGGCGTCGGTAACGGCGCCTTGCGTAGTGCCCTCGATGACCACGTTCACGCCGGGAAGCGAGTCCCCGGTGTTCCCGTCGGTTACCTGACCAGCGATCTTGCCTTGCTGCGCCCAGGCCGTGGCCGGGATAAGCAATGCAAGCGTAAACAGTAGCTTTGCCAGTCTCATATGCATGACCCTCTGGTATTTATGTTGGTTAGCGAATAACGCTTGAAAAAGCGCGACAACCCCGCAATTCACGCAATAGTCGTGGAACATCATGTCCCGCGTGCGTGGAACGTATTCGGGTGAAGTGCGCACAAAATCCGATAGAGTGTACGGCATTTTAAACAATAAAACAAGAAAAGAAGAATTTTTTTTTGAGCGGGGCCGCCGGAACCGGCAATCCGGTCGAGTAGGGCACCCGGGCGCGGCGCCCAGAATCAGTCCACGGGCACGAACAGGGTCTTCACGCCGCGCCGCCGTTCGAACCCCTCGAACGCCGCTTTCCATTCCGTTATCTCGAAAATATCGGTTACGAGCGGCTTTGTGCGCACCTGCCCGGTTCGCAGCAGTTGCAACGCCCGCAGCCAGGCGGGAGGCACGCTTGCGTTGCTGCCCGTAACAACCAGTTCCTTGTAGCATACCTGGTCCAGGTCCCAGGCGACGGGCTTGCCGAAAAGCCCGATCTGCACATACCGCCCCGCCCGCCGAACCAGCTCCAGCAGTCCGGCGGCGGCCTGCCCCGCGCCCGAACATTCGTACGCCACGTCCGCCCCCATGCCTTCGGGCGCGAGGGCGGCCACAAGGTCCCGGGGGCTTTCGCGCTGCGCGTTGACGGCATGGTCCGCCCCCAGCGAACGGGCCAGTTCCAGGCGCCGCTCGTCGCCGTCCGCGCCCAGTACGACCACGGTGGCGCCCGCCGCCTTCGCCACCTGCAACGTAAGCAGCCCGATGGCGCCGGGACCCGCCACGACCGCCACGTCCCCGGGAAACACCGTGGGCACGGTGGACACGCCGTGCACCACGCAGGCCAGCGGTTCGGTCAGGGCGCCGGCCTCGAAGTCCACGTTCTCCGGCAAGGCATGCACGCCCGCCGCCGGGACAATCACGTGCCGGGCGAAGCCCCCGTTCACCGCCGACCCGATCGAACGGCGATGCAAGCACAGGTTCGCCCGCCCGGCGCGGCAATAGCGGCACCCCCCGCAGGTGGAAAAATAGGTCTCCGTCGTTACGCGCAGGCCCGGCGCCAGGCCCTCCACATCGTCCCCGGCGTCCGCAACCTCGCCCGCCACCTCGTGTCCAAGCGCCACAGGCGGCCAGGATGGAAATTCGTCCTTATATATATGGAGGTCCGTACCGCATATCCCGGCGGCCTGCACCCGAATCTTGACCTGCCCGGGACCCGGGTTCGGTTCGGGAATGTCGCGGAGTTCGATATGCCCCGCGCCGGGGGCGACTTTCATGACAGCTTTCATGCGAGGGTTCCGTTGGTGAATGTCGTACCTTGCAAATATACCGCTGCGCTCCGTATCTATATGGCGTATCTATTATGGCGGGATCGCGCCGGAAACCGGATTTCCGCCCGGCCTCCTCGCAAAAGAAGGCAAGGATGCCGCGTCCGCGACAGGAACACAAAAGGCCCCTGTCGAATTTACGGATGCGCCGATCAGGGCCACTGCGGGCGCGGCGACGGCGCGCGACGAACCCATGGATGCGCGCAGACAGGCCGCGTCTTGCCTGTTCATTAAAAATTCATAAAACCAACCCATGTCCCCCGCTCCGCTACGCCATTACATAGAAGGCGACTGGCGACTCCGCAAGGAAAGCCCCCTCCTGGACGTACTGAATCCCGCCACGGCCGCGCCGCTGGCCCGCGTCCCCCTCTCGTCGAAGGAGGAAGTCGACGAGGCCGTGCAGGCGGCGCACAAGGCCTTCCCGGCATGGCGGGCCACCCCGGTTACGGAACGCATCGGACACCTCTTCCGGCTCAAGCAACTCCTGGAGGAGCGCGCCGAGGACCTGGCCCGAACGATCACGAACGAATGCGGCAAAACCTTCCGGGAAAGCCTGGGCGAACTGCGCCGGGGCATCGAAAACGTGGAAGTGGCCATTGGCTCGCCCATCCTCATGCAGGGCGTCAACAACGAGGACGTCGCCCGCGGCATCGACGAGCATATGATTCGGCAACCGCTGGGCGTTACGGCGGCCATCACCCCGTTTAATTTTCCCGGCATGATTCCCCTGTGGTTCCTGCCCTACGCCGTCGCTACCGGCAATTGCTTCATCCTGAAGCCGAGCGAGCGCGTCCCGGTCACCAGCGCCCGGCTTTTCGACCTGATCGACGCCTGCGATTTTCCGCCGGGCGTACTGCAACTCGTGCACGGAGGGAAAGACGCCGTGGAAGCGCTCCTGGACCATCCGCTGGTCCGCGCCGTGAGTTTCGTCGGCTCCACGCCCGTCGCGCGCTATGTCTACGGACGGGCGGCGGCGGCGGGAAAACGCGCCCAGTGCCAGGGCGGCGCGAAGAATCCGGTGGTGATCATGCCGGACGCCGACATGGACATGACGACGCAAATCATGGCGGACTCCGCGTTTGGCTGCGCCGGACAGCGCTGCCTTGCCGCCTCGGTGGCCGTAACGGTAGGCGCAGCGGGCAAGGAATTCGCCGAACGCATCGCGGAGGCCGCCGCGTCGCGCAAGGTAGGCTACGGCCTGGACGACGCCGTGCAAATGGGACCCGTGATTTCCGGGCAAAGCAAAGCGCGCGTCGAAGGGCTTATCGAGACGGGCGCGCAAGACGGCGCCCGCATCCTGGTGGACGGGCGGGGCAAGCAAGTCGAAGGCTACGAAGACGGCTATTTCCTTTTTCCCTCCGTACTTTCGGACATTCCCCCAGGCAGCACGCTCTCCCGAATCGAAGTTTTCGGACCGGTGCTGAGCCTCTGCCACGTCGAGACGCTGGACGAAGCCATCCGGTTCGTAAACGACGGTCCCTACGGCAACATGGCCTGCATCTTCACGAGCAGCGGAGCCCATGCGCGGCAATTCCGCCACGAAGCGGACGCCGGCAACATAGGCGTGAATATCGGGGTGGCGGCGCCCATGGCCTTTTTCCCGTTTAGCGGCTGGAACGAAAGTTTCTTCGGAGATTTGCACGCCCAGTCCCGGCACGGCGTAGAGTTTTATACGCAAACGAAAGTGGTGGTGGAGCGCTGGCCCAGCGAATGGACCCGCGCCTTCTGATTTTGACGGATGATTTTCCCCGCTTGTTTTTCCGGTTGATTTTCTGGCGCGCATGTCCAAACGAACTTTTGACGTCATCAGTCTGGGGCGGCTGGCCATCGACCTGTACGCCGACGAGATCGGCGTGGAACTGGCCCGCGTACGGCATTTCAGCGTCTACGCCGGAGGCTGTCCGGCCAATTTCGCCACCGGCGCGGCCCGCCTCGGCCTGCGCGTAGCGATGGCGTCCCGGATCGGCACGGACGGCCTGAGCGACGGCCTGGTCGAGTTTTTGACGACAGAAGGCGTCGATACCCGGTATGTCGCGCGCGACGCGGAGCGCTTGACCGGGCTGGCCTTCCTGAGCATTCTGCCCCCGGACACGTTCCCGCTCGTCTATTACCGTCCCGATCCGGCCGACATGCACATGACGCCGGAGGACATGGCAAAGATCGATTTCGAGGAGGCCGACGCGCTCTTCGTGGCCGGAACCCGGTTCAGCGGCGAGCCTGCCCGCAGCGCCGCGCTTGCGGCGATGGAGCGCGCCCGCGCAGCGGGAACCCGCGTCGCGCTGGATATCGACCGCCGCCCCACGCTCTGGCGCGATCCGGGCGCCTTCGGCAAGCATTTGCGCGAAGCGCTGCCCCTCGCGGACGTCGTCATGGGGACAGAAGAAGAAATCATGGCCGCCGCCGACGAGCCCGGCGTGGAAGAGGCCGTGCCCGCCCTGCTCGACCTCGCGCGCCAAGCCGTCGCCGTAAAACGCGGAGCAAAGGGCTCGGAAGTGCATACCAAGGATGGGGATGTCTGCCGGGCGCGCCCGTTTTCCGTGAAAACGCTCAATGTGCTGGGGGCAGGCGACGCCTGGGCCGCCGGATTCGTCTATGCCTGGCTACAAGGATGGCCATGGAAACAATGCGCCCGGTTTGGCAATGCCGCCGGCGCGATCGTCGTAACGCGCCATGCCTGCGCGAACGACATGCCCCGGCGCGAAGAAGTCGCAACGTTTATAGCACAACAGGGAGGATTGTAATGGGAGTGGCCACGGCCCGGACGAACCGGGAAACAAACGGCAAGGCCGAACGCCATGCGAACCATTCCGCAACGCAATTCGCCCTCGAAAGACACATAGGTCGGTGCGCCGGAACGACCGGCGCGTTCGCTATCCTCGCCATTGATCACCGGGCCAACCTGGCGCAAGAGATGGCCAAGGCGCGGGGCCGCCCGACAACCCGGGAAGACCTGTTGTACTTCAAACAGGCGGCGATCCGGGGACTCGCCGGGGCGTACACCGCCGTGCTCGCCGACCCGGATTACGGTTTTCCGGCGCTGGCCGATATGCCCGACCGCCTCGAAAACGCCTTCGGCCTCATCGCCCCGCTTGAAATTACGGACTACAGAACCCACCCCAGCCGCCGGAAAATGGCGTTCATCGAACACTGGGGCGCGAAGGAAATCCTCCGCTACGGGGGCGACGGGGCGAAATTGTTGCTGTTCTTCCACCCGGAATCGCCGCAAGCCGCCGCGCAAACGGAAAGCGTGGACCGACTCGTCGCCGCAAGCCACGCGGGCGGGCTGCCCTTCTTTCTGGAACCGATATCCTGCCCCCTCGACCCGGCCGAACCGCTTTCGGGCGAGGAACGCGCGCAGGTTACGGTAGAAACCGCCCGGCATTTCTCGCAGCGCGGCGTGGACGTGCTTAAAATGCCGTTTCCCCTGCCCCCCGACGCGCCCCCGGATACCTGGGGGCCGGCGCTCCGGGCGCTGGACGAGGCCTGCACGGTCCCCTGGACCCTGCTCAGCGGGGGCGTATCCTTCGAATTGTTCGCGGAACAAGCGGAAGCGGCGTGCCGGGCGGGCGCCAGCGGCGTCATGGCGGGTCAGGCCGTCTGGAAGGAAGGCGTGGGCCTTGAAGGAGACGCGCTCGACGCCTTCATGCGCGGCGTGGCCCGCGAACGCATGGAAACCCTCGCCGCGATATGCGAACGGCGCGGAACGCCCTGGCCTACGCGGCAGCCGCGTCCCGACCTGTCGGAAACATGGTACGCGCAAAGTCGATAAGCAGGGCCGAACGCTCGAAAACCCTCGCAGCCTCTGATCTTCGCGGATTTACCCATGTCCAACGTCTTTTCCATTGTCCGGCGCGGGAACGAACGCCTGCTGCGCATAACCGGAGAGCTGCCGGACGGGTTCGAGGGCGAGACCGCCGACGACGGCGCGTACTGCCCGCTCCATGCCCGCCACGCCGCGCTCGTTCGGGAAACGCTCCCCTGGACGGCCCCGCAACTTGTCGGGCGGCGCAAATCGTTCGGTTTCGGAGACCGGCTGGGCCTCGCCACGCCCGGACACCTCGACGCGCTCGCCAACCTGCCGGAAAGCGGCTTTTTCCCTGTCCTCGCGCAGCAATCCATGCGCGAAATGGCGCGCGCCCGCCGCAGTCCGCAGCAAGTCCTGGACGACGTAACCTGGGCCGTGCTCGAAACCGGCTATCGGGACGGCTATGGCTGCGACGCGGACCATGTCAAGACCGAGGCGGAAATAGATCGGTGCATCGACGCGGGATTCGTCGGATTTACGCTGGACCCGGGGCAATACGTGCGCGCCGCCGCCGATACGGAGGACGCCGCCGCGCTCTGGAATCGCTTTGCGGAGCTGCCCTGGGACGTCTTGCGGAGCAACCCGAAGCGCCATCTCCAGCGGTACGCCACCGGACCGGAGGCGGACGGCGCGCTTCCCGAAGAAACCTTGCTCAGGGCGGCGGGCAAATATGGCGCGGCCCTTGCGCGCGTAGTCCGGCTCCATGCGCACCTGCGCAGCCGGTTCGGCGCGGCCCCCTTCGACCTCGAAATATCGGTGGACGAAACGGATACCCCCACCACCCCCGCCCAGCATCGATACATTGCGCTGGAACTTGACCGGCTTGGCGTTTCGTTTATCGGGCTGGCGCCCCGGTTCGTCGGCGATTTCTACAAGGGCGTGGATTATGCGGGAGATACGGAGGCGTTCGCCCGGAACTACGCCGCGCACGCCGCCATTGCGGAAGAACTGGGGCCCTACAAACTGAGCGTGCATTCCGGCAGCGACAAACTGGCCATCTACCCGTACATCCAGCGGCGCACCCCGGAATACGTCCACGTCAAAACCTCTGGCACCAGCTGGCTGGAGGCTTTGCGCGTGATTGCGCGCCATGCGCCGGACCTTTTCCGCCGGATTCTGAACCTGGCCGTGGAGGGCTACGCCGAAAACCGCCAGAGTTACCATCTTGACGGCCGGGTGGAATGCATCCCGGACGTCCCCGACGACGCCCTCGCGGACCTCCTCGACGACCATCACGCCCGGCAGGTCGTTCACGTGGCGTTCGGCCCCGTCCTCGAACAGCGCTACGACGAGGTGTACGCCGCGCTCGCCGAACAGGACAAGGCCCACCGGCAAGGCATCCGGCGGCATTTCGAAAAACACCTCGCGCCATTCCGGGGATAAGGCCGCGGGGCGCCCGCTATCTTCCGCCGCGGCGAGCTGGGCAACGACGCTCCGCATGGACGAAAAACGAAATACAAGCCGATTTAAAAAAGTAAGGAAAATTTAAGAAAGTAAGGAAAATAATATGATGACATGATCAAATAGATAAAGAAAAGGGAAAATTTTTTACAAAAATAAAATTAAAAATGTAAACTAAAATTAAAAAGGTAAATAAAAAATATACAAGCAAAGAAAAAATTCACAGGTAAAGCAAGGGCGGCGCGATCCGCAACGGCGCCGCGATCGCCTACGTGAGCAGCACGGTGAGGCTGCGGGGCCCGTGCGCCCCGATCACAAGCGTTTGCTCTATGTCGGCGGTCTTGGACGGTCCGGCCACGAAGGCGCCATAGCCCTCCCCAAACGTTTTGAGCCGGTCGCAGGCGGCGTGCATGTCCGGCACAATGGCGCTGCGGTCCAGCGCCAGCACGAGATGCTGCGCGAGAAACGGGGCGGCCCGCGACCCCATGCCGGATTCCGCGAGCCATACGGCCCCGTTCTCCGCCACCCCGAACGCGCCGGGACACACCAGTACGTCGAGGCGGGCCAGCGCGGACGCCTCGTCGGCGGGGTTTGCCTGTTCGAAGCTCCATGCCGGAGTCGCCGAAGCGATGGACGCTGCCCCTGGAAACGCTTCCCGCACGGCAGCTTCCACGCTCCCCGCCTCCACCATCCGCACGGTCGCGGAAGCCGCCTGCGCCGACGCCATAAACCGGGCGACCAGCTCGGCGTCGCCTGCCGTATCCTGTACGCCGGCGACGAGGGGCAGCGGCGCCGCGCGAGGACGAGCGCGGCGTACGGCCTCAAGAATCGCCGCGCGGGCGCCGTTGCGCGTTCTGTGTTCGGCCCGGCCCAAAGCGTTCTGTCGGCGCTTTCGGTTCATCCCCTTGCCCTCCGCATGGAACGGCGAAAAACGCCGGCTCCCCGAACGGTATGCCGGTTCGCTTGCCTCATTTCTTCCCCCGTTCGGCGGCATACCATTCCCCGAACGACCGGTCGGGGACGCGCGGCAGCTCCCGCGCCCGCCCCCACGCATTCCAGGAGCCGTAGCGCAAGCGGCGGGGCGCATGCCGCAGCCAGGCCCGGGCCAGCCGACCCGCCAGCCGGTAGCGACGGGGGCTGCGGACAATCCATCCGGCCACGCGCATCCCCCAGCGCTTGGGCCAGGCAACGTACCCCTCCCGCGCGGCAACCTGTCGCCACCGGTGCAACTGGGCGTGAATATCGATCTTGACCGGACACACGTCGCTGCACGAACCGCACAGGGACGAAGCGAACGGCAACGAAGCGTAGCGTTTCATGTCCATGCCGGGCGCCAGAATCGCCCCGATGGGGCCGGAAGGGGTCGCTCCGTAACTATGGCCACCGCTGCGACGGTACACGGGGCACGTATTCAGGCACGCGCCGCACCGGATGCACTTGAGCGCGGCCCGAAAATCCGGCTGCGCAAGGCGGCGCGAACGCCCGTTGTCCACCAGTACGATATGCAGTTCGCGGCCCGGCGGCGGACGGCAGAAATACGACGTATAGACGGACAGGGGCTGGCCCGTGGCGCTGCGGGCCAGAAGGCGCAGGAATACGCCGAGATGCTCCGGTTTCGGAATCAGTTTCTCGATGCCCATGCAGGCGATGTGCGCCGGCGCCAGATGCGCGCCGAGGTCCGCATTGCCCTCGTTGGTTACCAGAACCAGCGCCCCCGTGGACGCAACGGCGAAATTCACGCCCGTAATCGCTGCGTCGGCGGCCAGAAACCGGGCGCGCAAGTCCTCCCGCATCGCGGCGGCCAGCAAGCGGGGGTCGTCGGCGTCGGCGGGCGTCCCCAGTTTTTCGTGAAACAGGGCGGCGATTTCCTCCTTGCGGACATGGATCGCCGGGGCCACGAGGTGGCTGGGCGGCTCCTCCCGGAGCTGCACGATGCGCTCTCCAAGGTCCGTATCCACCACCTCGAAGCCGCGCGCTTCGAGGTACGGATTCAGGCCGCATTCCTCCGTCAGCATGGACTTGCTCTTGACCACGCGGCGAACGCCCCGCGCCCGGAGCACGTCCCGTACGATGCGGTTATGCGCGTCCGCGTCCGCAGCCCAATGGACCTGCGCCCCGTTCGCCGTAGCCGCTTCCTCGAACGCCGCGAGGTATTCGTCCAGCCTCGACAGCGTATGCTCCTTGATCTCCGAGGCCAGCGCGCGCAGCCGCTCCCACCCTTCCACGCGCCCCGCCGCCGCATCCCGCTTGCCGCGAATGCGCCAGAGTACGGCGTCGTGCCAGTCGGTCTGTCCGGCGTCGGCGACGAAGCGGGCCGCCCGGTCGGCGTGACGCACGCGGGCGGAACGGTCTGCGGCAGCGAGGCGGGCCCCGTCATTCATTGGGTCAGCCATTAGATCATGCGTTGGGTCATCCATTGCGCGCCTCGCCGCTTCCGTTCAGAATCTCGGCCACGTGCAACACCCGCAACGGCAGGTTTCGGCGGCGAATCAACCCTTCGAGATGCATCAGGCAGGACATATCGGTTCCCGTGATCACCTCGACGCGCTGCCGCAAATGGTCCGCAAGCCGGTCCGCGCCCATCCGCACGGAAACCGCCTCCTCCTCTATGGCGAACATCCCCCCGAAGCCGCAACATTCGTCCGGGCGATCCAGCGGGACCCGCTCCACCCCGTCCACCATATCCAGCAGATAGGCCACGTAATCGAACGGCGGCTCCTGCCGCTCCGAAGCCCGCGCCAGGCGCAGCCCCCGAAGCCCGTGACAGGAGGCGTGCAACCCCACCCGGCAGGCAAAAGCCGCGTCGAGGCGCTCCACCTGCAACACTTCCACCAGAAACTGGCAGAGTTCGTAATACCGGGCGTCCGGCGCCCCTTCGACATGCTCCCGCAGATGCAGTACGCAACTTCCCGAGGGCCCCACCACGTAGTCGAACCCTTCGAAACAGGCCGCTACATGCCGGTGCGCAGCCTCGGCGGCAGGCGCGCATCCGGCGTTCGCCATCGGCTGGCCGCAGCACGTTTGCCCGCGAGGGTACGCCACGTCGCACCCCAGGCGCTCCAGCAGTTCGAGCGTCGCCACCGCCGCTTGCGGATAGAACTGGTCGATATAACAGGGCGCGAACAACCCGACCTTCATCGCAGAAACGCCTCCGGCAAGCCGCCGTCCACTTGAAGAATCTGCCCCGTGGTCTTGCCCAGCCGACGGCTCGCCAGCAAAAACGCGGCCTCGGCCTGGTCCTCGGCGAGGATCGTCTGGCGAAGCAGGGTGCGCCCGGCGTAGAAATCGGCCAGCCGACGGCGCAGCGCGTCCGTATCCTCCCCCTCCTCGCAGGAGAGGCCGTACCGAATGAGCGAAGCCACGACGCGATCCCTTGGAAACATGTTGCTTCCGCCAAGCACCGTGGCCGGAGCCACCGCATTCACCCGAATATTCGGCGCCAGCCGCAGGGCCAGTTCGCGAACAAGATGGTTTGCGGCGGCCTTGCTCGCGTCGTACGCCAGGCTGCCCGACTTGACGACCACTGCGTTTGCGCTCGTCATAAGCACAAGGCTGCCCGGCAAATCCTGCGCCGACCATATCCGGGCCGCTTCGTCCGCCACGATCCAGGCGGCGGTCACGTTGACGCCAAATGTTTTGGCCCAGGCCGCGTCGGAAATGGCGCCCCCGGCGTCCGGGGTCGGGTACAGCCCGGCCGTAATCGCCACGTGATCTATTCCCCCAAAAGCAAGCGCGGCCTCCTGCAAGGCGCGGCGGACGGACGCCCGATCCGTCGCGTCGGCTTCGAGGGCGAGCGCCCCGTCCGCATCCAGCGTTTCCGCCACGGCGCGGGCGGCGCTTGCGTCCAGATCGACCACGGCCACCGCCGCGCCCTCCGCTGCAAGGCGCCGCGCCGTCGCCGCGCCGATCCCGCTGCCTCCGCCCACCACCACCGCCACTTCGCGGGCCAATTCCTTTTCGGGAGGCAGGCGCCGCAACTTCGCCTCCTCCAGCGCCCAGTATTCTATATCGAAGGCTTCCTGCCGCGGCAGCGCGGTATACGCCCCTATCGCTTCCGCGCCGCGCATGACTTCTATGGCGGCGGCGTAAAATTCCGCGGCCAGGGCGCTTTCGCGCTTGTTCTTGCCCCACCCGACGAGGCCAAGGCCCGGCAACAGCGCGACGGACGGCAGGGCGCTGCGCATGGCGGGAGAATCCGGGCGGCGGCAGGCCTCGTAATACGCCGCGTAGTCCTGCGCGTAGCGGGTCAGGGCCTTGTCGAGACGCGCCCGCAACGCAGCGGAATTCCCGGAGCCGGGGCGCCAGTCCACATACAACGGCTTTATCTTCGTCCGCAAAAAGTGATCGGGGCAGGACGTGCCCAATTCGGCAAGCCGGGACGTCTCGCGGGCGTTTACGAACCGGAGCGCCGCTTTGGACGCATCGACCGTGGCGATCACCTTGCGCTCGGTGCTCAGCCGCCCGCGCAGCCAGGGCAACAGGTCGGCCAGCGCCGCCCGCCGCGCCGCCTCCGAAAGGTCCTTGTATCGCGCCCCCCCGAAAGCCGCTTGTCCGGCGGCGCGCTCCGCCACGAACTGCTCGGCCCGGTCTATGAGGCGGAGCGTAAGCAGATAGCATTCGCGGTCGTCGTCGGCCCAGTTGATGAGGCCGTGCCCGCCCAGCATAACGCCTTTCGCGTCCGGGCGCTCCTCGCAAATGCGCCGCATATCCAGGCCCAGTTCGAACCCGGGCCGCTTCCAGTTCACCCACGCCACCTCGTCGCCGTACGCCTCGCGGGTCAATTCGGCCCCGCAATCCGCCGTGGCGATCGCAATGGCGGCCACCGGGTGCGTATGGTCTACATGCCGATACGGCACGAACCCGTGCAGGGGCGTGTCGATGCTGGGCGCCCGCCGATTCAGATTGAACACGGCGTGCGCATACATTGCAGGCATGGCGTCCTCCGCCTCCGTTTTCAGGCCGCGCTCGGGAAACCGCGCATAGGTTTCCTGCAAGGCCAGAAACTTGTCCATATACAGCGACGCGAAATTTTCCCGGCCCGCGCTCCCCAGATCGCCGCCAGACCCCTTGACCCAGAGCACCTCCGCCTCCTCCCCGGTAACGGGGTCCCGCTCCATGATCTTGGACGACGTATTGCCGCCGCCGGTGTTCGTAAAGCGCCGGTCGCGCCCCAGCAAGTTCGATCGATACACCAGGCGTCCCAATCCGTCGAGAGAGGCCGCCTCGGCCTCGTCCCACTGGTCTTCTACATGCAGAAAGGTTGGCGTGCGGGAAGCGTTGTTCATGCTGTTGGCAAGATTTGGCGAGGGACTTCAAGCAAGTTAGCGGAGAAGATGCACATTCCGCAAGGGCGCAAAGGCGACGCGGGCAAAAGACGGAAAACGCATGGGTATAGCGTAAAAATGGTTTACAAATAGCATAAAAAAGGCGTAAAAAAGCATCAAAAACGGCGCCTTATGTCCTGTCGTATCCTTAGATCGTTCCCTCCAATACCCGGCCGTCGGGCGTATAGGCGCGCGGATTGCAGGACCGGGCGGACGCCTCACGCAGCGAAACCCCGTCCGGCAGGCCGCCCAGCGTCCTGAGTTGCACGAGCGCGTTGCCCAGCGCCGTCGCCTCCGCCGGACCGGCGACGACGGGCCGACCGCACGCCTTGGCCGCGCACGCGCACAACAGGCCGTTTTGCGACCCGCCGCCCACGATATGCAGCGCATCGACGCGCTCGCCCGCAATCTGCTCCAGGTCGGCCAGCGCCCGGCGGTAACTATCCGCCATGCTCTCCAGAATCGCGCGGCACAGTTCGCCCCGCGAGGCCGGAAGCGGCGCGCCCGCCTCTCGCAACGCATCCAGCAAACGCTTTTCCATGCCGCCCGGGCGCAAAAAACGCGGATCGTTCAGGTCCAGCGTCGCGCCCGCAGCAGGCGCGCGGCGGGCCTCCGCTTCCAGTTCGTCCCACGCCGCGCCGCCCCATTCGCGTACGCATTCCTGCAACACCCACAATCCGGTCAGGTTCTTGAGCAAGCGGACAGAGCCGTCCAGCCCGATTTCGTTCGTATATCCGGCAGCGAGCGCGGCGGGCGTAACGACGGGCGCCGTCCGCTCCACCCCGAAAAGCGACCAGGTTCCACAACTCACGTAGGCCCAGGTCCCGGAGCGGGTGGCGGGCGCAGCCGCCACGGCCAGCGCCGTATCGTGGCTGCACGTAGCCACGACGGCCACGTCCGGATGGCCCCGCACCGCCCCGAGGACGGTTCCCGACGGCACGATTTCCGGCCACGGCGCCGGATCCAGGCCAAGCGTGCGCAAAAGGGGCGTCGCCCACTGGCCCGTGCGAATGTCCACGATCTGCGTGGTGCTGGCAAGGGACGCCTCGGCCACCGGACGCCCGCCAAGCCGGTAATTAAAATAATCGGCGATCAGGAGGCAGCGCGCCGCCTGCAGGCCCGCCTTGCGGTCCGCCGCCAACTGATACAGCGTATTGAACGGCAAAAAAGCGACGCCGGTGCGTTCGTAGATTTCCCGGGCCGGAACCGCTTCCAGCACGGACGCCATGACCCCGTCCAATCGGGGGTCCCGGTAGCAATACGGCAAGCCGAGCGGGCGCCCTGCCGCGCCAAGGCGCGCGTAATCGACGCCCCAGGAATTCACGGACACGGACCGCAGGTCGGGCGCCTCGGTCAGCGCAGCCCGCAACGCGGTCCATATTTCTTCTTCGATCGCATGGATATCCCATTGGATATGCCCCTCCGCCTCCGCGACGGGCGTTTCGAACCGGTGCACTTCCTGCATGGCCATGCGCTCCCCGTCGAACCGGCCCAGCAAGGCGCGCCCGCTCGCGGCGCCAAGGTCCACGGCAAGGACAGGGTGCGCGGATTGTCGCATGGGTTTTCGGCGCGCGGCGCCCGGCAAGGATATTCAAAGGCTTTGGGGCGGAACGTACGCGGCGCCGGTCCGCGCTTCGGCGGCCCGCTCCCGATACGCCGAGGCCCGAAAGGCGGCAATGGGATCGAGCGCGCCCCCCAGACGCTTGCGCGCCGCCGCAGCAAGGGGGCGGACATCCGTTTCGTACGCTTCCCGAAGCGTCTCCTCGGCCATCAGCGCGTCGTTCGTTTCCTGATAATGCGTGAGCGCGTCGCGGCGCACGAGAAGCGCGCGAATCCAGGTTTCCTGAAGCCGGTTCGCCGTTTGCAACAGGGCCTCGATAGGGTCCTTGACGTTATGGCTCTGGTCGATCATGTACGCAGGCGGCGCGGGCAAGGCGCCGTCCGCCAGCGCGTCCGCCAGCTCGTTGAATACGAGAAACAACTGATAGGGCTTGATGGAACCCGCCGTCAGGTCGTCGTCTCCGTACTTCGCGTCGTTGAAATGAAACCCGCCCAGTTTGCCCGCCGTGACGAGGCGCGCCACCACCTGCTCCACATTCACATTGGGAAGATGGTGCCCCAGATCGACCAGGCACGAGGCCCGTTCGCCGGTCGCCCGCGCCAGCATGAGCGAGGACCCCCAATCCGCCACCACGGTTGCGTAGAACGCCGGCTCGAACGGCTTGTGTTCGACGAAAAGGCTCCAGTCGGGCGGAAGGGCTTCGTATACTTCCGCCAGGCAATCCCGCACCCGTTCCCAGGCCTTGCGCAGATGGGTCTGCCCCGGATAATTCGCTCCGTCGCCCAGCCAGATCGTCAGCGCGTTCGAGCCCAGCGCGGCGCCCGTCTCCGCCGCATGCAGATTATGCGCCACGGCCTGCTTGCGCACCGCCGGATCCGTGTGCTGAAACGACCCGAACTTGTAGCTCAGCGCCTGTCCGGGCTGATCCTGAAAAGTATTCGAGTTTACCGCGTCGAACCCTACGCCCAACTCGGCGGCCCGCGCGCGCAACGCCCGGGGATCGTCCGGCTCGTCCCAGGGAATGTGCAGCGATATCCGCGAAATGGCCCCGCAAAGCCGCTTCGCCGCGGATACGTCCTCCACCTTCTCGAATACGTCCCGCGGCTCGCCCCTGCCCGGAAAGCGCCCGAACCGCGTACCGCCGGTTCCCAGCGCCCACGAGGGGGCCGCCACCTCGAACGCAGCGGCCTGCTCCACGAGGGCGTCGGGGTCCAGTCCCCGGCGACGAAGTTGTTCGTCCAGATGCGCATAGTCCCTGCGCCAGGCGGCGTCGCGCGCCCGATTCGAAGCGTCGATACGGTCTGGGGCGATCATGGCGGGGCGGCGACAGGGAAAAGGAGGGCGAAGCGGGCGACAGGCAGAGGCGCTGCGGGTTCGGTCAGGCGGCGTCGGCGGCGCGACGCATCCAGAACGGGGCCGTGGCGAACCAGAGCGCGGCGCCCGCCAGCATCAGCGCGGCGTGCATGCGCCAGGACAGGACCCCGGCAAGCACGAGCGCGGCGGGCGCGACCGTCAGGGCCAGGCCGCCGAAGGATAGTATTTTCAAAAAATATTTCATGAGAAGCAAAGGTTGCTAAAAACCGCAGGCAGAACCGTTTACGAAGCCGCCGGCCGGGCCTCCCGACGCAAGCGTTGCCGCAGGAAACTTAGCCCCGTAAAGAGGCCCGTCGCCACGAACCAGCCGGGCAAGCCCAGGAAAAATATATCCCATCCCCACATCGCATGCATCAGCCGACAGGCGGCCAGCGTCCCGATCCAGGCGAGCGCGGCGGGCCAGTCGAACGCGATCTTTTGCCATTCGGCGTACCCGGAACACAGTCCGATCTTCGGAAAAATCCAGAAATCAGCGAAAATCGCCGCCCCCATCGGCATCAGAATCAGTCCGTAGAGCGCCACAAAGTCCAGAAGGCGCATCATCAGCGCGGGAAACAGCGCCGCGACGGTCGTCGCCGCGCCCACCGCGAGGGTTACCTTCCAGCGTTTCCAGTTCGGCGTGATCGTCTGCATGGCCAGCCCGGCGCGATAAATCGTAGGGTTCGCCGTGGTCCATCCGGCCAACACCACCGCAATCAGGCCGGCGGCGCCCGCGCCAAGCCATGCGATCGGGCCGGGCGCCACTTCCCCGCCCTGCTGGATCGCCAGCGCCACCAGCACGCCCGACGCGACCCAGGCCAGATAATGCCCAAGGTACATCCCGAACGCGCTCGCAAAACCGTATTGCCATTTTCGGGCGTACCGCAAAATGGTCAGGTCCGCCATGCCAATGTGCATGGCCATGTTCGCAAACCAGGCGAAAAACGTTACGTGCCAGAAGGTAAACCGAACCCGGCCTTCCGCCGGTACGCCCGTCCATATTTTCTCGTTCGCCACGGTCCGCAGGTCGGCGAAGGATTCCACGCCCAACTGCGGCAACACGGCCAGCCCCGATGCCAGAAACACGAGCAGCAGCCAGGGCGAAGCGATCTTCGAAAACCATGCGATCCGGTCGAACCCCAGCACCGCCAGCGCCGTAACCACGCCGCCCACCGCCAGCGTCGTCAGCGCCCAGGCGACGCTGGTCGGGTACAAATCGTCCAGGCCGGGCATGGGCATGTCGAAGGGAATGCCCACCGCCGTGGCGGCCACGGAAATCATCGCCCCGGCCAGAAAACAGAACATCAGGGCGTTGACGATATTGTAGACGAAAAGCAGGTTGGGGCCGGTGATCTTGCGCAGGTGCCAGTACAAATTCAGCCGGGTTCGGACGGCGATGGGCGCGCACAGAAACGCCCAGGACAGGACCGCCAGCAAATTGCCCGCCAGCAGGCCCCAGAGCAGATCGCCGGTCGCTACGCCATGCGCCACGAACAGCGGCCCGATAACGAATTCGGTGCCCGCCACATGCTCGCCCGCATACAACCCGATGAATCCGCCGGGACCTCGCAAGCGCTCCGGGGAGACCGGCGCCCGATCGAATTCGTTCATCGCGTCGAGGCGGGCAGCCAGCTTGCCTTGGGGGGAAGCGTTCATGTCGGGATGCGCTGATCGAAATCGTTTTTTGCCGGGCTGCGGCGACGGCCGGACGCCACCCCGAATTTAACCATTATTTTTTTACTTTTCTCTTGACTTCTGCCCTTTGGCGGCGTATACTGTTCATGTCATTTGTAACCCAAACGGAGAAGACGATGAAAAAAATAAGCGCATGGCCGTGGAAAGGAATCTGGCACTCTTTGGGCGTGTTGGCGATTCTTTTATCTATGGCGTATAGCCCCTACCTGCTGCTGTCCGGCAGGCTGGACAGGATGGACAGGCGATTAGAGGCGATGGACAGGAAGATGGACAGGCGATTCGAAGCGATGGACAGGAAGATGGATGGGCGGTTCGAAGCGATAGACAGGCGGTTCGAAGCGATGGACAGGCGGTTCGAAGCGATAGACGATAAACTGGCGAATATCGACAAGCGCCTGGCTGTTGTGGAAGATCGGGTAGGCGTTACCGCGCAGCACGTACCCGTTCGGCCGGATTCCGCGCTTGCCCCCCGCATGGGCGCGACGCCCGCCGCCGTATCCGTCCTTGATGCAGAGCCAGCGCCCCTGTCCGGGCGTCTCTCGCGCCGTTTCGCCTTTGCTGGCGCGCGGCTGCTTTGCGATATACTGCCCGCTGTGCCGGGCGGCGCCTTTCTCCAGGCGGGATACGCCCGGTCCTGCCAAGCGTGCGCAATAGGCGCAAACGCCTGAACAGGCCGGAAAGCGGCTCCGGACCTGGGCGTTGCAGTACCCGCCCTTCACCCCACGCGCGCATACGCCGTTATGTGCGGGGGCAGGAGGAGGGGAAGTTTCGCCGTCCTTACTTCTTCCTTGAGGCGCTCTTCCAGCGTATCCGCGCCCACATCGTCCGCCGTCGCAATCCCGAACTGTTCGAAAAGCGGGAGGAAACTGGCGAAGGCCTGCACGGCGTACGGATATCCGGCCCAGGCGTCCGCGCCGCCCAGGAGCGCTTCGTAATGCATCGTCGGGGCAGGCAAGCCTGCGTCCAGGAACGTGCGGTACAGGCGAAAGCCCATGTCCGTTGCGGCCCCGGATTGTTCGAACACGGCGATCACCCAATCTGCAATCTGGTTCATGAGCGGCGTATCGGGATGCTCGAAGGTGCGGTATCTGTCCAGGTCCGCTTCCTGAAACGCCACGACGCCGCCCGGGCGAAGGCGCTGCGCAAACCCCCTTACGGCCTCCGCCGGATCGGCCATGTACATAAGCACCAGCCGACCCGCCACGACGTCAAAGTCGTCCCCGACGTCCAGCGTACGAGCGTCCCCCGCCACGAACTCGACATTGCGATGCCCGGCGGCTTCGGCGCGCGCCCGGGCGGTTTCCAGAATATCCGGGTTCATGTCCACGCCGATCACATGGCCTTCCGGCCCCACGAGGCTGGCCAGCGCCAGCGATACGTCCCCTGCGCCGCTGCCGACGTCCAGCGCCTTCATGCCCGGCGCGACGCCCGCTTCCCGAAAGAAGCGCAGCGTGATGCCTTCGTAGAGCAGGGACTGGGAAATGAGGCGGTCGGTTTCTCCTTCGCTGCGTCCCATGGTGTAGATCGGGTCGGCATTCGGTTTCGTCATGGCGGATAAGGCGTTGGGTTTGCAAGGGCAGACTGTGGCGCAAAAGTACGGCGCACAGTAAATATAGCGTTTTTGCGTACGCGCGCAGGCCGTCGCGCGGCGTATTTCGCCAACGTGCGCCCTTTTGGACGTTAAATTCATTGGTATCGATAATATATATGCCAGCCATCGCCGCTCTCCATGGTAACTACCTGATCTCTTCGAGCCAGGCAAGCGATTCGTCGATCCGTTCCTGTTCGTCCCGGCGGTTCTTTGCAAACCGGTCAATGATTCCCGCCGTCATGAGCGCGCCAAGAGGCCCTTGCGCCACCAGATCGGAGTAATCGGACATATCCTGGAGCCGCAAAAGGCAACTGGATCCGTCCTCCGGGTTGCGATAGCAAAATGTGACATCCGGAATGGCTTCGTCCGGCAGCGCGTCCAGCAACGCCGGATTGTGGGTGCTGATCAGTACGCGAAGATTTCTTTCCCGGGCGATATCCGAGATTTTTTGCAGGAGCGATCTGGCCCGGCTCGGATGCACGCCATTGTCGATCTCCTTGATCACCACAAGGCTCTGTGGCTTTGCGGAGAGCATAGCGGCCGCAATGGCAAGCACGCGCAAGGTTCCGTCGGACAACAGAACCGCATCGCAGGGCCGCTTCGCGTCTCCGAAGAACTCCTGCAAACTTACCATCGCCTCTCCGCGAGGCGTACGAATAAAGTCGATATCCTGGATATTCTGCTCCGGCAATTCCCTGACAAAATCCAGCAGCCTTTCTTTTTTTCCACGCTCGCACAGATTGAAAAGAACGCCAGAAAGATTGCCGCCGCGCTCGCCCAGTTCAGCGTCAGCGACCGAACCATAATGGCGCATTTCGGCGGGGTTCGGATCCAAAAAGAAAATATGCGACAACCACTGAATGTAGCGCCCCGAAATCTCGGAAATTATGGATCGCGCCCCCGCATGCTCTTGCTTGAACCGAGCCGAGCTCACCAGTTGCGCCAGTACAGGCATTCCGCTGGCGCACGAAAGGAAAGACTTTTCCTGGTCTCTCTCGAAATTGTTGTACGCAACGACAAGGTCCGCACTGTCCTCGCGTCTGTCCACCACCTCGAATAATGGCTCTGTCCCGGCAGGAAGTCGCGCCTCCATGGCAGGCCCGGTTATGCTCTCCCCGAAAATTCTCGGAGAATCGCCCTTGGATATTTCTATTTCAATATCATATCGATTCCAATCCAAACGGTCCGTACCGCAGGCCAGCGAAAATCTATTGGCCCCTCTATAACCCAACGAATCCATTTTCCCCCGGGCTGGACCCTGTTCGTTGCGGAGTTCGAGCCGTATGCCCGCCAGTGTATTGCCCTTGGCCATTCGGGACAAAAACCACAACGCTTCGATGAGGTTGCTCTTGCCCGAGGCATTGGCGCCAACCAGTACCGTCAACGGCGACAAATGCAACGTCGCTTCCCGATAGCTCTTGAAATTCCGTATGGAGAAACTGGATAACATGGTCCGGTTCCTGTAGATGGCGGTTAATATCCCCGGGGCCTTGATCGCGCCCGTCGCAACATCAAGATAATCTCCGGCAGGGAATCTGTTCCGTCGGGGCGCAGCATAATTTGCGCCCTTCGCCCAAGCCCCGCTCCAAACGCCGGCCCTCCGCGTAAAAAACGGCGTACGCGCTCACGGAATTGATCGGGCGGGGCTACAACGTACAAAGCCCCCGCCTTTTCAGGCGTTTGCCCCTATTGCGCACGCTTGGCAGGATCGGGCGTATCCCGCCTGGAGAAAGGCGCCGCCCGGCACAGCGGGCAGTATATCGCAAAGCAGCCGCGCGCCTGCAAGGGCGAAACGGCGCGAGAGACGCCCGGACAGGGGCGCTGGCTCTGCATTGAGGACGGATACGGCGGCGGGCTCCGTTCCAGCGCGGGACGCAAGCATGGAATCTGCATCCAGAGGGGCAATGTCCTCCGGCTGCGACGTCGTAATGCTGAAATGCGCTTCAAGGCGGGCGAGTCCCGCCGCAATTTCTTTTGTATCCTGGCGCAATTCCCGAATATCGCCCTTTAGATCCGTCCACATAAAGGCATACGGGGCGTAGATCATCCCAAGCGCAATGGCCAACGACGCAAGGCCATTGCGAATATCCTTCCCGGTCCAGTCCTCGAATTTCTTCATCGTCTTCTCCGTTTGGGTTACAAATGACCTGAACAGTATACGCCGCCAAAGGGCAGAAGTCAAGGGAAAAGTGAAAAAATAATGGTTAAATTCGTAGCGACGCCCGGCCGTCGCTACGCCCTGCTGGCGGGCAATTTGCTGGCGGCGCTGTTCCGGGCGTTTCTGTGCGCCCCATCGCTGTCCGAACCCGGCTGAAGTTGTAAATCAAGAAGTGTTCCCCTCCCCCTTCTGTCGCCGCGCAGAACGGCGTATGCGCGAGCGGGGTAAAAAGCGGGGCTATAACATCCGAGACCGCTTCCCCGCCTGTTCAGGCGTTTGCGCCTATTGCGCACGCTTGACAGGACCGGGCGTATCCCGCCTGGAGAAAGGCGCCGCCCGGCACAGCGGGCAGTATATCGCAAAGCAGCCGCGCGCCAGCAAGCGCGAAACGGCGCGAGAGACTCGAAGGCCGGAGCGCTGGCTCTGCATCAAGGACGGATACGGCGGCGGGCATCGCGCCAGCGCGGGACGCAAGCATGGAATCTGCATCCAGAGGGGCAATGTCCTCCGGCTGCGACGTCGTAATGCTGAAATGCGCCTCAAGGCGGGCGAGTCCCGCCGCAATCTCTTTTGTATCCCGTCGCAATTCCCGCGTATCCTGGCGCAATTCCCGAATATCGCCCTTTAGATCCGTCCACATAAAGGCGTACGGAGCATAGACCATCCCAAGCGCAATGGCCAACGACGCAAGGCCATTGCGAATATCCTTCCAGGTCCAATCCTCGAATTTCTTCATCGTCCGCTCCGTTTGGGGTTACAAATGACCTGAACAGTATACGCCGCCAAAGGGCAAAAGGCAAGCGAAAAGTCAGGGAATTCGGCCCACGCCCCACGCCCCCAAAAAACCAACCCGCCGCGCGAACCCATCCCGAACCCAGCCCGCCGCCGCGCAGAACGCCGAGGCGCGCGCTGCGCGAATGGCGGGATCATAACGTCCAAAGCCGCATCAGGAAAGCAAGAAAGGCGGTTGCAAGTATCCCGCCGGTTATGATCGTTCCGACAATGCGCAAAAGGTGCCTGCTTGCTCGCTCCGCGTTTTCTTTGCTAATGTTCGCAATAGCAGTGTTCGCTTTGCCAAATCCCTCAGCGATTGCAGTGTTCTGCCTGCCGAATTGCTCCGCAATCTCCAGGCGAACGCCGCTTGTTTCAGCGCGGACATAATCCCTTGTAGCCTGTTCCGCAGCCGACATTGTCTGTTCGCGTTCCTCTGCCATGTTCTCAAACTGTTTAGCCGCCTGCGCCTCTTCTGCGCGTTTGACAGGATCGGGCGTATCCCGCTTTGAAGAGCGCACCGTGTACGGCATACTGAATGCATTCACCCGCCATACGTCTCCGAACGGGTAGCCTCGCCTGTGCGCTGGACGAACCGGACGTTCTGACCTTGCGTTTTCAACAGAAAAGCACCCGGAGCACAATAGCATTATACGCAGCAGCAGCGCAAAAATCAAGCAAAAAAACAGGGAATTCGCCCCCTCCCAAAAAAAACCAACCCGCCGCCCGAACCATCCACAAACGCTGCGCCGCCGCTGCGCAGCACGGCGTTCGCAAAGGCGAAACAAGGCGCGGGACCGCCGCGGCGACCCGTTTTTTGAGTATCTGCGGCGCCAAAACTGTCTAATAGCGCATAAAAAAGCCGAAATATGGCAGGAAAACGGCGTTTATTCGCGCATTTTTTAATTTTTTCTTGAAAACACGATAAATATTCCGTATTTAGCGAAACGGCGATTGCGGGGCGGCTCCATTCCGCCTCGACAATCTTGCCCGTATGGGCGCTTATCGGCACTAACCCTCCCCCCACTATGAGCCACGTTTACAACGAGAATTACGCATACGAATCCCGGACAATCGGCGCAACGCTTCCTGGCCACGCCCTTTCCCGTGCGCGCGCTGGACGATCTGGACTGCATTTCGCGGGTTGCCTTGCCGCGGCCCTGTGCCTGCTGTTTGGGGGCATGGTTGCGCAGGACGCGCAGGGGCAGAATCAGGGGGTGGACGCGGTGCCGCTTGGGGAAAGCTTTGTCTTTTTTGTGGACAGCATAAACCCTGATCTTCTAAAAGTCGGTAACACCGGCGACCACTTGTCCGGTGCGCAGGTCGTAAACGACCCGAAGAACGAAGACAACAGGGTGATAAAATTTGAAAACAGTTTTAATCACGCCTATACGAGGTTCTTTTTTGCAGATGCAGCTGATCAGGGCGCGCCCCGCGACATGACGGCCAATCGGGACGCCGGGAATGTCCTCTCCTTTCGCATCCTGGTGGATGCAAACAACCCGAAGGACGAAGGCGGCAATTTGGAGACGCAGTACCGCCTTTCCATCCAGTTTGAGGATTATGGACCGGAAGACGGAAACACAGCCCAGCACAATAACCCGTTTCGCCTGCGCTGGTCCATACCGGATGCCATGCGCAACGGAGAATGGCACGACGTATCGCTCACGCTCCCGCCCGCAACCTGGGCTACCCTTCAAGCCGCAAAAATGGGCAGCAGCCTCCCCGATTTGGAAAAACGGTGGCTCTACGCCGGCTCGTGGGCCGGTTTCGCGATCGGGCTTGATCTGATGGGACCAGCGACGGCGCAAGCACCTGAGCTGTGGACAGAATTCGAATGGGACAACGTAGAATCTGTGGGCATCCATTGGGACTGGCCTGCTTCCCAAGCGGAAGGTGCCCCGATTTACCTGGACAACGTGTACATCGGCCCAGCAGGCAAGGACCTCACGGGGCTCCTCCCGGTTCAGGCTCCGCCTCCTGCAGTTTCTGGCGTAAACTTCAGCGCGGACGGCAACTGGCATACTATTTCCTGGACCCACAACACCGAACACACCGATATCAAAAGCTACAAAGTATACGCCAGCCACAGCCCGATTACGGACTTAAGGGCCCAGAGCGTCGCGCTGGTTGCGACAGTAGGAGGAGACGGAGTAGACCTCACTGCAAACGGCGGGGTGCAAACCGTACGGGCACCGGGCGAATTGCCCCACCCCTCCGTCGGCAGCGTCATTTATTATGCGGTTACGAGCCTGGAAGGAGGTGGTCTGGAGAACCGGGATATATCGGGCAGTTCCGGCTCGCTCAAGGCTACGTATTCCCCGGCGATCGTGCAATTGACCAGCGGGCAAGCCGCCGCCATCAAAGCCAACATCGCGGCGGGGACCGTTTCCAGCGGCGGATTTCCTGCGACGGCCAAGCCGTTCACGATCAATCAGGCGCATTCGGTGCGCACCGTAGGCGGCACATCTCCAGAAGACGAAGACCTTTCTGCATCCCTCTGGATAGGGTACTCGGACGCCAACGAACTCTATGTCTACGCCGAAGTAACCGACGACAAGGTGGAAATTTCCCCGACCAACAGAGTTCCAGCCGACGCTTGGCAGGATGATTCTATTGAATTCGTATGGGGCAATTACGACGTGCGGAACGCGGGCGGATCGATTATCGGCGGCAGTCCGCACGATGACGGCGTAAGGGACACAGGCTCGGGAAGCACCGAAAACAGAAAACGCGGCAACTACCCCGATTACCATCTGCGCATATCCACGCACGGTGACGACAATACGGCAGGCACTGTTAGAATTAATTCAGACCTGCCCGGCGGTACCTCCAAGGTAGATGCAGGCAGCGGCGCGTACGCACCCATGACTGGCGGCTACAAAATTCTACAGGTGTTGCCTGTGGCCGAGTTCAAGGACGCCACGGACAGCGAACCCGCCTTCCCCGGCGCCAGCGACATCCGCTACTCCCCCATGTCAATCACCCTCAACGACCGAGACGACGGAAATCGCGGCGACCAAATCACTTGGAGCCTGCGTGGCCAGCAGGAAGGCGATAACATATTTAAAAAGCCGTGGCAATGGCAAACCGTAGCCATGGTGGGGCGCAATGTGCCGGATACGCCGCAAACGGTCATTACGGAAAATCCGGGCGGAACGAAAGTTCTGCGCGTGGGCGGCGGGGACCTTTTCGTGAACCTCGATGCGGAAATCACGGAGTTCGGCAATAAGACCTGGACCATACATCACTACGTGATAGGCGACGGCGCGGCGGTCAACGACCCCGGCGCCTCGTTCATCGCGGGGTCGCAAGCCCAGGTTACGCTGGACGACCGGGACATCCTGCAAATTACGCCCATCGCGGCGGGGGCCTTCAAAATCGCCTTCCAGCCGGATGACGCCACAGGCGACGAGAATCTTCGGCCCATTCAGTTCCGGGTCATGTCCAGCGACGCGCCGAGGGTGCAGGCCGCCAGCGTAACCACTGGCGCGAAGTACAATGCGCAAGCGAACGCGTACGCCGAAACGGTCGCGCTCACGGTCAACGAAAAAACGTCGCAGGAACTGGAACTCTACGACCGGTTTACCGATCCGGACGAAGTCACGCTGGACTACGGCATATTCGTCGGCAAGCCGGATGTAGTTACCGCCGTGCAGGACGGTTCCAAACTGCGGCTTAGCCTTGCGGAAGCGGCCAAGGGCGGCGACGCGACGGACGTATGGGTTATCGCCACGGATTCGGGCGGAGAATACGCCCGCCTGCGCATAGGCGTCAACGTAGCCAGCGCGACCAAGCCCTATGTGGTCAACCCGCTCGAAGACATCGTCATGCGCGAAGCAAGCGGCAAGGACGGCGAACGGGTGGTCCATCTGTTCGGGACATTCGCCGACGGAAATGGCGATGCCCTCACGCACGAAGTTACGGTGAGCGACGCAACGACGGCGAAAATAGGCGCGAACCCCACCGTGTTCGTTACGTCGTACATGCGCACAGAGGTAAACGCCGCAACCGTTACGCCTTCCGGCGGCGAAATAAAGATTCGTTCGCTGAAGCCAGGCGGCACAACCTTTACGATTACGGCCAAGGATCCGGGCGGTCAAAGCGCAATGAATACCTTCCGGTTGACGGTCGTATCCTCAACCTCCCCGATCGTCAAGACGCAGATTCCCGACACGACGATAAGCGCCGAGGGCGATCCCCTGAAGATCGACCTGAACGATATAGACGCCGCGAAGGACGGGGATCAGCCTGCGTTCGAGGCTCCCGATGACAGCCGGATGACGTATTCGGCGAATTCGAAAGACGTCAAGATCGCGCGGGCCGGCGCCCGGGGCAGCCAACTGACGATCACCCCCGTCTGGAGCGCGGAAACCAGAACGACGGAGGTTACCGTAACCGCCCGGAACGCGAAGGGCGAAGTCTGGCCCCAAACGTTCATGGTTACCGTGCAGGGCGCCTCGAAACCGACCATCAACCCGAGGGTGCAGCCGATCCTCGCCGCGGGCATTACGCTGGACTACGGCGACAAGCCCTGGGTTCAGGACCTGAAGAATGTGCAAAATCCGTTGGATCCCAAAGACCCGCTCGGGCCGCTCTTCATCGATCCGAATGCGGACCCCGGAGATTTGCTTCCCGGCGGCTTCCATCTGGTCATGGACACGTCCGACGTCGTAACGGCCCATCGCTACGACGACCTGAGCAAGCCCAACGACGTGTATACCTCGGCGGGACGCATTACGCTGGACCCGGCGACGGGCATCCTGACGTTCGTGCCCACGGCGGCGAACACGCTGCGCGTCACCATTCACGCCACGGACCGCGAACTCAACAAGATTTCGGCGTCCATGACGATTACGGTGAACGAAGTAACGAGCGCGGAGGGCGAAGAACTGCCCACGGAGGTAAGCCTGTCGCAGAACTACCCGAACCCGTTCAACCCGCAGACGACCATCGAGTACGCGTTGCCGCAAGCGGGCGACGTAAGCCTCCTCGTGTACGACATGCTCGGACGCGAAGTGGCGACGTTGCTTGAAGGTCCTCAGGCGGCGGGCCGCCACGCGGTGAACTTCGACGCGAACGGATTGCCGAACGGCACGTACGTCTACCGCCTCGTGGCGCCGAACAAGACCATCACGCGGACGATGGTGCTCATCAAGTAGTCAGGAAAGGAACATCGCCTCTCGGCACAACCCGCAAGGCCCCCGTTGCTTCACGGCAGCGGGGGCCTTGTGGCGTTTCAGAATATCCTGCAAGGAAAACAAAACCCGCAAAAAGTCGTCTGATTTCAAACCGGAAGCCCCCAATGGCTCTGTAAATACTCCATTTTACGACCATGCAAGACCTGCACGCGGCCTCCATCGACGTCGATACCAACCTGATCAGCCGGTTTCTGGCGAAATACGAACGCCCCAACACAATTCGCATTTACCGCCAGAACCTCGTCCGATTCTTCGGAACGGAATCCGTAACCATACGAGACGCCGAAGCGATCACCACCGAATACGTCAACAAGCAAATCGAAAAAGCGGAAGACGCGCTCGCGCCCGCGACGGTCGAAGGCTTCGTTACCGCCACGACCATTTTCTTCGACTGGCTTTGCGCCATGGACGCGATTCGCAAGAACCCCGCGAACAAGCATCTTATCCGCCGAAGGCGCAAATCAAGCGGGAAACAGCGCAAGATATTCGCCCTGACGAAAGAAGAGGCGAAACGCCTGCTGGCCGCCACGCTCGTTGGCCCGCTGAATAACCCCCGCAACCCGGCGCGGCGCAACCACACCATCGTGCTGACGCTGCTCAACTGCCTGCTGCGACGCTCCGAAGTCGGCGCAATGGACGTAGAACACATCCGAAACCTGCATGGGCACTGGGTGCTCGACCTGCCGGAAGCGAAAGGCGGCTCCAATCAATTCGTAAAGATTCCGCTGCATGTGATGCAGGCGATACAGAACATGCGCGCAGTATACGGCGTCGAGTCCGGGCCGCTCTGGCGGTCGGTGGGCCGCACGAAAGGCGCTCGCCTGAGTACGCGACAGATATGCCATATGATCAAGCAGGCGGGGAAACGGGCCGGACTGTCTTGCGAAATATCTACGCATACGCTCCGGCATACGGGATGCACGCTGGCGCTGGAGGCGGGGGCAACCCTCCATCAGGTGAAAATCCATGCCCGGCACAAGAGTGTCAGCACCACCATGCGCTACATTCACCAGCGGGACAAACTGAACAACTCCGCCGCCGACCTGATCGGCGTATAACCGCCGTTTTTCGGCATTCGGCGTTGCGCCCGACGCTACGCGCGGCCAGGATTAAGCCGCTGGCGCATTCTGGTCGCGTCCCCGGACCGATGGGGCCTGGCGGGGGCTTAACTCAAAAACAACATCAGGATAATACTTATAACACCAACCAAGACGCCCAATGCGGTTATTGTCGTTGCAATAACCCACTTGTTTTTAGCGTTTGTCTTATCTCCAATTTCCCGCGTCAGGCTTGTTTCCACGCTGGCGATTTTATCCGTCAGGCCTGTTTCCACCTTGACGATTTTATCCGTCAGGCCTGTTTCCACCTCGGCGATTTTATCCGTCAGGCCTGTTTCCACCTTGACGATTTTATCCGTCAGGCCTGTTTCCACCTTGGCGATCCTCTCCGCATTTTCTGCGCCTATCTTCGCAATGGCGGTATTCACATCGCCGAATCCCTGCGCAATGGCGGTGTTCACATCGCCGAATCCCTGCGCAATCTCGGTGCGTACGCCGTTTATTGCGGCGTCGACATAATCCTTTGTCGCCTGTTCCTGTGCCATGTTCTCGGCCTTTTCGGAGGTTGCTGTCTTTTCTGTACGCGCTTCAGGGACGGTCGTGTTCCGCTTGGGTTTTTTTTCCGTCCGGCGCGATCCCGCGCCGCGCACGGGTTTTTGGTGCGTTTTGGGGTACATAAACGCCTGTCCAGTTTTTACGGACCACTTCTTTAGGGTTAGGCTAATGAACGGCAGCACCCGGGCCGGGACGCCGGCGGGGGCTCCGCGATGGACTGCGCACCAGGCATCTGGGCACGGAGAGAGACGCATACGGAAACAGGAATAATATACGCCCCCGCCGCCAAAAAATCAAGTCCTTTTTGAAAAAAATCCGGGCGGACATGGCGCATAAACGCCCCTTCCCGGACGCCTTCTGAAGTCCGCGAGCCGACGGCTTTCCCAAGGCGCGTCGCCAACCCGATAGGCGTATAATTTTCGTTGTTTGCCATTAGGCAAAAGGCCCCGCCCCGATCATCGGAAGCGGGGCTTTTGCATGTGCCTGGACGCCCATTGCACACAAGCGCCCTTGTGCGCCCCTGTGGCGCATACGCGGCGCGCAAGCCTGCCTGGACACACCCACCCATACGAAAATGATCACCCTCGCCGAGAGGGTGGCGCGTCATTTTAACCAACATTGAGCATAAGCCATGACGTTCTTGCTTCAGAAACACCATGCGATCCACCGTACGCAA
>JAJECT010000002.1 GCA_022821845.1 Rhodothermales bacterium | reverse complement strand
TACTCTGATTAAATCCGCGAAGCTCAGAGGCATGCGAGGGGTGCGCTGGCAAGGAATGACGAAGCGATGTGGCAGGCCCCACATAATGAGGAATGACACAGCCAGCGTGCCCCTCGCAGCCTCCCGAAGGGCGCGTCACGTCCGCGACATATCGAATCTACGGTGTTTTTTGCTGATTTCAATGATCCGGGCATGACAGTCTTTGCGGGCAATAGTGACGCGCTGAGCGAAGCGGCTTTGATCAGCGTATCCTTTAGTTCCGCAGCCGTCCGAACCGCCCCCGGACGTCGGAACGCGGTTGCCGCAGGCGCAGCAGGTCGCGCAGTTGCCCGCTTTTTACGTGCAGGTCGAAGCTGTACGACTGGTAGGGACCGAACGGCACCCAGTTGATGGCCATTTCCCAGCAATCGAAATCGCGGAAAACGGACAAACTCGTGTAAATCAGTTTTTTCGCCTCGAAATCGTATCCGGAGCGTCCCTGCACTTTCCAGTTTGGCGTAAGGTTGAAATCGACGTTGGCGTTCACCGCTGCCGTGCGCCGGGATTCGCCCAGCGGTTTGGCATAGTTGTAACTGAAGTCCAGGCGCAGGGACCATGGAATGGCGAAGTCGGCGTAGCTGTCCGCCGCGCCCGAATACGGGGAGCCGAACGCGCCGTTTCCGATAGGCAGGCCCCCGCCGGGGATATTCGCGCCGGCGGGCAGATTGCGCGAGCGCAGCTGGTTGAAGGGACGAGCCGGTCCGGTTTGCTTGCTTTGGAACGACGTATTCAGACTGGCCCTGAACGAGGTCGTGCGCAGGGGAAACCAGAGCCGTTCGGAAAAGAGAGATTGGCTAACGACCCGGGTGCGCTCCGCATTCAGGGCGTAGGGAGAAAACGTTGCGCCCGCATTCAGGCTAAGATTACGTGCGATGCGCGTGCGCGCGTTCATGCGCAGATCCCCCAGTTTCATGGAATCGGCGGCGAAATTGTAGCCTGTAGCCAGCCCCATGTTCAGCAGTTGCACGACCTTTCTCTGTTCGGCCCCGGTGGAGTCGGCGGAGACGTATCGGGTTTCGAATACGTTATCCACCGAAAAACGCATGCTTTTTTGTCCGGAGCGCTGTACGCCGGGGACAAGCGCATAGCGTTGGCTTGCGCCGTTCGCATCCGTATAGGAGGCCGTATAGCCCCAGGCGTCCGCATAAAAGTCCGGCTGGTAACTGAAACTCGCGCTGGGGCGGACGGTATGGCGCAGGCCGTCCAGCGGTCCGATGCGGAAGGGAAAAATCCCGTAGAACGTGGTATTCGCGGAAACGCCGGTCGAAAATTGCCGCAGCGCAAGGAAATCCGGCGTTTTTTCGACGGCGAGGCGGCCTTCGTCGTCTAGTCGCCGTCGTTCGGTCTGGATAAACCAGTCTTCCGTGTATCGGATGTTCGGGACGATATGGATGGGCAAGGTTCTGGAAAGGGCGGGCAGCCCGGCGCCTATGTTCATGCGATGCGCCGCCTTGAACGCGAAGGGTTCCGACCCGCCCGTGGCTTCCCGGTATTTAGAGGGCGATACGAGCGCTTCGTACCAGGCGATATCCGTGGATTCGTTCGGAACGAAATTATACCGGTTGTCCGCGTTCAGGCTGTAGTCGTACGTGATGCGTTCGTACCACCGGTCCCGGCCTCCGCCTTGCGCGCGCGCAAACGGTTTGCGGGTGTTCTGCCGGAAGGTGAGGCTGGGCAACACCACGCGCACCGAGCCGTTGTCGAGGTTTTGCTGGTGGCTCAGGTTCAGGGACAGGTTGCGTCCCGCATTGCGCCAGGTTTTGCTGAATCCCGCGCTCGATTGCACGGTTTGCCGGACGCGGTCGTCGTATTGTTCCGACGAAGTGCGCAGGTAACTGGACGAGGACAGATCGATGTTCGCGCGGAGGCGGGCCGTGGGACTCAGTTCCTGATTGTGCGTCCAGCGCAGTCGGCCCGTGCCGAATTCCGAGAAGTCGGGGTCGCCTTTTTCGCCGTTGCGGTTTTGCAGGTAGTCCACGACAATCTGCCCGGAATAGCGATATCGCTTCGCATACCGGAACTGCGGCGTGACCTGAAAACTTCCCCGCGTCCACAGGCCAAACTCCAGTTGGGCGTCCATATAGTCGTTTATGGCCTGATACCATCCCCAGTTGCGCAAGTAGAAGCCGCGCTCGTCTTCTCCGTAGCGCGGGGGCAGGGGGCCGCTGCGCCGTCCTTCCTGGGCCGGCACGAAGCCGAACGGCAGCCACAGCGGCGTCGGGATATTGAACAGATACAGGCGAATCGGCCCTGTGTAGATCCACTCCTGGTTCACGACTTTCATTTTGTCCGACCGGAGCGAGTACGACGGATCGTCCAGGCATTCGCAGGTCGTATAGGCGCCTTCTGCGATGTACAACGTGCTGTCTTCCCCGACTTTCACCACGTCGGCCCGAATGAATCCCTCGTCCAGCGTGGTGCGCGCGCCGGTCACCCGTCCTCGTTCCGTGGCGGCGTTGAAGGCGATTTCGTTTCCTTCGAAGGTCTCTTCGCCCTGCGTAAAAGAGGGCCTGCCGACCGCGCCGCTATCGCTTTGGAGGCCGGACGCGCGCAGTTCCTCCTGATCAAAAAGCATATCTATGCGAAATGCGTATAGTTCGGCCTCTTTGTATGCAATTTTTGCATAGTTGTATAAATTGCCCACGTCGTTGCCTTCCCGAAAGGAAATAATCAGGGAATCTTTGGCCGAAAACCGGATGGGCGCGTCCGCCTGCTGGGCCAGACAGGGAAGGGACCCGGCAGCGCCTGCCAGGCAAAGCAGCAAAGCAAGAAGCGGTCGGCGGCGAACCCTGAACATAAGGACGTCAACGGTCGCGAAAAAGGGCGGAGGCGAACATGCGGGGCCGCCGGACGTCGCGGCTACGCAGGCGACTTGCCCGCCTTTTCGTCGAGAAACTGAAAGACCAGATGGGCGGCTCCAAGCATACCGGCTTCGTTGCCGAGGGTTTCTCGCGCGATTTCTATCGCGTCCCGATGGTCTGGAATCACGTATTCCCGAACGCTTTTCCGGGCCGCGTCGATGATGAAATCGCCCGCCGCCGAAAGGCCGCCGCCCACCACCACCTTGCGTATGTCCAGCAGGTTGATGCATGCGCCAAGCATTACGCCCAGTTTATGCCCGGCCCATCCCAGAATTTCCCGGGCCGGTTCGTCGCCGCGGCAAGCCGCCTCGTAGAGCATGCGCGGCGTCAGGTCTCGCAGGTCCTGCCCGGCCATCTCGTGTATGACGCTTTCGGGCCGCGTGAGCAACTTGTGGCGTCCGTAGCGGGACAGGTATTTCTGGCCAAGGTACGCTTCGATGGAACCTGCAATGCCGTACCGGTCGATATCTCCTGCGAAATTAATCGTCATGTGGCCTATTTCGCCCGCCGCGCCGGTGGTTCCGCGAAATATCGTCCGGTCGTGGATAATGGCGCCGCCTACGCCCGTCCCCAGCGTGATCATGATAAACGAGGGATACGGGCGGCCTCGGCCATAGTGCGCCGAACCCAGCCCGGCGAGGTTGGCGTCGTTCTCCACGAATACGGGAAGGCGTTTCCCCAGGCGCCGTTGCAAGGCTTCCCGGAGATTCACGACGCCCCATCCGGGCAGGTTGGGCGGCTGCACGACCGACGTGCGCTCCCAGTTGATGGCGCCCGGCGCGCCGATGCCGACGCCGTGGACGGTTTCGTCCGGGGCCTTCGCTGCCACCGAACGGATCAGGTCCGCAATGCGGTCCAGCACATGCTCCGGCCCATGGACGCCCTCCGTATCGCATGCTTGCTCGACGACGAATCCCTCGTCGCGCCGGACCAGGGCCGCCTTGATCCGGGTCCCTCCGAGGTCGATCCCTATTGCCAGTGGATTCATGCCGGGTTTCGGCGAAGCGCCGGATTGATGGGGGCGGCGCGTACGCAGGCGCGCAGCGCGGCGGCGGAAACTTACTCGTCCTCGTCGTCGGGTCGCTCGTCCGCCACGCTGCCCTCAGATTCCGCCGGGTTGTCCGGATCGTCTTCTTCGTCGGGCGTTGCGATCCGGTACACCGTTTCGCCGGGGCGGCGCATCCCGTACTCTTCGCGCGCGATTTTTTCCACGGCTTCGTCGGAGAGTCCTTCGCTCACTTCTTTTTCGAGTTCCGCAATGTCCGTCCGCAGTTGTTCGTTTTCCTCGCGCACGTCGAGGTATTCGCTGCGCCACGTCATGCGCTTCAGGAGGCTGTGGCTGTCGAAAAACACGAAGGAGACCACGACGGCGCCCGCAAGAATCCAGAGCAGGACCTTGCGCAGCCGCCGTTTCGCGTCCGCGGACAGGGCCGCCCGGGAGGCGGGGCCGCCCGGTTCGGTCTGGTTCAATCCCTGTCTGACGGATTTTTTTCTCATGTCGCTATGGCGCGATCGTCTACAGGCGAAGCGCGGCCCTGCCGGGGAAGGAAGCCGAGGATTCGAGCGCCTCTTCGATGCGCAGCAGTTGATTGTACTTTGCAATGCGGTCGCTGCGGCTTGCGGAGCCGGTTTTGATCTGGCCCGCGTTGGTGGCTACGGCCAGGTCCGCAATAGTGGCGTCTTCGGTTTCCCCGGAGCGGTGGCTGATGACGGCGGTATATCCATGGGTATGCGCAAGTTCGATGGCGCGCAGCGTTTCCGTGAGCGTGCCGATCTGGTTCAGCTTGATCAGGATGGCGTTGGCCGCGCCGCTGTCGATGCCTTGCTGGAGCCGGTCGGCGTTCGTTACGAACAGGTCGTCTCCGACCAGTTGCACCCGGCTGCCAAGCCGTTCCGTGAGGTGTCGCCAGCCTTCCCAGTCGTCCTCGGCCAGGCCGTCCTCTATGGACAGGATGGGATACTGATCGACCCAGTTTTCCCAGAAGTCGATCATGTCCGAAGCAGACCGCTTCGTGTCCGGGTCGCTTTTCCAGAAGACATAGGCGCCGTCCCGGTACATTTCGGACGTGGCCGGGTCCAGGGCCAGAAAAACGTCCCGCCCCGCCTCGTATCCGGCTTTCCCGATGGCTTCGAGAATGACTTCCACGGCTTCGTCGTTGGAGCGCAAGTCCGGCGCAAAGCCGCCTTCGTCGCCGACCGCCGTGTTGTACCCCTTGGCCTTCAGGACCTTGCGCAGCGTATGAAAAATCTCGGTCCCGATGCGGAGCGCTTCGCTGAACGATTCCGCGCCGCCTGGCATGATCATGAATTCCTGCATGTCCACGCTGTTGTCCGCATGGTGTCCTCCGTTGATAATGTTCATCATCGGCAGGGGCAGGGCGGAGGCGTTCGTTCCGCCAATGTAGCGGTACAGGGGCAGGCCGAGGTTTTCGGCGGCGGCCCGGGCGACGGCAAGCGATACGCCAAGCAGCGCGTTGGCCCCGAGTCGTCCCTTGTTCTCGGTGCCGTCAAGGTCGATCAGGGCCTGATCGATGGCTACCTGGTCCAGCGCGTCCGCTCCGGCCAGTTCCGGCGCGATGGATTCGTTCACGTTTCGGACCGCATCGAGGACGCCCTTTCCCATATAGGCGTTCTGGTCGCCGTCCCGCAGCTCCACGGCTTCGTGCTCTCCCGTGGACGCTCCGCTCGGTACGGCGGCGCGTCCGCGAAATCCATCCGACGTCACAACATCGACTTCGACGGTGGGGTTGCCGCGGCTGTCCAGAATTTGCCGGGCGGTAATATGTTCTATGCGCATAATGTAATGTCTGCGGGATACTGCGAACGAGTCGGTAGGGGTTCAGAATAGTGCGATCAAGGATGCGCTGAGCAAGTCCGCTACGGGGCGCGCACGGTGGTCGTTTCGGCGATCCAGGCGTAGCAGCCGTAATTCACCTGATAGGATTGCCCGGGCTCCCAGCTTTTGAAGAACAGGGCTTCCTGGTCCGGGAAACTGCGCCGGTACGTAGCGACTTTCTGGTTTGCCTGCGCGGCTACGCTGGAGTCCATGGCCCGGGCTCGCTCGTAGTAATCCACGGCCAGCCAGTACACGGCCCGGTCTTCCCGCTCGAAACTTCCGCAATTCGATACGGCGGTGGCGTACAGGTCCCCGATGGCGATGTAGGCCTGCCCGAAGTTCGCGTCCAGTTGAATGGCTTGCCGGAAAAAGGACCGCGCCTGGGAAACGCCGCCTTCCTGTTGCCGGGCGATCCCCAGGTTGAACAAAATGTCTCGCCGGACCGTCGCGTCCTCGTCGTCGCCAAGCATGGCGAGCGCTTCTTCGTAATAGGACGTGGCTTGCGCGGCGTTGCCGTCCTGCAGATGCAGTTCGCCAAGGCGGCGGTACGTCAGGGGCGAGGGGTCCATTTCGAGCAGGCGGTCGCCGAGTTCCGCGCCCTCGTCGCGGTAGCCCAGCTCAAGGTAGATGTCGAACAGTTCTGCGGCCACCTCGACGTTCTCCGGGTCTGCTTCAAGGCGCGTCTGGAGGAATTCAAGGCGCTCTTCCGGGGTGCTGAACAGCGTGTTGCGTATTTCCGTGAGGTATGCGGCGACGTCCGCATTCTCGGGATAGCATGCTTCCGCCTCGTCGGTCAGGTTTACGGCGCGCTGCTTGTCGCCGTTGCGGGCGGCGTCGTCGATGATGATCCGCACATAGTACGCGTCGATGTTGCACCCGATCATGGCGTAGACCTCGTTGTAGACCTCCGCGAAGGTGGGCGGGTCGCCGCTCAGCGCCTGCTGGTGCTCCTGAAGGAAGCGGCCCTTGCTGAGCATCCACTGGGATTCGTCGAACTCGATGGCGCTTCCCTTCATCCGGGCAATGGATCGATCAAACCAGACGTAGGCCGAATCGAGGTAGGCCTGCTTGCCCTCTTCGCTTGGCGCTTCTTCGGCCAGCGCGGCGTAGAGTTCCACGGCGCGTTCGAAATTCCGGTCGTCGTTCCGGGGATAGTCCGCAGCGTTTTCCAGGACCCAGTGGAGGTTGGGCAGCGCGCTCAAATAATTTCTGTTCTTGAAATCCTCGTAGTAGAGGCTGTAGTGCATGCCTTTGTCCTGGGTGCTCACGGCGTTCGCCTCGTCGGATTGGGCAAGGACAGGCTGCGCCGGTCCGACGGCCCATGCAGCCGCAATCAGTAAAAATGCGATGAGGCCCTCGGCGCAAAGAGGGATATGCTTTGCAATGCGTCGCATGATTAAAGCTCGTCTCGTGAAAAGGATAAGGTCTGCCGGTGGTTACGCTACATCCTTGTAATTAACGCAATTTCGGGGTCTGGAACCAGCGTTCGCCAATATTCACCGACATAGACAATCGGTAGAATACGTCGCGGACGAGATTGTCGCTGGCTGCGCCGCGCATGCCTACCTGCATGTTCAGGTCGAGGCGCGCCCCGGGCACAAGCGTGGGCAAGCCAAAGCCCGCCGACGCCATAAGGGTTTCGATGTTCGTATTCCGGTCTGGCGAAATATACGCCCGATCCCAGGAAATTCCGAAGCGATAGGCAATGCGCGCAGGCCACGCCGCAAGCAGGTCGTTGCCCGCCGGGAGGAATTCGAAGCCGGTTCCGATTTGTATGGCGTTCGACAATCCCTGTTCGGTTCCGGGCCGATAGCCCGGCAAGGGAATCGTGCTTTCCATATTGGTCCACGGAGCGATCTTGCCCCCTGCCGACACGGTCCATCGCGCATCGGGATAATACGCTACGCCCAGGCCCAGTTGCCAGGGGATGTCGATGGAGCCGGAGACGGTCGTGCCCAGCGTATCCCTGTCGAGGTTTAGTCCCAGCGAAGTAACCCGTTCGCCCGAAAGGGTCGCGGGGAGCGTAAAGGCCGCGCCCGCCGTGACGTAATCGTCGTCCGCCAATACGCCCTGGACGCTGAACAAGGCCCCGAACGTAGCCGAAAACCCATGCAATCGCGTCGAGGTCTCAAGATGGGTGTCCAGAAACGGCGGGGCGGAAGCGCCCTCGAAAAAGATGGTTTCCCGTCCGTCGTCGATGATGCCGAAGAGGGCGTTGAGCGCCGCCCCCACGCGAATATTGGGATGGACCTTGTATCCCAGTCCGCCCGTAATTTGCTGTATGCCTCCCGATCCGAAAAAATTGACGCGGTATCCCACCGTATCGGGCCGGGCCGGGTCCCCGGAATACAATACGCCGTCGTTGCCCACATGGTAACTCACGCGGGAAAACGGAGCGAATCCCAGCGCCACGCCCAGTTTCCGTTCGAGGATCGGGAAACCGATCTGTATGCCGCTGAGTTGGCCCGACGCCAGCCGACTGGTTTCGTCGCTTGCGTCGGAAATCTCCAGGCTCTGGTAGGCGAAGCCCGCCGAAAGCCGGGTGAGCGCCTGATCGGCCCAGGCGCCCGGATTGTTCGGATTCACGTATTGCAACGAATGCAGCGCGTATCCGGCGTGGCCGATGCCTGCGCCCTGTCCGCCCGTATGAACCTGCAACGCGCCAATGCCGAAGCGGGAATACAACGAGCCGTCGCGGGCGTCTTGCGCGCCGGCCGGCGCTACGGCGAAGAGGCCGGCGACAAGGCACAGAACGGCGTACGCCGCGGGCGACCGGACGAAGCGGCCGGGACCGGATCCTGTGCTAAAGTACGGGGACAAGGGCATTGCGATTCGACGGGGCCGGTCAATAGATCGGGGTAAGCGTGATGAATCCGGCGGGCGTCCGCTCGTTGGCGTCGGCGTCGTACAACAGCACAGGATTCAGCGAACTGTAATAATAGTAATAACTTGCGTTGTCCGAGACGAGCGAGGTGGGCAAATTGACCGGGTTGGGCATGCGGAGTTCGAAGACCATGTCTTCTGCAATTCGGTCCTCGATCATGCGAGCCAGCCCGGGGCCCTCGAATACGAAGCGGCCCTCCTCGTCCATCGTGCTGCGGCCCAGCACGACGTAGGATGTGTCGCCCGGCGCGCGCGCATACAGGTCCAGCGTACGGATCAGGGGGCGTTCGAAATGCGCCGGCGCGTTTTGCCGGAGCGTCAGGGTGTCCGCCCACAGCGCGAAGCGTGCCCGGTTCACAGAAAGGGGATCTCCCGGCGCATGAACCTCGCTGGAGACAGACAGGGAAAATTCGGGCGTGGGTCCAATGCCTGCCTGCATGAGGAATCGGCCTTCGGGCATAGCCGCCGGGGCCGCGCGGGACACGAAAGGATAGGCCCGCCCAAGCGGATGGGAAAGCGAGTCCGAACCGGTGGAAGCGAACAGGAAAGAACGCTGCGGGCCGAATCCGACCACGGCGTTGCCTGCAATGGGGTCGATCCGGAAACCATGCAAAAGATTCCCGACGTCCTCGTTCCTGAGCGCGGCGTCGTGCTCGGCAACCCAGGAATCGGGCAGGGGAACGACGACCAGCGTATCCGTGGCCAGGAAGGCGAATTCGGTAATAACGGGCCCGGTGGCGAACGAGGCCCCGACGGACAGGTCGTCCGCCTCCCAGGCTTCGTCGATTTGCCGCAACGCAGCTTGCATCGTACTGGTCGAGTCGCCGTATACGTACGTGCGGCGCAGACGCAATTCGACGGATTCGACGCCGCCCGCCCGAAATTCCTCGGAGGTGAGGGCCGTTACGTCGAAATATCCCTGCACTTCGTACTGGCCGAGCATGGGATCGTCCACCATGCCCGCCAGTACGCGCGCAGGCCGGTCGGACGGGGTCCATTCCGCCGCGCGCAAGGCCGAGAGGGATTCGACGGCGTTGACCGGTTCGCCCCCGGCGGCGCCAAGCAGGTCCCCGCCCACGTTTGCGGGATCGTCGCAGGCGCCCAGCAGGGCGCCCATGCAGACGCATGCGAACAGGGTGGAAAATGCAGTCTTCACGCGGGCGCAGTGTTGGCGTAAACGATCCGGTCCCATTGGGATACTCTGATCAAAGCCACTTCGCTCAGCGCGTCACTGCCGCATATCAAGGATGTCATGCTTGCATTGTTGAAACGAGTAGAAAAAACCGTAGGTTCGGTACGTTACGTCCGTGACGCGCCCTTCGGGAGGCTGCGAGGGGCACGCTGGCTGTGTCATTCCTCATTATGTGGGGCCTGCCACATTGCTTCGTCATTCCTTGCCAGCGCACCCCTCTCAGCCTCTGAGCTTCGCGGATTTAATCAGCGTATCCCATGAGGAACGACATCGACCGGATTTTATTGCGAAAGGGCAAACGTTGCGTATGCGCAAAACGCGCGCGGGTTCCCTGCAAGCGCGCGCAAACCGGCGCGTAATTCAGGCGGCAGCCTTGCTTAGCAACTGTTCGTACGTCGCCCGGGCCGTTGCGGCTTGCTCCGCGGGCGTATCGCCAAAGGACAACGCGCCGCCCGGCGCGTCTTCGTCCTGCGGGAGGGCGATGGCGGCGTCCGCGAACAGGTTGCCCACGTGGTTCGGATTCTTGCCGACCAGCGCCGCGCCGCGCTCCAGGCGTTCGGTTTCCGCGAAGGCTTCGTCGATCGCGTTGTCGAAAGGCGTCGCGTGCGCCGTGAATACGCTTTGCGCGTTCGCCAGAATGTCGTCGCCGGCGTATTCGGTTTGCAAGAGCATGGGGATAAAACCGCTCAACCACCCGAACGCATGAATAACGTCCGGGGCCCAGCCCAGTTTACGGATCGTTTCGAGCGCCGCCCGCCCGAAAAACAGCGCCCGCTCCAGATTGTCTTCGAAAAATTGCGGGTTCTGCGCCGTGCGATACACGCCTTTGCGCTTGAAATAATAATCGTTGTCCATGAAATAGACTTGCAAGCGCGCGCCCGGAATCGAGGCCACTTTGACTTTGAGCGTTTCCGTACGCGCGCCCATTTCGATGCGCGTTCCAGAAAGGCGAATTACTTCGTGCAGGCGATTCTTGCGCTGGCTGACCACGCCGTAGCGCGGCATCATAATACGCATTTCGCACCCTCCCTCCTCCTGGAGTTGCTCGGAGAGACTTCGAACGATCGTTGCGGCGGCGGAAGATTTTACAAAAGGAGTGACCTCATCGGATACGAAGAGAAGCTTCATGGGATTGGTATGCCAGAATGTGTAACGATCAAAAGAGGCTGCACGTAACGAAGAAATATACTAAAAGCAAACTGATTTTCCAAGTTGCGGAGAAGAAGGACCTTTTTTGCCGTCGGGTCACGGTTCCTGCCGCTCGCGCTGGAGCATCTCGAAATAGCGCCGGATCCGCTCTTCGAAGTCGGGCGCGTAGCCGCTTTCTAGCGCCCGGATGAGGTCGCGATGCAGTTTGTCCGCCGGGTCTTCGGGAAGGGCGTCGGGGGGCGCGACGCGGGGCGCGTCTTGCCCTTCGCGCGCTTCTCTCCGACGTTCGCGGCCTCGTTCGTGCATGGAGCGCTGGGCGTCCAGCAGGCGTTGCAGAATCTGGCGTTGCCGTTGGATCGTTCGCGGCGCTACGCGGCGCGCTTCCAGTTCGCGCAGCGTTTCTTCCATGTCGTCGGCGATTTTGTCCAGGTCGCCCAGCAATTTGCCGCGGGCTTCCGGATTGCGCCGCACCTGCCCCAGTTGATCCCGTATGGCTTGCTGTTGCGCGCGCATTTGCGCGAGGCGCTGTTCCATATCGTTTCCGAGACGACTTCCTTGCATGTCGTTCAGAAATTGCTGGATTTGCTGGTTCAGTTGCTGTTGCTGCTGCGCCATTTGCTGCATTTGCTGGAGGACCTGCTGCATGCTGCCGCCTCCGCCAGATCCCTGCTGATTCATGAGCTGATCGAGTACGCCCGCCAGTAGCAAGGCCAGTTCGTTCAGGTGCATCATGGAGGCGGTCTGGTGGCCGCCCGCCTCGCCGACGGACCGCTCCGTCATGGCGCTTGTGGCGCGCTCCATTTCCATAAGCGCTTGTCCCGACAGCCGTTGCACTTCCCGACTGAGTTGGGGAATGTTCTTTTCAAGGCTTCGCAGGGAGTCGATGACGGTGGCGAACCCTGCCGACAACGCATCCTGCAGGCGGGCGTCCTCCCGTAGCGACGGCTGGTTCGAAACATGCTCCAGAAGATTTTTACGGAGCGATTCCTGTTCCTGCGAGAGCGTGAGCACGTCGCCGAGCGCGCGCCGGAGTCCCGCCAGGTTGATTTGCCGCTGCGCGCCCTGCATGCCCTGCTGCATATTGGTCAGGTCGTTCTGGAGGCGCCGCAACCATTGTTGCATCTGCTGCTGCCCGGATTGCGCCTCGTCGAGCTGGTCGGAGCGCAGCTGATCCGCGTTTTCCCGCAATTGCCGCGGCATGTCCTGCTCCTGCATCGAGCGGTTCAATTGTTGCATGTCGCGAGCCGGGCCGTGCTGCATTTCTTCGATCCGCCTTTGCGCCTCCTTCATCAATTCTTCCAGCTGTTGCATTTCTTCGACGGCGCTTTCCTGCCGCTCGGCAAGCCGTTCCTGCCCGGAGGGTTCTTCCGCCGCGCCGGTTTCGTTTTCGCCCGCGGGCGTTTCGGGGGCTTGTTCGGAAGGCGCGTCCGCCTCGTTCTCTTCGCTCCCCTCGCCTGTCTCCTCCGACAGGTTCTCCGTTTCCTGTTGCTGCGCCAGTTCGGCGGTTTCTTCCTCCATGCGTTCTTGCTGACGCGCCAGTTCCTCGGCCCTGCGCGCCGCTTCTTCGAGGCTTTGCTGCGCCCGCAGGTTTTTGAACAATTCAAGGGTTCGCTCCAGGCGCTCCCGGTACTGCGTTTCGCTGAATTCGAACTGCTCGACGGCTTCCTGAATCTGCGTCAGATCCATGTTGGCGATGGCCTCCTGCAATTGCGCCATGGCTTCCCTCAGTTCAGGCGAATCGATTTCCTCCACGACCTGCTGCATCTCCCGGTACAGCGAAAGCGTTTCCTCGCTTAGCAGGTTGTTGCGCTCCGCCGCGCGATTCATGGATTCGACCTGTTCGGCAAGGTCGTTTACCTGCTCCTCCATGCGCCGGTGCCGCTGTTCGATTTGCTCAAGCTGTCGCTGCTCCTCCCAGTCCGCGCGCTGTTTATTGCGCACCTCGTCGCGCAGTTCGTCGAATTGTTCGTCCAGCTGCTCCGCCTCGTCCATGATGTCCAGGAGCCGGGATTCGACCCCTTCCTGCTCTTCGCGCAAGGATTCGTACCGTTCGGCGAGCGAGGGCATTCGGAGGTATCGCGGGGGGGTTTGCGCGGCCTTGTAGCCTGCCCAGGCGTCGTTGTCGCGTACGCGCACGAAGTATTCGATTACGTCTCCCGGGACGGGATCAAGGGAGGTCGTTTCGCCGATAAGCCAGTCGTACGCAAGGCGCTGGTCCGGCAAGCGCGGATCGGGGAGGGGCAACGGAATTTTTTCGAACGCATCGGAAGGCGCGCCGAAACGGCTCTCCGAAAGCCGGTAGAAAAGCGCGAGGTCATGGAAGCCGTAATCGTCCCGGATGCTGCCTTCGAGCGTGCGTTGCAGCGTTTCGTCCAGCAAGGCGTCCGCCTCCGGGCGCGCCAGCGCGATGGACGGCGCGCGGTCTTCCTCTGCGGAAATGGCGTACTCGATGGGGGCATGGTTTTGTACGCCCCGGGCGTTTTCCAGCACGATCCGGTAGGACCCGCTTCGGGTGATCGCGAAGGCGCCTGCAGCGCGTCCGTCGTTTATTTCGAGCGGCGCGGAGGCGCCGTCGTCGAAGGCGAGGCGGGCGCGGACGGTTTCGGAGCCGCCCAGGACAAGGTCGAGCGTTACCCGGGTGCCGGGCAATCCCGACACGTCGCCCCTGTCCGGGTCCAGCTGCTGCGCGGGCAGGCCGGCGTAGGCTGGCGGGCGCAAGGCGATCCGCAGGCTGCGCACAAGCGGATAGTCTACGACGGATACGCGATGCCATGCGCTGGCGACGGGCGCCGCCGCCACGCGATAGCGCAGGGGCCGCCGCACATTTTCTATTTCATGCCGAAAGGCGCCGCTTGAATCTTCCCGCAGGCGAAACGTCTCGATATGGTCTTCGTTTTCGCGCCGGATCGCTATTTCGACGGCGTCGGGCCGCGCTGTTCCCGTTGCGCGGGCTTCGATGGCCAGGGAAGCGCCCTTTGCTATTTCGACGTCGCCGGGCGTTACGTCCAGCTGGAACGGAGCCGGGCGGTCGAACTGGACGCCGGGCGAAAGAAGGCGGGCCGAGGCGCCCGTAAAGGTTCCAGGGGCGGCGGCGAGAAAGGCCAGCAACAGGACAACAGGGATGGCCGCAAAACGCAGGCTCCGTTTCGCTTTGGAAAAGTCGGCTACGGTTTCGAACGAGACCGCCTCGACTTCGGCGCCCAGCATGCGTACGGCCTGATCCAGCAGGGGAGGCGGGGCCTTGCTGTGCCGACCTTCCGAAAGGTCCAGCAGGTTTACGAGACGATCCCCGATGCGCGGCATGCGTTGTCCGATTTCGCGGGCGACGGCATGGAGCGGCCGGTCGCGCAAAAGCCCCGACAGGATCAACAGGGGGCGCCCGGGAAACCAGGCCAGCAGGCCCAGCGCAGTCCATCCGACGATCTGGAGCAGCACGGTCCGGGGCGTGGCGTCCAGTCGCCATCCCGCCTCGATCAGCGTTGCGGCAAGCCACAGCCCGGCTATGGCGCCTGCGGTCAGGACGCACCCGAAAAGAAATTCGGCCAGGGTCATGCGCCGGGCCGTGGCGCGCAGGCGGCCTCGAATGCGTTTTAGAAGTTCAGAAGCGTTGTCGTGCATGCCGCAGAAACCGCAAGGAACGAATTTTATGGGATACGCTGCGCTTCGCGGGCTTGATCAGCGTATCCTGTGTTCGTGTACCGCAGCGCATGGAGGGAGTTTCCCGCAATGGATTCGCCGCGCGGCATGATAGTCCCGCCGTTCGTACCTTGACAGCGCAGCCATGCGATATTTCCACAACGAAGGGCCTTTGCGCATATGGACGATTTGCTTGCCGTCATTCTCGGGGGAGGCGCCGGAAAACGGCTCTTCCCGCTTACGATGCACCGTTCCAAACCGGCGGTTCCGCTGGGCGGGAAATATCGCCTCATCGATATTCCGGTGTCGAATTGCATTAATTCGGACATCAGCCGGATATTCGTTCTTACGCAGTTCAATTCGGCGAGCCTGAATCGCCACATTGCGCGCACCTACCAGTTCGACCGGTTCCGCGGCGGGTTCGTCACCGTGCTGGCCGCCCAGCAGACCCAGGAATCCAAAAACTGGTTTCAGGGCACGGCGGACGCCGTACGCCAGTCCCTGTTCAACCTGCGGTCGTATCGGCATTCCCATGTGCTCATTTTGTCGGGCGACCAGCTCTACACCATGGACTACCGGAAGTTGATGCAATGCCACATGGACAGCGGCGCGGGCGTTACGCTCGCCACCATTCCGGTGCGGGCGGACGAAGCCCCTGCGTTCGGCGTCGTCAAGACGGAGAACGGATTTGTTTCCGAATTTTACGAAAAACCCGCGTCGGACGACCTTGCGGACAAGGCCAGTCCGGTGAGCAAGGAAATGCGCGAGGCGGGGCGCGTATTTCTGGCCTCCATGGGCATTTACGTATTCGACAAGAAGGTGCTGAAGGAATTGCTCGCCGCCAGGCCGGACGCCAACGATTTCGGACAGGAGATTATCCCTGAAGCGATCGGCAAATACCCGGTGGCAAGTTATGCGTTCGAGGGCTACTGGAGCGACGTCGGAACGGTGCAATCGTTTTTCGAGGCCAATCTGATGCTGGCGAAGCGGTCCCCCGAATACGATATCTATAACGCCACGGCGCCGCTGTACACGAATACGCGCATGCTGCCGCCCGCCAAGATTCTGAGTTCCCATGTCGAAGACTCCCTGATGGGGGAGGCGGCGGTCGTGGACAACAGCCGCATATCGAATTCGGTGATAGGCATTCGTTCCTATATCGGCGCGGGCACCACCGTCGAGAACACGGTGTTCATGGGGGCGGACTATTACGCATGGCACGATCCCCGTTTGCGGAATCCGCCAGAGGGGCCGCCCAGTCCAGGCATTGGCGACGGAAGCTACGTCGAGGGGGCCATCGTGGATCGGAACGTGCAGATAGGCAAGCGGTGCGTGATCAGGAGGCGGGAGGGCGTACGCAACGCAGACGGCGAGAATTATTTCGTGCGCGACGGCATTATCGTCATCCCCAAGAATGCGCGCATTCCCGACGATACCGTGATTTGAGGATCCAGGATTCGTCGCGCCCGCGCTGAACCGGGAGGCCTTTTACGACAGGCCAGGGGCCAGCGACGCACGCAGGTTTTCCGCTGCGCTGCGGGCCGCCTGGGCAAAGTCCTGTCCTGACGAGGCGTACAGAATCGCCCGGCTGCTGTTGACCAGAACGGGCCCCGAGCCTTCGCGCACGGCCTCCAGCACGCTTCCGATATGGCCTCCCTGCGCGCCCACGCCGGGGATAAGGAGCGGCGCGTCGGGAGCGAGGGCGCGGATGCGGCGCAGGGCTTCCGTGTCCGAAGCGCCCGCCACAAAGCCCAGCGTCCCTGATTCATGCATGGAGGCCGCCCAGGTCTGCGCCGCCCGCGTTACCTGTTCGTAGAGGGGCCTGCCTTCGCATTTCGCTTGCTGAAAATCCGCGCCGCCCGCATTGGACGTGCGGGCAAGCAAAAAAACGCCCCGGCCTGGCCAGGAAAGGAACGGCGTTACGCTGTCCCGACCCATGTATCCCGATACGGTGCAGGCGTCGAAGCCGAGCAGGTCGAAGCAGGCCTGCGCGTAAAAGCGCGCCGAATTGCCGATATCGCCCCGTTTTCCATCGGCGATGACGGGCGTGTCCGGCGGGATCGCGCGCAACGTGGCTTCCAGAACGCGCCAGCTGTCGGGGCCGAGCGACTCGAAAAACGCAAGATTCAGTTTGTAGGCCGCCGCAAGGTCGGACGTGGCCTCCACAATGGTCCGGTTAAAGGCAAGGACCGCCTCGGCTGTGTTTTTTCCTCCAGAGAGCGGCGCGGGAAGCCGCACGGGATCGGGGTCCAGCCCCACGCAAACGAGCGAGGCGGCCTGGGCCTGGCGGTCCGAAAGGCGGTCTGCGAACGAGCGTACGGTGGTCATGGGGTCGTTATCCTATACGGTCGAAACCGGTCCAGGGTTGCAGCGCCTCCGGGATGGCGATGCTTCCGTCGCGCTGCTGCCCCTGTTCGAGCAACGCCGCCACGACGCGCGGAAGCGCCAGCCCCGATCCGTTGAGGGTGTGCGCGAGCGCCGGTTTTTTACGGTCTTCGAGGCGGCACCGGATCTGCATCCGCCGGGCCTGAAAATCTTCGAAATTCGATATCGAAGACACTTCGAGCCAGCGGTCCTGACCCGGACTCCAGACCTCCAGATCGTATTTTTTGGCTTGCGTAAAGCCCATGTCCCCCGTGCACATCAACAGGACGCGCCAGACGAGGCCCAACCCTTTCAGCGGACGCTCCGCGTCGCTCCGCAGGGTTTCCAGCGCTTCGCCGCTTTGCTCCGGGCGGGTAAACCAGACCAGTTCCACCTTGTCGAACTGGTGCAGACGGTTCAGCCCGCGCACGTCTTTGCCGTACGAGCCCGCCTCGCGCCGAAAACAGGGCGTCCAGGCCGCGTACCGGATCGGCAAGCGGGTTCCGTCCAGGATTTCCCCGCGATGCAGGTTGGTCACCGGCGTTTCGGCCGTGGGAATCAGGTACAGCCCGTCCCTCGCGACTTCGTACATCAGGTCTTCCTTGTCCGGGAGTTGTCCCGTGCCGCGCGCGCTGTCCGCATTGACCAGCAGCGGGGCTTGTATCTCCTCGTAGCCTCCGCGCGCTGTGGCGAGGTCCAGAAAGTAATTGACAAGCGCCCGCTGGAGCCGCGCGCCCTTGCCCCGGTAGAAAGGAAACCCGGCCCCGGCAACGTTGGCGCCGCGCTCGAAATCGATAAGTCCATGCCGCTCGGCCAATTCCCAGTGCGGAAGCGGGTCGAAATCGAAGGCGCGCGGCTCGCCTCGCCGGGCGACAACCTGATTTTCCGCCGGCGTACGTCCCACGGGCACGTCGGGCTGGGGGATATTCGGAATTTCGAGGAGGCCTTGCGACAGGCGTTCGTTGGCCTCGGCAGCGGCTTCCTGATTTTCCCGGATAGATATTTTCAGTTCGTTCGATTCGGCGATGAGCGCCCGGGCGTCTTCGGCGCGACCGCTTTGCATATAGCGCCCAATGTCCTTCGATATGGCGTTGGATCGCGCTTGCGCCGCCTGGAGCGCCGCCAGACGCTTCCGACGCTGCCGATCCAGTTCCGCCAGTTCGTCGACCCGCGCCGGGTCCCCGGTTCCCTTGTCCCGGATGGCTTTGCGTATCCGTTCGGGGTCTTCGCGAAGTATCTGAATGTCGATCACTTGGGATTACGCTGATTAAGGCAAACGATGCGGTTGCGCGCCGGAAAATGCGAGCGACGGGTTGGATGTCGCGCTTACGGACGCCTGATCTTGCGCAGGCGCTCCCGAAGGGGCCTGGGGCGGTAATCGAGTTCTGTTTGGGCTTTCAGGATAATCAATCCGGTTTTGGTCGGGCGCTCGGCGGTTTGCCGAAACGTGGCGCTGTCGACCGGCTGGATCAGCGCGTCGTCCAGGTCGAACGTCTCGGCGATCATTCGGGCAAAGTCGTACATGGACATCCATTCGGCTCCCGAAAGATGAAAGACGCCGCTGCGCCGCCGCCGCACGAGGCGTTCGACGCCTTCGGCAAGGTCTGTCACGCAGGTAGGGTTCCGCCATTGGTCCGTAACGATCCGGACGGATTGTCCCGCAGACAGCCGCTCCAGCAACCAAAGTACGAAATCGGAGCGGTTCGCGCGCGACGCGGCCCCGTAGACGAGGACCGTGCGGACAATGGCCCATTTGCCGAAGCCGGTTTTCCGCACCGCATTCTCGGCGGCTTGCTTGGATTTTCCGTAGAAATTGACAGGATTCGGACGGGCGTCTTCGTGGTACGGACCGTCCAGCCCGTCGAACACGAAATCCGTGGAAAGCTGGATGAGGCGCGCGCCGATATCCTTGCATTGCCGCGCAAGCGTTTCTACGGCGTCCACATTTGCTTTCCAGCAGGCTTCCCGGTCCGTTTCGCAGCGATCGACGTCGGTCATGGCTGCGCAGTTGATCACCACGGTGGGCTGGAAATCCCGGATCGCCTGTCGCGCGTCGCGTTTCGCCGTGATATCCAGCGGCATGTATCCGTGCGACCCTTCGGACCGGCTCGTTTCGCTGCGGCCCGTGGCCAGGACGTCGTATTCGGGATGCCGGCCGAGCAGGCCAATCAGTTCCGTGCCGAGCAGGCCGTTTGCTCCCGTTACCAGTATGCGCTCGTACAACATGGGTTTTATGGAGGACGCAGGGGCGTAGTTATTTCCTGAAATAGTAGCGCACCCCGATGCCGCCGCCAAGATGGCCCGCGGTGCCGGGCAGCAAGTCGAGTCGGGGGTTCGCCTGCAAAAAGATTTCGTAGCGGTCTGCGAAAAAATGGACCCCGAACGTTCCGCTGACGCCCACAACGAAATCTTCTTGCGATTCTTTTTTCTGTATGCTTGTCGCGAGCCCTGCCCCAAAATAATAACCGAGCGGGGAAGCAGGAATAGTCCGTTCCTGCAATACGTGCGCAGAAAGAAAGAAAAAATCGTTGAGATTCCATGCGGCCAGCCCTTCGTAGGCGAATCGCGGCTTCCCGTACCGCTTGAAGGAGACGCCGCCGGGGGTTCCGAACTGCACCCCCGCCCCCGCGCTGCCCGCTTGCCGTTGCGCATGGGCGGGTTCGATCCCGGTCGTCGCCAGCATACAGAGCGTCAGGACTGCGGCGGTTCGCAGCGCGCATGCGTTGGGCACATTCATAACGGCTTGGTCTTTACTGAAGCAGGGCGCATGCGCGGCAAGCGCCTGCCGGGCCGGGTCAGGTTTTTTGCTTTTTCTTCTTTGCGGCGGGGAAGAGAATATTATTCAGGATGAGTCGGTAGCCCGGCGAATTCTTGTGCAAGTCGAGGTCGGTGGGCGGATCGCCTACGAAATGCTGATAATCCTCCGGGTCGTGGCCGGCGTAGAACGTAAAGGTCCCTTCCCCGAAGTTTCCGTGCAAGTACTTGACTTCGTCCCGATTGGGCGCTTCCGCCAGCACGACCGCGGACGGTTTCACAAGGCGCTTGCGAAAACTTGTGGTTTGTCCAACGAATCCTTTGACGGTCGCCACGTGATTCTGCGTGAGCATGGTGGGCACCGGGTCCCATTTCGCGCTGAAGTCGAACAGCGTGAAATAATCGACGGCCTGATTCCGCAAGGCGGGCGGCGGCGGGCCGACGTCGATGTTTGCGTGTTCGTATTCGCCGGGATGGAATACGGGCGTAAAATTCTCGAATGCGAGCGTCGCGTCGTAATCAAGTTGCGACAGGGCGTCGGGGTCCACCGGGTCGCCGTCGTATTCGGACGGCACAATGTCGGTTCGGTGCGCCGCCAACGCGATATCGTAGGTATCCGTGCCGGAGCACATGGCGAAGAGGAAGCCGCCCTGCGCCACATAGTCCTTGATGGTTTGGGCCACTTCCAGTTTCAGGCGGCTGGTCTTGCGAAAGCCGTACTGCGCGGCCATGGCCTCCGCCTTCCGTTGCTGTTCGATGTACCAGGGTATGTTGCGGTATTGCAGGAATTTGCCGTATTGCCCCGTGAAATCTTCGTGATGCAGGTGCAGCCAGTCGTATTCGCGGAGTTCTCCGTCCAGAATTGCGTCGTCGTACAGCATGTCGTACGGCACTTCGGCGTATTCGAGCGCCAGCAGGACGGCGTCGTCCCAGGGGAGCGTTTGCTCCGGCGCGTACACGGCGATATTCGGCGCCGTTTCCAGGCGCACGGTCGCCGTGTTGTAGTCTTCGCTTTCTACTTCCGCCACGATGCGGGCGGCGGCGTCCGCTCCGATGCGTTCGAAATACACGCCGCGCACCTGCAATTCTTCTTCGAGCCGGTCGAATCCGGCGCTCAGGAAGGAGCCGCCCCGGTAGTTGAGCAGCCAGTCCACGGGTTCTCCCTGTTCGAGCAGCCAGAACGCGACGCCGTACGCCTTCAAGTGGTTGGACTGCCGAATGTCCATGGGAATGAGGATGTCCTGCGCCCTTGCGGAGGTTGCGGCGAACGGCAGCAGCGCCGCCGCCAGCAACAGCAATCGAATACTGCGAAAGGAAATGGTTTTGATCAGCGTATCCATAACAGGCAGGCCAGGGGTTCGGAGGGCGGACGGCTTCAGACGCCTTCGTCGCCCCGGAGGCGACGGAGGCGGTCGCGGGCCTTGTCCGCAAGGAGGGAGCCGGGATATTCGGACAATAATCGTCGGTACGCGGCGGCGGCTTCTTCCCGGGTATCCGGATTGCGCGACAAAATGCCCGCGGCTTCAAAAAGCGCCCGGTCCGTCAGGAAACTCGCCGGATGCATCAGGGGGATTTCCGCGAACGTTGCGTACGCTTCCTCGCGGCGCCCGGCGGCAAGCAGGAGTTCTCCGCGCAGGAAACGGGCTTCGTCCGCCAGCGCGTGGCCGGGATAGGCGGCGAGCAAGGCGTCCAGCGAGTCGAGGGCGGTCAGCGGTTGTCGTTGTTTTTGGGCAAGCAGGGCGCCCGCATACCGCCGCAGCGGCGTATCAAGCGAGTCGGGGCCGCGATTTTCGAGAAGCAATATTTTCAACGCGATCGCATCGTTGGAAATGTTTGTCGAGGTATGCGCGTCGAGAATATCGACCAGGGCCAGCGCCGCGTCGAATTCTCCGGCGAACAGATGGATGCGCGCCAGATCGAACCGGGATTGTTCGGCCAGTTCGCCCGTCCGCAGCCGGTCGACGAGCCGGTTGAAACGGAGGCGGGCCTCGTCCAGTTGCCCCCGCTCGATGGCGATATGCGCCAGGTCGAACGCGGCCCGGTCTGCGGCGCGGGTGTCCGGGAACGCAGCAAGGGCCTGCAGGAAAACGGATTCGGCGGCGCCGACGTCAAGAAACACATCCTGTTGCAGGCGCCCGACGCGGTGCAGCACGTCCGGATACATCGCATGGTTCGGGTGCTCTTGCAGGAAGGCCTGGTAGGCGGCCAGCGCCCGCTCGTAATGCGGCGCCGGAATGCGCTGCCCGGTTTCGTCAAAGGCGCGTTCCCCGATTTCCTCTGCCCGCTGCGTATGCATAGCGCCCAAAGCGGCAAGCGTTCGCGGCGCCGCCGGGGCATCCGGATACCGCGTCAACACTTCCCGCCAGGCTTTGGCTGCTTCTTCCCAGGCCCCGGCGTCGGCAGCCGCAAGGGCAAACTCGAAGAGCCGGCTCCCCTGGCCGTTTTCCAGTCCGTCTATGGCCCGGTATTCTTCCAGCGCGCGCGGAAAATCCGCCGCCTCGGCGTACAACCATCCCAATAATTCGCGCCATGCCCGGTAGAGCGGGTCGGTCTGGACGGCATTCCGCGCCGCTGCGATGCTGGGGGCCAGCGCCTCCTGGTCCTCCATGAAGGGCGTCATGCGCGCCCGCACGAAGTCGAGATGTCCCTCGTTTTCCTTGAGGAGGGCCAGATATTCTTCCGTAGCCTGCCCGTAGCGCCCCGAAATGCTGCATAGCCAGGCCAGGTCCACCCGGAACAGCGCGGGCATTCCGGTGGCTTCTCGCGCTTCTTCAAGCAAGGAGACGGCCTGGTCGAACTCCCGCACGGCGACCAGGGACTGGTATGCGACGCGCCAGGCCATCGGGTCGGCGGGCGCCGTGGCCACGGCTTCTTTCCAGGTTGCCCGGGCTGCTTCCTCGTCTCCCTGCAAATAGCGGATGCGCGCCAGGTCCGAGAGGAGCGCCGCGGAGCGCGTATCGGCCAGCCGCGACTGGATGAGCGCGGTGGCTTCGTCGTAGCGCTTGACGTTTTCGTAGGCCTCTTTCAGTTTCTGGTAGAACGTCTCGTTGCGCGGCGCGCCCGCGTACAGGTCCTCGAGCAAGCCAATGGCCTGCTCGAACTGTCCCGCCCGCAGAAAAGCGTCGGCCAGGCGAAAACGGGCCATTTGCGGGTCTTCCCGCGATTGGCCCGCTGCGTCGGCGACCGGCGCCGAGCACAGCGCGGCAAGCAAAAGCGCGCCAGCCCATGACCGGAGAGGCAAGGAGAACGTTCGTATCATCGTATACATAGGGCGCCCGCAGTGCGTACGGCGCCTTCCAGAGCGCGAGCGGCAAGATCGAATCGGACTGCCTTTTGATATTGTTTTCCTGCGCGGTATGTTTCATGCGACCATGGGCGTCCGGATCGCCCTGCGTATTTTCCGGGAGAGGCACAAAACAATACATTCCTTGCGTTCCATGCATTCGACGAATACGCGGCCTGCGCGTTCGCCTGATCGGGAGGCAGGCGTACAACGGCTGGGCATATTGGGATCGACCGGCTCTATCGGCGCGCAAACGCTGGACGTCGTCCGCCTTTTCCCGGACCGCTTCGACGTGCGCGCGCTGACCGCCGGTTCGAACGCGGAACGTCTGATTGCGCAGGCCCGGGAATTTTCGCCCGAATGCGTAGTCATAGGGGACGCCCGCCGCCGCAAGCAGGTGGAGGACGCGCTCCGCCCCCTTGGCGTCCGCGTACTGACGGGAAAGGAAGGGCTTTGCGAGGCGGCGGCGCTGGACGAAATAGATACGGTAGTGGCGGCGCTTGTGGGCTTCGCCGGGCTTGAATCCGTTCTCGCCGCGCTGCGCGCCGGAAAAAAAATAGCCCTGGCGAACAAGGAAACCCTGGTCGTCGCCGGGCGCCTGGTCAAATCTCTTCTGCAAGACGGCCAGGGGATGTTGCTGCCTGTCGATAGCGAGCATTCGGCTATTTTTCAGTGCCTTGCGGGCGAACCCGAACGGAGCGTCGAATCGCTGGCGCTGACGGCGTCGGGCGGGCCGTTTCGAACGCGCCCCGCGGAAACGTTCGGGAGCATCACCCGGGCGGAAGCCCTCGCGCATCCGAACTGGTCGATGGGAGCCAAGATTACGATCGATTCGGCCACCATGATGAACAAGGGGCTGGAGGTGGTGGAGGCGCATTGGCTTTTCGACATGCCGCCGGAGCGCATCGCGGTGCTGACGCATCCGCAGTCCATCGTGCATTCCCTCGTGGTGTTCGAGGACGGTTCCGTCAAGGCGCAACTGGGCCTGCCGGATATGGGCCTGCCGATTCAGTATGCGCTGAGTTACCCGGAGCGGTGGGCCGCGCCGCGCGAGCGCCTCGATTGGTCGGACGTCATGCATTTGCATTTCGAACCGCCCGACCGCGCCAAATTCCCGTGTCTCGACCTTGCGTACGAGGCCCTCGCCGCCGGCGGGACGGCGCCGGCCGTCCTGAACGCGGCGAACGAGCAAGCCGTCGCCCTTTTTCTGGAGGAAAAAATCCGCTTTACGGACATTCCCGACCTGATTGGCGATGCGCTTGGCCGCATGCCTGCGCAAGCGGACCCGTCGCTCGAAGACCTTGTCGCCTGCGACGCCGAAGCCCGCCGCGTCGTCCTGAAACATATTCCGTCGATTTCCATATAACGTACCCCTTTACTACTGCTTTTCAGGACTGCTCTGGGCCCCGTTCTTGTTGAACGCGCCTTGTACGGGGCGATTCGCAGCATTTCACAGCATATCGAGATCAATGGAGATAATTGTTGAGATTTTCCGGCTCGTCGCCGGGATTTTTCTGTCGTACGTTGTTCCGTTTCTTCTCGCCATTACCCTGCTTGTGTTCGTGCACGAGATGGGGCATTTCCTGTTCGCCAAGCTGTTCGGGATGCGGGTGGAGCGGTTTTCTATCGGATTTCCGCCGAAAATCCTGAAAAAACAGGTTGGGGAGACCGAATATGTGCTGGGGGCCACGCCGATCGGAGGCTATGTCAAGATCGTGGGCATGGTGGACGAGAGTATGGATACGGACGGCCTGAAAGAGGCCCCGAAGCCCTGGGAGTTTCGCGCAAAGCCCTTGTGGCAGCGCATGGTCGTGATTTCCGCGGGCGTGGTATTCAACGTCTTGCTGGCGTTCGCGATTTTCACCGGGCTGCGGCTTTCGTACGGAGAAACGACGATTCCGGCGGAAAATATCGACGCCGTGTTCGTTGCGGATTCGTCCCTTGCCTACGATATGGGCTTGCGTACGGGGGATCGCCTGCTGGCGGTAAACGGCAAACCCCTCGAACGATACGAGGACTTCGAAAGCATGGAGTCGCTGGCGGCAGATCCGTTTACGGTCACGGCGCTGCGGGGCCGCGATACCCTTGTTGCGCGGGGTCCGCAAGACATTTTCACCCAGATCAACCGCCGGGGCGGGCTCGGGGTGCATATTGCGCCGGCGTGGCTTGGCGGCGTCTTGCGGGGTTCGCCTGCCGATTCGATGGGCTTGCGGCCCGCGGACCGCATCGTGGCCATAGACGGAGAAGAAATCCGCTTCTGGGCAGAAATGATCGAGCGCATACAGGCTACCGAGGGGCATCCGGTGACCATCCGGTGGCTAAGCCCCGATTCTGCGGCGGCAGGAGGCTTTTCCGTATCCGAAGGGCGGGTCGCGCCGGCGCTGCAGGAAACCGGGTATTTTATCGGCGTGTATCCGCCCACGGGGGCCATGCTGATGCAGGAATTCGGCGCGGCGCAGCGGCGGTACGGGCTGTTCGAAGCGGTGGGCGCCGGCATAGGCGATACCTGGATCAACACGCGGGTCATCGTGCTGAGCCTCAAACGCATTTTCACGGGCCGGGAAGACCTCCGGGAAAATCTTGGCGGACCGATCATGATTGCGCAGGTCATCAGTCAGGCCACCGAGGTCGGGGGCGGGCTTTTCTGGGATATCCTGGCGATGCTGTCCATTACGCTGGCCATCATCAATATTTTGCCTATTCCGGCGCTGGACGGGGGCCATCTCGTTTTTCTGATATACGAAGGGATCGTCCGGCGGGAACCGTCCTTGCGGTTTCGCATGGTTACGCAGCAGGTGGGCATGGTTCTGCTGCTCGCCTTTATGGTATTCCTTGTGTTCAACGACATTTTGCGTTTGTAGATTTTTTCGACGGTGCAGGTTACGGCAAACAGGGATATGCGCACGGACGACGACGCAGCATTGCAGGATGCGCTGAAGCGGCGCGGGGAGATTCCGTCCCATATTGCCGCGATTATGGACGGAAACGGGCGCTGGGCGCGCGAACAGGGCAAGCGCCGGGTGGCGGGACACCGCGCCGGGGTCGATTCCGTGCGGGAAATTGCCGAGGCGTGCGCGCAGCTGGGGGTGAAATATCTTACGCTCTATACCTTCAGCCACGAAAACTGGGACCGGCCTTCCAAAGAGGTGCGCGCCCTCATGCGGTTGCTTTTGCACAGCATCCGCCACGAAAAGCGGACGCTGGACAAGAACAATATCCGCCTTTGCGCCGTAGGGGATTTGTCCAGGATGCCCGCCGAAGTGCAGCGCAGGTTGCAGGAAGCGATAGACGAGACGCGCGACAACGACCGGATGACCTTGACCATTGCGGTATCGTATAGCGGACGGCTCGAAATCGTGCGCGCCGCCCGGAAACTGGCGGAGCGCGTGCGCGCAGGCGATTTCGAGCCCGGCGATATCGACGAAGCGCTTTTTGAATCTGCCCTGATGACTTCGTACTTGCCAGACCCGGATTTACTTATCCGCACCGGCGGCGAGTTTCGGATATCGAATTTTCTTCTGTGGCGCCTGGCGTATGCGGAACTGTATGTCACCGATTGCTACTGGCCGGCGTTTCGCCAGCAGGCGCTGTACGAGGCCATTCGGGATTATCAGGATCGGGAACGCCGGTTCGGACGGATACTAACGGACGATTAACTTCGTTAATGAAAACAACCACCGTGTCGATACAACGCGCGCCCGCCTCGCTCGCCGCCCGGATTCGCTCGGCGATCCGCCGGACGAGGCTGGCCCTGCGCATGCCATTCGTTATGAACGCCAGAACGCCCCTTTTTCTGCTTGTCGCCGCCTTGTCCGCCGCGCCCGCCTGGGCGCAAGGCGTGTCCGGCGGGGCCGGCGCCTTCGCTGCGGCGGGTCCGTATTCGTCTCCGCCCGCGGCCTACGAGATTCTCGACATTACGGTGGAGGGGTCGGATAGCGAAAGCGCGCGCGCCATTATCGCGCAGGCCAGCGGCCTCACGGCGGGCGATACCGTTACGTTGCCCGGGGACGAAACCATCGCGGACGCCGTACGCTCGATCTATCGGCTGGGCCTTTTTTCGGACGTCAAGATCGTAGAGGAGCGGCGTTCGGGGGACGGCGTATACCTTTCCATCGCAGTGAAAGAGGAGCCGCGCCTTGCCGAATACGCCTTTTCCGGGATCAAGAAGGGGCAGCAGAAAGATTTGCGCGAAGAAGCGCCGCTTTTGCGGGGTACGCCTGTTCGTCCCTCCGATATCGAGCGGACGGATCGGCAGATCAAGCAATATTATCGGGAAAAGGGGTATCTGCTCGCCAAGGTAGACGTCCGGCGCGAAGAAACCGCCGACGGGCAAGTGACGCTTGATTTCGTAATCGACCGGGGCAAGAAAGTGCGCGTCGAGGGAATCCGGATCGAGGGCAACGACGCCGTTTCCGATTTTCGCCTGAAGCGCAAAATGAAGAAGACGAACGAAAACAAATGGTGGCGTTTCTGGAGCGGGGCGAAATTCGACCGGAACGAATACGAAACCGACTTGGCCAATATCGTTCGGCACTACAACGACAACGGATATTACGACGCGCGCATTACCCGCGACTCCGTGTTCGTGCAAGAGGGGGACGATCCGGGCGTCATGGTCGAATTGTCGGTCGAGGAGGGGCCGCGCTATTATATCCGGGACGTCGTATGGGAGGGGAATACGGTCTATCCCGACGATTTCCTGGGCGGCGCGCTGGGCATTGCGCGCGGAGAGGCGTTCGACCGTTCGAAACTGGAGCAGAATCTGTATCAGAACAGGAACAACAGCGATATTTCCAGCCTGTACATGAACCGCGGCTACATGCGGTTCAGCATCGAACCCACGATCCGTACGGTCGAAGGAGATTCGCTCGACATTCATTTCGATATCCTTGAAGGAGACGTATACGAATTCGGGGACGTGAGCATTTCCGGGAATACAAAGACCAAGGAGCATGTCGTCCGGCGAGAATTGTATACGATTCCGGGACGGACCTTTAGCCGCGACGCCATTCAGGAGTCGATTCGCCGCCTGAGCCAGCTAAATTATTTTACGCAGGAATCGCTGGGCGGCGGGCCCGGCATAGACATCGACGAGGCCGAAAAAACGGTTGACCTGACGTATTCCGTCGTGGAGCAGAGCAGCGATCAACTGGAACTTTCGGGATCGTGGGGGTCTTTCGGGCCTATTCTGATGCTTCGGTTCGGCTTCAATAATTTTTCGGCGCAAAATCTGTTCAAGGGCTCGGCGTGGGACCCGCTGCCTTCGGGCGACGGGCAGCAGCTATCCCTCGGCGTACAGACGACCGGATCATTTTATCAGAATTATTCGCTTTCCTATACGGAGCCCTGGTTCCGGGGGCGCCCTACGCCGGTGGGCATGTCGCTTTCCTATTCGAGTTACGGGGGCGGGAATCGCCGTCGAAGCAGTCGCTTGTACAACTATGGATTCAGTTCGCAGGGACATTTGCGAACGGCGTCGGCCCGGATATTCTACGAACGCCGCCTGCAATGGCCGGACGACAAATTCAGCATGGGGAGCGCCCTGCGCTATCAGCATTACGATAATCAGGACCTCTTTCGCTCGATTCCGGAAGGCGTCAGCCGCATCGCCACTTTCCAGCAAAGTCTTTCCAGAAATTCCCTGGACCATCCGATCTTTCCCTCCACCGGGTCCAGTTTTTCGCTGTCTCTTGAAATCGCGCCGCCCGTTCCGGGGTTCGTGCAGTATTACAAGACGCGCTTCAAGACGGAGTGGAATGTCCCGCTGTTTCGCAAATTGTCCGTCCGGTTCGGCTCCGACTTCGGATATGTGGGGTCGCTTACGGGGGATCGCGTGAATTTCGAACGCTTCGTCGTGGGCGGGTCGCCGTTCGATACGCAGGGCTATTATAATTATTTCGGTCGGGATATCGTGTATATGCGCGGCTATCCATCCGCCGCGATAGGTCCGCGCCTGAACGACGAGCCGGTGGGCGGCGTCGTGCTGAACAAATACATGTCCGAAATAAAATGGATGGCGATCCAGACCGAGCAGCTCTCGGCGCAACCCTACGCGTTCCTCGACGCCGTCAATGCCTGGGACCGGTTCGATCTGTACAATCCCGCAGAACTATTCCGGTCCGCCGGCGTTGGGGTGCGCATGTATCTTCCAATATTGCGGATGGTGGAATTAACCTACGGGTATAATTTCGACGAATTCGCTTCCACCCGGAACCAGGACGGCTCGAAATCATGGAGATTCCAGTTTACGCTTGGGCAAGGTTTTTAAGGCGAGGCGCCCGCCCGGCGTCGTATGTATTCGCTGCGCTGCTTTTCGCCGCGGCGCTCGGGACGGCCCCGGCGCACGCCCAGAAGCTGGGGTACGTGGATTCGGAGTATATCCTGGACAACCTGCCGGAGTACGCTACGGTGCAGCAGCAGCTCGACCGGATGGCGCAGGAATGGCAGGAGGAGGTCGAAACCCGCCGCGACGAAGTGGAGGAACTCTTTCGGGAGTACCAGGCCCGGGAATTGTTGTACACGAACGAGGAGCGGCAGCGGAAACGCGACGAAATCATTCGGGCCGAAGAAGAGGTGGAGCAGCTTCGGTCCCAATACTTCGGCCCGGAAGGGCGCGTTTTTCAGGAGCAGGAGCGCCTGGTCCGTCCCATTCAGGAAACCGTGCTCGAAGCCATCGAGACGGTGGCCGAACGGGACGGGTACGACTATGTATTCGACAAGAGCGGGGACTATATTTTCATGTATGTTCGGGAGCAATTGGACCTGAGCGACGATGTGCTTGAGGAACTTGGCGTCGATGTGGATAGTCAAAATTGATTGCCCCGCGTTGCGTTCCGGCGCCTTGCGCCCTGCTTGCCGGACGCCGCGCATCACAAGAAAACGCCAACGATCCGTTATGTTTACGCGCCGCTCTGCAGGAAGCCTTTTTTTCGCCCTCGTTTTGTTTGCCCTCGCTGGCCGCGCCAGCGACGTCCAGGCCCAGTCGCTCTCCGTGGGCTTCACCGATCATGAGATTATCCTGATCAATATGCCGCAGTACCAGGAAGTGCAGCAGCAACTTCAGACGGATTTCGACGCCAGTCAGGAGGGGCTGCAAGCCTTGTACGCCGATTATCAGGATAAACTGGAGCGGTATCAGCGGCAGCAGTCCCTGCTTTCCGAGGATCGACGGCTGGAGCGCGAGCAGGAACTGGTGCAATTGCAAGAGCAGATTCAGACCGAAGCCCAGAGTCAGGATCAGCAACTGGCGGCGCGCCAGGCGGAACTGATGCAGCCGCTTCTGGAACAGATACAGGACGCCATCAACGAAGTCGCCGCCGCGAACGGCCTGGATATCGTATTGCGTACGCGGGTCGGCGCGGAGCCGCTTTTGCTGTTCGTCAACCCGGATACCGTGCAGGACATTACGCTGCACGTAGCGCGCGCGATGGGTCTGGACGTAGACGAAGAAGGAGCCGCCGACGCCCCGGCGGCCTCGGGCGCGAATTAATTGCTATTCGCAGGAGTCGGGACAGAGGCAAGGAGACGTCGATATGAGCCGTGAACCCGTTGTTACCGGCGCGGTGGACGCCCCGCGCATCACCACGCAGACCCTGCAGAACCTGAAGCGCGACGGCATACCCATTGCGATGCTGACGGCCTACGATTATACGTCGGCGCGCATTCTGGACGCCGCCGGCGTGGACGTGCTTCTGGTCGGCGATTCGGCGTCCAATGTGATGGCGGGCTACGAAACGACCCTGCCCATTACGCTGGACCAGATGATATACCATGCCCAGTCCGTCATTCGGGCGGTGCGGCATGCGCTTGTCGTGGTGGACCTGTCGTTCGGGTCGTATCAGGGCAATTCGAAGGAGGCGCTGGTCTCCGCCATTCGGGTGATGAAAGAGGCGGGCGCGCACGCCGTCAAGATGGAGGGCGGAAAACCGGCCCTTGAGGCGGTCCGTCGCATCACCGACGCGGGCATTCCCGTGATGGGGCATCTGGGCCTCACGCCCCAGAGCATTTACCGGTTCGGGACGTACCGGGTGCGGGCGCAGGACACGGAGGAGGCGGACGCCATTCGGGAGGACGCCCGGCTACTCGAAGACGCAGGCTGTTTCGGGCTGGTGCTCGAAAAAATTCCGGCGGGCCTGGCGCGGGACGTTTCGTCTGCCCTTTCGATTCCGGTGATCGGCATTGGGGCGGGGGCGCATTGCGACGGGCAGGTGCTGGTTACGCACGACATGCTGGGACTGAATACGGATTTCGCCCCCCGGTTCGTGCGTCGGTACGCGCAGCTCGAAAAAACGATTACGGAAGCGGTGCAGCAATATGTAGCGGATGTCCGCGTGCGCGCTTTTCCATCCGAAAACGAAAGTTATTGAGGCGTGGCGCTCGCTGCGTACGCGCGAAATCGCAAGAGATACACGCCATGGCTTCTCGGTCTGAAGATCGCCTGCTTATTCTGGTCAGTAACGACGATGGGGTAGACGCGCCGGGGATTACTGCGCTTGCGGAGGCCATGGTCAGGCTGAGGGGATTGGAGGAGTTGGAGGTGGATGTGTATGTGGTCGCGCCGCGCCTGGAGGAAAGCGCCGTGGGGTGCGCGATTACGGTGCGCGATCCGGTGCGGGCAGATCCGGTGCGCGCTTTCCCTTTGGAGTCGCCGATGCGCCATGTTAAGCAGGTCTTCGTCGTACAGGGCAAGCCCGCCGATTGCGTCAAACTGGGGGATCAGGCATTGCTGCCCCGCAAGCCGGACCTGGTGGTTAGCGGGATCAACCGAGGCGAGAATATGGGGCTGAACGTACTTTATTCGGGCACGGTCAGCGCGGCAATGGAAGCGGCTATTCTGGGCATCGACGCAATAGCCTTGTCGCTTTGCGAGTGGAAGGCGGAAGACTTTGCTGCCGCCCGGGAAATTGCCTACCAGGTCGTTGAGAAATTGGTCAGGAAGAAGTTGGAGCAGGAAAAAGAGTTGGCGAAGGACCGGGCGCAGGATTTGCCAAAAGACCTTTCGAAGCATCGGGCGCGGCGTCTGCCGAAGATATTGCCGCCCGGCATGTTGCTGAACGTAAACATTCCGTACGTTCCGCTGTCGTCCATACGGGGCTTTCGCGTTACCCGGCAGGCGCATTCCAGCTGGCAGGAATCGTTCGTCAAGCGCCTTGATCCAAACAACCGGCCGTACTACTGGATGACCGGGACGTCCGAACACCGGGACGTCGCCGAAGGTACGGACGTGGCGGCGGTGCGGGACGGGTACGTTTCCATCACGCCCATTCACTACGATCTCACGGCGCGCGATTTTGCGAGGCCTTTGTCGGAGTGGGGGTGGTAGGACATTGCCGCGCTTTTTTCCGGCTGAAGACGAAAACAATCATGGCCGACGCAAATTTGTCCTTGCGTATGTGGGTATTTGGTATGTATCTTATGAAAACCAACCTGAAAAGCGTATCCTCCATGAGGTTGTACCGAGATTTGGGCCTATTGCGGCTCGCCGCCTGGATCATGGATCGGCGCGTCAGGGAGGTCATATTCCTGGAGGTTGGTTAGACGACACCCAAGGCCCTGGTCATGAGAAACCGCCGCATCAAGCGCCACAACGCATAGGACGATGGTCTACACACAGCCTGTTATTCAGGGATTGCCAAGCCCGTCGTTGCCGGAGTCGAACAGGCGGGTGGTTCAAAACGGAAAAGCAACGAACAACCTTGTTTTTAGCGTTTTCCAGTCGGGGAACGAATATGCCTTTCCGCAAATCCTCAGCCTCTATCTAAAACCTGGCAGCATCGTTGCTGACGTAACCTATGGAAAAGGCGTTTTTTGGCGGAGGGTTCCGGATGGTTTATACGCCCTTCGCGCAACCGATATTCTAACGGGCACCGATTGCCGGGATTTACCCTATTCTAATGGGGAAATAGACGCGGTTGTTCTCGATCCGCCTTATATGCATTCACCTGGCGGAACGGCGCATTCGGCTAAAACGCATCGCGCCTTTGAGCGATACTACCGGAACAACGACAGTGGAAATCGTACGAACAAAAAATACCACGAAGCTGTTCTGGATTTGTATTTCGAGGCAGGCGAGGAGGCATACCGGGTACTACGTGATCGAGGCGTTATGATCGTCAAGTGCCAGGATGAGGTTTGCTCTAACAGGCAGCGGTTTACCCATGTCGAAATCATGCAAAAATATGCTGAAATAGGCTTCGTTGCAGAAGACCTTTTTGTCGTCGTGAGAAACAATCGTCCAGGTGTGAGCAGGGCCGTTAGACAGGTTCATGCACGAAAGAATCATTCATATTTCCTTGTTTTCTGGAAATGCCAGGATGGCCACGGCGTATGGAAACCTCCAGCATAGAAATCCTGCAAATCATGCGTGATGTGATTCGGGATCACACTCCTGAATCAATATGGAAAAATTCTGCTTTGGAATCCTATAGGCATGTTGGCATGACGAATCGAGGCGCAATTGGCGAAGAATTTGTAAGGCGTTATGCCGAGGAGAACGGCATAAGCGTAGCGAAGAGTGAAAATCGAACGGATCCAACCGATATGACCATATTGGGAGTGCCCATAGAAGTAAAAACCGCATCTTTGGGGGCTAACGGCACTTTCCAGTTTAATCATATACGGCATGATAAGGCGTATAAGTATCTTCTTTGCCTTGGCGTATGTCCCAACGCCATCGTGTTTAACGGTTGGCGAAAGGGAGATATTTCCGAAGGCGCCGCCGGGCATCTTGTACGGATGGCAGAGGGGCAATCCATAACGTTTAAGTTGACAAAAAAGCTTTCCGATATGCTACCCGTGGAGGAACTTGCCCAGTGGATACGTCTAAATGTTAGACATTAATTTTCGCGTATCCATGAAGTGCGAGATTGGCATAGATTCTACGCCGATTCTTCCTCCTTATCGACCGCGTCCAAAGCCGATTTCAGGCGTTTGAGGATGCGCTCCGGGCGGCATTGCCCCGGGTATCCGTCTACCCGGTACGCCGACAGGGCTTCCTCGGCGGACGGTTTCCGGAGCGTTTCCAGTTCGGCGGCGGTTTGCCGATAGGCTTCCCGAAACGGCGCGCCTTTTTGCGTCAGTTCAAGGGCCCTGGCGGTAGCGAACAGATCGGGCGATACGGCTTCGTCGAGGCGCGCCGGGTCGAAGCGGATGTTCCGGAGCGTCGCCGTCATGGCGTCCGCCACGCTCGACGTCGTATGCACGGCGCGCAGGACGGCTTCCTTGGTGAGCTGCAGGTCTCTGTGATATCCAGAGGGCAGATTGGCGGGCAGGGAGGCCAGCAGGTGCATTTCGGCCAGGACGCGGTGGTACGAGGCCCGCGCCAGTTCCGGTATGTCCGGGTTCCGTTTTTGCGGCATGATGGAACTGCCCGTGCCGTACGCGTCGGCGGGTTCCAGAAAACCGAATTCCGCCGTTTGATACAGCACAAGGTCCGAAGCGAGGCGGTTGCAGGTTCCGGCGATTTGCGCAAGCGCATGCGCTACGTCCAGTTCCAGCTTCCCGCGCGACAACTGTACGGCGGTAACATGTTCCTGTACGCCGTCGAAGCCGAGCCGCCGGGCCACCTCCTTGCGCGGCAGCGCCAGTCCGGGCACGCCGTACCCCGCCGCCGATCCAAGGGGCGATACGTTGATCCGTCCGACAGTCTCTCCCAGCCGCTCGATATCGACGGCGAACAGTTCGGCGTAGCCCATGGCCCACAATCCCGCCGTAGACGGCATGGCCCGTTGCATGTGCGTGTAGCCGGGCATCAGATACCGTTCCCACTCCTTGCCCCGGCGGCACAGGATGCGCGCCATGTCCGCGGTTTGCCGCATGACGTCCGTCAGCGCGTCCCGCAGGTACAACCGCAGCGCAGCCAGCACCTGATCGTTCCGCGAGCGCCCCGCATGGATTTTTTTGCCCGTGTCGCCCAGCGCTTCCGTCAGGCGATGCTCGATCACCGTGTGGGAATCCTCGTCTTCGGGGCGGACGGACAGTTCCTGCTCCGCCAGCGCATCCAGCGCCTGGTCGACCGCCTCGAATTCCGCCCGGCTCAGAATGCCGATTTCCGCAAGGCCCCAGGCATGCGCCCGCGTAGCCCGTATGTCGTAGGGCAACAGGAGCGTATCCCACCGATAGTCCTCGCCTACGGCGAAGCGCATCGCCTTGTCCTCCATCGTTTCGGAGGCGTCCGATTTTTTCCAGAGCGGCGGGGGCGAGGGGCGGGTCATGATTCGAAGTACGCTTTGATAATGGAACGGTACGCATCCACGGCTCGCCTTGCTTCGGCGACGGGGATACGCTCTTCGGGAGTATGGGATAACGCGCTTGATCCCGGCCCTATCTTGACCGTGGGGACGTCGGCCAGAAAGATCCAGTCCGACGCGGTGGGGGAGCCGAACGGTTCGGCGTCCGGCAGGGCGCGGAAACATGCCTGCGCGATGCGTTCGTTCGGGTCCGTCGCGACGGGCGCGATCCGTTCGCTATGCACATGAACCTCCGACTCCAGCGTATCGCGAACCCGGTCGATCAGTTCCCGGTGCGTCCAGGCGGGCGTCGAGCGGATGTCGAGCGTGAACGCGCAATGCTCGGGCACCACGTTGCGGGCGGACCCTCCCGTTACGGTGGTTACGGTTACCGTAGGGCGTCCGAGGAAAGGGTCTTCCCGCTCGAAGGTCATCTCTGCGGCGCGCCGAATGTCCCTCGCCGCGATTTCGATGGCGTTTTTTCCAAGATGCGCCCGCGCGGCATGGGCCGTTTCGCCCTGCGCTTCCACGCGCAGAACGAGCAGGCCTTTTTGGGCGATGCATGGCGCAAGGTCCGTGGGTTCGCCCACAAGCGCCGCCGTTACCGGGGGCAAATGCGGGCGCAACGCCTGGAGTCCGTTGTATTCGCCCCCCGTTTCCTCGCAGGCGGTCAGGGCTACGATAACGCGCCCGGGAGGCCGGAAGCCCTCGGCGACCAGCGAAAGCAATGCGGCGGTCATGGCGGCGACGGAGGCTTTCGCGTCCACGCTTCCGCGTCCGTACACGCAACCGTCCGCCTCAAAGGCGTCGAATGCGCCGCGCGGATGACGCTCCGACGGAGGCACGGTGTCCAGATGCGTATTCAGCAACAAGACGTCTTCGCCGTCGCCCAGGCCAAAGAACACATTGTTGTCCAGGCGTCCCGCCTCGATTCCGCGCTGCGCCACATACCGCTCCACGAATCCGGCGATGTTTTGCTCCTCGCCGCTCAGGGAGGGGATGCGCACGAGGGATTTCAAAAGCGCTATGACTTCTTCCTGCGGCATACCGTCAGGGGTTACGTTATTTGCGTACCTGTCGAGGGCGCCCGGACGCCGTCGGGGGACACGACGAAGACGCGCGGAATTCCGGCTTGCCGGGCGGCGAATCCCACGTCGATTTTTACGCGCATGCCATCCGTGACCCACCCTTCTCGTACGCCCCGGGCATGTTGTTCGGCGTCGAGGGAGGGCAACAGGGAATCCGGGTCGTCCGCCTTGCGGCGAATGCCTCCGACCTCTGTGACCAGCAGGTATTCGTCCGCCCGCAAGGCGCGCGCCAGCGCGCACGAAAAGGTGTCCGCGTTTACGTTGTACAATTGTCCTGCGCGGTCCACGCCGATCGGGGCGACGACCGGCACGTACCCCCGATCCAGCAGGAGGTCCAGCAGGCCCGTATCGACCGATGCGATATCGCCGACCCATCCGAAGTCGATCGTTTCCCCGTCCACGTTCCAGGGAGGCCGTTTCGTAACGTATACCGTAGGCCCGTCGGCTCCGGACAGTCCCACGGCCTGTACGCCGCGCCGCGCCGCATGGGCCGCAAGGCGTCCGTTCAGTTCGCCGCGCAGGGTCCATTGCACGATGCGCAGGTCCATGTCCGTGGTGACCCGGCGGCCATGCACCATGCGCGGGGCATGACCGAGCCGTTCGGCGACTTCGGTGGCCCGCGCGCCGCCGCCATGCACGACCACGACGCGCTCACTGCCCGTCCGTTCGGCCACGGCGGTCCATAGCGCGTCGAGAGACGCCGTCCGCTCGACGGATGCGCCGCCCGTTTTGATCACGGTCGTTCTTGCTGGCATTTCGTCCAAGGGTATCCTGTACTCCTTATAGTCCCCAGGCGTATTCGAGGATCGCTTTTTGCGCGTGCAAGCGAAATTCGGCCTGTTCGAGGTGAATGGCTCCCGGCCCGTCCAGCACGTCGTCCTCCACGACCACGTTGCGCCGTACGGGCAAGCAATGCATGAAGCGCGCTTCCCGCGTTTTTTGCATCCATTCCGTCGTGACGCACCAGTCCCGCAAGTTTTCCCGCCGCGCCGCTTCGTGTTCGGGATCGGAATAGACCATCTGTCCGCTCCATGCCTTGGCGTACACGACGTCCGCCCCGTCGAAGGCTTGCTCGCGGTTATCCGTTTCCTCCACCTGCGCGCCATAGGTTCGCGCCTTTTCCATGATTCCGTAATCCAGCGCGTACTCGTCCGGCCGCACGACGGTTACCTGCATGCCGGAGCGGGCCGCCATCAGTACGGCGGAATTGGGCACGGCCATGGGGAGGGCTTTGGGATGATACGTCCACGCCAGCACGAACTTCTTTCCGCGCGGATCGCCCAGGCGCCGCCGAATGACCGCGGCGTCGGCCAGGGCCTGGCAGGGATGGTAGAAAGCGGATTCGAGGTTCACGACCGGCACGGACGAGGCCGCCGCAATGGTGCGGATAAGCCGTTCGTCCCGGTCCTTGTTGTAACTCTTGAGCGAAGCGAAAAGCCGTACCCCCAGCGCGTCGTAATACCTCGACAGCACCCCGATGGCTTCCCGGATATGTTCGGCCTCGGCGCCATCCATGACGCCGCCCTCCTTGAAGGCGAAACGCCAGGTGTCTTGTCCCGGACTGAGCACGGTCGAATGCGCGCCCAATTGCGCCGCCGCCAGCTCCATGGACGTTCGCGTACGCAGGGAAGGGTTGAAAAACATGAGCCCGATGCTGCGGCCCCGCGCTGCGTCGGTCCATACCCCGGCGTTTTCGTAATAATGCAAGGCCCGCTCCACCGCCGCGTTCCATACGGCGCGGCTGAGCGATTGCCAGTCGATCAGATGTCTCATAACGAGTGTGCTTACTGTTCTTTCAAGGCCGAGGAAAGCGCTTCGCAAAACCTGTCCAGCGCGTCGAAAGGGGTGTTGATCGGAGGCATCAGCCGGATCACGTTCGGGTCGTCCGCCCCGCCCGTAATGACGCCCTGCGCCAGCAGCGCCGAGCGAACGGGTGCGGAGGGCCGATCCAGGACGACGCCAAGGAGGCCGCCTCGCCCGCGCACCGTGCAGTCCAGCGACGCCAGGCCGTCCCGTACATGCTCGAACAGGCGGACTGCGCGCGGCATGAGGTTGTCTTCCACAAGGGTTTGCAGCGTGGCTTCTACGGCGGCCATGGCGATCATACCGCCGCCAAACGTAGTGCCCTGGTCTCCGGGCTTCACCGTGGCGGCCAGTTCGTCGGACAAGAGCACGGCGCCTGCGGGTACGCCTGCCCCAAGGCTTTTCGCCAGCGAAATGCAATCCGGGCGCATCCCGTAGTGCTCGCTAATGGAAAAGGTCCCCGTGCGTCCCACGCCCGTTTGCACCTCGTCGAAGACGAGCAGGGCGCCGTGCCGGTTGCAGAGCGCCCGCAACGCCCGGTAATACGACGGCTCCGCCTCGACCATGCCGGCCATGCTCTGGATCGGTTCGAGGATCACGCCCGCGATATCGCCATGCTCGGCGAAGGCGGCCTCTGCCGCGGCGGCGTCCCCAAACGGAACGAAGGTCGTCGGGGCCAGCGCTTCCCGATACGGCGCCCGGTATTTTTCTTGCCAGGTAGCGGCCAGGCAGCCAAGCGTACGCCCGTGGAAGCCGCCTTCCATCGCGAGGATGCGGGGCCGTCCGGTATGCTTGCGCGCCAGTTTCATGGCCGTTTCGTTGGCTTCGGCGCCCGAATTGCAAAAGAATATATGCCGGAGTCCTTCGGGGGCCAGCTGTCCGAGGCGTTCGAGCGCCCGCGCCCGCGTATCGTTGTAGACGGTGTTCGAATAAAAAAGGAGCCGTCCGGCTTGCTTCCGGATGGCTTCCGTCACCCGGGGCGGACTATGGCCGAGGAGCGCCACGCAATGCCCGCCGTACAGGTCCAGATATTTGCGCCCGTCGAGATCCCATACGTAGCTCCCTTCTCCCCGCGCAAGCGCAAGGGGCATATGAGCGTACGTGGGAATCTGATAGCGCTGTTCGAGCGTGATAACGTCCTGGGTCGTCATATTCCGAGTGGGTCAGGATGTTTGCGGATGAGGCAAAAGGCCCGTCGCCTCCGGCAAGCCAAGCAAGATGTTGAGGTTCTGGATGGCTTGTCCCGAGGCGCCCTTGATCAGATTGTCTTCTGCGAATCCGACCAGCAGGCGTCCGTCGCGCACCATCCATCCAATGTCGCAGAACGGCGAATGCGCGGCGAACCGAAGTTCCGGGAGCGCGCCCGGATAGCGCCGGACAAGGGGGCAATCCGCATAGGCTTCCGCATACCATGCGTCTACGTCGGCAGCGGCGACGCCCGCCGGGAGCGGGATATCCGCCACCCCCCAGATGCCTCGGCTCCAGGGGCCGGAAACGGGCACGAAGCGAACGGTGGCGCCAGGGCCCAGCATGTGTTGTATTTCCGGAAGATGCTGATGGCGCAGCGCCTTGTAGGCCCGCGCGTTCCCGTCCCGGGTCGGAAAGTGGGTCGTGGCCCTGGGCCGCGCGCCCGAACCCGAAGCGCCGGTCCAGGCCGTTACGAACGCGTCCATCTGGTCCATATGCCGCGCCGCCGGCCATAGCGCCAGCGTGACGCCCGTGGCGAAGCACCCCGGATTCGCAATACGCTTCGTTCCGGGCGGGTACGGGGCGCAAAGCTCCGGGAGGCCATAGGCGAAGGACGAGAGCAATCCGGGCGCCGGATGCTCGAAATCGTACCATGTTTCGTAGAGGCCCGCCCGGTCGAGCCGGAAATCCGCGCTCAGGTCGATGAGTATGCCGTCGAACCCGTCCGCGAGCAAGGCGGCGGCGAGGCGGGCGCTTTGGCCATGTTCCGCCGCGACGAAGATGCTGTCCGCCCCGGCGGCGTCGAACGCGTCCGGATCGCTGAACGCGAGGTCCGTCTGCCCGCGCAGATGCGGGTGCGCGCGCCACAGCGGCTCTCCGGCGTACGACCGGCTGGTGACCGCATGCAGTCGGGCGACGGGATGGGCAAGAAGCAGGCGGATCAGTTCGCCGCCCGTATATCCTGCGCCGTGAAGCAGCGCGGTCCGGTGATGCTGGCTATTCATGTCCTTCCTCGGAAGATTTTTCAGCCGCGTTTTCCGCTTGCCGCCGCGCCCTGCGCGCCAGAAGCGCCTGTACGCCGTAAATCTGCGTAAATCCTTCGGCGTCCCGTCCGTCCCACAAGGCGTTCGTTTCGCCATAGACCGCCACCTCCGGGTCGAACATGGACCAGGGGCTTTCGCATCCCCGTATTTCGACGCATCCCTGACGCGCCTTCGCCCGCACCGCGCCGGTAACGCGCTTTTGCGACGAATCGACGAGGGCCTCTATGTCTCGCATGACCGGATCGAAATAGTGTCCTTCGTGCAGCATCTGCCCATAATAATCCGCCAGATGGTCTTTCTGGAAGCGCTGGCGGCTCGTCAGCACGATTTTCTCCAGTTCCCGGTGGGCCGGAATCAGGATGGCGGGCGCAGGCGCTTCGAAGGCCACGCGCCCCTTGACGCCGAGGATCGTATCGCCTGTGTGCATGCCTCTTCCCACGCCGTGCGCCGCTCCTTCGGCATTGAGCGTTTCGACGAGCGCGACCGGATCCATGGGCGATCCGTTCAGCGAAACGGGCAGGCCCGCCTCGAAACCGATCACCCATTCCTGCCCGGCCTCGGGCGCCTGCGAAGGCGTTACTGTGTCTGCCCACCCTTCTTCGGGTAGCGGGTCGGCGGGGGTCAGCGTTTCGCCGCCTCCGATCGTGGCGCCCCACAGGCCCCGGTTGATAGACCACACCGTGGTTTTGCGGGGCACCTCGAAGCCGCGTTCCTGCAAAAAGGCGGTCGTTTGCTCGCGATCCAGCCCGAGGGAGCGGATGGGGGTCAAAATATCCAGATCCTCCGCCAAGAGGCGCGTGGCGACGTCAAAGCGGACCTGATCGTTTCCGGCGCCGGTGGATCCGTGGGCGATGGCCCGCGCCCCCGTTTCCCGCGCCGCTTGCACCACCATGCGGGCCTGGGTTACCCGTTCCGGCCCTACACACAGCGGATATACGCCGCCGCGCAGCACATTTCCCTTAATCAGGTAGCTCAGGTGATCGTCGAAAAGGGTTTTCCGGGCGTCGACGAGGATGTGCCGGGCGGCGCCCAGCGTCCGGGCGCGCGCTTCGACGGCTTGCGCGTCTTTTTCGGAAAGGCCGCCGGTGTTGACCGTAACCGTATAGACCGGTTCGTCAAAGGTTTCGGCGAGATACGGTACGCAAAAAGACGTATCGAGGCCGCCGCTGAAAGCAAGGACTATGGCCATGGCGTCAATGCAGAAAAAAGAAAAAAGAGGGCAGGGCGCAGGAGGGGCGCGCGGTACAAAAAAAGCGCTGACCCGGGTGAATCAGCGCTGTACGAGCAATTTGGCCAGGGCAGCCCCTGCGGTTGTCATGGCGAAGCGCTTCTCCACATGAAAAGAATGTCTCCTCGTCGCAGACGCAGCGGGGAGAGGGCGAAACGGTTTCTATCGGCGGGGAATGCATGCATGGGGGCGTGGGCGCACGTTAATTTCCGCTGGTACGCCGGTAAAGGGCAGAACGTTTCCATAGCAGGCATTATAGATAATACGGAACGTTGCCTTATGGTTTCTGCCGGTACGTTCCCTGCGCGGCGGCCAGCGTGTTCCGCAGCAACATGGCTATCGTCATGGGGCCTACGCCGCCGGGTACGGGCGTGATATGTCCGGCCTGCTCCAGTACGTCGTCGAAATCCACGTCCCCCGCCAGCCGATAGCCTCGCGCCCGCGTCGGATCGTCCACCCGGTTGATCCCCACGTCGATGACCGCGGCGCCGGGCTTTACCATGTTTCGGGTAACGAATCCGGCCCGGCCTATGGCGGCCACCAGAATATCGGCTTCTCGCGTAATTTCTTCTATGCGTTGCGTTCGGCTGTGGCAGACCGTCACCGTGGCGTCCGTTCCGCGCTGCATCAGTAAGGCCGCGAGGGGTTTCCCCACAATATTCGACCGCCCCACGATGACGGCCCGCTGGCCGCGCAGCGCGATACCGGCGCGGGAGAGCAGTTCCATGATCCCCGCCGGCGTGGCGGATACGAACGCCGGGTCTCCGATCAGCAGGCGCCCTGCGTTTTCGGGATGAAATCCGTCCACGTCTTTCGCCGGATCGATGGCGTGGATGATTCGTTTTTCGGAAATATGCCCCGGGAGCGGCAATTGCACGAGTATTCCGTCGATCTCCTGGTCCGCGTTGAGCGTATGGACGAGGTCCAGCAGCGCCTCTTCGGATACGCTGTCGTCGCGGCGCAGCGTTTCGCTTTCCACGCCTGCTTCGGCGGAAGCCTTGCGTTTGCCGCGTACGTAGGAGGCGGAGGCAGGGTGGTTTCCAACCAGTACGACCGCAAGGCGCGGGGCCGGGCGCCCTTGCGCAATCCAGTTCGAGACTTCTTCGCGGACTTCTTCGCGGACGGCTTGCGCTACGGCGCGTCCGTCTATGATTCGGGCTTGCGTCATTTGGAAGGAAAGAATGGGCAGTACGGGAAGCGGGTCCTTGCGCCGCGGGCGATCCGTTTCGCGCTGTCGCCTTTTGCGTCCGCGGCGCATTGGACAAGATACGCACAGGAAACATAGGAAGGCAGCGGCCTCCATGAAGTCGAGGCGAGGTTTTTCGTTGAAAAATGAATGAAGCCCTTGCGTTTTGCTCGGAGCGTATGTATTTTTACATCACGGGTTTCGCCCGCACATTGAATACCTTCTGTAACCAAACCGACATGTGCCATGAAACGCTTGACCGGCCCGCTGGCCATTTTCCTGACGCTTCCGTTCCTGCTTGGCTCGCATGCGCCTGCGGACGTTTTCTCCGAATCCGGTAATGCGGCAGGCGAGGGGTACTGCCCGTCTGCCACTGTTCAGATCGGCACAGATTCTGGATTTGTATACAAAACGTCCAGTACTGGCACTGTAGGGGAGTGTACCAATTGGTCGGTTAAGTATAACGCACCCGTAGGAGGTCCGCAGCCAACGTACTTCTTGATTTATGAAGTGCCAAGCAATGGGAGAGAGAGGGTTGTTTCGAGTATGCTATGCACTTATTTTTGTTATCTTAATTATGCAAGGGGCACTGTTGCATCGACAAGCAGTATCCGAGTCGTAGGATTTAGAAAAGCAGGTGGAATAGGCGGTGCCGTTGCCGAGCTTGAAACAGCTCCTTAGGTAGAATCATCAGGTTTTCCGGGAGCACAACATAATGTAGTGCCTGAATGCGCAGATATTATTTTTGTGCCGCTGCCTTGTTGTTTTTCCTGAGCCTTGCCGGTTGCGAGGAGGAGGTCGCCGGGCCCGGCGGAGTGGACGAGGCTTTCTCGCTGTACGGCGTCTTTAACCCCCGGCTGTTTATGCAGACAGTGCTTGTGGCTCCCGTAGAAGACTTGCTTGCCCCGAACTCCGGGAAGCCGCTTGATGCGTTCGTAACCTCAACCGATTTGGGTAGCGGGCAGGCCTATGTATGGCGAGATTCGGTCGCAGCGAACGCTACGGGACAACTGGATCATATCTATTGGGCTGATTTTACGCCCGGATACGGGAGCCATCATCGTATGGAAGTGGTGCGCTCCGATGGAAAGACAAGCACTGTAAACGTGGAAATACCCGGGGAAGTGCGTGTTGAGGGTAGCGAGGCGGGAAGGCAAGACCTGCATGTACGCATTTTGGGTATCGAGGATGAGAATTTTGTTTTGCCGCGCATAGAAACTATATACGATGTTTCTTTTTACAATATCGATGACCCTACTACAGTATGTACGACCCCGCGTCGGCAGTATGTTTTTTCGCATAAGGGGACAGAAAATAAAATAGATGGCGGATGGGAATTGATCGTTGACATGAATATTTTTTATGAAACCATGCGATCATATTATCATGACGACACTGGAATTGATTTTTGGAATCCGACTCGGGACGGCCTGGCCTTGTTGCGCCTTCGCTTGGCGTTCACGGTTGGCAGCCCCGAATGGAATCCGCCGGGGGGCGATCCGTCGGACGAGCGCGTACTGGTTCATCCGGGTACGCTTTCGAACGTGGAGAATGGGTACGGCTTGGTCGTTGGAGGGTACAATGACGAAGCCGCGCTATACCCCTCAAGCAGGGTGGTTGGCTACACCCCGTTCTTCGATTTCATCCAGCGGGACGGGGGCGATTACTGCCTGGGAATGCTGTAGGGCGTAGCCTGCCCCGCGACAGGCGCCAGACACCGCTACGAACGCGCGCTCGGTCCCGATTTACGCCGCGGGCGATCCGTTTCGCGCTGTCGCCTTTTGCGTCCGCGGCGCATTGGACAAGATACGGACAGGAAACATACGAAGGCAGCGGCCTCCATGAAGTCGAGTCGAGGTTTTTCGTTGAAAAATGAATGAAGCCCTTGCGTTTTGCTCCGGGCGTATGTACCATTTGCCCCATAGGCCTCCCCGTACGCAATTGCAGGACCTGAATGCGCAGATATTATTTTTGTGCTGTTCCCTTGTTGTTGATCCTGAGCCTTGTCGGATGCGAGGAAGACGTGGCGGGGCCGACCGGCGTGGACGAGCCGTTTTCGATGTACGGCGTTTTTAATCCTCGGCTGCCTATGCAGACGGTGCTTGTGGGCCCTGTGGAAGACCTGCTTTTCCCGGAAACGAGAGAGGCGCTTGATGCGGTCGTAACGTCAACCGACCTGGGTAGCGGCAAGGTGTATGTATGGCAGGATTCTGTCGTGGCCAACGCTACGGGCCAATTGGATCATATCTATTGGGCTGATTTTACGCCCGGATACGGGAGTCGTCATCGCATGGAAGTGGTGCGATCCGATGGTGCCAAGAGCGTCGTAAATATAGAAATTCCTGGAGAAGTTCGAATCAATTATTATGATTCGAATACTCGGGATATTATGGTTACTGCTAAAGGCATGTCTGATTTTTTATTGGTTCGGATAGATGTTATATATAGTGTACGTTTTTATGATAAATTTAAATCAAATACGCCGTGTAGTACGCCTTTAAAAAATTATACATTTTCATATAATAATAAGGAAATTGAAATTGAAAATGGCTGGGAATTAGATATTAACTTGAGCCTGCCGTACGAAACGATGCGATCATATTATCACGACGATACGGGAATTGAGTTTTGGAACCCGGATACGGACGGTCTTGCTTTATTCGGGATATGGCTTGACATTACTGTTGGCAGTGCGGATTGGGACCCGCCGGGGGGTGATCCGTCGGACGAGCGCGTACTGGTTCATCCGGGTACGCTTTCAAACGTGGATAATGGGTATGGTCTCGTAGCCGGGGGGTACAATGAGGAGACCGTGTTATATCCCTCTTTCAGGGCAGTCGCCGACACCCCGTTCTTCGATTACATACAGCGGGACGGCGGCGATTACTGCTTGGGAACGCTGTAGGGCATGCCTGTCCCGCGACAGGCGCCGGTTTCTTGCGCGCCATATCGAAATAGCCAGGGCAAACAGCGCATAGACCTGCGTCGCACTCTTCTGCAAGCCCCGGCGCCGCCCCTTGCGGTAATTCCGCAGATGCTGGATCGCCCCAGAGGGATGCTCCAGGCGCCCCTCGCAGCCTCCGAAGGGCGCGTCACGTCCATGATGCACCGGTTTCTATTGATTTCAACGATGCAGGCATGTCGCGCTCTGAGACATTAGCCAGAGGCGCGGCGGGCACAGGTGAAAAATGAATGAAACCCTTGTGTTTCGTTCCGGGCGTATGTACCATTTGCCCCATAGGCTTCCCCGTACGCAATTGCAGGACCTGAATGCGCAGATATTATTTTTGTGCCGCTGCCTTGTTGTTTTTCCTGAGCCTTGCCGGTTGCGAGGAGGATGTGGCGGGACCGACTGGAGTGGACGAGCCGTTTTCGCTGTACGGCGTTTTTAATCCCCGGTTGCTTATGCAAACGGTGCTTGTGGCTCCCGTGGAAGACCTTCTTTTCCCGGAAACGGGAGAGGCGCTTGATGCGGTCGTTACCTCAACCGACCTGGGTAGCGGCAAGGCTTATGTATGGCGAGATTCGGTGGCGGCCAACGCTACGGGGCAACTGGATCATATCTATTGGGCCGATTTTACGCCCGGGTACGGGAGTCGTCATCGCATGGAAGTGGTACGCTCCGACGGAGAGCATACCTTCGTAGAGTTGGAGGTGCCCGGAGATGTGCGTGTCGAGGATAGCGATGCGGGTACGCGAGACCTGCATGTGCGCGTCCTGGGCGTCGCCGATGAGCCATTCTCCCTTGTTCGCATAGAAACCGTATACGAGGTCTCGTTTTATCATGTGAATGCCTCCGATACGGTATGTGCGACTCCTCGCCGCCGCTATGCGTTTTCCCAAAAGGGCATGGAGGAAAAACTGGATCGCGGGTGGGAATTCACAACGGATCTGAACCTGCTGTACGAGACCATGCGATCATACTATCATGACGATACGGGGATTAACTTCAGGAATCCCACGCAGGATGGGCTTGCCCTATTGAGGTTAGGCCTGGAAGTCACGGTCGGGAGTTTTGAATGGGACCCGCCAGGGGGCGACCCGGCAGACGGACGCCTATTGGCTCAGCCGGGTACGCTTTCGAACGTGGAGAACGGGTATGGCCTGGTCGTTGGAGGGTACAATGAGGAAGCCACGCTATATCCCTCCAGCAGGGCAGTCGCTGACACCCCGTTTTTCGATTTCATACAGCGGGACGGGGGCGATTATTGCCTGGGAACGCTGTAGGGCGCAGGCTGCCCCGCGACAGGCGCCGGCTCCTGTGCGCCCGGTGCCCTCCCCTAAAAACACGCCTTCGAAAAAAATTTCCGTTTTCGGGAACCTGGCCGGAACGCGCCTGTTTCAAGGCCCATGAAACGATGTTTCAGATAGCTCATCCAGAAGGGTGGAGGGTGCAGGCCCTTTGAAGCCCTGGCAACCGCCTTGTTCGGTCGGGACCTACCCGCCGGGCAGGAAAGGTGCCAAGTCCTGCCTCGCTTCGCGACGCTCCAGGCGTCCCGGAAACCCGCGAGGAAAGATGAGCGGGAGAGATTCCCTGTCCGAAAGGACACTGCCTCTTCCGCCCGTCGGCGCGGAAGGGGTTTTTTTATGCCCCTCCTGTCCGGCGCGAAGGCTGCGCCGCTTGCAGCCTCCATCTCTTCGGGAAGAGCCTCTGACGTCCGCTCGACATCCAGCGGGCCTCGCGCCCTGACTCTCAACCATCATCTTACGGAAACATCATGAGCAACAACGGACAAGCCGCCGGGCCCCATTTCGAAACCCTGCAACTCCATGCAGGACAGGCGCCCGACACCGCTACGAACGCGCGCGCGGTCCCGATTTACGCCACGACGTCCTACACGTTCAACGACGCCGACCACGGCGCGAACCTCTTTGCGCTGAAGGAATTCGGCAACATCTATACGCGGATCATGAATCCGACGAACGATGTGCTCGAACAGCGCATTGCGGCGCTCGAAGGGGGCGTGGCGGCCCTGGCCACCGCCAGCGGACAGGCGGCGCAACTTCTTGCGATATCGACGCTGGCCGAAGCGGGCGACAATATCGTATCCACCAGCTTCCTGTACGGCGGCACCTACAATCAGTTCAAAGTGTCGTTTCCCCGGCTCGGCATCGACGTCCGGTTCGCCGAAGGAGACGACCCCGACTCGATAGAGGGGTTGATCGACGACCGGACCAAGGCCATTTACCTCGAAACGATCGGGAATCCCCGGTTCAACATTCCCGATTTCGAGCGCATCGCCAGGGTCGCCGAGCGCTACGGCGTGCCGATCGTGGTGGACAACACCTTCGGCGCCGCGGGGTATCTTTTCCGCCCGTTCGAGCACGGCGCGCACATCGTGGTGGCCAGCGCCACCAAATGGATCGGCGGCCACGGCACGACCATCGGCGGCGTGATCGTGGACAGCGGAACGTTCCCCTGGGATAACGGCCGTTTCCCGACGTTTACGGAACCTTCTCCGGCGTACCACGGGCTGAACTTCTGGGAAGTTTTCGGGCCGGAAGGCGTACTGGGCGTCAATGTGGCGTTCATCATTCGCGCCCGCGTGGAAGGCTTGCGCGATCTCGGACCGGCGCAAAATCCGTTCGGGTCGTTCCTGCTTCTGCAAGGCCTCGAAACGCTTTCCCTGCGCGTAGGGCGCAGCTGCGAGAATGCGCTGAAGCTGGCTCGCTGGCTCCAGAAGCAGGATCAGGTTTCCTGGGTCAGTTATCCCGGCCTGGAAGACCATCCGTACCATGCGTCGGCCTACAAGTACTTGCGGAACGGCTACGGCGCGGTGCTCGCCTTTGGCGTCAAGGGCGGCACGGAAGCGGGCCGGGCGCTGGTGAACAACGTCAAACTGGCCAGCCATCTGGCGAATGTGGGGGACGCCAAGACCCTCATTATTCATCCGGCCTCTACGACGCACCAGCAACTGGCCGCCGAAGAGCAACTGGCCGCAGGCGTGACGCCCGACCTTGTTCGGGTTTCCGTGGGCATCGAGCACATCGATGACATTATCGGGGATTTCGCGCAGGCCTTCGCCGCCATAGAAGCGCCGGTTCCGACCTGAAGACAACGCATCGATTCATGGCTGAGGCAATCAGGCTTCCGTCGCTCCAGCTTGAATCGGGACGCACGCTGACGGACGTGTCCGTCGCGTTTTCGTCCTGGGGCGAACTGAACGCGCAAGGCGACAACGCCATCGTCGTTTGCCATGCCCTGACGGGCAGTTCGGCGGCGGACGAATGGTGGGGACCGCTTATCGGGCCGGGTCGAACGCTCGATACGAACCGGTTCTTCGTCGTATGCCTGAATGTATTGGGGTCGCCGTACGGTTCGGCCTCGCCCGTCTCGATTAACCCCGAGACGGGCGGTCCGTACGGCCCCTCCTTCCCGGCCATAACGATTCGCGATACGGTGCGGGCGCACCGCCGGGCGCTGGAAACGCTTGGCGCGCGTCGGGCGCTGTGCGCGCTTGGGGGGTCCATGGGCGGCATGCAGGCGCTCGAATGGGCCTTTGAGGACGATTTCGTGGACGGCGTCGCGCCAATCGCGGTAGGGGGGCGGCATTCCGCCTGGTGCATCGGATTCAGCGAGGCGCAGCGGCAGGCCATTTATGCGGACGCCGGCTGGAACGGCGGCCGCTACGCGGAACAGCCCCGGCAAGGCCTGGCTGCGGCGCGCATGATCGCCATGCTGACGTACCGCTCTCCGGGTTCGCTCGCCGCGCGATTCGGACGAAATCCCCAGGAAGCCGCCGACGATCTGTTCGCCGTCGAGAGCTACCTGCGTTACCAGGGCGCCAAGCTGGCGGATCGGTTCGACGCCAATTGTTACGTGCATCTCACCCGGCAAATGGATACGCACGACGTAGCGCGAGGACGCGGAGACTACGAGGACGTTTTGCGCGGCATAGATCGCAAAACGCTGGTGATAGGCGTGGATACCGATGTGTTGTACCCGTTGGCCGAACAGGAGGAGCTGGCTTCGCTCGTTCCCGGCGCCCGCCTCGAAGTCATTCGCTCGCCCGCCGGACACGATGCGTTCCTGATCGAATTCGCGCAATTGGACCGGATCCTGCGCTCGTGGATAGCGGAGGAATTGCGGCGCCCGGAACCGCCGCGCGCGCCTGTGGTTCGGAGCGAAAAACTTATGGGCGTTTGAGATTGCAGGCGTTGCGGGCGTTCGGCAGGATGCCATGGCGTACGCCTTGTTTTATCCCGGCGCCGCCGCATTGCAACGTACGAAACAAAGCGCATGACGAAGGAAAAACTCCGGGTGGGCATTCTTGGCGCTACCGGCGCGGTAGGCCAGAAATTTATTGAAGTCCTCGACGGACATCCCTGGTTCGAGATTACGGCCCTCGCCGCCTCGGCGCGTTCCGCCGGGAAGCGGTATGCGGAGGCGGCGAACTGGATCGGGTCCTCGGCTATTCCGCCGCGCATCGCAGGCATGGAGGTCGTGGCGGCTGCGCCGGACCTCGACGCCGATTTCGTATTCTCGGGCCTGGATTCGTCCGCGGCGGGGGAGATCGAGCCGCTTTTTGCGCGGGCGGGCTATCCGGTGATTTCGAATGCGAGCAATTATCGCATGGCCGAAGACGTTCCGCTGCTCATTCCCGAAGTGAACCCGGACCATACGGGGCTGATCGATTTTCAGGACCGCGGCGACGGATTTATCGTTACGAACCCGAATTGCAGTACGGTCGGCCTGGTGTGCGCGCTCAAGCCGCTGTTCGACCGTTTCGGCGTCGATGCGGCGCATGTGGTGACCATGCAGGCGCTATCCGGGGCCGGGTATCCGGGCGTGTCTTCGCTGGATGCGCTGGGCAATGTGGTTCCGTATATCGCGGGCGAAGAGGACAAGGTGGTTACGGAGCCGAACAAGTTGCTGGGCCGCCTGACGGAGGGCCGCATCGATCCGGCGGCGCTGCGCATCAGCGCGCAGTGTACGCGGGCGCCCGTCCTCGAAGGGCATCTGGAGGCGGTTTCCGTACGGTTTCCGGGCAAGGTGCAGGCGGAAGACGTAAAAAGCGCCTTGCGCGCGTGGCGCAGCCCGATCGCGGACTATGGCCTGCCGACGGCCCCTGCGCGATTCATCGAAGTTTTCGAGGACGCGCGTTTTCCCCAGCCCCGTCGGCATGTCGGCCTGGGGCGCGGCATGACCGTATCGGTCGGCCGCATTCGTCCCTGCGAAGTGCTGGACGTGAAATTTATCGTCCTTTCGCACAACACGATCCGGGGCGCTGCGGGCGGCGCGGTGCTCAACGCCGAATTGCTGGCGAAGCAGGGGCGCCTGGCAAGACGGGCTTATTGATTGGGCCTGGGCGGCGCCTTAGCAATTGCGGGGAACACGAATGTCTTCGTTGCGTTTGTACAAGCCGTTCCGTTTTGGGTCCTGCGGAAGTAGCTCAGTTGGTAGAGCATTTGCTTGCCATGCAAAAGGTCGCGGGTTCGAATCCCGTCTTCCGCTCCATAATGCGTAAATCCTCTTCGCAAGAATCCGCTGCGGCGCCCATCTGGTTCGATGCGCCCGACCTGAGCGCGCTCGCCGACATGACCGAGGGTACGCTTGCTTCCCATCTCGGCATTCGGTTTACGGAGATCGGCCCCGATTTTCTGCGCGGCGTGATGCCGGTAGACGAGCGGACCATGCAGCCCCGGGGCATCATGCACGGCGGAGCGTCCGCCGCGTTTGCGGAAACATTGGGGAGCGTGGCGGCCTGGTTGTGCGTGGACCGGTCCAGAAAGCGTTGTCTGGGACTGGACATTTCCGTAAATCATATTCGGCGGGCGCCCGCCCCCGGCGAAGTCACGGGCACGGCGCGCCCCTTGCACATCGGGCGAACTACGCACGTCTGGGAAATTCGCATCGAAAACGCCGCCGGCGCGCTTGTGGGCGTGAGCCGCTTGACCATCATCGTGCTTGCGGCGCCGGAACCTCGTTCCTGAGCGGCGTTCCGTCGCCTGTCCGCCCCGGCATGGCGCGTAGCATGCGCGGGCCCGCCTATCGCGCCCGGAGCGCAACGTCTCCATGGGAGGCGCGGGCATGCAATTCGGGACCGCCGCCATTCACCCGGCCCTGCACTTCCTTGTCCTTGCTTACGCCCTCGAACCGCGTCCGGAAAGCGTTTGCCATAGCAATGTCCGAGGCCTTCAGATCGACGTCCAGCGCGGCCTGTGCCGGCGCGTACAGGTCGATATCTCCATGCGCGGCGCTGAACTTGCCGCCCGCCGCTTCGACGAAGTACAGGCTGATGTCTCCATGCCGGGCTTCCATGCGCGGATAGCCGTTCATTTCCCGCACGTGAATGTCCCCATGGGCTACGTCTACGTCGATTTCACCGGCGGCAATGCGGTCCAGGTCGATGTCCCCGTGCGCCGCGCGGATGCGGACCGTTTCCGCAGCCACCTCGTTCAGTTCGATATCGCCGTGGGCGGTATGCACTTCCACGCCCTGCGCGTCGATGCTGCTTGCCGAAAGGTCGCCATGCTGCAAGGCCAGCCGGACGCGTTCGCTGCCCACCTGACTGGTCTGCACGTCGCCGTGCGCTATGTCTATGGACAACGAGGCGCCGCTTAGCGATCCGGCGTCTATGTCCCCATGGGCAAGGTCCATCTTCAGGGCGCCTTTCAGGGCGTCTATTTCCACGTCGCCATGGGCTATGTCCATATCGGCGTCGAACACCTCCGGCACGGAAATATACACGTGGACGCCGCCGCGCAGGCGCCATCCGTTCCGGTTCCAGCGCCACTTGCCGTCGGGATTCGTGCGGACGAAAAGCGCGCCGTTCGCTTGTCCTGTCTCGAAGTTCAGGTATTCGTAAAACTCGCGCAGGCGGTCGGTGATTTGCTCGCCTTCCAGCACGACGCGAATGCGCGCTTCGTTTCCGTCGCTTTTTTCGATATGGACGTCGCTGTGCCCGACGTCCACGCGCAGCGCCTCTCCAGGCTGCACGGAAAAGGTTTCGTCGATCATCTCCTCTTCGGCCTGGCCCCGGACGCCGTCCGGGTTCTGTGCGTCGGCATGGAGGGCAAGGCGGTCGGCATGGTTTGGCGCGGCGTACGCAGCGGGTTCTGCGCGATCAAAAAACAGGGTGGCGGCGACGGCCAGAAGCAACAAGGCCATGGCGGAGCCTGCGATACGGAGCGTGGAGCGCATGGAAACGGGGAAGTTTTTTTGAAAAAATCGGGGAAGCGCCGGGTGGGCGCCTTGCGCCTGAACCTGCGTTCAGATATTTCGCCTCTCTTCCGGGCGTTGCAAAAACAACGATAACGACGGGGATTGCATCCTTTCCATCGCTTGCATCGTATGTTTGCCGCCGCGAAGGCTTCTCGTCCGGGTTCGGGCGCGTTCCGGGCGGAAAATTCCGGCGCGTATATCGCCGTTACGAAAGATTTGGTTGCAAGGTTACGCTCGCCATGCGCATTTTAACGAAAAATTTTTATAACCGGCCTACGCTGGAGGTGGCCCGGGACCTCGTCGGCAAGCATCTTGTGCGCGTACTGGACGACGGGACCGAACTGGCGGGCCGCATCGTGGAGACGGAGGCCTATACGCAGGACGACCCCGCGTTCCATGGATGGGGCTTGCTGGATCGGCGAACCGGGGCGCTCAAGCCGGAAGGCCGCGGGCGCGACCTGTTTGGCAAGCCGGGGACCGCGTACGTCTACCTTACCTATGGGGTCCACTGGCTGATGAATGTGGTGACGGAGCCAGAGGGCACGGGCGGAGGCGTCCTGTTGCGCGCCGTAGAGCCGCTCGAGGGCCTGGCGTCCATGTATGCGCGGCGGGCAAGGGCGCAGCGGGATATCGACCTGGCGAACGGCCCCGGCAAACTGGCCCAGGCTTTCGGGATCGACGGCGGGCTGCACAAGACGCCTTTTACGGAGCCGCCGCTGTATGCGAGGGACCCGGAAGACGAAGCCCCGCTTGCCATCAAGACCTCGTCCCGCGTCGGAATTACCCGCGGCGTCGATTTGCCGTGGCGGTTTTATGCGGCGGAGAATCCGTACGTTTCGCGGGGCGCGCCCAGCGACGTCGCGCAAGCCCGGAAACGGCGAGCGAAGCAGGGCGCCATGGCGTAGGCGTCCGCCGCGCGGGCACATTGCGCCCGCCGCTTCGTTCACTTGCGACTGCCGAATCCTTTGCGCAGGGCCCTTGCGCCCGCTCCGCATCTGTTGAATTATCCTTAATATGTCCGATTTGCTTTCTTCCAACGACATTCGCAGCGCGTTCCTTGATTTTTTCAGGGAGCGGGGGCACGAGATCGTGCCGAGCGATTCGCTGGCGCCCGAGGGGGACCCCACACTGCTTTTCACGAATGCCGGGATGAACCAGTTCAAGGATGTGTTTCTTGGGACGGGCCAGCGTTCGTATCGCCGCGCCGCGGACACCCAGAAATGCCTGCGGGTATCCGGGAAGCACAACGACCTCGAAGAGGTGGGTCTCGATACGTACCACCATACGTTTTTCGAGATGCTGGGCAACTGGTCTTTCGGGGAGTATTTCAAGAAAGAGGCCATCGGGTGGGCCTGGACGTTGCTTGTGGACGTATTCGGGCTGGAGCCGGACAGGCTGTACGCTACGGTGCACGCAGGCGACGAGGCATTGGACCTGCCGCCCGATTCGGAGGCGGCGGCGCTCTGGGAATCCGAAACGAACATCGACCCGGCGCACATACTTTTCTTTCCTTCGAAGGACAATTTCTGGATGATGGGGGACGAGGGGCCGTGCGGGCCGTGCTCGGAAGTGCATATCGACTTGCGCGCGGACGAAGCGCGTCGGGCCGCGCCCGGCAAGGACCTGGTCAATGCGGATTACCCGGAAGTCATCGAGTTGTGGAATCTTGTGTTCATTCAGTACAATGCGCTGCCGGGCGGGTCGCTTGAACCGCTTGCGGCCGTACACGTGGACACCGGGCTGGGACTGGAGCGGCTGGTCGCGGTCTTGCAGGGCAAGCGGTCGAATTACGACACGGATTTGTTTGCCCCCCTGCTTGCCGGCGTGGCGGCGCTTTCGCCCCGGCAGGAAATCGTTTCCTACGACGACATACGCGTGGAGGACGAGGCGGAGCGCGAACGGCGGCGCGTAGCCATGCGCGTGGTCGCCGATCATGCGCGCGCCATCGCCTTCGCCATAGCGGATGGCGTGGCGCCCGGCAATATGGGGCGCTCCTATGTCATTCGGCGTATTTTGCGCCGCGCCGTGCGGTTCGGGTACCAGGCGCTGGGGATCCGGGAGCCGTTCGTCTACCGGCTCATTGCGCCCATTGCGGACGCGATGGGCGACGCCTTCCCGGAATTGCGCGCGCGCCGCGAGCATATGGAGCGGGTCACGCGCGCGGAAGAAGAGCATTTCCTGCGTACGCTCGGCACGGGCATCGAATTCTTCGAGTACATTGCGAACCATGTCAAGGCGTTGTCCGACGCCATCCGGGAGGCGGAAGAGGCGGCTCGCGACGCGGCGGAACGCGAGGGCCTGTCGGTCCACGAGGCGAACAGCAGGGCCCGGTCGGGCCATGCCGGCGCGAATTACCAGCGCGTCCGGGAAACGAAACTGGCTGCGCAGGGCGTGCTCAGCTTGCTGGGTTCGGATCGCAAGATGCTGGATATCCTGCAAAAGGCTTTCGGGAAGCGTCCGGGGTACGAAGCCTACCGGGTATTCATCTTTGCGGCTATGGAGGGGCGCGTTCCGGGGGAGATCGTATTCCTGTTGCACGACACCTACGGGTTTCCCGTGGACTTGACGCAACTCATGGCGCGGGAGAAGGGCCTTGCGGTGCAGGACGAAGACCTGGCGCGGTACGAAGACCTTATGCGCGTGCAGAAGGAGCGGGCGCGGGCGGGCGCTTCGTTCAGGGTCGCGGCGGACGGGGAAGAAGCATGGGAGGTCTTCACGTCGGGAGAAGAGGCCGAGCCGGGAGATTCGCTGTTCGCAGGGTACGCGGCCCTCGAAGCCACGGACGTCCGCATTGCGGCCATGCGCGCGGTTGCCGCGCCATCGAATGGCGAGCAGGCGGACGGCAAGGCGGAGCAAACCGTTTCCGCGCGGTACGAAATCGTACTGGACCGGACGCCGTTCTACGGGGAAGGCGGGGGGCAGGTAGGGGATACGGGCATGCTCGACGTAGGCGGGGAGCGAATTCGGGTCCTCGATACGAAGAAACAGCAGCGGCGCATCGTGCATTGCGTGGACCGGTTGCCCGCAGATCCCCGCGCGCTCGTGCACGCCGTCGTGGATGCGGATCGGCGGCTTCGCATCGAAAAACATCATACCGCGACCCATTTGCTGCATGCGGCGTTGCGCGAAGCGCTGGGAGAGCATGTGCAGCAAAGAGGGTCGCTTGTGGCGCCCGACCGGCTGCGTTTCGACTTCAGCCACTACGAGCGGGTGGCGCCGGAGGTCCTCGAAGCGGTGCAGGCCCGGATTAACGGGGTGATTCAGCGGGACGTCCCGGCGCGCATTGAATTCGACGTTCCGATCGCCGAGGCGAAAGCGCGGGGCGCCATTGCGTTGTTTGGCGAAAAATACGGAGATCGGGTGCGCGTCGTTACGTTCGATCCGGCCTGGTCGGTGGAGTTGTGCGGCGGTACGCATGTGCGCGCCACGGGGGAATTGGGCGTTTTCCGTTTTTTGTCGGAAGGGTCGGTTGCGGCGGGCATACGGCGCCTGGAGGCCGTGGTTGGCGAAGAAGCGCTGGAGGTCATTGAGCGGGAGCGGCAGGAATTGGCGGGCGTTCGGGAGTGTCTGGGTTCTGCGGCGCGTTCGGCTTCCGAGGAAGTTGCCCGGCTGGTGGCGGAAAACAAACGCCTTCGGCGCGAGGCAGCGCGCCTGCGGGAAGAGGCGCTTGCCGCGCAACTGGCGGGTTTTCTTGCGCAAGCGCAGGACGTGGCGGGGGTTCGCGTGGTCACGGGCCGGATAGAAGCGGCGCCGATGGATATGTTGCGCAGTTTGGCGGAAACGATGCGCGAGCGCATGGGAGATTCGGCTGTGGCCGCGCTGGGCGCGCCGGATCCGGAGGGCGGAAAGGCGTATCTTGCCGCCGCCGTATCCGACGATCTTGCGCAGTCGGGCGCGTTGAAGGCGGGCGACCTGGTGGGGCGCCTTGCCCGGATCGTGGGGGGCGGCGGGGGCGGGCGGCCCGGATTGGCCACGGCCGGCGGGCGGCGCCCGGAGCGCCTGGACGAGGCGCTGGCTGCGACAGCCGAAACGGTTCGCGCGACGCTGGAAGGCGCGGCCCCCTGACGGCGCGCTTTTTGGTTCATGCAGGCGCGTTGGGCGGGGACGTTATATTCGCGCGGGCCGGATGGAATGAAAACCTGTTTAAGGGGATCGAATCGTTGCGCACCGTTCTTATGGACCGGTTGCGCATGCATACGACAACAGAAACTGTACTTGCCCGGAACGGACCGTGCGAATTCGTTATGCCGCATGCGGTGAAGCCTACGGATAAAGAACTGGTGGAGCGTGCGCGCGCCGGAGACGCATCCGCATTCGAGCAAATCATACGACGATACGAGGGACAAGTGGCTGCGACCGTGATTGGCATGATGGGGAGATGCCCGGAGGCGGAAGACGCAGGGCAGGAGACGTTTATTCGTCTCCATACCTATCTGCACAAGTACCGGGGAGACGCCGCGCTGGGCACGTACATCGTGCGCATCGCCATCAATCAGTCGCTCAAGGCGCTGAAACGGCGCAAGCGGCGGCGGCAGCGGTTCGTTCGGTACGACCAGGAGGCGGAGCGGCTTGCCGAGCCGGTCGTCAAGGGGGAAGAGGCGGTGGACGGGCGGGAGCGCGAACGGCTTGTGCATCGCGCCCTGCAGGAAATCAGCGCGTCGCAGCGGGCGGTTGTGACGCTGCGGATGCTGGAAGGGTATTCGACCCGGGAAACGGCGGCGATGCTGAATATCCCGGAAGGCACGGTCATGTCCCGATTGTCGCGGGGGCTGGCGCAGCTCGAAAAGTTGCTTGGCCCGCTGCTTTCGGATTATTCGTAAACCTATTGGCGAGGCGCGAAATGCACCCGGATCAGGAAACATTGCTACGATACATGGAAGACCGCTTGCCTGCCGAGGCGCGCCGCAAGCTCGAAGCGCGCCTTGCAGAGGAAGCTCCTTTGCAGGACGCGCTGGATGCGTTGCGCGGGTTGCAGGGCGTGTTGCGGGCGAGCCGGGCGGAATCGTTCGGGCCGTATTTCAGCGAACGCGCGATGCGGCGATTGCAGGGCGACGGGCACGCGCTCGGCGAGTCGTTCTATCGCGGCCTGCAATGGATATTTCTGCGTACGGCGACCGCCAGTTTTGCGGCGGCGCTTGCGTTCGCGGCCTACAACGCCGTCACGTACCAGTCGCTGGGCGCGGCTTCTTCCTTGCTGGAAGCCGTGTTTGGCTTGCCGTCCGTATCGCTGGCGGACGCGCTGTCCTGGTCGGTTATGTAATTACAAGGATACCTTTTCACGCATTCCGGATCGAACCGGGAAACCATGACTGCTCGTACGAAATCGATCTTGCTGTTGCTGGGCACGCTGCTCATCGGCATGTTGCTGGGCGTATTTATCCATGCGCTTATGGTGGAAAACCGTATCGAACGGCTCACCTCCCTGCGTTCCCAGGCCGGATTCGTGCGATTCATGGACAAGATGATCGAACCGACGGACGACGCGCAGCGCGAAGCCATCCAGGCGGCGCTGGAAGACGCGGCGGCGGCGCTCAACGCGCACCATGCAGAGAGTCGGGAGGCGCTGGAAGAGATCATGGGTACGTTTCGCGTCTCGCTGGACAGCTTGCTTACGGAGGAGCAACTGGAGGCGCTGAACGAACGCATGGAGCGGGCGTGGAAATACAGGAAGTCCCGCGGGCGCAAGGATTCCTCGTCCATGGGACCCGGGCGCAAGGGGTCGCATTCAGACCATTCCGACCATCATAAGCAATCCGGCGGGCGTCGGGGGTCGAAATAGGGATACGCTCCTCGAAACCGCTTTCGTCCGGCGTTCGCTTGCATGGGGCGGCGCGACGTTCTTGTGGAACCCGGCGACAAGCGTTGCGGAACAGACGCCCGCATCGCTTGTTGATTCTTCGCCCGAAATCGAGCGAGCCGGGTTATCTTCCCTTCGCGGGCAGATAGCGCCATCGACGAGCCACGGAGGGGTGCCGGAGTGGTCGAACGGGGCGGTCTCGAAAACCGTTGTGCCCTTCGGGGCACCGAGGGTTCGAATCCCTCCCCCTCCGCATGCCAGGGATAATCCGGGTTTCGCGGGCTTGCTCCGCGTGGTTTCCGGATTGCGCGGCGTAAAGGATACTCTGATCAAAGCCGCTTCGCTCAGCGCGTCACTATTGCCCGCAAAGACCGTCATGCCCGGATCATTGAAATCAGCAGAAAATACAGTAGATTCGGTACGTTGCGTCCGTGACGCGCCCTTCGGGAGGCT
>JAJECT010000017.1 GCA_022821845.1 Rhodothermales bacterium | reverse complement strand
ATCCGCGTCCAGCGTGTTCGAGACGCGGTGAGAAAGCACCTTGCGGCTCTTCCAGTCGATTACGGCTACGAGATAAAGGAAGCCGCGCGCCATGGGTATGTACGTAATGTCCGCCGCGTAGACCTGGCCCGGTTCTGTGATCTTCATCGTTTTAAGCAGGTAGGGGTAAATCTTGTGGCCCTCTCCAGGAGAGGACGTGCGCCGCTTCGGGTAGATGGCCCGCAAGCCCATAAGCCGCATAAGGCGTACGACGCGGCTTCTCGCCACCGTAAGCCCGCGTGCTTCGAGCAGGTTCTTTATCGTCCGCGAGCCGCTCGTAGGGCGATCCATGTAGATGCGGTCGATCTCTCTCATGACGGCGAGGTCCTCCTCGCTCACCCCTTTGGGGCGATAGTACGCCGTGGAACGGCTCAATGCCAGTAGCGCGCACTGCCGAACGATAGACAAGCGGTGCTCGCGATTGATCTGGTCCCTGCGCTCGGCTACAGGCCGCGACCGAGCGCCTTCGATAAAAAATCCTTCTCTATCAATAACTCCCCTATCTTGGACTGAAGCGTCTTGACATGCTCGTCGTGCCTCTCGGAACCGGTCGAATGGCTGCGGGCGAAAACGTCCTCGCCGCGCTCTAGCATGCGCTTCTTCCAGGACTGTATCTGGTTCGGATGCACTTCAAAGCGGGCGGCAAGATCGGCTATCGTGCCGTCGCCGCGAATCGCGGCAAAGGCTACCTTCGCCTTGAACGAAGGGGTGTGGGTTCTGCGGGTGCGTTTGGGCATGGAATACCTCCAGTGGCTTGGTTGGATCGGAACAAGGTCGCAATCCTATACCTTAAAAGCCCAATAACCTGTTCAGACAACCCGAACCACCTCTCTGTTCCAGAAAAATTCCTGTATATTTCTTCCTCGACACACCTTATTTCGCCCTCCAGAGCCGGGCCCGAGACGCCGCGTCGTTTGGCGTCAGCCTGTCGGCAGCCCCGCTGGATCAGGAGTCGCCCATTTCCCCCTCAGCAGCCCATGCGAGCATAGGCGGGGCAAGTCCCTAATCCCTGCGAGACTTGAACAGAACATAGGCCGCAAAGGCTCGCCGGGTCGTTGAAGGCGCATGTTCAAAAATTGAAATAGCGTCTTTCGCTTCTTGAATGCTACGAATCACCTGCTATTTTCGTTGGTCTCGCCCTTCTATTTCATGATCGAAAAGGTGGTTATACGGATCGTCCCACTCGGATTTTTCTATAAAATAGGTGATCGGGTAGGCGGTTACGGGAATGGCTTTCATTTCCGGGTAAATGCGCCCAACGATTCCCATCGTCCAGCGAGGATCGAGTTGTTCCGGATCGCCGTCAAAAATAATCTTTATCAGGAGGATATCGTCCCCGTCCTGGTCAAGATCGGGCTTGACGATGATAGGATCGAAGACGAATCCTTCCGGGCCGAAGCGTTCTGCCAGCGTCCGGGCAACGATGTCCCTGACCTGATCCAGGTCCTGTTCCGATATTTCCGTTCTGACCATGACAACCTCCGCATATTGCCGTATCGATTTTTTACAGCGGCGAGCAGGAATGCCGCCGCTCCCCTGAACTGCCCTGCCGCGTGACAAGGCGCGTTTTGCGTTACGCCCGCCCCCTGCCGCTGTTCCAGGAAAATTCCCGTATAGTTATTCGTCCTAATAATCCGTATTTCATGTCTCCAGGCTGGATCCGATACGCCGTACTGACGGCGCGCCGAAGATCGGTATTTCTTGGCCTGCCCGGCTTCGCCGGAAGCAACGCTCGCGCGGTCTTGACAAAATTCTCCGCTTCCATCTCCTCAACGCCTCTACGTGTTAAAACAGCAGGTACAACGCTCCGGCCACCTGGTAAATTCATTGAGGGACAAGGGATCCAGCCCTATTCCTCAACGTCTTCTCTCAGGTAGTCTGGTATCCAATAGTAGGGGTCCTCCCACTCGGATTTTTCGATGAACGAGGTAATAGGGAAAGCCGTTATGCCGAGATTTTCCAGAGCAGGGTCAAGGAACAGGAACATCCTGTTGGTCCAGCTCGGGTCCAGTTTACCCTGGTCTCCGTCGAAAATGATTTTAATCCAGAGCAATTCGTCCCCTTCATAGTCGATTTCGTGTTCGAACACGATGGGGTCGAACGTCAGTCCGTCTGGAGCAAAGCGCTTGGTCAGCGCCTCGTGCATAATGCTACGCAGCGCGTCCAGTTTTTCCTCAGGTATCGGCTTTTCGATCATGGCGGTCTTCTCCGGTCGGGTTTGGAGCGGCGACAAAGAGGGTGCAAAGCCTGATTCGCCCGCCGCTCGGCACGCTATATCCGCCTACGCCCGCCCCTTTTCGCTGTTCCAGGAAAATTCCTGTATATTTTTTAGTCCGAATACTCCGAACTTCGCTCTCCAAAGGCCGGGCCCGAGACCCTGCGCGGCAGGGCGGCTTACCGGGCTTTTCGCATCGCTTTCCCCTGCGCCAATGACCGCCAGAAACGCCGGAAACCCCAAACGTTGCATAGGGTGGCGGGCGGCCGTTGCGCTGGCCCTCCTCCTGCCCGCCTCGCTCGCCGCGGCCCAGTCTGGCGAAGGCGACATCACGCTGCTCCTGCAGGACCCGCGCCAGTTCGACAGCCCCCAGGACCACTGCGAAAGCCGCCTGTGCGCAAGCCTTGTGGATTTGGTGGACAACGCGCAGGAAACCATCGATTTTGCGATCTACGGGGCGCGTTTTCAGTCCGCCGTGCTGGAAGCCATTCTGCGCGCCCAGGAGCGAGGCGTCCGCGTCCGCGGCGTAGTGGATCGGGACCGCAACAACGAGAACTACTACCGCTCCACCGGGGAATGGGTGCGGCGCATCGGGACGATTCGGGACGATTACGCCCGCGAAGTGGCGTGCAAGAACGATTTTTCGGGAGAGTCCGCCTGCAAGCGCCCGAAGGGATTCAAGGGGCCGCTGCAATGCCTTGCCTACGACATCGGGGAGGACAGCATGCTCGTGGCGGGCCATGCGGCGCGGTCGCAATTCCTGGCCGAAAACCGGATCATGCACAACAAGTTCTTCGTGGCGGACAACCGCGAGGTCTGGACCGGCTCGACGAACATTTCCAATTCCGGGACCGGCGGCTACAACGCAAACGCGGTCGTTGTACTGCGCTCCGAACCCGTAGCGCAGGTCTACACAGAGGAGTTCGAACGCCTCTGGAATCGGGGCGAAGCCTGCGACAAGGCGCCGGACGGGGTCGAGGAGTTTCAGCTGTCCGACGCGAGGGTGACCACTTGGTTTTCGCCGCAGGACCAGACGATGCGCTATGGCGTCGGAAGCCTGATTTTCCGGGCGCGGGAGTACGTCAACGTAGCGGTCTTTTTCCTGACGGACAAATACCTTGCCGCGAACCTTATTCGGGCGCACCGGCGCGGCATCAAGGTGCGCGTAATCATTGACGCCACGGCGGCCAAAAACGGATACTCCAAGCATGAAATCCTGCGCGAGTCGGGCATTCCTGTGAAAATAGAAAACTGGGGCGGCAAGATGCACATGAAGGCGGCTTCTATCGACGGGAGCACGCTGGTGCTTGGCTCCATGAACTGGACCTCGGCCGGGCAGCGAAGCAACGACGAGAACACGCTGCTGGTGCAAAGCCTGAGGCTCGGACGGCAATTCGACGCGTATTTCGAGGATATTTGGGCAAGCATCCCGGAAACGTGGGGGGAATCGCACGCACGCCCCGACCCGGAATCCCGGGACTCCGGCGCGTCGTGCTTCGACGGGGTGGACAATGATTTCGACGACCTGGACGACGCGGCGGACCCGGGATGCTCCGAGGACCCGCCGCCGCTCCCCGAACTGCCTCCGCACCGGATCGTTACCAGAGACGAATACAAGGACATGCGGGAATACCGGTTCATGCGCTATCAGTGGTGCGACCGCAGCTACCGGGACTGGTTCGTATGCCTGCCTTCGCGAGGCGAAGTTTCCTGCGACGAAATTCCCTATCGCAACTTTGCGGTGACCGGGGAGGACCCGCTCGGCCTGGACCCGGACGGCAACGGTCTGGCTTGCGAAACGAAAGATTCCTGACCGCGGGCAGCGAATCCGGCGGTCCAGGCGCGGGGGTGGGTTTTGCGCAAGGCCCGAAGAGACCGGGCCGGGGCGTTCAATTTGCCGCCGTCCTGGTCAGCGTCCTGTCCTCTCTGGCGAATCCCTGCAAATCCCGGGAAAGACATTCTCCGCCGTCCGGCTTGTCGCGGAGGCCACTTCCTCTACGGATATGCCTTTGGCCAGCGCAAGGCGTTCCGCCACGAGGCGGACGTACGCCGGCTCGTTGCGCTTGCCCCGGTGCGGCGTGGGGGCAAGCCAGGGCGCGTCGGTTTCGAGCACGATCCGGTCCAGGGGAATGCGGCGGACGCACTCGTCGAGGCGGGCGTTCTTGAAAGTGAGGACGCCCCCGATGCCCACGGCGAAACCCGCCCGCGCGATGCGCGCCGCTTCCTCGGGCGTCCCGGTGAAGCAATGAAACACCCCCCGCAAGCGGTCCGCCTCGCCGGGACTCTGCTCATTGCGCCAGGCTTCCTCGACTATTCGGATCAGGTCGTCGAAGGCTTCCCGATTATGAAAAACGACAGGCAGGTTGCGGCGGCGGGCCAGCTGGATGTGCCATTGCAAAAACGTCTGCTGGCGGGCGTCGAAGGAGCGGTCCCGGTAGTAGTCGAGGCCTGTTTCGCCCACCGCCACAATTCGCGGATCCTCGCATAGCGCCGCCACTTCCTCGAAATCCCCGTGGGTAGCCGATTTCGTTTCGGTGGGATGCAGGGCGGCCATGGCGTACAGTCCGTCGAATCGTTCGCAAAGCGCCAGCGCCGCCCGGATAGACGGCGCGTCGATGGCGGGCAGCAACATGCGCTCCACGCCCGCCGCGCGCGCCCGCCCGATCACTTCCTCCAGATCGTCCCGGAACGCATCCAGATACAGATGGGCGTGCGTATCGATCAGCATGGCGCAAGAGGGCGTGGGCTGGGCAAGGGGGGGAACGTTCGTGCGGGTCTGCGAACGACGCCCGCCGCGCCGGGTTTCCGGCCTTGGGCGCATCTTGTTTCTGAACCTGCGGCGGCGGAGGAACGCGCCATGGGATACGCCGCTCCATCCCGCTCGAAGGCGGTTCTCTGCTATCGCCGCCGCCCCTCTCTGGAACCTCCCGCCGCGATATTCATTGACTTTACAGCCTGCGCAGCGCCGTGTTTCGTCATGGCTTCGCACGGAGGGCAAGAGAAGCGGCGAGGGCAATCCCTGCCGGGCCTGTGCGCGTTGGAAACCCCCGGGACACGCGATTCAGATCATGACAACCCTGTTGCGCTTCCTGCCGATTTGCCGGGCAGCCATCCTGGCCCTCGCGGCGACGTACGCTTTGCCGCACCCGTCCGCCCAAGCCCAGGAGGTGCGGATACGGCTATACGATCAGGAGGCGCCCGCAGAAGTCCTGCTTTCCGCAGACGGGGGCCTCGTGCGGTTGTACGCAGGCGCGCATGAGGACCCTTTTCTTGAAATAGCCGAGGGAGAAACCGTCCGTATTGCCCCGGACGCATCGACAGGCGAACTTCAGGTCTCGTCCGACGCCTTCACATTGTACGCGCAATCCCTGCGCGCCGAACCGGCAGGGAACGCCTTGTTCGGCATTGCCATGCAGAACCAGAATCCGCGGCGCTACGCAGGCGATCTGCATGTTTCCCTGAATGCGGACGACGGGGGATTGCAGCTAGTGAACGCTGTTCCGGTCGAAGCGTACGTAGCCTCTGTCGTCGCGACGGAATACGGCCTCCCCGATATGGAAGGATCGAAAGCGATGGCCGTACTCGCCCGCACCTACGCCCTGCATTCGACAAGCAAATTTGGCGCGGAATATCAGCACGTAGACGACACCCGCTCCCAGGTGTATCGGGGGCAAGGCGCCATTACCCCGCGCTCGCGCCAGGCCGCCCAAAACACGGAAGGCGAAGTGCTGACCTGGCGCAACCGACTCATTCAGGCCGTCTACCATGCTTCGAGCGGCGGCCACACCGCCGACAACGAAGCCGTTTGGTCCAGCGCGCCGGTGCCCTATCTTCGGGGCAAGCCCGATCCGTACGGAAGCGAGGCGCCTCACGCCGAATGGACAACCCGCGTTTCTCGCCCGGAAACGCTGGCCGCGCTGGGCGAAAAATTCGGCGAGGAAGTCATCGGATTCCTGCTGGACGAACGGAGCGCGGACGGGCGGGTCGCCTCGGTGTCCCTGCTCATGCGAAGCGGGCAGCGCCGGGCTGTCAGGGGCAACGCCTTCCGCCTTGCAATCATCGGGCGTTTCGGGGCGCGCTCCTTGCGCAGCCTGCGGTTCGAAATCGAGCGGCGCGGCGAAGAATACATTTTCACTGGCCAGGGATATGGCCATGGCGTCGGACTGAGCCAGTGGGGGGCGCACGATATGGCGCAGCGCGGCATGGACTATACGGAAATTCTGGATTTCTACTATGCGGGCGTTACGTTATCCCGCCTTGAGGAGATGGACGTCCCCGCGACCGTGCCCTCCGTAGTTTCGCCCGCCGCAAGCCCAGAGGAATCGCCCGCCGACGCCGAAAATGCCTCGACGCTCCCGCAAACGCGCCGGGTCGGATGGTAGCGGAGGCGGTTCTTCGTGTTGTATTATGAAGATTACGTGAAGAAGTCATAGGGATGGGCCGTTTTTCTTTTCTTGACAAGCGTGAAGCGGCCCGCAGGTTCGCCCTTGCCGACCCTGCCTGGACGCCGCGCTTTTTATCGACTGAAAACACCTTGTAGCATTATGGCGCGACCGGTTACCTTATTCACGGGACAATGGGCAGACATGCCCCTCGAAACGCTGGCGGAAAAAGCGGCCAGCTGGGGATACGACGGCCTGGAGCTGGCCTGTTGGGGAGATCATTTCGAGGTGGACAAGGCGTTGGCGGAGGATGGCTATTGCCAGGGCCGCCACGATTTGCTGGCCAAATACGGGCTGAAAGTCTGGGCGATCAGCAACCATCTGGTCGGACAGGCGGTATGCGACCTGATCGACGAACGACACGAAGCGATTCTGCCCCCGTCTGTCTGGGGAGACGGCGACCCGGAAGGCGTACGCTCGCGCGCCGCCGCAGCGCTTGCGAATACGGCCCGCGCCGCCGCCCGGCTCGGCGTACCCGTCGTGAACGGGTTTACCGGCAGTTCCATCTGGCATTTGCTCTATTCCTTTCCGCCGAACAAGCCGGGCATGATCGACGCGGGATACCAGGACTTTGCGGACCGGTTCAACCCGATTCTGGACGTTTTCGACGAGGAGGGCATCCGGTTCGCGCTGGAAGTGCATCCCACGGAAATCGCTTTCGACATCGCCAGCGCCCGCCGCGCCCTCGAAGCGCTGGACCATCGGGAGGCCTTCGGTTTCAACTACGATCCCAGCCACCTGGGCTATCAGGGCGTGGACTACGTCGGCTTTATCCATGCCTTCCCGGACCGTATTTACCATGCGCACATCAAGGACGTATGGTGGTCGGAGACGCCCATGGCCGCCGGCGTTTTCGGCGGACATCTCGATTTCGGACACGCGGACCGGTACTGGGATTTTCGGTCGGTAGGGCGGGGGGCCATCAATTTCGAGGAAATTATTCGGGCGCTGAACCGGGTCGGCTACGCAGGGCCGCTCAGCATCGAATGGGAGGACAGCGGGATGGAGCGGGAGCAGGGCGCCGCCGAGGCGTGCGCGTTTACGAAGGACATCGACTTCGAGCAGCCCGGCGCCGCGTTCGATTCCGCTTTCTCCAAGGACGAACAGGCCTGATTCATGCGGATCGCCAACGGGGTCGCCCTGGCCTTTTTCGTCGCCTGGGCTGCGTTTCAGCACAATGACCCGGATGCGCTGGCCTGGGCCGCCGCGTACGGCGCCGCCGCCATTCATTGCGTTCTTTTTATGCTGGATCGCTTTCCCCGGCCGCTGGCGCTTGCGTATATGGCGCTGTGCGGCGTTTGGGCGGCAATCCTGCTGGGCGGCCTGATCGCGGCGGGGGACGGCGCATTTTCGGAGGCGGCGCGCGAAGCCTACGGCCTCCTTATTTGCGGGGGCTGGGTTTTCGCGTTGTATCGGAAGACGGGGTAGGGCAGGCCGCCGCAATGCCCTGATAAATTTTCAATTATCTGGAACCCTCTCTGGTTCGTCCCGTTGGCGATATACCTTATCACTGCGGCCAGTTTGCCTCGATAGCAGGCAAGATCACCCCATCGGTTTCGTCAGTGCGGTAGACGGCGAGCGCGAGCGCATTCGCCGAAACGTAGAGAGGATCGGAGGCGTCAACCCTGATCCTGGATATCCTTGATTTGTCAAGTATTCTTGATAAGTCTTTCAGGAAACAATAGGTGCCCCAATGGCTAAAAACATAAGGCAAGGTAGTCCAACACCCAACCCCAAGCCCGATTCAGGACGCCAGACCGGGTCGGGTAAACCCGTCAAGTCGTCCGAATCCGTTCCAGATCGCAGGCCGCCGCCGAGGAAATGAAGATGAAAAACGAGGCGCTTGAAAATCAGATAGCCGACCTCAATTTCGCTGTCGAGAAGTCGATGCGTTATCACCAGCGACGAAGAGGGTTCTACGACAGGACCCATAAAAGCATTATGTTTTTTGTCGTGCTCGCTGGTTCGGCCGCATTTTCCGGGATTGGCGAGTATTTCGGAGCCATTGCCGCTATGTTGGCCGCCGCCGATCTGGTCTGGAGTCCGTCTCATAAGGCCCGAGACCACGAAATGCTGTTCCGCCGATTCAGCGAACTGGCGATAGCGATCCGAACCGCCGCCCTGCCAGATCGATCTAGGTACGAAGAATGGGTTCAGGCGCGGATAAACATTGAAACGAACGAGCCGCCCATCTATTGGGCGCTGGAGGCGGATTGCGATAACGAGGTCCGGCGCGCCTGGGGCAAAGACAATGAGTTGGTGAACATAGGCTGGCTTTCCCGTTGGACGATGTACCTGTTGCGGCACGAAGGGGCGCATTATGAAATGGCGCGCTTGGCTGCTTGACGCAACATTGCGCTTCGGCGCCTGGCCGCCGCTCGTTTGGAGCATCCTTAATAATTTAGGCGGAGAGAATCGGGCCTTAAATAATTAAGGCGGGCTGATGTGGGGCGGCCCGAGGCGAGGCCTGGCGCAGTCCGTTCAACTTGTGGTTTCTGGCGCCTCTGTTGCGCTTGCTGCCCGGCGGAGGCGGTCCATGATGGCGGCCCCGACGCCGGTCGGCTCTACCGTCTGGCAATAGATGACGTCTGCGCCCGCCGCGTCGCAGCGCCGCATGAAGTCGAAGAGGCGGCGGGCGTATTCTTCCGGCGTAGCGACCCGCTCGACCAGGCGCCAATGCTGGTCGGAGCCGCGCTGCGCGTCTCTTCCGGGAGCATCCATTCCGATATATCCCGCCATGCTTCCCGGCGGGGGAGCGGGCGCTTGCTCGACCAGGGCGAGGCGGGCCCTGGGCGCGTAATGCCGATGCCGCAGGCCCGGGCTGCGCGGGGCCTCCGCGGAATCGCGCTGCGGTCCCTGTATTTCTGGAAGCGCTTCGCGGAGCGCCTCCAGCGGCACGCCCCCGACCCGTAATATCCGGGGCGGATCCGTCGCGCAGTCGATGACGGTGGATTCCAGCCCGACGACCGGGCGTTCGCCCCGCAAAACACAGGGAATGCGCCCGTTCAAATCCTCCAGCACGGCCTGCCAGGTGGTGGGGCTGGGCCGTCCCGAACGATTGGCCGACGGGGCCGCCACAGGCCCCCCGCACGCCCGCAGAAACGCCTGTGCCGCCCTGTGCCGCGGCATCCGCACCCCTATCGTGTCGAGGCCCGCTGTGACTTCGAGGGGGACGTCCGGGCGTTTCGGAAGCACAAGGGTAATCGGTCCGGGGAAGAACCGCTCCGCGAGCCGCCGGGCGACGCCGGACGAGAAGTCGGCCACCCGGTCGATTTCGTCAATGTCCGCAACGTGCGCGATAAGCGGATTGTCCGCAGGCCGCCCCTTCGCTTCGAACACCTTTCGAACGGACCCGGCATTGAAAGCGTCCGCCCCCAGTCCGTACACCGTCTCCGTGGGAAACGCCGCCGTTTCGCCCGCCGCAACAAACGAGGCGGCCTCTTCGGGAGAATCTGTGACGATGGTAATCATGGAGGGCAAACGAACGGGCCCTGGAAAATCAGTGCAACTGCGAAACTCGCCAAATGCTCGTTGCCATTTTGGCCATGGCCGCTTGCCGCGCGTCAATGTGTGTTACTGGCCTAAACCACTATGCAGCATCCAACTGCCTTTCCGCAAGATAAGCATCCATATCCTCCTCCATCTGCGCCAGGAGGGTAAAGACCGCTTGCCGGTTTGTAATTTGGCCCCGGATCGTTTTGAAAAGATCCGATTTTCGTACGAAGGTCCGACGGCTGATCCAGTGCGCGCGAAGAAAATCAGGAAAACTCTCTGCGCCGAGGCGGCCAACGATTTGCTCCCAGCGGTCATCAAGATTTCGTAACTCTTGCTCATGCTGCCCCTTGCGGTCAAGTAGCGAAAACAGATAATTTTTCAAAAGATCGGTAGACGAAAGCCTCACGCCCCGCGCATTAAGCGTCTCGAATACCTTGTAGGCGTTCAATTGATCGGTAACCGTGATGACGGTAAAGAACAACCTGTCGCTCATCGCGTCGATTAGGCGCGCGACCGCTTTCCCCGCATCGGGTTCGTGGCGGACGTACTCCCGAATATGCCGATCAAACCATTCGAATGCCTTGCGCAGGCTGTGCTCCGATGCCTTGAAACCCCGGCGGGGCAGCTTTGCAGGGAGTGGGACCAGGTACGTCTGAAAATAATCGTTGTTATTGCGATTCAGGGTCAGTTTGGATTGGGGCACGAGCGTTACGGGGTCGAGATAGCCGATATAGGTCTGGCGTAGCCCCTCCATGCGCTGGCGGGTATTCTCGACATCCGTTCCCTTTTCAATCAGATTCTGCAATTGGCGAAGTCCTGCCAGCACCAGCAGACTCAGCGTGGTCAGGCGCTGCTGTCCGTCGATAATGTCGAACCGCTTGTCGTCCGTCGACTGGAGCACCAGATAGCCCATGTAATGAGCCGGTTCCCCATCGGCCCTGATCGTGCCGAGGATGTCATGCCAGAGGTCGCTCCACTCGTCCTCAGCCCAACTGTAATCGCGCTGAAACCGGGGAACATGGTAGCTCAGGCCATTGCCCATCAGCTTTCGCCAGGTGTCGTTGCGGGTGCTGAAGTTTGTGACAGCCATGGCAAGTCGGTAAACGTTTGGATTGGTTCGAGTCGCCGCAGGTTCGCCTCCGCAGCGGCTTTGGTAAACCCCCCGACAAGGCATACAGGTTCCGTCCGAAAGGCGTTTGCCGCTTTCGGCATCCTCTAATCTTGCAGAGCGAGTGCAAAACGCCCCAACCGCAAGGCGATTCCGAACCGGCTTGGGCAAGGATGTCGCCGCGCAGCGATTCAAGAGCGGCCCAGGCTCACGGGTCTCTCGGCGCCTTCAGCAGATTGGCGTTCAGATCAATGTTGAACTCCACGTCTCCGAGCGCTTCGCCGACGCACCGGAAGCGATAGAACGGTTGGTCGTTCATCGCGAGAATAAGGTGAAAAACGCCTTCCTCCGAGCAATCTTGTTCGGGCAGGGCGCTGGAGAGCGCCGCGAGGATCGCCTCGACGCGTCCGTAAGGCGGCGTTACCTTGCCCTGCTCGTAGGACTGGAAGGAAGAGAGCGGTACGCCCGCTGCTTGCGCCGCATCGGCCTGCGTCATGCCCGACGCCTGGCGCGCCCGCTTGATCTTGGTAGCCGTTTTCTCCATGATATTGGCCATATTTGGCCTGTTTTTGCCTGAATTTCGCTGAAAATTCATAATAAACGGATATTTTATACCCATAAACAGGTTATTATGGGGGGCAAACGATCCACAATATACGGACACAGCGCAAGCAATGCCTGGATTAAGAAAGAGGGGCCTGGGACCAGCGTGGTTCTGCTTTGCGTCGCGGCGGACGCGGGCGATTTGGAGCCGTTGGTCGCTGGGCTTAAAGCAGGCTTGCAAGGGCGTGTTCGATACGGTGGACCGCAAGCGGCTGTGTCCTGAGGGGTCGGGTTTCGCAGGTCCTGCGGATTGGAGTAGCCTTGATGCGCTGGGCCAGGCAGGCTGCCTGAATGAGCGGAGGGCCTCCCTGCAAACTGCCGATGGCCAGCAGCATATGGGGAGTCGTCGACCGGTTCCTGCGGTTTATCCGGAGATATTCATGGCTTGCTGGAATGTTCCCGTTTCACGCCCGCTTGGGCAAAGAAAAAACATCAGCAAAGCTACGCGAACCCCTATGAAACGCATCCTCTTAACCCTATTCGCACTCTTCGCCACAGTCAATCTGGCTCACGGGCAAACGCTCTATTACAGCAGCGTAGGTATGGAATCCTCTGTACGCTGGACACATACCGAAGCAAACTACGCACTTCATCCAGATAGTGTTGGTACATATCTTGGTGAAGTACGCTTCTACGTTTCCAGAGGATTTGACGGCGAAGCCCTGTTGGGATGCGGAGAATCAGATGCGTATGTTTTGCGTGGAAACAACGATTGGAGTCAGGTTAAAGTTAAGCTTCAGGATGCAAGCAATGACGGAAAAATAGAAATCCATCAAACGTCGTGCGAATCTGAAGATAGATGGGGTCTGAGTGTACAAGGAGATTTTAGTACGGATATTATTTCCAGATGGGATTCTCACGTATATTTTGTATTAAATAGACCAGCCCCCGATACGCCGTTAGGATTTCAGGACATTTTGGTAACCATCCACGTAGCCGACGACACAGACGACTTCAATGCAAAAATCTCCAACCTGGAGAATGTTCCCGAAGCCCTCAGCGGCCCTATTTGCGGATTAGGATTGGGTACGCTTTGCGACACATCCACATCCTCCGAAACCCTCCAAGAACTCCCCAACGCAATCTCCCTTAAACAGAACTACCCGAATCCGTTCAATCCCTCAACAGCGATTGAATACGAATTATCTCGTTCAGAACATGTGCGGCTGGAAGTATTCGACGCTATGGGTCGGAGTGTCGCGGTTCTTACGGACGGGATGCGGACTTTGGGGCAGCATAGTGTCCGCTTTGACGGACGCATCCTTCCGTCAGGCCTGTACGTCTACCGTTTACAGGCGGGAACCGAAACACTGGTGCGGAAGATGATGCTGGTTCGGTGATTTTGCCGGGCGAGTGGAGTTAGGAATCCCGCATACCGTGTAAAGCACCTTAAACAAACCTCTGAAATACAATGGCAAACCCGAATTACGATACTCACGGCTTTGGAACGTTCGTTGACCGGACGGATGTCCTCATTCTGGATGTCGAAACGACTGGATTCGGCAACAAGGCAGAAGTAATCCAGCTTGGCGTAATCGACACAAGGGGAAATATCCGGATGGATTGCATATGTATTCCAGAGGAGCCGATTTGGCCGATGGCTCAGGAGGTACACAGGATTGACGCCGAGCGCATCAAGAGCGAGGGAAGGCCGTTTCCGGAAGTCTATGTTGAGCTTATACCTATACTGGAAGGCGTAAAAATCGTTTGGGCCTGGAATATGCCTTTTGACCGCAACATGTTGCACCAATCATGCGAGCGGCATGGATTGTCTATGCCAGACCTGCAATGGCGTTGCGCAATGAAGGAGTATGCTTCCATACGCGGAAGCGGGAATCCTGGCGTAAAACTCGAAACAGCTACGGATATGGAAGGTGTAGAAGTGCACACGCCTGCACATAGTGCGGTGGGCGATTGCGAGCGTGTCTTGGGCGTAATGCGTGCCTGCACCGGATCTTAGGGGAACAAAGTAAGGTCAAGGGATAGACAGTCGTGTGTTATTCGATGTGTCCTTTGCAAATTCAAACAAAAACCCTATGAAACACATCCTCTTTACCCTGTTCACACTCTTCGCTACCGTCAGCCTGACTCACGGGCAAACGCTTTATTACAGCAGCGTAGGTATGGAATCGTCTGTACGCTGGACCCATACCGAGGCGAATTATCTCACAGATCAAGATAGTTTAGAATTTGATCTTGGCGAAGTCCGATTTTACGTCACCAAAGGGTTTGACGGCGAAGCAATTTTAGGATGCGGAGATTCGGATGCTTATGTATTGCGAGGAAAAAATGATTGGAGTCAAGGAGATTTTGATTTTGAGGACGCAGGCAATAACGGAAAAGTAGAAATTCATCAAGTATCGTGTGAATCTGAAGATAGATGGGGTCTGAGTGTACAGGGGGATTTTAGTACAACCGCTATTTCTCGTTGGGGTAGTCATACTCATTTTTATTTGCAAAGACCAGCCCCCGATACGCCGTTAAGATTTCAGCACATTTTGGTAACCATCCACGTAGCCGATGACACAAACGACTTCAATAAGAAAATCTCCGACCTGGAGGATGTCCCCGAAGCCCTTAGCGGTCCTATTTGCGGATTAGGATTAGGTACGCTTTGCGACACATCCACATCCTCCGAAGCCCCCCAAGAACTCCCCAGCGCAATCTCCCTTAATCAGAACTACCCGAACCCGTTCAATCCGCAGACTACTATAACCTACCAGATAGATAGCCCGCAACACGTACGCCTTGACGTATTCAACGCACAGGGGCAGCGTATCCAGACGCTTGTGGATGGCGTGCGGGCGGTGGGGGAGTATAGCATCCGGTTTGATGCAGGCGGCCTTCCATCGGGCCTGTACGCCTACCGGCTACAGACG
>JAJECT010000008.1 GCA_022821845.1 Rhodothermales bacterium | reverse complement strand
CCGAAAGGGCAAACGCATCCGGCGCAGACAGCTGAACAGGTTCCGCAGGACGGGCGCGCTTTCTCGCCGTTCCGCGCAGGCGCCGCCGACCGAATGGCCCTCCTCCGCCATCGTCTGCAACTGTATGGAAATTACGCGCGGCGCGCTGGACGCAGCCATTGCGCAGGGCTGCGCATCCGTGGAGGCCCTCGCCGAAAGCACGGGTGCTTCGACGGTTTGTGGTTCCTGCAAGCCGCTTCTCGCAGAACTGACCGGAAGCGCGCCGGCCCCCGCCGAAGACCAGAAACGCGCCGGACTGCTCGTTACGGCAGCGATCGCCGTCGCCCTGGCCCTCGCGATCGCGTTCGGCCCGCCCATTCCGCTCGCCGACAGCGTACTCGACCAGGGAATAGGGGATACCCTGCGCCGGGACAGCGGATGGCGATGGAGCACCGGGTTCATACTATTGGGCTGCGCGCTGATTGCGGCCGGGTTTTCCTTGCGCAAACGATGGAAACGCGCCTGGTGGGGAAACATTGCATGGTGGCGCATCGGGCACGGCGCCGTCGGCGTACTGGCGTTGATCGCGCTCGTCGCCCACACGGGCCTGCACATCGGATCCGGATGGAACCGGATGCTGACGATTTCTTTTCTGGCCGCCAGCGCATTCGGCGGAGCGGCGGCGGGCATGGCACCGCAACGCACCCGATTGGGGTTTTGGCTGCATGTCCTCTCGGTCTGGCCATTGCCCATCCTGATCTTTTTTCATATCCTTGCCGCCTGGTATTTCTGACATGCGCCGCAATCGCCTCGCATTCGTCTGGACCGTGGCCACGGTGGCCGCTGGGCTCTGTCTCATAGCCTATTTCTTCGGGAGAGACCGCCGCCTGTTCCTGCCCGGCGAAACGACAAGCGGGCATTATCAGATCGAACGCGCCTGCGACGCGTGTCACGCCCCGTTCCAGGGCATACGACAGGACGCCTGCCTTGCCTGCCACCAGGCCGACCTTCAGGCCGCCGAAGATTCGCACGGCCCAGAGAAATTCAACGATCCGCGCTATGCGGAAGACCTTGCCCGCCTCGACGCACGGCAATGCATCGCTTGCCATGCAGAACACCGCCCGGAAATCACCGGAGCCATGGGCGTAACGCTTCCCGAAGACTTCTGCCGTTCGTGCCACGGCGACGTAACGGAGGAACGGCCCACGCACGAGGGCATGGCGTTCGATTCCTGCGGATCGGCGGGATGCCACAATTACCACGACAACCGGGCGCTCTACGAAGACTTCCTCGTGCGACACGGCGAGGCGCAACCGGCGACCGTCGCCGCCGCATGGCCGCAAAGAAACGCCTGGATTTCCGGGGAAACGCGCGACGCGGGGCCGCTCGGCGCCGGCGACGCCGACAGCCCGCCCGCCTCGTCCCGTCCCGACCTGATTGCGGCCTGGGCAAATTCCGCGCACGCCGCCGGGGGCGTCGCCTGCTCGGATTGCCACGCCGCCGCGGACGCGCCCTGGTCTGATCGCCCGCCGCGCGCGATGTGCAGCGCCTGCCACGAACTGGAATACCAGGGCTTTACCGAAGGGAAGCACGGCATGCGACTGGCCGTCGATCTCGACCCGATGTCTCCCGCCATGGCGCGCCTCCCGATGCACCCGGAAGCGCTGAACGAAACGCTGGATTGCGGAACCTGTCACGACGTACATACGGTAAACGTACGGGAAGCGGCGGTGGACGCATGCCTTTCCTGCCATGCCGACGAACATTCGGCAGCCTATGCCGATTCGCCCCACGCCCGATTATGGGAACGGGAAATGTCCGGCGAAGGCGACAAGGGAAGCGGGGTAAGCTGCGCGTCCTGCCATTTGCCGAGAGAAGAACGACGCATCGCCGGAGACCTCCGCATCGCAGTGCAGCACAATCAGAACGAGAATCTCCGCCCCAACGAGAAGATGATTCGCGAGGTCTGCATGACCTGCCATTCGCTTGCGTTGTCCATAGACGCGCTGGCGGACAAGGAAAACATTCGAACCAATTTTTTCGGCATGCCGTCAGGCCATGTCCAGAGTATAGACATGGCGCTTACCCGAACAGAGCATCCCTAACCTTTCCAGCAAAAAACCATGATTCGCTTGCGCTCGACCCCTTGCCTCCGACTGATCGCGGCGGGAATCTTCGCGATCGGACTCGCCTGCTGCGGCGGCCCCTCCACGTCAGACCAACCCGAAGCGGGGAATATTTCCCCGCAAATCATGGCGGACGCCTTGCACGCCGTCCTGGAATCCGACCGCACCGTCTATGCGCGCCAGGTCGTGCATCGCTTGCAGGACCAGGAGGAAGTCATCCTCGCCAGCGAACACTGGCAGGACGAGAAGGCCTTGCCGCTCCCCGCCCAGATGTTCCGCATGGGCGCGGAAATGGTGGCGAACAAAACCGACGCCTTCAGCTACGCGCTGATTTCCAAATGGCCCGTCAACAAGCAGAACGAACCAGGAACCGAAGCGGAAATCGCGGGCCTCGACAGCGTGGCCAACAATCCGTCCGCTGCGTTCTACGCCCGGGAATCGCTTGGCGACGCAGAATACTTCACCGCCGTATACGCCGACATAGCGGTCTCGCCGGCGTGCATCGCATGCCATAATGCGCACAAGGACAGTCCGCGCGACGATTTCGAGCTGGGAGACGCGATGGGCGGCGTCGTAATCCGCATCTTGCTGACCGAATGAGGAGCAAACCGGAAGCCGATAAAACAAAATTACCCCACTGAGTAAAAGTACTCAGTGGGGTAACCTGCCGGATGCAGGAGCCGCGCGCACACCCAACGCGCGACGCCTAATGCACCCGTATGGCCAGCGCCTGCCCGCGCCGTCCAGACTCGCCATATCCGGCTATGGGGTCGCCGGATACTCTGATTTCTCCGCCCAGATCTGTCCGCCCCAGCAACACGACCCCGTTCGCCCCAAGGTCGCCCGCGGCTGCGCGGAGCTTGTCGATCAGCTTGCTTTCCGTAGTGATGTTTTCGTACGTCTTGCCGTAGAGCAGCGCAACGCGCGTATGCTCCGGCAAGTCGTCCGATTCGAAAAATACCTGTACTTCGGCGCCCGGCACCGGGGCATGGCGCGGACCCGTATCCAGCATCGTATGGTTGATGCTGATGCAACCGGAGGCCAGTATGGCCAGCGCGAATACCAGGGGAATGGCTGCGTACGTTCTCATGTCGTTACCTCCGTGGCTATGTTCGTTCGTGAACCTTTTTTCGGCGCCGCGCGGCTATTTGCGGCTTCCGATACTTCGCGTACCGGAATATACCGAACGGCTTTGTTTGCTGTACCGTAATTCCTTAACAATATCCGTGCCAAATATCGGAATAATCCGTCATTTCCCGGTTGCGCTCGACCGGAATGTCCATCGTTGGCGTACGCAAAGAGCAGGCAAAGGCCCGACCCTGGACAGGCAGCAATACAACGCAACCTCCACGCAAGGCATCCTGTCCCGCAGCGTTTCCAGCGCAGGGCAGCCCGGTATCTGCATCCCCGTTCCCGAAAGAACGGCGCAACGAAGGCCCCGATCAGGTTACGACCATCGTACCCTGCATCACGGTGTGGTGGCCGATATAGGTGCAGAGATACCGATAGGTCCCCGGTTCCGAAGGCGCCTCGAACGTAACCTGCACGGTCTCGCCAGGCTGCGCAAGCGGCGTAGCCGCCAGAATCGCCGCATCGTCCGGAACGAATCCACTCGCCTCGCCCGCAGCGATGGCCGCCATCCCTACCCGGTTGGCCACCTCGTCTTCATTCGACGACAGTATGACGACGTTGTGCAACATGACGGCGAGGGTCGCCACATTTTCCAGGGTCAGATTGACCGTGGCCCCGGCCTGGACGGTAAACGAGGTCGAGTTCTCGTCGAACGCTATGTTATCGCCGTCTGGACGAAGCACGATTTCGACAGAGGCCATGTCGCTTTCGGCGGCGGCCATATCGCTTTCGGCGGCGGTCATATCGCTTTCGGCAGCGGCATGGTCGGCGTCCGAGGAAGCGTCGCCGTCAGAAGCGCCGCCACATGCGGCAAACAGGAGCGCCAGCAGGGAAAACAGGCACAGGAATCGGGAAGACTTCATAATGCAGATCCGTTGAAGTTGGTTAGCAAAAAGAACCGAACGCGCCAGAATATCCGGCGGTCCGGGCAGGTATCGAAAAAATACGCAAAGCGCAACCTTGAATATAACACATTATTATGGAATAAAGCAATAGTTATCGCCATGCGGCGTCCGGCGAAGGCATGGATTTGCCCGGGCGCCTTATTGAACATCGCAGGAAATAAGCCCGCCTGCGAAGCCATGCGACCGCCCGGGCCCCAGGGTCTGGCGCCCGCCGCGACCGTTTGCCTTATTCCGAAGTCAGATCCCGGGAACCGTCGGGCTGGAGGACATACTCGAACGTATAATACCGGGACGGAGCCGCTGCGTCGGGCGGGTCCGGATTGTTCTGGTAATAACTCAGTATCCGTATTTTCGCGTAATTGCCGCTCGCCGTCCTGAGCATAATCGTGCGGCCGGGGATAGGCGCGAGCAGCATGGTCGCGGGATTATAGTTGTACCAGCCGTTGTCCGACCCCGTGCAGATGGCGTAGGGCGAGCCGGGAACGGGACCGACGGGCGTGGAGACTTGCGGGCAGGATGTGTTCTCGCCATCGGCGACGTAGCCCCCTTCGGGCGCTTCCGTAACTTCGGCAAAGGGTTGTGCAAGCAGTTGCGCCGCCGCTTCGCCGGGTCCGCTCGTCCCCCCGTTGAAAATAATCGTCGTGCCCCTGAATCCGATATCCCAGGCGGTCGACGTGGAATCGCGCTGGCGAGTGGCGGCGTCCGTCTGAGACGAGGGAATAAGGATGGAACCCGCTTCAAGGTCGTAGAGCGTGAAGAGGTTGTTGCTGATCGAGGCCCCCGTATCGGGGTCGCGGCCCGAAGCCGGATCGGCCGGAATGTTCTCGGCCATTTTCACATCAAGCAGGACCGGCTCCAGTTCGGGATCGGCGCTGTCGCAACCGGCGAACAAAAGGACGAACCCGGCAAGTATGGAGAAAGCAACAGGCGGTTTCATGACGCGAATGATTGGTTGGGGTTTGGGGATTGATGGCGTTATAGCGTGAGACGGAGCGAAACGTAAAGTTTCCGTCCGGGAAGCGACGGTATAAGGGTTGGGCGCGTAACGTCGAGTGCATTATCCACGCCAAACTGGACCTCGGCGTCCGCCGAACCCGGAGCCGGGACGGACTTGGTAACGGTGGCGTCGAAAACGGCGTAGGCCGTTACGAACTCGTCGTCGCGGTTGGCCAGCGCGTTCCCGTCCAGGTCGCGGTAGCCGTAGCGGCTGCGCCAGCGGCCCCGAATGCTGGCTGTGAGGCCAAACGGGGTGTGAGAATACGCAGCACGGAACGTCGCCTTATGCGGCGAACGCCCGAACATCCCGCCGTAGTCGCCCAGGCCAAGGCGATACTCCCGCCCGGATGGATCGCGTCCGAACACAGTACCGGTTTCCAGCGCTTCGACCACCTCGCGGTCCCGCGCCTGGAGAAACTGATAGCCCAGGGCGATATCAAGCCGACTCTGTCGGCCTGCGATCAGCCGAATGGTTGCATTGGTCTCAATGCCCCGCGTGTAGATCCGCGCGAGGTTGAAATAGCCGAAAACAAACCCTCCGTTCGTTTTTTGTGCGATCGGCTGGGCCTCGATGAGGTCGCGCACGTTGTTGCGAAAGCCATTGACCGAAAAATTCAGTCGGGGAAACGGATCGAACGAACCGCCTATGTTGACCGCAACGGAGCTTTCGGCCCGGATCTCCTCAAGCGTAGCCGGATCGAAAAAAAGATGATCAATCGCTCCCTCCGCCTGCAACTGCGCTATTCCTTCCTGTACCCGGGTGGCGCCAAAAACAGAGTATCCCGTCGCAGCGTTGGTGAAAGCAAGGTAAAACTGCCGAAAGGCCGGCGCCTTGAAACCGCTGCCCACGCTCGCGCGAAAGCGAAGCTTGTCCGCCGGACGCAGAAGGAGGGCGATTTTCGGGGTCAGCCGCGCGACGTAATCGGAGTGGGCGTCGAAGCGGGCGCTTGCGCTCAACTCGAAAAGCCGCAACGGAAGCCATTCATGCTGGGCGAAGGCGTAGGCCTGGTTCGCCGCCGGACGATCGCCGTCGGCATCCGGTCCATAGCGGGAGCCGCCGAGGCGTTCCCGCACGGCGCCGCCGCCCAGGCTCGTGAGATGACGCCCGTTCCAGACTGCGTCGAACTGGGTCTCGGCCTTCAGGTAGTACTGGTCGAAATCGTCATCATAGAGGAGCTCTCCGTCGCGCTGACGGCGATAACGGGTCTCGGCTTGGTAACGCGCGCCGTAGAGCGTCGTTGTGAGCCGTAAACGATCCGAGAGCCGAATTTGGGCTTCCGGGTGCAGACTCCAGTCGACGCGTCGTCCCTCGTCGTCGTAGCGTACTTCAACGCCATCGTCGTTCAGCGCGAACGCCCCTTTCTGATCCTCTACGGTCGCCCGGGCGCCGAGCCGGAGCAGGACGCGATCCGACAGGGCAAAGCGGCTGCGCCAATCGGCCGTCCAGTCGGTGAAAGCCGGGCTGGTGGCTCCAAACGATGCAGGCGTCAAATCATAGCCCGCCGAAGCATAGCGATCAATAAGCAGACGTACGCCCGCCCGTTCGCGCCCGGCTTCTACCTCGGCCGTAAGGTCCGTGGTGCCGAACGAACCAAACCGGCCGCCAAGCGCGCCACGCAACCCTTCGGCCGCAGGCGCCGTAACAAGATTCACCACGCCCGCAAGCGCTTCGCTTCCATAGAGCGACGACGAGGGGCCACGCACGATTTCGACCCGGTCCAGGCCCTGCAAAGTCAGTCTGTTGAGGTCGAGGGTCCCCGCCGTCCGCCCGATGACAGGCTCGCCGTCCAGAAGAATAAGCGTGTATTCCGGCGCAAAACCCTGCACTTGCAACCCTGCGCCATGGTCTTCGAACAAGGCAAGTCCGGGAATCGTTACAAGGACGTCATTCAGCCGCAAGGCCCCCTGCATCCGCATGGTTTCGGCCAAAACAACCGTGGTGGGCACCGCTACGTCCTCAAGCGCCTTCTCGGAGCGCGTCGCCGTCACGACAATAGGCGACATCTCGACGACGCGAGACGAATCCGCGCGCACGGAATCGGCTGGAATTTGCTGAGCGCGCGCCGTCACCGAGGGAATCACGATGACGAGCGCAAGAAAAAGACAGATGGGCCTCATGGGGAGCGAAGACTTGACCGGCGTTGCTTTTATTTAGACTGAATCTAAAGTAGGGTGTGTTTGGATATATTTTTGTGAATATACCATGAATGAGGCAAGGGGTTAATTCCGCAAAGCTCAGCCTCCGAACAGATTCTCCTCCAGGAACGCGTTGCGGAATTTCCCGTCCGGGTCGTACTCCTGGAGCAACGCCCTGAAGGCAGACGCTTTTGGATACCGCGCCTGCAACTGGTCCGGCGGCATCGTAAACAACTTGCCCCAATGCGGGCGCGTCTCGAAGGGCGCAAGCGCTTCTTCGATGACGGGAAGGAGCTCCCGGAGCGCGTCCCAATCCTGCTCCCAGGTGCAGTGAAACGCCACGCTGGGCCGGTCGAAGCACATGCTCATCCACAAATCGTCCCGGGCGACGGCGCGCACCTCCGAAATCATCAGGAGCGACCCGAACCGCTCCCCCATTCCCTGAAAAACCCGCGCCGCGTCCCGCGCATGCTCCATGGGGACAAAGTATTCGCTTTGCAATTCCTTGCCGCTGCTGGGGGTAAAATTCATCCGAAAATGCGGCAACCGCTCATGCCAGGGACCCGGCACACCCATCTGCTCGGTGCAGTTCACCGCCGAGAGTTCTATAATCGGATGCACATTCCGCGTCGCCAGGCTGGCGCCGAAAAACGCGGGTTCCGCCTCGAATGCATCGTCCCGGGCCACCCGCTTGATCCATACCTGATTCACCGTGTCCGTTCGCCAGTCCGTGAACAGGCTGACGCTATAGCCGCTCGACATGATTTCCTCGAAATGATCGTACAGCGAGGCTACCGGGAGGTTCAGATAGACATGCTGCGTCATGTCGAACGCAGGCTGGACATCCAGCGTAACCTCCGTAACCAGTCCCAGTCCGCCAAGCCCCACGACCGCGCCGGCGAATCGTTCGCCGTCTTCCTCGCGGGAAAGCGCGATCAGGTCGCCGCTTGCGTCGATGAATGTGACCCGAGCAACCGCCGTAGCCAGGTTGCCATTCGCCACGCCGGAACCGTGGGTAGCCGTAGCGCAAGCCCCCGCCACGGAAATATGCGGCAACGAAGCAAGATTGTGCACGGCATAGCCTCGTTCGTGCAAATAGGGCGCAAGATCGCCGTAGCGCATGGCGGCCCCCACCGTTACCCGGTTCGCTTCCTCGTCGAGACGCGGGGCCTGGCCCAGGCGTTCAAGGGATATTTGCGCCTCGGCGCTGTCCGCGATGGCGTTGAAGCAATGGCGCGAACCAAGCGGACGGAGCCTGGGCGCGTTCCGCACGATGTCTTGCGCTTCGGCAACCGTCTGCGGCAAATGCAGCCGGTCCGTGGAATAGGCGAGATTGCCCGCCCAGTTCGTTCGGGGCGGCGCCGCGGCTTCTTCCGGCCTGCAGGAGGCCAGCGGAGACAGGATACCGCCCGCCATCAGGGCGGAACAGGTCTTGAGAAAGGTTCTTTTGTCCATCGTCTTGCTTGTTCTGGCTGGAGGCTCCCGGAGCGCGAAAACACGGCGCCATCGACCATGCAGCGTTCACGACAAACTTAACGCACGAATCAAAGTCGCGCGCCCTTGACCGCAATCGTCAACGCAATCTCCAAAATACGGGATTCATTATAATATCCTATACTGTACGAATGCGCCGTTATTTTTACGGTGTATCCCGTATTATTTCGCGCAAATACCCTCCAGATTATGTCGTTCGACGGAAAAACCGTGGTCGTCACCGGGGCCGCCCAGGGCATCGGGGCCGCTACGGCGGAACTGTTTCTTGAAAAAGGCGCCCGCGTGGCCTGCCTGGACGTGGCCCCGGCCCGGGACAAGGATACGGAAAACCGCCTCTGCGTCCAGTGCGACGTATCGCGGGCGGATCAGGTGGAGCGAGCTTTCCGGCAGGCGCTGGACCGGTTCGGACGCATTGACGTACTGGTCAACAACGCGGCGGTCCAGACCTATGGCTCCGTGGAGGAAACGACCGAAGAAGAATGGGACCGCGTACAGGCCGTCAATGTGAAGGGGGCCTTCCTGTGCGCGAAGCAGGCGCTGCCGGGCATGACCGCGCAGCGCGACGGCGTGATCGTGAATGTGTCGAGCGTACAGGCCTTGATGAGCGAAGAGCATGTGGCCGCCTACGCCACCAGCAAGGCCGCCATGCTGGGGCTTACCCGCAGCATCGCCGTGGATTACGCGCCGTACAACGTCCGTTCGTCCGCCGTATGTCCGGGCAGCGTGGGGACGCCGCTGCTGCAATGGGCGGCGGACCAGTCCGGCGACCCGGAAGCGATGATGGAAGAAATCCGGGGCATGCACCTCCTGAACCGGATAGCCGATCCGAGCGAGATCGCCCACCTGATCGCCTATCTGGCAAGCGACGAAGCCAGTTTCATCACGGGACAGGCTTTCCGTATCGACGGCGGCCTGGGCGTGAAGGTTGGCGGCGCTTTTCGGGGAAAGTAGCAGGCGCTACCGGATACGCTGCTCAAGAGCGGCTTGCTCTTGCTGGACTCCGCACGATCCAAGGGGAGACGCCAGGCCCGCCGCGCAGAAATTGGCCGTCGCGCGGGCGGCGATCCATTCCGTAACCAGATGGTGGGGTAGCAACCCGTCGGCAGGCACGTACTCCAGCCCGTCAAGCACATCGCCATAGGGACCGAATCCGGATATGCGATACGGAATCACGACCACATGCTCCCGGCGCTCCGCCATGTCCGCCACCGTCGCCCGGATGTGCTGTTCCGCATGGGCTCTCGGTTCCTTCCAGTCTTCCCGGAGGGTCGCTACATGCACTTCCCCATAGCCCGCGGACCGGATCGTCTGCGCCGCGTCCTGCATGACGTCGAGCACCCGGTTATTGTCTTCTTCTGAACCCATCCCGTGCGCGATAATCATGACGCCGGTCTCTTGCGGACTGGGCGCGCGCTCGTTTGCGCGAGAGAGCAGAATGCGGGCGGCTTCGCTGGACCCGCCCATCCCCTGTAGGTCCAGCAGAATGCGGCTGTCCGTCTTGAGGGGTTTGAGGTGCGAGCCATCCATCATGTGATGCCCCATGATCGCCTGTTTCGGCGGATCGTCGCGCAGCCCGAACAGAAACTCGGTCTGGTGCAGGAAAGCGTCTCCCGAAATGAACAGCCGCACGACCGCCACCGTGCTTGCGCCGCGTTCGCGGAGGGAGTCCAGCGACGCTTGAAGCGTTTCGGGATTCGCCATGCCGAAGGCCAGAGATACGGGCAAGCGATCCCGGAGTCCGGCGATGGAAGCGTCAACCTGTTTGTTCCATTCCGGGCCGCCGCCGTGCGCCATGATCAGCACCCCGAGGCTATCCCCGGTCGGCTCCGCTGCTTGTTCGTGCGCGGGCGAGGTGGTTGGCGTCCAGCCGCTCGCCGCGAAGAGTATGGCGAGGGCAGCGCATGGAACCCAGGGGCGTTTTGTTTTCCAGATCATGATGCTATGGGCAGCGTTCAGGTAGGCAGGAGAAAGGATGCTTATTTAAATTCAGTCTAAATATAAACACGGGACGTATACGGGAGCGCCCTCAATTGTGAATGTATTGTGAAAAAAGAGGGGTTGTTGGGGGATCGGCGAAACGTTGCGGTGGAAGCAAAGGCAGCAGGAGTGCGTTCACTGCCTTTCCAGATACTCCAGTCCAACATATTATAGGAGCACGCTACTCCATGAAACGCCGCACCCGAACAGGCTGCCTTGCCCTGCTTGCGCTATGCTTTGCGGGCTGCAATCCGCTTGACGACTTCGAGGCGGGGCCGCTTGGCGCGGTCGAAATCGAGGAGGACGAACCGGTGCGGATCCGTTTGTTGCTCCCGATGACCGGCGCCGCGTCCTCGCATGGGGCGTCGCTGGCGCAGGCGGTGGAACTGGCGGCGGTGGATTTCGGGAATATTCATAACCGCCCGGTCGACGCGGGACAACCCGTAGACGCCATGTGTTCTCCCGAAGGCGGGCAGACGGGCGCCGAGCGGATCGTCGCGGACCCGAAGGTGGCGGGCATACTCGGCACTGCGTGCTCGGCCTCCGCTGTTACGGCCTCGCCCGTAATCAGCGAGGCGGGATTGACGATGATCTCGCCCGCCAATTCCTCGCCACTGCTGACCTCCGACCTCAAAGGCAATGCGGGAACCCATTATTACCCTGGCTATTTCCGCGTCGTTACGAACGACCTCTACCGGGGGCAGGCTGTCGCCGATTTCGCCTGGAGCGAACTGGGGTTGCGGCGTATGGGCGCCGTGCACGACGGCGATCCATACACCACCGCCCTCGTCGGCGCGTTCGCCAACGCGTTTCGAGAACTCGGCGGGGAAGTCGCGGTGACCGCAACCGAAAAGGGCGCCACGGACATGACCGATGCGCTCGCGGCATTCGCAGCGGCCGGAGCAAAGGGGCTTTTCCTGCCGCTTTTCCTTGCGGAAGGCGCGCTGTTCGCAGAGCAGGCAGAGGAATTTGACGGGTTGAAAGACGCCGTACTCATCACGGGTTCGGCCATGCTCGTGCCGGCGTTTCTCGGCTCCCCGCAGTCGGAAGGCATGTACTTCGCGGGACCGCCGTTGGAACACGGCCCGGAGGCCAATGAAATCACCGGAAAAAACGCCGACGCGGTGCTTGCCGCGTTCGAGAATGCGTACGGAGGCGCGCCGGCTTCTCCCTACTGGGCGCACGCCTACGACGCCGCCACCCTCCTCTTCGCCGCCATCGAATCCGTTGCAGTGGAGAAAAACGGAAAATTATATGTGGACCGCCTTGCCTTGCGGCAGGAGATCGGAGGCGCCGACGCCTTTCAGGGCATCGTCGGGATGTTGTCCTGCGACGAGTTCGGGGATTGCGGCGCCGGGCGCATCCATATCTATCGTCAGGAGGATTCGAACGTTACGGATGCCGCAGCGCTGCCGGTGGCATACGAATTCGCGCCGTGAGGTTCACGCATGGGTTCGCGTGAGGGCAACTCCAATTCCACGCCGCCCAAAGGCGCAATGCGAGCACGGATGGCGCTTGCCAGATTTACCGGGCCTTCCTTGCGTTCGACCGCCTCGCGCAAGATCACGCGCGCTTCTTCTTCCATGGAGCGGCCATGCCCGGCTGCCCGCTTGCGAAGACGCACTTTTACGTCGTCGTCGAGATTACGAATCGTGATGCTTGCCATGCCAAAATGCCTTTTTCGTTTTATCCTGATACGAATTTATAAAATGATTGCTGCAATCAATAATATAATCCGCATTTGGTGCCCAAGAGAGGACTCGAACCTCCACGCCCTAACGGGCACATGACCCTGAATCATGCGCGTCTACCAATTCCGCCACTTGGGCCCGATAGCGCGGGTTGCTTGCGTTGTTTCGCGCGCATGCGCTTCGTCGTCAGCCTGCATCCAGCGCCCGGCGGATTGTCAATGCCTTTCGTTCACGGAAAGTTCCGCGCAGGCAAGCGCCCGAGCGGCGCATTTGCGCAGATTCTTTCGGAACCTGCCTCTTTTGCCGGGGTTTTTATGGAATAGGCTGTTTTTCGGGGCGCACACCCATGCCCTGTGCCTCTACCCTCCTCGGTAGCTCAATGGTAGAGCATGCGGCTGTTAACCGCAGGGTTGTAGGTTCGAGTCCTACCCGGGGAGCCCTTTCTTGGCTTTCTCCGCTGCGATGCGGTGAAAGCAGTGGCGGGCCGAGCCAGGTCGTATTCATGAAAAGAAAGGCCCATGCCCGAAATCACCTACCTCAAAGACCTGGTCATCGTGCTGGGGGCGGCCATCGTCGTCGTCACCGCGCTGCGCCGCGCGGGCGTCCCGTCCATTGCCGGATTTATTCTGACGGGCGCGCTGATCGGGCCCACGGCATTGGCCCTGGTAGACGATACCCATCATGTGGAGGTCCTGGCGGAAATCGGCATTGCGCTGCTGCTTTTCGGCATCGGGCTGGAACTCTCGCTGGATCGGCTGCGGCGTTTCTGGAAAGCCGTGCTCCTCGGCGGCGGCATTCAGGTAACGCTCACCGTGGCGTGCACCGCCCTCGTAGCCAAGGCGTTCGGGCTGGCGCCGGGGCCCGCGATATTTCTGGGATGCGTCGTCGCCATATCCAGCACCGCCGTGGTCTTGCGCGGACTGTCTACGCGCGGCGAACTGGAGGCGCCGCACGGACGGCTGGCCGTAGGCATTCTGGTCTTTCAGGATTTGTGCGTGGTCCCGATGATTCTGGCCGTGCCCATTCTGGCCGGAGGCAGCGGAACCGTTCAGGAGATTCTGCTGGCGGGCGGCACGGCGTTGATCATTCTTGCGGCGGTGCTGGCGGCGGCCCGGTATCTGGTCCCGCCCTTGCTTGCCATCGTCGCCAGAACCAGGCAGCGGGATATTTTCGTTCTTGCCGTATTCCTCGTCTGTTTCGGGACTGCGTGGGCCCTGTCGCTGGCGGGCATTTCCTTGGCGCTCGGCGCGTTTCTCGCGGGACTGATTGTGGCCGGAAGCGAATTTCGCCACCAGGCGATGTCGGACCTGATCCCTGCGCGGGAAATATTCGCCAGCCTCTTCTTCGTTTCCGTAGGCATGCTGCTGGACGTTTCGGACGTGCTCGCCCATCTGACCTCGACCGTCGGGTTGCTGGGCATGATTCTCGTCGGTAAATTCGTCATCATTTGGGGAACAGCGATGATCCTGCGGATGCCAGTTCGCGTAGGCGTCCTGTCGGCGGCCACGCTGTGCCAGATCGGGGAGTTCTCGTTCGTGCTTTTGAACAACGCCTCGGGATTCGAACTCCTCGACGCCACGTTATCCCACAATCTGCTCACGGCGATCATCCTGTCCATGCTGCTTACGCCCGTAGCGATCGCGTTCGGCCCCAGACTGGCGCTCAGCGCGTCCCGCATCCCGTGGCTGAATCGCGTACTGGACGCAGAACCGCCCGGCGTGGATGCGCGCGAACCGCACAGCGGGCATGTCGTCGTGGCCGGATATGGCCTGACGGGGCGGGAAGTGTGCCGGGCGATACAGGACAAGGGCATGGCCTCCATTGCCGTAGACGTAAACGCCGATAACGTCCGGGCCGCAAAAGCCGCCGGAAACCGGGCGGTCCTTGGAGACATTACGCAACCGGAAGTACGGGAAAGCCTCGGATGCAGGCATGCCCGCCTGGTGGTAATCAGCATCAACGACACCCGGGCCGCCGAACTCGCGGTGCGCGGCATTCGCAAAATAGCCCCGAACCTGCCCATCATCGCAAGGGCCTGGTACGACATGGACAAGGATTCCTTGCAAGCCGCCGGAGCCACGAAAGTCGTCACGGCGGAAAACACGACCAGCGGCGCCATCGTAGACGCCAGCCTCGCCGCATTGCACGCCACCAAAACCGAAACCCATGATTCCGCCCCTTGAAGCCCTCGAACGGCTACGGCAAGGCAACCGCCGCTTCGCAAACGGCGTACGGCGCACCGAGGCGCTCTCTCAGGAAAAGCGCGAACAATTCGTTGCGGGACAGGCGCCCTTCGCCACCGTGCTGGCCTGTTCCGATTCCCGGATGCCGGTCGAGCAGATTTTCGACCAGGGATATGGAGACCTGTTCGTGATCCGCGTAGCCGGAAACATTGCGGCCCCGTCCCAGATCGGCAGCGCAGAGTACGCGGCGCTGCATCTCGGCGCAACCCTGCTCGTGGCGCTGGGCCATACCGGATGCGGCGCGGTCGGAGCCACGCTGGAAAGCCTGCGGAAGCCGGATGCCCCGCTTTCGGACAATCTCGAAGCCATTGTCCGGCGTATCCGCCCCGCCGTGGAGCCCTTGCTGGAAGCGGCGTCCCTTGACGATCAGGACGCGTTGCTGAACGAAGCGATGCGGGCCAACGTGCGGATAACCGTGCAGACGCTGCGGCGCGATTCGGAAATCCTCCGGAATCTCATGGACGAGGGACGTTTGCTCGTGGTTGGCGCAGCCTATTCGCTGAAATCCGGCAAAGTGGAGTTCTTCGACGAGGCGCCGGACGTGTTTTCCCGGAAAACGGAAAAGGAATAAAACGAAGCGCGGCGACGTCCAACCGGGCAAACGCTCGATCAGGAAACCACGCGAAATCCCCGACATGAAGCGAATCCGCCCGCTGCTGCTATGGCTGTTTCTGCTCGGCGCGCTGGGCGCCGGAAGCGAACTGGTCTTGCTGGGCCACTACGAAGCATTCTGGCAGCGCGCGCCGCTCATGCTCATTGGGCTGAGCCTGACGCTCCTCGCGATCCGGATTTTCATCAAAAACGCCCGCATCCTCCGCGCATTCCAGTGCTGCATGGCGCTGTTCGTCGCGGCGGGCGCAGTGGGCAGCTGGCTGCACTACCAGAGCAACCTCGAATTCGAGCTGGAAATGAACCCCTCGGCGGCGGGATGGGAACTGATCCTTGAAGCGCTTCAGGGAGCCATGCCGGCACTGGCGCCCGGAACCATGACGTATCTTGGCCTCGTTGGACTCCTGTACGCATGGAAACACCCGGCTTTTTCCGTCTCCCCCGCGTCTTTGGGAACCGGAGAATCCAATCCATCGCATGAACAGGAAACATGATCTGCAAAACCAGGAAATCACGCATTTCTTCCCTGCTGTGCGCGCTGTTCGCCGCGCTGGCTCTGCTTCCCGCTGCGCCTGCAAGGGCCCAGGCAGGAAACAATACGGGCCTACTGAACCCGAACACGGCCCCCAAAGCCGAACTCGCCGAACTGCCTTACATGGACGAGGCCAAAGCGGACTCCCTTCTCGCGGGACGCCCCTTCATGAATATGCTCGACGTCCATGCGCTGGTCGGCGCGGAACTGGAAGAGGCGCAGCAAGACACGCTGTACGCCCGGCTTTTCCTGCCCCTGAACCTGAACGCAACGAGCCGGGAGGAAATTTTGCTGGTTCCCGGCGTGGGCAACCGAATGGCCCACGAATTCGACGAGTACAAGCCGTATGCGCACCTTGCGGAGTTTCGTCGGGAAATCGGCAAGTACGTAGACGACGAAGAGGTGGCGCGCCTGGAGCAATTCGTTTTCGTCCCCATTGACCTGAACGCAGCCAGCGACGAGGATATCCTTACGATTCCGAACCTGGGCAACCGGATGCTCCGGGAATTCAAGGAATACCGACCATACAGCCGGATCGAGCAGTTTCGCCGGGAAATCGGCAAGTATGTCGATGACGACGAAGTGGCGCGCCTGGAACGCTATGTGGAAATCCGCCCGTAAAGGCGCGGGAGGTCCCCGATACGGTTCATGTCGTCCGTCGGGCGCATTGGCCGATCCTCACGGGCCGGTCCGTACTGGCCGGTCTGTACTGGCCGGTCTGTATTGAATTTCCTGTAAAAATTGGCGACGAAATAGTATCTTCATTTCGTCGGCGGCGCAGCGAAAGGCGTCCGGGCGTTTTTCGACAAACGCACCTGCGCCGGCCGCCCTGTCTTAATTTGGATAAAAACGACCGCCCCATGCAAAACGCTATTCGTAAACCAGCCCTTCGCATCGCGCTTGTCGCCCTCGTCCTCGCCTGCGGATGCGGGGGGCAGGAAAACGCTTCGGAATCCGCCGAGCCAGAGCCGGACGCAGCCATCCGCATCGTGTTTCTTGGAGATTCCATTACCGAGGCGGGTGCGTCGCCGGGCGGATATGTGGCGCTGGTAGACGAGGCCCTGCAAGCACGCTACCCCGGCGGCAAGGTCGAGGTGATCGGCGCGGGCATAAGCGGAAACAAGGTGCCCGACTTGCAGGAACGACTCGACCGGGACGTACTGGCCTACCATCCGACGCACGTGGCGATCTATATCGGGATCAACGACGTATGGCATTCCTACGCGTTCGATCATGTCACCGGGACGGACCGGGACGTATTCGAGGCGGGCTTGCGCGATCTGATCTCGACCATACACGCCGCAAACGTGCACGTATCCCTGTGCACCCCCAGCGTGATCGGAGAAGACCCGGCCAGCGAGGAGGAAGTCAACCAGGCGCTCATGGACTATGCGGATATTTCCCGCGCCGTAGCGGAAGCGTCCGGGGCGGTCCTGTGCGATTTGCGGGCCGCGTTCGAGGAGCGTCTCGCCGCGACCAATCCCGACAAACTGTACGAAGGCGTACTGACGACCGACGGCGTGCATCTCAACGAGGCGGGCAACCGGTTCGTGGCCGACCTGATGCTGGAGCACTTCGAACGACTGCTGGAGCAATGATTCCGGAAGCCGCCCGATCCGGCGAAACGCCGACATAGCCCCGCCTGTTGCCCGAAATTCATTCCATCGCCTCTGGAAAAAACCGCCCGATACGAGCGCGCGACATGTTTCCCGAAAAAACGGTCCCGGCCATAGCGGCAGGCTTCACGTCGGGCCTCGGCCTCCTTGTTGCGCAGGTCGCTTTCGGGAGTTTCATATTTTCCGGGGCGCTGGCGCCGTATTCCTCTCAGGGCGTCGGCCTGGTGTTGTTCGGAAATTTCGCTGCTTGCCTTGTCGTCGCGCTCGCAAGCGGCTATCGCGGAGCGATCGCGGGACTGTCCCCCGCGCTGGTGATCGCGATGGCCCTGATCGGCGCCGGCATGGGCGCCGAGGGCGACGCGCTGTTCGTCACCACAGCGAGCGCGCTTATGATCGGCGCCATCGCCACCGGCGTATGCTGTCTCCTGATCGGGCACTTCCAACTCGCCAACCTGGTGCGCTTCGTTCCCTGGCCAGTGGCAGCCGGTTTCGTGGCGGGTATCGGGGGCATGGTGTGCCTGTCGGCTATGTCCCTGATGGGCACGGAGGTTCACTGGCGAACGATTCCCGCGCTTGCAGAACCCGCCGCGCTATGGCAATGGGGTCCAGGCGCCGCGTTCGGAGCGGCCCTGTATCTCGCCATGAAACGTTGGGGCCACCCGCTCATTCTGCCAGGGAGCGTTGCGCTCTTCGTCGGGGGCTACCATCTCGTCCTCGGCGCGCTTGGCCTTTCCGGCGACGAAGCAAGGCAAACGGGCCTGCTTCTGAAGAGCACCTTTGGCGGTACCCTTTGGCCCGCATTATTCCCCGCCGATTTCGCGCATGTGGACTTCGCCGCGATGGCGACGCAACTCCCCGCCCTCCTGACGCTGACGCTCATCGCGCTCATCGTCGTGATCATGAATATCGCAGGCCTCGAAATGGCGGCGAACGAGGAACTGGATTGGAACCGCGAATTCCGGGCAACCGGGCTGGCAAGCGTCGCGGCGGGCCTGGGCGGCGGAACCACGGCGAGCCTGGTCGTACCCGCCTCGCTGCGCAGTAAACTCTTCGGCGCTTCAACCCGCCTCACCGGCGTGGTCGCCGCATGCGTTATCGGCGGCGCATTGTTTCTGGGCGACGGAATGCTGGAGCTGGTCCCGGTTCCGCTTGTCGGAGGCATTTTGTTCTTTGCTGGCCTCGGCATGCTGGACGAAGGACTTGTGAGAAGCCGCAAGCGGCTTCCCTGGGCAGAGTACGGCGTCATCGCGCTGATCTTCGTCGTGGTTATCGCGTTCGGATTGTTCGAAGGCGTGGCCGCAGGCATGCTGGCCACGCTCGTGTTCTTCGCGGTACGATTGAGCCGCGTGAGCCCGATCGAATCCCGATTCACCATGCGCGATCGCCGAAGCAGCAAGGCGCGTTCCGTACCTGATCGCGCCATTCTGCTGGAAACCGGCGAGCGGGCGCTTGCGTACCGGCTGCGCGGCTACATTTTCTTCGGAAGCGTCTACCCCCTCGCCAGTCGTCTGCGGAAAATGCTCAACGCGGAATCGCCTCCCCTCTGCCTGATGCTGGACTTCACAGCTGTTTCCGGCCTGGACTTCTCGGCGGTGAACGTCCTGGGAAGATTTCTACAGGCGGCGAACGCGCAGGGAGTGCAGATGGTTTTGAGCGCGCCGTCGGAACCATTGCGGGCCGGACTGGAGCGCAACCTTCCGCCTTCGGACCTTGCCGCCTTGCAGTTCGAGCCAAATGCAGACCAGGCGCTGGAACGCTGCGAAGAATGCGTGATTTCGTCGTGGAAGACGGGCGCAAACAGGATGGTCGGGCAACGCGCCTCGTTGCTTGAACGCGCGGGCGACGACCTTGAGCGATACCTAGACCAACAGGTTCGCTTTGAGGAGTTGATGGACGAACTCCGCAATTGGCTGCATCCTCGCCGGTACGCCGCGGGGGAAGCCATTGCAGGACCAACAGCGCAGAACGACGGGCTGCAACTCCTGATTTCCGGTCTGGCTTCCGCTCATGAAGCCGCAGGCGCGCGTTCCCGGCAGTACAGTCCCGGCGATGCGATTTGGCCCATCGATCCTCTGGACCAGAAAGCCGCCGCCGTGACCGCCGACGAACCCTGCGAAACGATGGCGCTGACGCCGGCCAACCGGCGCTGGCTGGAAAAGCATAAGGAGCGCTATGCGCTGCGCCTGTATCGCTACCTGCTGAGCGAACATTTCAAGGCAGAACCGGAAACCGACCCATAGCGCGCGCATTCAAACGACGCAACGAATCGGTTTGGCTGTTTCCCGAAAAAATAACCCCTCTTTACCCTCCCGTTTTCCCGGGAGGGTATGCGCAAGCCTTCCGGCGTTGCTTGCGCTGACGGCGATCTGGATCGCCGCCTGCGACAAGGACGGCATCACCGAGCCCGATACGCCAAACCGGGCGCCGGTGACGGTAGGCGCCATCCCCGCCCAAACCATCGGGCCGGGCGAAACCGTCACGCTGGATTTGTCCTCCTCCTTCAACGACCCGGACGGGGACGCGCTCGCGTATTCGGCGCAAAGTTCGAACGCCGCGTTGGTCACGGCGTCCGCGTCGGGAAATACGCTCACGATTCGGGCGGCGGACGAAACAACGAACAAGGCTGCGCCCGCAGCGCTCCCTCCCGGCGGCGCGGACGTTTATGCAGAACGCCTTGACCCGGAAAACGAGGGCGCCATTCGCTCGCTGGAAGCCTTGTACAAAAACCGGAGGACGCCCGGCGAAGCGGCGGAAAATACCGTCTTGATTACAGCCGCAACGGACGAAACCGCGACGATCACGGTAACCGCCCGGGACCCGGAGGGACTGATCGCCGTGCAAACATTCGACGTAACGGTCGAAACGGAAACAACGCCCGGAGAGGAAAAGCAGGCCCCGCAGGCCATAGGCATAATACCCGCCCAAACGTTCTAAGTGGACAAAACCGTCGAAGTGGACGCCGCGCCCTGGTTCAACGACCCGGATGGAGACACGCTCTCCTACAAGGCCGTCTCGCTAAACGTCGGCGTGGCGACCGCCGCCGCGGCGGGAAGCGTCGTTACGGTACAGGGCGTCGCGCAAGGCGAGGCGAAAATAGAAATCACCGCCAGCGATCCGGGCGCCTTGACCGCCGTGCAAACCTTTGACGTAACGGTCAAAACGGAAACAACGGACCCACAGGAAAACCAGGCCCCGCAGGCCATAGGCATAATACCCGCCCAAACGGTCGAAGTGGACCAAACCGTCCAGGTGGCCGCCGCGCCCTGGTTCAACGACCCGGATGGCGACACGCTCTCCTACAAGGCCGTCTCGCTAAACGTCGGCGTGGCGACCGCCGTCGTGGCGGGAAGCGTCGTTACGGTGCAGGGCGTAGCGCAAGGCGAGGCGAAAATAGAAATCACCGCCAGCGATCCGGGCGCCTTGACCGCCGTGCAAACCTTCGACGTAACGGTCAGCGAAGAAGCGCGCATCGTCGTAGCGTTCCAGACGGATACCCATGCCGCGCCGGAAGGAAGCAGCATCCAGTTGAACCTTCGGACCAATGCGCCTGTGCCTTCCGCTCTCGCCCTGCGCTACGCGCTGGGCGTGGACGCCGACGCGGCAACCCCGGATGCGGACGCCTCGGATTATACGGACGCCTCGGGCGGAACCATTGAAATCCCCGCCGGATCGAGCAGCGCCGTCATAGAAATAGCCATCGACGACGACAACGACATTGAACCGACGCGCGAAGTTTTCGTCGTTACGCTGAACAAACCCGGCGACGGGGACAGCTATGCGCTCGGCTCGCCGGCGTCCGCCTCGGTCCAGATCATGGAAGGGGTATGCGACCGTACGCCCCGGGTCCGGGATGCAATCGTACAAAGCGCAGGCCACAGCGCGTGCGCAGACGTCGACGACCGGGCGCTGGCCCGGATCACGTTCCTGTTTCTGCAGGGCAGCCAGAACCCCGCAAAGCAAGGCGACGCGGCAAGCGGGGGCGGGCATGTCATTACTTCCTTGCGAGAGAAGGACTTCGCTGGACTCGTCAACTTGCAGGACCTGACCCTGTCCCGCAACCAGCTGACCGGATTGCCCCCGAACCTGTTTTCCGAATTGACCAATCTGGCGACGCTGCGCCTGGACAATAATCAGATTGCGGCGTTGCCTTCCGGGGTATTCGAAAACCTCTACAGCTTGAAACTACTGACGCTGGAACAGAACCAGATATCCAGCTTGCCGGAAGACGTATTCGCCCCCCTCGTCGCCCTCGGCGATATGAATTTGTCGCGCAATCAGATACGCGCGTTGCCGGCAGGCCTGTTCGCGCATGCGACGCAACTGGAAATCCTGAATCTGATGTCGAACCAGATCACCGAGCTGCCCGCAGGCATATTCCTGGGCCTTGTCAGAATGAAGCGGATATGGCTGCACGGCAATCCGGCGGGATTGATCGAACTGCCGCTGACCATGCGGCGGACGGACAGCGAAAACCTTTTGGCGCCGGGACCCGCCACCATAGATATTCACCTGGCCCAGGGTTTCCCGCTAACCATGGAGGTCCCCTTGTCTATTTCCGGGGGAACGCTTTCGGCGCATTCGCTCGTCCTCGGAGCCGGGCAGGAAAGCAGCACGGAAGTAACCGTAACCCGCGATGCAAGCGGGCAGGGCGGCGTACGAATCGCCGCAGGCGAGATCGCCGATTTCCAATCCCCGGCCCGCACCGGCGTTCATTTCACGTTGCCGGATCCGCTCGCGCTGTTCGGAGGAGCCACGCACGGGCCTCCAATTGTCCTGTCGCAACTGCCAGCCATGCGATTTCACGCGGGAGACGCCCCCGAATCGCTGAACCTTTCCAACTATTTCCAGAGCCAGGACGGAAGCGCCCTGACCTACGCGGCGACCGTAGCCAAACCAAACGTAGTGTCCGCGGATATCGCCGGGGATATGCTTACCGTGCGTCCGCAATCCGGAGGCGCCACGAAAATCACCGTTACGGCGACCGATGCGAACAATCTGCGCGTCGAATCCGTTTTGCGAACAAGCGTTCGGGAAGACCGCCTGGGATCGTTCAAGATCGATCTCATTTACCTTGACGAGGAAGCGCGCGCCCTGGCGCCGTTCTTTCAAGACGCCGCCAACCACTGGATGTCGGTCCTGGCGGATACGGAATTGCCGGACGTGCCGCTCAGCGCGGAAGTCTGGCAGAATTGCACGGTCGCCCCGCTGCAACAACCGAACCCGATCGACCCGATAGACGATCTCGCCATTGCAATAGAAGTCGTGGACTTCTTCGGAGGGGGGCTGGCCTCGGCGGGCGTATGCAGCGTCCGCGAAGGTTCGTACTTCCCGATAACCGGCATACTGTCGATGGACAGGGCGAGCATACCGCGTCTACGGGAAAGCGGACAACTGACCAAGGTTATATTGCACGAAATAGGCCATAATCTGGGCATCGGCAGTACCTGGGACCAGGTCGGCTTGCTCCGAAACTACCCGGCCTCGAGCGAATACGAAGCAGACACGTATTTTGCGGGACCGCGGGCGATCAAAGCGTTCGACGAGGCGGGCGGAACGAATTACCCCCATGAACCGAAGGTGCCGGTGGACAGCAACGGAGCGCATTGGCGGTTAGAAGTACTGTACAACGAACTCATGACCGGGGTGAGCTACCCCGACACGTTCGAGCCGCTAAGCGCCATCACCATACAAGCGCTGGCGGATTACGGATATACGGTTAACGTGGACCAGGCGGAAGCGTACGCGCTGCCCGGCGTCGTCGTAAGAAAACGGGCGGCCGCCGAGGACATTCCACACGACGATGTGCGAAAGGGACCTGTTCGGGTAATCGACCGCGCGGGACGCACGGTTCGGATCATTCCCCCGAAAGAATAATCAGGAATGCGCTGACCGGGACCGCTTCGCTCCGTGCGTCGCGGGCGCGCTACGCTATTTGACCAGCAGCATCTTTTTCGTCAACACCGCGTCGGGCGTAGACAAGACGTATACGTACATGCCCGTAGGCAAGCCGGGCGTCCTGAGTACTTCGGTATGGATTCCTTGCGCCCGGACGCCGTCCACAAGCAGCGCGATCTCCCTGCCCACCGCATCGTACACGGCAAGGCGAACCGGGCCCGTCTGAGACAATGCGAAACGAATGGAGGTTTCGGGATTGAACGGATTGGGATAATTCTGGTCGAGGCGAGCCGTTTGGGGCACTTCGTCGGCTTCGGCGGCCACTACGTCTGCGCAGGAATACACCCGCACATAGTCGATCTGCAGGCGCTGGGGCCAAATGTTCGGATCGATCCCCATGGCGCCGCCCCAGGTGCCGCCCACCGCAATGTTCAGCACGAAATGAAACGGATGGTCGAAGGGCCAGTGTCGATCATTCGCCGCCCGATTGGTCAAGGTCTCGTTCCTGAACCGGAAATAGGGCCTGTCCTTGTCGTTGAGATAGGCGCTTATTTCCGAAGGCGTCCATTCCATCGCATATACGTTGAATTCCGAACGCGCCGTCGGAACACTGATGAACGCGCCCTTCTGCGTACCCCGCAGGTGATTGTACGCATCCGTATGCACCGTGAAATGCACCTTGTCCGGCTCGAACCCCACATGCTCCATAATGTCGATCTCGCCGGCCCGCGGCCAACCTCCGTATTTGCCCAGGTCCGGGAGCATCCAGATGGCCGGCCAAGTTCCGCGGCCCGACGGTACGATGGCGCGCACTTCGAAGCGGCCATAGGTCCATTCTGCCGTGGAATTCAGGCGGGCGGACGTATAGCGCCTGCCCGAAAAGGACTCCTGGCGCGCCTCGATAATCAATCTTCCGTCCTCGACGCGCGCATTCTGCGAGCGGGCGCGCGTGTAAAACTGCGATTCCTGATTGCCCCAGCCGTGGCCTCCCGTTTCGTAGCGCCACTTTGCAGGGTCTGGCAAGCCGTCCTCGTCGAATTCGTCGCTCCACACCAGTTCCCCCGGTTCGCAGACGCGCTTGTCCGGGGTCGTCGGCGAATCAGGCGAGGCGTGCAGCGGAGCGACGCTGGCGCCCCAGACGCAGACGAGCAGCGGCAGCCACGTATGCCGGACGTATCCACGCCTTCCATGTCGGATCCTGTGTCGCTTGTCTTTCTGCATGGCGGATGCCTTCTTGCGGGAGATGCCTTCTTCGATATATCAATATACGTTCCTGTATTCTTTCCCGCCGGAATCAAATCAAAAAAGGACAACCTTAATTTTTTAAGTCAACATTTTCAGACCTAAATAATTAAGGCAGGACAGGTTTTCGGGGCCTGGGGCGCGCCTTTTCACGAAACATCGGGCCCAAAATACGCATGCCAACCCATGCTCCTGCCGACCCTTATGTATTCGTGAAAAGGCGCATCTCAGGCCCCCGAGAAACCCCCTACTTCATCAGCGCCATTTTCCTGACGGCGGTTTGTTCTTCCGTCTGGAGGACGTAGAGATACGTGCCGCTGGCGAGGCCCGAGGCGTCGAACGCAGCGCGGTAGCGCGCCGCCGGGCGTACGCCGTCCACGAGCGTCCGC
>JAJECT010000044.1 GCA_022821845.1 Rhodothermales bacterium | reverse complement strand
ACAAACTATCCAAAAAATAAACAATACATATAAAAATATTAAATCTAATTTTACCGAAAAATCTATTAAGGATATATACGAGCGAGTAAACGGGGGCGTTGCTCTTACGCGTCAGCAAATGCGAAATTGTCTTTTCATGGGACCGGCGACGAGTTTCTTAAAAGAGGAGGCGCGGACAGCGATTTTCCTTAAGACGACAGGCCAGAGCTTGAATAGTAAAACCATGCGAGACAGGGAATTCGTGAATCGATTCTGTGCATTTCATCTAATGCCACTCGATTCGTATCGAGGCGATATGGATGTTTTCCTTGCTGGATGTTTGCGCAGAATGAACAAGATGGATGGTTCTCATCTTTCTCAATTATCTCATGAATTCAGGAACAGTCTCGCGAATAATTATCATTTATTTAAGCAGCATGCATTCAGAAAACACGATCCAAATCGGGCCTGTCAAAAACGCAGCGTTCTAAACGCATCTTTCTGGGACGTGATGTCAACCGGGTTGTCCCATTACGAAACGGAACACGTCAAAGAGTTTGCCGAGCCTCTCCGGCAAGCCGTTTATGAGTTGCTCGCCGACAGCGATTTTCAGGACGCGATCACGTATAGCCCAAATAGCACCAAGAGAGTAAAACTCCGTTTCGAGAAGGCGCGACGGGTTATTGAGGAGGTTTTCGGTGCTGGAATCTCTGCTGCGACAAACGATTCTGTAACGGAGGTTCAGGATGCTCACGAGGATTGATCTTCAGCATTTCAAGTGCTTCGATTCGTTGAAGCTGCCGCTCCGCCCTCTGACACTGCTTTCCGGCGCGAATGCATCGGGGAAATCGTCTGTGATGCAGGCGCTGGCCATTCTGCATCAAACGATGCGCGAAAACGAAGGAGCGTCCCGGCTTATGCTCAATGGCGCCACCGTCCGACTTGGCACCGTTGCAGATGTGATTGACCAGGGACATGGCGGAAACGTATGCATAATTTCGCTGCATGATGGTGAGACGGAATATATTTGGGAATTTACGGGCGAACGCACCGGAATGTCCATGGACATAGCGAGTGTTAGCATAGGGGGCAAAAGCATTCGCTCCCCCGACTCTTTTCACAGGATGCTACCGGTGCTTGATATCGTTATTGACAAATTTGATTTCGACGTAGTATACCGCCTTGTCTACCTGACGGCGGAGAGATTGGGCCCCCGCGACATCTATCCGTTGGAGGATGCTCATCTTACGCCTGTTATTGGGTCGAGCGGAGAAAATGCGGTCGGCGCCCTGTATTCTGGCGGCGACGAGCCTGTCTTGCCTGGATTACGAGTTGCAGGCGCTCCGCCGACCCGGCTGCGCCAGGTTGAATTGCGCATGAGCCATTTTTTCCCAGGTTGCGAGTTGATTGTCGAAAAAATTCCCCAAACCAACGCGGTGCGCTTGGGATTGCGGACATCGAAACGCATGGATTTTCATCGACCGGTTCATACCGGTTTTGGGTTGACCCAGGTTCTTCCTATTGTCGTGGCCGCCCTGTCGGCTGATCCAGACGACCTGCTGCTGATTGAAAATCCCGAAGTCCATCTGCATCCTGCGGGCCAAGCCATGATGGGACAATTTCTGGGAGACGTCGCGCAAGCCGGCGTACAGGTTATACTTGAAACGCACAGCGATCATATTCTTAATGGCGTTCGACGTGCTGTGAAGGCGAAGCGCCTTGAGGCTGATCGAGTAGCCATTCATTTTTTTCAACCGCGGGCGGACAACAAGGCGCAGGTCGTGAGTCCTATGCTGGATAGCGAAGGAAAGATCGATGCCTGGCCAGATGGTTTCTTTGATCAATTCGACAAGGACACGAGTTATTTCGCGGGCTGGGGGGAGTAGCGGTGGAGCTCTTTGCAAACGATTTATCTATTCAGGCGCAATTCCATGACCTGCCGACGTTTTGCGCCGCCGTTGGCCGATTGATGACAATGCGCGACGTTGCCCGCCGCTTCGGGCGAACGGTGTATTGCCATCGAAATATGGTGAATACAGAGCCCATTGCAGGCGTGTCTATGCAACGAGCAATTCAGGCTCTTGAGAGGGACAAGCGAGCCGATCTGATGGTGTGGTTGACAAGAGGCGGTCCGTTTTGGGAGGATGACGTTATGTATTGCCATGGGAGCGACGAATATCTGGAGTTTCAAGACAGGGTGGTCACAGATACTGCAATTGGCGAAGCCGCATATCGCAGTTTCCACGGTAACCGGTGCGACTTGGTCAGCGCCATACCTTCGGAATGGGATTTTTCGCCCATTGAAGTGGTTTGGAGGCGAGAAGGCGAAGAATTGGACGATCAGGCCGCCCGTCTCGAAAATTGGCGCGCCCCCGGCTTACTGGAAGGGGCGTTGCGGGACGCTGCATTGCCACTCCAGTCTTGGGACGATCTGCGAAACGCTTCGGAAAGCAGGTTTGAGAAGCTCACCTTCGCCCGCGATTGTTTCAAACCTCTTGAAGGGTTTCCATTTGCTGATTCTACGGCAAAACGCTGCATCGAACTGCTCGGCGTTCTCGATAGGTTGGCGCACGCTTTCAATTCAGAAGGTGGGAGGACCTCCGAAGGACATGATATTTACCAGACATATTTCACAGGGGAGAAAGCCTGGTTTTCTGATTCGTCGGATACCGAGAAGTATAATTTTCACGAAAAATTCACATTCCCTTTTCCGGGGTGTCCCGAAAAATCCTTGTCTTGCCCATGGCATGGCAAGGAAAGGCACATGAATTTCCGCTTGCATTTTTCCTGGCCGATCCGGGCTGGCGAGCCGGTTTATATTGTCTATTTTGGGCCTAAGCTGACCAAGCGATAAGCGTTAGCACTGGAGGCCCTTTGGGCCGTCTGCGTCGAGCAACCCCCGCTTCTGGCGGCGTCGCCCGTCGCGCCCGTCCACGCTTTCGAGCGCGCGAAATGCGTTCGACGCCGTCAACCGCTTTACCCTGACGATGCGGTTTTGAAGATTTTTTTGCGAAAAATTTTGCAAATCACATTAAGAAATTGTAAAATCCGTCCCCCCATGTTCTTGACACAGAGGGCAGGCGTGGGCAGCGCTGCGGACGGGTGGTCCGTCTTGCTTGCCATTCGCCTGAGTTCTCAGCCACTTAATCTCTTTGGTACATAAGATTATGCACACGTTTACGACAGCAAGCGCCCGGATCGTCCGCCGCTTCGCACCCTTCATGTACGCGCTGTTGTTCGCGTTCGCCGCGGGCTTCGGCGCGCAGGACGCTATGGCGCAGCGCACTGTTGCGACGCATCGCACCGTTACGCTGCACCTGAATACGGCCTCGGCCCCGGATACGCTCAGCGCCATGCACGAAGTGCAGGTGCGGGGTACGCTCACGGACGCGAATGGCAGTATCGACGGCGCGAACACGCTGCCCGACGGCAACGTCATCAACTGGGGCGACGACACCACGCTCAAGCCCATGAATGTCGGCGGCGACTACTGGATGGTTTCGTTTGAGATCCCGGAGGACCACGGCCTTGAATTCAAATTCTGGGCGACGCTGCTCAATCCGGATCACAACGCAGGCGTGGAATGGGAAGACGGCGGCAACCATAAAATCGAGGTGGGGACCGGAGACGTCGAATTGGGCGTCCACTTTTTCAACAAGAGCGGCGGCGACCAGGCGGACGGCTACGAATGGCGTCCCTACAAGGCTGCGGGCGCAGACAGCATTGCGGTCTGGTTCCGCGTGTTTGCGTATACCGACGGCAGCGTGACTGGCGGCTATGATCGCGACGATGCGATGCAGAGCGTTGAAGTGCGCGGCAGCCCCGATACGGGCGGCCCGCTTACCTGGGACGCCATGACGCAAGTGCAACTCGCCAAAGAGAGCGCCGACGATACGAAGCCGGGGTATGACCTGTACTCGGGCGTGGGCTACTTCCCGGCTACCGCGGCGGGCATGGAGCAGGAATACAAGTTCGTCATCACGGGAGATAGCGATGGCTGGGAAGCCCAGGACAACAGGAAATTCACTGTTCCCAAGGCGGATACGACGTTGCACTATGTTTATTTTGGGGATACCGACCCGATTACAGAAGCGCTTGTCGAAGGCTCCGTCATCTTCACCGTGGACACGAAGCCGCTGGAAAGTATCGGCGTATTCGATCTGGCGCGCGGCGATTCCCTCGAAGTTCGCGGCGATTTCAATGGCTGGAATTGCAGCGATCCCGATAAATGTCGGTTGCTGCGCGAACCCGGCACGACGACCTTCGAAAATTCGGTCGTGCTTACGCTGGTTTCCGGCGCCGAGGGGAGCTACAAGTTCTACCTCAATTTCAACGACGAGAACTTCAAGACTGCGTTCGGCATAGATCCGGTTTCCGGTTGGGAAGAACCCATCACCACGACGGGCGCGAACCGGAAATTCGTCTTCAATGGCGTCGAAGATCAGGACCTCGGTTTGCATTACTTCAACGACATTGCGGACGGGAATATCATTCCTCCCGGCACGTCCGTGAAACTCACGATGAGTGTGGACATGAACCCGGCGCTGACCCCCGTAACGGCCGATAAGTTCGATCCCAAGCGAGACTCCGTCGTGGTGAGTTTTAACGACGAAATCTGGAAGTTCACCATGAACCTGCCTCGCACCGACGATGCGGCCTGGCGGGGCGACGGCAGGCTGTATCTGCTTGACGACAATAGCGACATGGTGTACGAGGCCACCGTCGAAATCGGGGGCGTCGCCCGCAACGACGTTGCGCTCGGCACGTACGCGGGCCTTCAGTACAAGTACCAGTACATCAATCCGGAAGCCAAGACGGAGAGCGGAGAACAGGGCGGCGGCTTCGGCGATATAGGCCGGAACCGGGTGCGCTACATCAAGGCGAACGACGACGGCTCCTGGCCCGCCGCGTTTGCGTTCGAGCAAGACAAGTATGTGGAAGAGGGCTTGCTGCCGTATGAAAAGAATCCCGCCATCACGACGTCCGTGGAGCCGGCGAACGCCGAACTTCCCACGCACGTGACGCTGGGCGAAAACTACCCGAATCCGTTCAACCCCGCCACCACCTTCGAATACGCCATTGACCGGACGGTCCATGTGACGCTCAAGGTCTACGATATGCTGGGCCGCGAAGTGGTCACGCTGGTGGACGGCGTACAGCAGGCGGCGAACTATCAGGTTCGGTTCGACGGTTCCGGGCTGGCGAGCGGCATGTACCTGTACCGCCTCGAAACGCCCGCACAGGTGTTGACCCGGCGGATGATTCTGGTCAAGTAACCAGGTTTTCGGAGACATTCCAAGGAGCGCGCCCGGACGCGGGCGGCATGGATCAGGCGGCCGAAAAGGCTGCCCCGCGCCGCCCGCGTTGCTATTTTACGGCCTGCCGGAATAACAAGGCCCCCGTGCGTTCGTACTGTTCGGCGCGTATCTATTCTGTATATATTTAATGCGTTATATATACTGCGCGACGAGGGCGGCGCGCCCGTATCGCGCATGGAAACCGTAGTTCGTCGTCAGGCGCTCCCCACGCCGTATTTCCATGGATAGGGTCATGAAAAAAGGCTGGATGTTTCCCGTGTTGTGCGTACTGCTTGCGGCGTGCGCCCAGGCGCCTTCGGATGCGGAGGCAGGTTTCCGCCCGGACACGTTGCAGACCCCCGTATACCTTGGGGCAGACCTGTCCTATGTGAACGAGATGGAGGATTGCGGCGGGGTCTACCGGGAGGATGGACAGACGGTGGATCCTTTTGCGCTTTTCGGCGAGCGAGGCGCCAACCTTGCGCGCATTCGCCTGTGGTACGATCCACCGACCGAGTACAGCGCCTTCCCCGACGCTCTGCGCGCCATCCGCCGGGCCAAAGCCGCCGGCATGCAGGCGCTCCTGGATTTTCATTATTCGGACCACTGGGCAGACCCGGGCAAGCAGGTTCCTCCCGCCGCCTGGCAGGGCCTCGCCGTGGACGCCATGCGGGATTCGGTGTACGCCTATACGTATCGCGTACTGGACCGGCTTGGGGAAGAAGGCTTGCTTCCCGAAATGGTGCAGGTCGGCAACGAAATCAACCCGGGCATGCTGTTGCCCCAGGGCAGCCGGGACCGCTGGCCGTCGCTCGCCAAACTGCTGCAAGGGGGCATTCGGGCTGTTCGGGACGCCGCCGCCCATCACGAAACCCACATCGACGTCATGCTGCACGTGGCGCAGCCGGAACACGCCATGTCCTGGTTTACGGAAGCCGCCCGCGCAGGCGTCGAAGACTATGATATACTGGGCGTTTCCTACTACGCCCAGTGGTCGTCCGTCCCCCTGTCGGACTTGTCGGACCGTATTGCGGCGCTGGTTTCCCGGTTCGCCCCCCGCGACCTGCTGGTAGTGGAGGCAGCCTACCCCTGGACGCTGACGGGCGCGGACCCCGCAAACAACATTCTGGGCAGGGACGCCCTCGAATCCGGCTATCCCGCCACCCCCGCCGGGCAGAAAGCGTACCTCGTGGACATGACGCAGGCGGTGTTCGATGGCGGGGGCGGCGGCGTGACGTACTGGGAACCCGCCTGGATTTCCACGTCTTGCTCCACGCTCTGGGGTCAGGGTTCGCACTGGGAGAACGCAACCTTTTTCGACTTCAATCGGGGCAACGAGGTGTTGCCGGGCATCGACTTCCTGAACCATCCCTACGATTTCCCCGAAGGGCGCGCCGCCCCCGCTCCTGTCCGTCCCACATCGGCGGAGCGCGGCGAACCGCCCCATGCCGTGGAACTTTCCGAAAATTACCCGAACCCCTTCAATCCGCAGACCACCATACGGTATGCGCTGCCCGAGGCGGCGCCCGTGCGGCTTGCCGTGTACGACCTGGCGGGCAGGGAAGTGGCTCGCCTCGCGGACGGCGTCCGGGAAGCGGCCCGCCACGAGGTCCGCTTCGACGGCTTCGGGCTCGCGAGCGGCATGTACCTGTACCGCCTCGAAACGCTCGGCCGCGTCCTGGTTCGCCCCATGGCGCTGATCAAGTAGATGGTTCGCCGCCGGGCTGCCGGCAGTAACAGGCCTGGTCGCTTGACAACGGCATGTTGCATGGCGTATTATTACAAGCGTACGGGTCGCGCGGAAACAGGGCGATCTTTAACAAGCACGATGCGCGTAAGCGGCGCTTTCCCTTGCTTCCTGTCGATGGGCGCGCAAAGGAGTTGAAAATGATCGAACGGTTGTACATAGACAATTACAAGTGCTTGGTGAATTTCGAGCTGGAGCTTGATGAATTGACCTTGCTGCTTGGCGTAAACGGCGCCGGAAAATCGTCCGTGCTGGATGTGGTCGTTGCCGTGCGGAAACTTTTGAGCGATGGAATCAGGGTTAACGATGCTGCTGCATTTCCCCCGGATACCCTGACAAGGTGGCAAATTCGTCGCGAGCAGGTCGTTGCGCTGCGTGTCGCGCTCAAGGAAGATACGTTTGACTACAAGTTGAAGGTGGAGCATGGCAGAGAAAAAAAGCGTGCTCGCATTCTACTGGAGCGATTGAGCGTGGAGGATCGCCCGCTGTTCGAATTCGAAGAGGGGACCGTTCGTCTGTACAACGACAACCATGATCCTGGACCCGTGTTTACCCAGGACTGGTCGGAGTCTCAGTTGGCCCGGGTGGTTCCGGGGCAGAGCAATACGCGACTGACGCAGTTTCTCGACTTTATGCGCAAAGTGATTGTGTGCAGCCTGATTCCGCCGATGTTCAGCGCAGAAGCCATGCACGAGGACGCCATGCTATCTCACGACGGCGCCAATTTCGCCAACTGGTGTCGTAGCATTTTTCAGGAGCAAGCGCATCTGGTTGGGCCGTTTACGGAGACCCTGCGCGAGGTCATCGACGGGTTCAGGGCCATACGTCTGGACCGTTTGGGGGTCGAGTCTCGCGTACTGACAACCTCTTTCGAAGAACATGCGGCAAATTTTAATATCCTGTTTAGCGAATTGTCCGACGGGCAACGTACGCTTATTGCGCTGTACGGGCTGCTTCATCTCACAGAAGGGCAAGGATATTCCCTGTTTCTGGACGAGCCGGAGAATTATGTGGCGCTGGCGGAAATACAGCCGTGGCTGATTAATGTGTCGGAAGCGTGCGGCGATACGCTCAGGCAAGCTGTCCTTTGTTCGCATCATCCAGAATTGATCGACTACCTTGGCGGAGATCACGGCGTGCTGCTGGATCGCGGCGAATCCGGCGCCGGGACGATGGCGAAGCCTATGGACCTGTCTCTCGCGCCCGATGGCCTTTCCCTGTCTGAAATCATTGCCAGCGGTTGGGAGAAATGAGCAGACGGGTGGCGATCACGGTGTTGTGCGAGGACGCGCAGCAGGAAGCGTTTGCGCGATCTTTTTGCAAGAAAGCGCTTGGCCGTACGGTGCGGGATATTCAAGTGGAGAAATCCCCTAAAGGGCGCGGGGCCGGCGCGAATTTTGTCCTGAAGAAATTTCCCCGATTTCTGGCGCAGTATCGCGGATCTCATGCAGGAGTTGCGCTGATTGTCACAGTGGATGGCGATACAGCGGGCGTTAAAGCGCGCATGAAGCAGTTCGACAAGGAATGCGAAGATGCAGGCGTACCTGCAAGGCAGCCGGGCGATCCCGCATACGTATTCGTTCCTGTGCGCGAAATAGAGACCTGGCTCGCATATCTTGAAGGCAAAACGGTTGACGAGGGGACAAAATATCCGCATTTGGGCCTGCATAAAGCACGGGATTGTGCGCCGTATGTCGATAGGATGCTGGACATGTGTCGGCAAAATGCATTGCGCCCGCCGGTTCCCGCGTCGCTGACAGCCGCTTGCGAGGAATACGACCGCCTGAAAGCCCGCTTTTCCTGATATTCCTCACCCCAATGCCCTGCCCGCCTCGCCGGTTCAGCCTGTGTTTCGCGATCCTTGCCCTTGCCTGGGCAAGCCTCCAGCCGCATGTCGCCGCTGCGCAAGACCAGCCCCAAACGCTTCCCGTCGTCTTTCGCTACGTTCCCGAACAGATTTTCGCCGAGCGCGCCTTTCTTCCGGGGACGTTCAACGGATGGGGCGCGCCGTATCGGGCAGGCGGTTCCTGCATCCGGGAAGGCCATCCCTCCGCCATGTCGTTCGTCCGGTTCGAGCGCTACTGGCGCTACCGGATTCCCCTCGAAATAGGCAAGACGTACGAATACAAGGTGCAGGTCCATCGCGACATCGCAGGCACCGAGTGCGTCTGGCTCGCCGACCCGCTGAATCCCCGGTCCAATCCGGCGGACAACAACAATTCCGTGCTCACCGTTACGGACCCCATGATTTTCCAGCCCGCCCAGGAAGTGGATAACGACGCCTTCTCCGCCGGGCTCTTTTCCACGCAGCCGTTCGCCTCCATCGTTTACCATATCAATGGCGTGGAATATACCGACGGGCTGGATCATTACGACGCCGAGGCGGGCGTTTTCCGGGTCGAACCCGCCCGCCGCGTCCCCCCCGGCGCGCAATTTCGCATCCAGGCCACGGACCAGGCGGGCCGCCGCGTCGAAGCCGAAATCGGGCGTATCCTGGCCCCCGTCGAGTGGGTGGGGCCTTCTTTCGCGACGGTCAAGGAGCAAGCCGTCCTGCGCGCCCGCGTTACGGGCCTGGACGGCGCCATAGACCCGAATATCACCGAGGCCACCCTGCTTCGGGGCGGGGAAGACGTCGGTCCGGTGCCCGTAACGGACGGAGAAGCCCGCGCCACGCCGTCTCTCGAACTGGGCGACAACGAATTCCAGCTTCGCCTCGATCTGGGCGGGCAGGCGCTGGTTTCCGACCCCATTACCGTAACGCGCCGCCTGCATCCGCTGGATATCGACGTGTTCGACGTGTCCGTAACCGGTTCCGGCAACGCGGTCAACCTGTCCTTCGCGCTTTCCGAAGACAGCGAACATATTTCCCTTGCGTCCCCGGACGCCGCCCCTGCTCCCGGCGATTCCGTGGTCATTACCGTAACGCTGGCGCATAACGCGCCGCCCGACCCGTTCGACACCGCAAACGTAACGTGGGGGACGTACAGCCTGAGCAAGAAGGCCCTCGTCGTACAGGGCATGGCCGGCGGCCCCGGGGAAGCGTACTTTACCCTTTTATTCAGCCGCTCCGACCATCCGGGCGAAACGTTCCGCCGCCGCGTCGCCATTATTATAGCCGGGGACGGCGCGGCGCGGGAAATGCGCTACGAGGAAACCGCTTCCTGGGTCCGCAACGCCGTGGTCTACGAAATTTTCCCCTTCAGTTTCGGGAGCGCAGCCTCCGGAACCGCTGCGAATCCCGGCGGACGCCTTCGCGAGATCGCCCGCGAACTGGATTACATCGCCGAAATGGGGTTCAACGCCATCTGGTTCATGCCAATCATGCACAATCAGGTGATGAACCAGATTTCCGGGGGCTACAACATCGTGGATTTCTACACGGTCGATCCGCGCCTGGGCACGAACGCGGACTTCAAGGCGCTGGTGCGGCGGGCGCACGAGCTCGGCATACGCATTATAATGGATATTACCCCCAGCCACGTATCCCCGGCGCATCCGTGGGTTTCCAGTTTGCGCGCCGGCGGACCGCGCGCGGCGTATTTGCAGACGGAACCCAGTCCGCACAACCTCGGGCGCGACAACCGGGGCGCGAACCTGCCCGAAGTGCGCCAGCCCGGAGCCGGTTACTACAAATACCAGGGATTCGGCGATCTGGCGAATCTCGACTGGAACAACGACGACCTGCAAGCCGAAATGCTCAACGCGCTGGCGTTCTGGATAAACGAATTCGACATAGACGGCTGGCGGCTGGACGTATACTGGGGTCCCTGGCGGCGCTACGGGGCGGAGCGTTTCGGGCGGCCCCTGCGCGCGCTTATGAAACGCCTGAAGCCAGACGCCTGGCTGCTTGGGGAGATCGCGGGCACGGGCGCGGGCACAGAGGTTTATTACGCCGACGCCATGCACGGCAACCGGTTCGAGGGCGGCATAGACGCAGGCTACGACTGGCTTTTTTATCATAACGCCGTTCGCGGGGGGTATGGTCGCCTCGCCGCGTACGACCAGTATGCCCGCAACAATGATTTTTATCCGGGCCCGAACGCCCGCTATTTCCGTTTTCTGGAGAATCACGACGAACCGCGCATCGCCGCGTTGCATGCCTCTCGCCTGGATCGGCTTTTTCCGCTGTCGGGATTTTTGCTTACGACCACGGGCGTACCCATGGTCTACCAGGGGCAAGAGGTGGCTTTCCACGGGGGATCGGACCCGAGGCGCGCGCCCGTGAACTGGAACACGCCCCGCAACCGCGAATTCGCCCGGCATTACCAGCGCCTGGCGCATGCCCGCGCCCGGTTTCCGGCGTTCGGTTCGCAGACGCTCCGTACGTTGACCACGCGCGGCGTGTATGGCTACGTGCGCCCCCGGGAGGACGAAAACGCCGTGGTGCTGGTCAATTTTTCGTCCGCGCCCCGCGCCGTTACGGTCGATCCGGGCGCCCATGTCGAGATGTCGGCTTCCGGTCCCGTCCCGTATTACGATATTTTTGCGGATACCCTGGCGTCGTACGCGGGGGCGTTCGAGGCGATCATGCCGCCCTACGAGACGGTCGTATATATAACGAGTACCGACCCCGGCTTCGAACTGCCTGCGCTTCCGCCGCTGCCCTACGGGGCCGTTTACGTCGGCGCCGGGCGCGAAGAACGCCCCCGTTCTGTGAAACTTTCAAGGAATTATCCGAATCCCTTCAACCCGGAGACGACCATTGAGTATACGCTGCCTCGAGCGGAAACCGTGCGCCTGGTCGTATATGACCTGCTGGGCAGGGAGGTCGCTCGGCTCGTGGACGGTTTGCAGCCGGCAGGCCGCCATAGCGTTCGTTTCTCGGCGGGGGAACTCTCCAGCGGAACGTATGTATACCGGCTCGAAACAGCGGGGGAACGACATGCGCAGACGATGGCGCTGGTCAAGTGACGGCTCGGCCCTTGCAGGCGATAAACGAGCCATTGCGTACGCCGGCGCCGGGAATTTCGACGAGGAGTGGGATCGTCGGAACCGCCTGGATTTTCCCCGGTTGAAAAAAAAATATGGAACAGGGCTTGACTCTGTTTGTTTAGAACACGAAATTTGCACTTGACATTGAAAAAAGCATTTCGTATACTTTTCAGGTACCGGGTACTTGACAAGTATGCGGCGATGCCTTACATTGTCAACAAGCGCCCTTATGTGCCATTGCGGCGCAGGCGGGGCGCGCAAGCCTGCCTGGACACACCCACCCATACGAAAATGATCACCCTCGCCGAGAGGGTGGCGCGTCATTTTAACCAACATTGAGCATAAGCCATGACGTTCTTGCTTCAGAAACACCATGCGATCCACCGTACGCAA
>JAJECT010000034.1 GCA_022821845.1 Rhodothermales bacterium | reverse complement strand
AAATAATTAAGGCAGAGCAATTTCGGGGGTCTGGAGCGCGCCTTTGCACCAAACATGGGGCCCCTAATAAACATCCAAACCCATCGTCTGCCGACCCATTATGTATACGTGCAACGGCGCGCTTCAGGCCCCATTTTCACGCTGCGCCCAACCCCCTCCAACAAGTCCGGTTAAAATAATAAGGCGCGAAAATTTCAAGGTTAAATAAGTAAGGCTCCCGTTGCGTGAGGCCTGCCGCGCTGCTTTGTCATGCCTTGCCCGCGCCCGCCTCGCAAGCCGCCGAGCGTCGTGGACTGAATCAGCGTCCTGCATGGGTACTTTCTGGGGTCGTTCCTTCGTACCTTACCCGTTCGAACCGTCCTTGCCCCCGAAACTTTCCTTGCTGCGCTGTCCATGTCCGATCCCTATTGTCCGCAACCCGAAGACAAATTCACGTTTGGTCTCTGGACCGTCGGAAACGTAGGCCGCGACCCGTTCGGAGAACCGGTCCGCGCTCCGTTCTCTCCTGTCGAAATCGTGCACATGCTGGCCGACGCGGGCGCCTACGGGGTTAATTTTCACGACAACGACCTGGTGCCCATCGACGCGACGGCCCGGGAACGGGACAAGATTGTGCGCTCCTTCAGGCAGGCGCTGGGCGACCGCGGCCTGAAGGTTCCGATGGCGACCACCAATCTGTTTACGGACCCGGCGTTCCGGGACGGCGCCTTTACCGCCAACGACCCGGCCGTTCGGGCGTACGCCCTCCACAAAACGATGCGGGCCATAGACCTTGGCGTGGAATGCGGCGCCACGACGTATGTCTTCTGGGGTGGCCGCGAAGGAACCGAGTCCGACGCCACGAAGAATCCGGTGGATGCGTTGGCCTGGATGCGGGAAGCCCTGAATTTTCTGTGCGAATATGTGGTGGACCAGGGGTACGACCTGCGTTTCGCGCTGGAGCCGAAGCCAAACGAGCCGCGCGGCGACATATATTTTCCCACGGTAGGCTCCATGCTGGGGTTCATCGCTACGCTGGACCTTTCCGAGATGGTGGGCGTGAATCCCGAGGTGGCCCATGAACATATGGCGGGCCTGAACTTCACGCACGCCGTGGCGCAGGCATGGGATGCGGGCAAACTGTTCCACATCGACCTGAACGACCAGAATCCGGGCCGCTACGACCAGGATTTCCGGTTCGCCGCGCACAATGTCAAGCCTGCCTTTTTCCTCGTGAAATTGCTGGAGGAAGTGGGCTACGACGGCCCGCGCCATTTCGACGCGCACGCCTATCGCACCGAGGACGCCGAAGGGGTCAAGGACTTCGCGCGCGGGTGCATGCGGAGCTATCTGATCCTGAAGGAAAAGGCGCGAGCGTTCGCCGAAGACGAAACGATTCAGGCGCTGCTTGCCGAGGCGCAGCAAGCCTCCGCCGATTTTCCGTCGTATGCGGAAGGCTATTCCCGTCAGACGGCGGAAGCGTTGCGGGCGCATCCCTTTGACCGGCGCCAACTGGCCTCCCGGGGTCTCGCCTACGAAAAAATAGACCAGTTGCTTACCGATCTCTTGCTTGGCGTACGTTGACGGGCCTGTGGCGGGTTTCGCCCGCCTCGCCGCGCCGCCAGCATCCACCCGTTCCTGTTTCATTCCCTTGCAAACGCTGCCATGTCCTCCCGTTCTTCTTCCAGCTATCAGTCCGACGCCCTGCGCACCTTGTCCCGACAGTTTCATATAGGCGACGGCAGCGACGAAGGCGCCGTATCGCCCGAATTGCTGCACGGGGCCATTGGCCTCGCCACCGAGGCGGGGGAACTGCTGGACGCCATCAAGCGCGCGCTCTACTACGGAGGCACACTCGACAAGCCCAACCTGGTCGAGGAACTGGGCGACCTCGAATGGTACATGGCCGTGATCCGGGACGCGCTCGGCGTCGATCAGGAAGAAGTGCAGCGTATCAATATTGCGAAGCTGCGGGCGCGCTACCCGGAAAAATTCACCACGGAAGAGGCCTACAACCGGGACCTCGGCCGGGAGCGGGAGATCGTGGAAAGAGGGTAGCGAGGCGGGCGTTCGAGGGGCGGCGGGAAGCGCAGAAAGCGGGCGCGCAGCGTATTTCCCGAAAATGCAAGGCCGCGCCGTACGCTTTACCAGCGCTTTCTATATTTTCAGTTCCTTGAACCGTCTTGCCTGGGCCTCAATGGCCGGTTCGGCGGCAAGCCGCTCCACGCTGGAGGCGCCGAAAAATCCAACGACGCCTTCCGTATGATCGAAGATGTACTGCACATCGTCCGGCTCGGCGATAGGCCCGCCGTGACATAGCACGAGGACCTCGGGATTGACCGCCTTCGCGGCGTCGTGAATGGCCTGTACGCGCTTTGCGGATTCCGCAAGCGTCGGCGCCGTGGCGGGATTCACCCCGATAGACCCCTTCACGGTCGTATTCATATGGGCCACGACGATATCCGCCCCGGCCTCGGTCAGAGCAGTGGCCTGCGCTTCGTCGAAGGCGTACGGACACGTGAGCATGCCGAGTTCATGGGCCTGCCGGATCATCTCGATTTCGAGGTCGAAACTCATACCCGTCTCCTCCAGAATTTGCCGGAAATTCCCGTCGATGACGCCTACGGTGGGAAAATTCTGGACCCCGTCGAACCCCATTTCCTTCAGTTGCTTCAGGAAAACGGGCATCAGCCGGAAGGGATCGGTGCCGCATACGCCCGCCAGCACCGGGGCGTCCCGGACGACCGGCAACACTTCCCCGGCCATATCCATGACAATGGCGTTCGCATCCCCATAGGCCATAAGGCCCGCCGCGCTGCCCCGCCCCGCCATGCGATAGCGCCCGGAATTATAAATGATGATGAGATCGACGCCGCCGCGCTCGGCGAACTTGGCGGAAATGCCGGTTCCGGCGCCGGCGCCTATGATCGGTTTGCCTGTCGCGGCCTGATTGCGCAGGCGTTGCAGGCACTCCTCGTATGGAATAAAGGGCATGGGTACAGGTTTTCAGGTCATCAGGGCGACGAGCCGTTCGAAGGCCGCGTCGGCGAAGGCCGCATCGTTGATGTGGAGGTCCAGTTCCACGAGTTCGACTGGGGGGCGGACGTGCTCGCGCAGCGCGGCGAACAAGGCGGCGTTCGCTGCGGGATCATGAAACGGTTCGCCTTCCCGGTCAAGCATGCTTACCCCCCGGAGCGGAAGCATAAGCGTCGCCGGCCCCGTCGCCTTGTTCAGGTTTTCCGCAATGCGCCGTCCGATTTCCCGACATTCTTCGGCGGTCGTACGCATCAGGGTTACGTTGGGGTTGTGCCGATACAACGTGCGCCCGCGAAAAGATTCGGGCACGGCGTGCAGCGCCCGGAAATTCACCATGTCGAGCGCGCCGCACGATACAACCTGGGGAATGCCTGCCTTGCCCGCCGCCGTGAGGCGATCCGGCCCGGCGGAAAGCACCCCGCCCACCACCTCGTCGCACCATTCCGTGGTGGTCATGTCCGCCACGCCCGCCACATAGCCGTCGGCGATCAATCCTTCCATCGAGCGCCCCCCGGAACCAGTGGCGTGAAATACGAGCATTTCGTATCCGGCTTGTTCCATGCGTTCGCGAATCCTGCTGACGCACGGGGTGGTTACGCCGAACATGGAGGCAGCCACGATGCGGCGGTTTGTCGCAGGGGGCGCCTCCTGTCCAACCATGCCGCAAATGGCTCCGGCGGCATTGGAGAGAATGCGGCGGGACAGCAGGTTCAGGCCCGCAATGTCTACCGGCGAATACATGAGCGTTACGTCCTTTACGCCAACGTACGGCGCCACGTCCCCCGACGCGACGGTGGAAACCATCAGTTTCGGCACGCCTGTGGGCAAGGTCTGCATCGCTGCCGCGGCAATGTTCGTGCCGCCGCCTCCGCCAAGCGCCAGCGCGCCGTGGAACCGGCCCGCCTCGTGCAATTGCGGCGCAAGGCGGCATGCGCCCCGAATCATGACGTCCACGGCTTCCCCCCGATCTCGTCGCGCCCGCAATGCTTCGAGGGAATCGCCCCCGGCGGCGGCGACCTCGTCCGCCGAAATGTCCGGCGCGAACCCGGGTTCTCCCAGCACCCCCGCATCCATCGTCAGCGTGTCGAAGCCACGATCCCGGATGAGATCGCGCACGTACTCGTATTCCGTGCCTTTCGTGTCGAGCGTGCCGATAAGCAGAATAGTCCGGGACATGGCCGCCGCGAGGGATCAGTTCGACGAGGAGTAGCGGATGGGCGTTTTGAGGGCGCGCCAGGGTTCTTCCTCGTACACATCCACGGTGGCGGGGCCGTCAAAGGTCGCCGGAGACAGGATTGCGAGAAAAACAAGCGGTTCGTCGCCCGCATTCCAGGTGGCGTGCACCATGTCTCTGGGAATGTGCGCCATGTCGCCGGGGCCAAGCAGGCGTTTTTCCTCCGCTACCCATTGCTCTGCCGTTCCGGAAATCACGTAGATGATTTCTTCGAGCGCCGGATGGCGATGAAACTGATGCGCGTCCCCGGGCGGCATATGCACCCGCACCATCAGGAGGTTTTCGGCTTCGGTCAATCCGGGGCGGCAGAGCCAGTGATGAGGCCCCCAGGGGACTTCTTCCACCACCGCTTCCGAGGCGGTAACGAAACGCAAAATCTGGTCGCGAGACACGGTTTTGATCATAGTATCCTTAATTATCTCCTTCCGGGTCGCGCTCCGGGTCCAGCGAAACCAGTACGCCCTGCATCGCTACATAATGGCCCGCATAGGTGCAGATGAAGGGGTAATCGCCGGGCGGCGGCATCGTGAACGTGACTTCGACGGTTTCTCCAGGCCCCGCCGTGGGGGTCCAGGCAATGATCTTGTCCTCGTGCTCGGGCGGAATGTAGTCGCGGTCCGCCGCCGCAAGCGCGGCCAGGCCCACCGGATTGACGTATTCCCACTGCTCTAGCACCACCACGTTGTGCGTCATGGCCGGCGAAGTGGCGTTGTTCACGAACCGGATCGTTACAGGCTCGCCCGCCGTCGCCTCGATGAACCGGACGTCGAAGGCCATATCGTCTCCTGTGGAAGCGATCGTAATCACCCCTTCGCGGTCCGGGCGCTTGCCGCCTCGCGAAGCGCCGGTTGCTTCCGCGGCGTCCCCGGCCATGTCCATCGTCGTTATGTCTCCGTCCAGCATGCCGCTCATGCGGTGAAACGCCACATGTCCGACGGCCTCCTTGACGGCGCCGGTCAAGGCGTCCGCATTGTTGGCGGCCCGCAGGAAACCCCGGGCGTGTTGCGCGCCCGCCGCCGTAGCGGCGTGCGGAATCCAGGCGTCCTGCGCATTTTCGGGCGCGGCAAGCATGGCGAACACGGCGGCCCCCGTGGCGTCGGACGGAGGGCTGTCTGCGAGCGCAAGCAACGCCGCCAGCCGTACGCGCGCGTCCTCGTCTTCCAGCGCGTCGTGCGCCGCGAGGGCGTCGCGCGCGGCGGCGGAAGGCGGCAATGTCTGCGCGGCGGCGCGGCGCACGGCAGCGGAGGGGTGGCCCAGCGCTTCCGCGGCGACCTCGAAGGCTTCGCCGTCCGGGCTATCCAGCATACCCAGGCCGTGGAGCGTCCACAGGGCGTGCACCGCACCGGGATTCAGCCCCAGCCTGTCCATGGACGGATCGCGGATCAGGTCGTACAAGTCCGCCGCCACGTCCCGCTCGCCCCGGTCTACGAGGAGGCGCTGCGCGGTTTGCCGCCAGAACATGTTGTCGTTGCGCAGCGCGGCGACCAGTTCCTGCGGCGAGGCGGCGGAGAGGTCCATGGCTTCGCCCGAAGCAGCGTCCTTGTGCACGATGCGGTAAATGCGGCCATGCTCGCGGTCCCGCAAATCGGTTACGTACGCATTGTTTTTCCCGTGCTCCCAGCCTTCCCGGAACGGTCCAAGGTTATGTTGCGGAATGTAATTATACCAATCGACCATCCAGAGCGCGCCGTCGGGGCCCACTTCGGCAAGGATGGGAATGGTCCATTCGTCGTCGCTCGCGAGCATGTTCCATTTGTTGAGCGCCTTGTAGTCGCTGCCGTCCGGCTCGATAGCGAATCGGCCCAGCGTACGAACCGTGGGACCGGCGACGAACGCAATGCGGTTCCAGTATTTCTCGGGAAAATCGCGCGCGGTGTACAAAGCGTGTCCGGATCCGGCAGTATAATTCCCTTTCCAGTCCCCCTGACGGGTGCGGGTGGTTACGGGATGGACGCGGCGGTCCTCTGCAATGGTGCCGAGCCGCTCGGGCGCCCAGCCACGCACCGCTTCGTAGTACCGGTTTGGAATCGGCATGTACACGCTGGGATTGTTGTTGGCTGTCGAAGCAAAGGGAATCCCCTCCTCGCTAAAGCCGAATCCCCAGGTGTTGTTGTTCGTCATGCGCACGAATTCCAGTTTGGACCCGTCCGGTTTGAATCGGAAGAAACCCATCGGGAAACGGTGCGATTCGCCGCCGACCACGCCCTCGAAACCCGAATACCCCACCACGCCCCATATCCAGTTGTCGAAACCCATCCGGATATTGTTGGGGCCTGCATGCGTGTCGAACGTTCCCCAACCCTCGAACAGCGTTTCCCGCACATCGGCCTTGTCGTCCCCGTCCGTATCCTTCAGAAAAAAGGTGTACGGCGCCTGCACCACCACGACGCCGCCGTTCGCAAAGGCGAAGCCGGTCGGGATGCTCAGGTTTTCGGCGAACACCTTGAACGCGTCGGCCCGGCCGTCCCCGTCGGTGTCTTCAAGAATGGTGATGCGGTCGTTGCCTTGGCCGACCTCTTCCTGAAGTTTGTTCGGATAATCTATGGTTTCTGCAATCCATAGCCTGCCGCGTTCGTCCCACGCCATATAGATGGGTTTGACGATGTCGGGCTCCGCCGCAAAGAGTTCAACCTCGAACCCCGGCGGCGCGACCATGCGGGACATGGAGGTTTCAATGTCCACGGGCAACTGCATGGGGCGCAGTTTGCGCTCGTTTTCGGGGTTCGAATTGTATTCGAGCGAAGGCAGTACCGCATCGACGTATTCGTACGGCATGGATCGGGGAGCGACGCCAAGCGCCCAGTCTCCGGCGGTCCATTTTATGCCCCGCGCAACCAGCTGCTGAAAACCCGGCTGCGACCAGGTTCGTTCGTCGTGTCCCCAGGCTGTGTAAAATACGCGCCCTGCTCCATGCGTCCGCACCCAGGTCCACGGTTCCACGTGATCCCCTTCGCGGCGCACTTCCAGCACGGTGCGATCGGGGTTGTGATGCTTGTGGACGTACGTTTCGTCCCAACTTTCGAATTCCGGTACGCCAAGGATGGCGGGGTGGGCCGCCTCGGTGCGTTCCGTCCGCACCACGCCGACGCCATGGCGGTCGAAAGCGGCCCCCACCAGCGCAATGTACGCCTCCGAGTTGCGGAACATGCCCGAGGCGCAATGCAGCGCAACGAATCCGCCGCCCTCCGCGACATAATCCAGGAGGGCCTGTTCCTGCGCGGGCGCCATTTCCATATAATTGGCGTAGAAAACGACAGCGTCGAACTGGCGCATATGTTCGAGGTTGATATCCTCGACTTCGTCCGTATAGAAAATGTCCACCCCCATCTGGTACAGCGTGGAGATGACAATCTGGGCGCGAGAGGCGGGCTGATGGTGCCCGTCGTCGCCGAGGAACAGGACGGACACGGTGGATTGATCGTCCGGGCGAGACGCAGGCGCCGCGGCGGCGGTCGAGCAAAAAACGGCGACAAGCAGGAGCAGGCCTGCGAGAGAAAGGCAAAGGCGCATGGCAAGGGCGGCGCTTGTGGATAATAGCGAGGCGGCGCGCGGAAAGCGCTGCGGACGGCGGGCGCCCGCTGCGTTTCCGAATCCGGCGCGAAACAAAAGGATACTTCCTGCCGCGTTAACACGCAAGAGGCGGCGATACGGCAATAAACACGCTTTATTGCGATATTATTCCGGTTCTGATTGGATCAATCGACAAAAAACCTTGCCATGACAACGGTTCGAAATATGGATCATTCGCGCTGGAAAATCGGCGGAACTGGGGCGGCCTGCCTGGTCGGACTTGCTGTGATCGCCTCAGGTTGCTCGACGCCCGCCGCCCGCGAGGCCTCGCCCGCCCCCAACATCGTTCTTTTCGTCGCCGACGACCATGGGCAAGACACGGGCGCGTACGGCAATCCGGTCGTCCGCACCCCCCATCTCGACGCGTTCGCCGACGAGGGCATGCTGTTCACCCATGCTTTCGCCACGACCGCCAGTTGTAGCGCCAGCCGTTCCGTATTGCTTACCGGACTCCACAACCACCGCAACGGACAGTACGGCCATGTCCACGATTTTCATCATTTCATGGCGTTCGACGATATTCGGTCCTTGCCCGTCTTGCTGGAAGAAGCAGGCTACCGCACGGCCCGCGCCGGAAAATACCATGTGGCGCCAGAGGCCGTTTTTCGCTTCGCAGAAACGATTCCCGGGGATAACCGCGACGTAGCGACCATGGTGGACCAAGCCCGTCCGTTCCTTGAAGCGGAAAGCAATCGGCCCTTCTTTTTCTATATCGCCACCAGCGACCCCCACCGAGGCGGGGGCAAGACATCGGACGACCCGCTTGCGCCAGACCGTTTCGGCAACCGACCGGCGGGCTACCCCGGCATCGATCCCGTGCTTTACAATCCAGACGAAGTGGTCGTGCCGCCCTATCTTCCCGATACGCCCGCCACGCGCGCCGAACTGGCGCAATATTATCAGTCCGTCTCGCGCATCGACCAGGGCTTCGGATACCTGATGCAGGCGCTCAAGGAGGCGGGCCAGTACGAGAATACGCTTATTTTGTACCTGTCGGATCATGGCGTCGCCATGCCGGGCGCCAAAACCACCGTGTACGAGCCCGGTTTGCGGTCCCCGCTGATCGTACGGCATCCCGACGCGGCGCAGCGCGGGGCGGTCGCCGACGCCATGGTGAGCTGGGTGGATATCGCGCCGACGATCCTGGACTTCGCCGGCGTCGCCGAGCCCGCCTATTCGCAGCAGGTGCAGTCGGAAGGCATTCGCAAGCATTTGCCCAGCGAGCACGGCTTGCACGGACGGTCTTTTCTCAGCGTACTCGAAACCGGCGACGGGACCGGGTTCGATCGCGTGTACGCCTCGCACACGTTCCACGAGATTCAAATGTATTATCCGATGCGCGCGGCGCGGGACCGGGACTACAAACTCATCTGGAACGTAGCGCACGAACTCCCCTTTCCTTTCGCCACCGATCTGTGGGCGGCGGCGACCTGGCAACAGGCGTATCAGGCGGGACCGGAGGCGCGCTACGGCGTACGTTCCGTGGAGGAATACATTCACCGTCCCGAGTTCGAATTGTACGATATGCGCAACGATCCGCAGGAATCGGAAAATCTGGCGTATCTTCCAGCGTACGCCGAGACGCTGGCTGCCTACCGGGAGATGCTGTGGGATTTCGAAGTGCGCACGTCGGATCCGTGGTTGCTCAAACAGGAATACGAATAGGAAAGGTATTCTTATCAAAATCCCTTCGCTCATGCGATACGAACTGCTTCGAACAAAAAGATGGCGCGCGGCCCTGCCGCTTGCGCTGGGCCTCGCGGCATGGAGCCTGGCCGGATGCGGCGAGGCGGGGCAAGACGACGAGGGTGCCCCCGAGGCCGCGCCGCCGAACCTGGTCTTCATTCTGGCGGACGACCTCGGCTACGCAGACGTGGGCGCGTACGGACAAGCCAGCATCGCTACGCCCCGGCTGGACCGCATGGCGGCGGAAGGCCTCCGGTTTACGCAATTCTATTCCGGTTCGACCGTGTGCGCTCCGTCGCGCAGCGTACTCATGGACGGGCGGCACACGGGGCATACCTACATCCGGGGAAACAAGGAAATATTGCCCTACGGACAGGAGCCCCTCCCCGATTCGGTCGTGACCTTCGCCGAGGTGCTGCAGGAAGCCGGATACCGGACGGCGCTTGTGGGCAAATGGGGGCTGGGCGGTCCCGACACGCCGGGCCACCCGAACCGGCAGGGCTTCGATTATTTTTTCGGCTACCTCGGACAGCGGCACGCGCATAATTACTATACCGAATTTCTTTTCCATAACGAGGACAGCGTAGCGGTGCCGGGCAACAGAATGCCCGAACCAAGGCGCGGGGACGGCGCCGGCGAAGCCCTCGACAAGGTCACCTACAGCCACGACCTTATCGCGGATTCGGCGCTGGCCTTCGTCGACCGGAACCGGGAAGGGCCGTTTATGCTGTATCTCGCCCTGACGATTCCCCACGCCAACAACGAGGCGGGCCCCCGCGGCATGGAAGTGCCCGACTACGGACGCTACGAGCAAATGGACTGGCCGGACGCCGAGAAGGGCACGGCGGCCATGATTACCCGAATGGACGCCGACATAGGCCGTTTGCTGGATCGTCTTGAGGAACACGGCATTGCCGAAAATACCCTTGTGTTTTTCACAAGCGACAACGGGCCGCACCGCGAAGGGGGACGCGACCCGGAATATTTCGATTCGAACGGACCCCTTCGAGGCATCAAGCGGGATCTATACGAGGGCGGCGTCCGCGTACCCGCCATTGCCTGGTGGCCGGGAAGCGTGGAAGCGGGAAGCGTCACGGATCATGTGGGATATTTCCCCGATATCCTGCCGACGTTCGCGTCCCTGGCCGGCGCCGCGCCCCCGAAAGGCATCGACGGAATCGACATGACGCCGACCTTGCTGGGCTCCCCGCAGGACCAGCGAGAACACGAATATCTGTACTGGGAATTCCATGAGAACGGCATGGCGCAGGCCGTGCGGCTCGGTTCGTGGAAAGGGGTGCGTACGCCCGCGCAGGACGCTATCGAGGTGTACGATCTGCGTGCAGACCTTTCGGAAACGACCGACCTGGCCGCGCAACATCCCGAGGTGGCGGCGCGCCTCGACAGCATCATGCAGGCGGCGCACCGCCCGTCGCCCATTCAGTGGACCAAAAGGTAGACCGGCCAGTCTGCTTTTTGCGCCTTCTCGCGCATCGAAAATCGAACCCCCCGTACCCGTGAAAACACCCCGACGGATTTTTCTGACTGCGTGCGGCGCCATCGCCCTGATATGGGCCGGTTGCAGCCCGACGAACCGGGCGCCTTTCCATGCGGCGCATCCCTTGATCGAACGTACGTGGATCGGCCCGGAATACTGGTCGAATCCGCTTCAGGACTGGCGCATCCGGGAGGGGCGCATGGAATGCCTGACCCGGCGCCCAAACCGAAACGTAGCGTTGCTTGTCCGGGATGTGGCCGCAGAAGGCGGGGACGTGCATCTGCGGGTCCGCCTCGGAGCCATTGCCTCCGACGTTCCGCTGCCGGATTCGGGGCGGGCGGGCTTTCGCATCGGCGCGCGCGGCGCGTTCCATGATTACCGGGACACGGCGCTGCGGGGCGCCGGGCTGGACGTGGGCGTAACCGCGGCGGGCCATTTGTATATCGGCGACGTCCTCGTCGTTGCGGAAGAGGCCTCCTCGGTTTCTCCGTTTCCGGGGGGCGTTATCCCCGAAGAAGGGGTTTTTCTGGATATGCGGGCGATGGAACGAGAGGATGGGCAATACGCGCTCCGGCTGCGGCTGGAGAATCTGGATGGGAGCGTCCTCGAATCCCTGGAGACGCCCGTGGACTCCGATGCGTTAACCGGCGGACTGGCGTTGACGGTGGATTTCAACGACGCCGGACTGTCCCGCGAAGAGACCAATCATCCGAGTTTCTGGTTTGAAGACTGGCAGGCGAACGGTACGCGGGTGCGGGCCTGGCCCGAGCGCGCTTTTGGCCCCATTTTGTTCGCTATGCACACCCTGAGCAAGGGCGCCCTCTACATGACGGCCCAAATGCCGCCGCTCTCGGAGGACGAGGCGCAAGAGGTTCGGCTTGCCGTGCGCAAGGACGGGCAGTGGGAGGACGTTGGACGGGCCCTGATCGACCCCATGGCGCGGACGGCGACCTTCGCCATCACCGACTGGCCCGACTCGCTGGACGCGCCCTATCGCCTCGCGTACGATTTGACGAGCGCGACGGGCCGGACGGTCGAACATATTCTCGAAGGCACGGTGCGGCGCGATCCGACAGACCAGGAAGAGATGGTCGTGGCGGGCTTCACGGGCAACAACGACCTCGGATTTCCGCACGCCGATCTGGTCCGCCGCGTCGCATGGCACGACCCGGACATCCTGCTTTTCACCGGAGACAACATCTACGAAAGCATCGGCGGATACGGCTACGTGGAAGGGCCGCTCCACACAGCGATGCTTGATTACCTGCGCAAGTGGTATCTCTTCGGTTGGGAATACGGCGAACTTACGAAAGATATTCCCACGGTCGCCATTCCCGACGACCACGACGTGTACCACGGCAACGTCTGGGGCGCGGGCGGCAAGGCCACCGGACCCGGCGCCACCAAGAAAGAACGGCAGGATACGGGCGGATACGTTATGCCGGCATCCTGGGTAAACGCCGTGCAGCGAACGCAGACAGCCCATCTTCCGCCCCCGTACGACCCGGCGCCCGTCGAGCAGGGCATTGGCGTCTATTACACCGACCTGACGTACGGCGGCGTCAGTTTCGGGATCATCGAGGACCGCAAATGGAAAGATTCGCCCAAGGTGACGCTGCCCGCCTCGCTCGACATCGAAAACGGATGGGCGGAGAACCAGCCGACGAATCCCCCGGAAGCGCTGCATGCCCCGACCGCCGATCTCCTCGGGCAGCGGCAACTTGATTTTCTGGAGCATTGGGCGGCGGACTGGTCGCGCGGCGCATGGATGAAATTCCTCGTGTCCCAGACCATTTTCGCGAATGTAGCGACCCTGCCGCAGGCGGCGCCAAGCGATGTGGTGGTGCCCCGCCTGGAAATTTTCGACGCAAGCGAATATGCGCCCTATGACCGCATCGTACAGGACATGGACTCCAATGGGTGGCCGAAACACGGGCGCGATGCGGCGATTCGGGCCATTCGCAAGGGGTTCGCGTTTCATCTTGCGGGGGATCAGCACCTTGGAAGCACCATCCGGTACGGCGTGGACGCCTGGGGCGATGCGGGCTATGCGCTGTGCGTGCCCTCGGTGGCCAATTTTTATCCCCGGAGGTGGTATCCCCCCATGCCCGGCGCCAATCGCCCGGAAGGCGCCCCGAAAAACACCGGCGATTTTCTGGACGGATTCGGCAACCACATGACCGTGCTTGCGGTGTCGAATCCATATCGGACAGGCATGGAGCCGCGCAATCTGTACGACAGGGCGCCCGGCTACGGAATCGTACGGCTGAACCGGGAAGACCGCACCCTGCACATGGCGAATTGGCCTCGCCATGTGGACCCGGAAGACGGCGAGCCGTACCCCGGATGGCCCATCGCGATCCGGCAGGAAGATAATTACGGCCGGGAGGCCGCGGCCTGGCTTCCGCAAATACAGGTGCGCGGGATGGAGGACCCGGTCGTGCAAGTGATCGACGAGGCGACCGGCGAAATCGCGTATACGCTGCGCATCGCCGGGACCACCTTTTCGCCAAAGGTATTCGCCGCAGGCTCCTACACGCTGCGCGTCGGCGAGCCGGACGGCCCCATGCAAACCTTCACGGGCGTCCAGAGCGCTTCGTCCGCAGACGCTTCCGTGCTGGAGGTGGATTTTGGGGAATGAGGAATATTATCCCGTTCCTCCGCTCAGGCGCCCAGCTTCCTGTCCAGGCTGGCCGGGCCGGAGCCGGATACCGCGAGGAATGCGAACGCGGCCATGTAGAGCAGGGCCAGCTCTCCGTGGTTCTCGACCGGTATGAGGCCGTTGCCCGCATGAGCCATGAAATAGGCTACGAGCATCTGGAGCGCAAGGAGCGCGGCGACCGGAGCGGTCCAAAGTCCCGCGACGACGAGCAAGCCGCCAAAGAATTCCATCACGCCGGCCAGGCCCATGAGTCCGAACAGGGACTCCACCTGATTGCCGCCAAACATGCCGAAAAGTTTCTGGGCGCCGTGCTGCATGAACAGCAGGCCGATGAGCATGCGGGCGACCGCATGGGTAGCGCCGCGGACGGAGGGGGAACGGAGGAAGTCGAGCATCGTTTCGAAGAATTGGTTAAGAGATACCGTACTTATTATTAGCAGAAAGTATCTACAAAAGCAAGTCCCGGCCCCGATTTTCGCCTTTTTCCGGCAAATCGGCCTGGCGCCCAGGCGGGAACGCCCCGAAACGACACCGTATTTCCAGGAAAACTACCCCTCTGTTCGCTCGTCCAGCTCCATGTCCAGCACGATCTCCACGTCGCTCCCCACGACCAGGCCGCCGGTTTCGGTCAGCGCATCGAATTTCAGGTTGTAGTCGAAGCGGTCGATCATGACGCGCGCCTCGAAACCAGCCTTGCGCCCGTTTCGCCCGGCGCCCATCCCCAGAAATTCGGCCTCCAGCACGACCTCTTTCGTAACGTCCCGGATGGTCAGGTCGCCAACGAGTTCGAATTCGCCGCCGTCGATATTGCGGACTTCCTTGCTCGCGAACCGCAATTCCGGGAACGCCTCTGCGTTGAAGAAATCGTCCGAGCGAAGGTGATCGTCCCGGCGTTCGTTCCCGGTATCGATACTGCTCGCCTGAATCGTCGCCTCGATTGAGAGGGTGCTCAGGTCTTCCGGATCGAACTTCACGGCGGCGTCGTACTCGCCGAACGCGCCGCGCACATTGGAAATGCCGAGATGGCGAACCTTGAACCCCACATTGGAATGGGTCTTGTCTGGACGAAACGCGATGACCTCTGCCTGGTCGCGCTCCGCAGGCGCAGCACCGCTCAGGAACAAGGCGGCAGCGAAAAAGGCGGCGGTCAGAAAACGAGCGGTCTGCATGGCGAGAAGGGTGGTTTGGGGAAAACAGGATGCGCCGATTGAGGCGACGAATGCGCGCATAATACTGATTTCGGGGGATACGGTTCTTGGAAAATCGCCGGGGCGCGGCGCCGTTTTCCAGAGAAGCCCCGCTGAATCTTGCCTGCGCTTGCACGATTTACAGGCCTTTCTTTTCCTCGGCAAAGTCGCCCCTATGCAAATTTTGCATAGATCGGCCTATTTCTATGCAATTCTTGCATAATGAATTTGTTTTCTGGATAAATAATCATGACAACGAGCTTGCCTTTATGCAATTTTTGCATAATCATCCTGTGTTCTATGCAATTATTGCATAGTTACTGGCTTCAGGCCAATCTGTCCGAACCCGGAACGATTTTCAGACCGCAAATCGGCGCGCCAAAGGCGCCGTACCCCTAACGCCCGTTCGCGTCTGCATGCGCGAGTTCCTGCATACGTTCCCACAGGCGACGAACATGCGCCTCCGTCGTCCGCAAATTCCCAATGGCCACCCGGATTGCGTACCGCCCCCGCAGCCTGACGTGGGAAAGGAAAAACTCGCCGGTTGCGTTGATGGCGTACAGAAGGCGCTCGTTCGCGGCGTCGGTTTCTTCTTCGCTGGCCCCCGGCGGCCGAAACCGCAGGCAAACAAGCGAGAAATGCGTTGGGGCCATGCGCTCGAAGCCGGGAGACGCATCCGCCTGGTCGGCAAGCCAGCGGGCCAGGCGTATATGTTCGCGCACGGCGGCCGCAATGCGTTCGGCGCCCAGCGAACGAAATACGTACCAGAGTTTCAATGCCCGAAACCGTCTGCCCAGCGGGACGGCGTACTCCATATAATTGACCGTCCGGTCGTATTCGCGGCTCCGAAGGTACTCCGGCACCAGCGAAAGGGCCTTGCGCAGATATTCCGGGCGCGCCGTATAGAACGCCGTCAGGTCCATGGGCACGAACATCCATTTGTGCGGATTGACCACGAACGAATCGGCGCGTTCGCATCCTGCAAAGTACGGGCGCATCTCCGGCAGCATGGCGGCGGCGCCCGCATAGGCCGCATCGACATGCAGCCAGAGCCCATGCTCGGCGGCGATATCGGCAAGGGCGGGCACGGGGTCTACCGCCGTGCATCCCGTAGTGCCTACCGTCGCCACGATCGCAACCGGCGCGAAACCTTGTCGGCAATCCGAGGCGATCGCTTCCCGAAGCGCGGCGGGTTTCATGGCGTACCGCTCGTCCACCGCGATCTTGCGGCACGCTTCGCGCCCCGTGCCAAGCGCCGCCGTGGTTTTCTCGACAGACGAGTGCGCCTGCTCCGACGTATAGATGACCAGGCGGTTCAAATCCAGCGACGCCCCGGCTTGTTCGGCGCGGGCGGCAGCGAATTCCCGCGCCGCGATCATGGCATGGAGGCTGGCCGCGGAGGCCGTGCCATGGATCATGGCGAACCAGGAAGCGGGCAACCCGAGGAGTTTGCCAAGCCATTGCAAGGTTCTTTCTTCCAGTTCGGCGAGGGCGGGCGACGAACTCCACAAGAGGCCAATGTTATTCAGCGCGGCGATCAGCGTTTCCGCGAGAATCCCAGGACAAGACCCCCCGGCGGAAAAGTATCCCATAAAACCGGGGTGATTCCAGTGCATTGCATGGGGCAGAATCGTACGCTCGAAATCGGCGAGAATATCCTCCTGGGACGACGGCTGGGCGGGCGCTTCCGCAGGCAACTTCTCCAGCAGCGCCCCCGGCGCCACGTCCGGCTGCACGGGCCAGCGTTCGGGATGCGCAAGATACTCGACGATCCAGTCCGTAACGGCGTATCCCGCGCGGCGAAACGCTTCGGGGTCCAGGTCGCGCGGGTCGTGCAGGTCGTCTGGTGGCGACGATTCGGAGAGATCGGACAGGATGGGCATGGATTTTTGCGTTCGGAAGCGGTTTGGAAACGGTTTGGAAAATAGGGATTGCGCACTGATTTGTCGTACAGGCTGATTTGTCGTATGAATTTATAAACCTTCCGAATGCTGTTCTTCTGCGGGACATCCGGGCAAATAACCTTGAAAATTGGACGGGCGACTTCCAATTTTCAAGGTACGCCAGAACCCTTTTCGGCTATCCACCCGGGAAATTTCCGTGTTTTCCGGTTGTCGTCCGCCGTACCTTGCAGACGTTGCCCCTCCGTATGCTTTTGTCGCAAAACCCGTAGAAAATCATGATCCGCATGCTCCTCTACTACGGCGGAATCGGCGCCGCCATCCTGATCGGCGTCAACCTGCTTACGCTGCTCGTCATGGGCATTCCAGGACCGGAAGAATATGCGACAGGCGAAATCGTCGGGTACTCGGCGATCGTCGTTGCGCTCGCCGTTTCCATCTATCTTGGCGTCAGGGACTACCGGCGCAAGCAGGGCGGCGGCAGGATTTCTTTCGGGAAAGCCTGGCTGGTCGGCGTCGTCGTAACCGAATTGCCCGCGCTGGCTTTCGCGGCGTACCATCTCCTGTACGTAAAAGTCATCGATCCCGATTTCACGCAGAAATACATGGATTATCAGACGGAATCGGCGCGGGCGTCCATGACGGCGGAAGCGTTTCAGGCGTTCCAGGCTACGATGGAGGCCCAAAGCGCGCTGGCGACCAATGTCGCCTTGCAATCGCTCGTGATGTACGCCACCGTGCTGGCCATCGGCGTGGGCATTTCGTTCCTGCTGGCGTTCGTTATGGCGTTCTTGCTGAAGGGCAGGGGGGAAGCCGCCTGATTTGCCGATTGATTTTCCTTCCGAATCGCAAAACGAAGGCGCTGCGCCACGATGCATACCGGGGCGCGATCATGCAGAGCGCCCATGTCGTTACCGCACCCGCCTCGCCGGGTCGGGCCAGCGAATCTCCACGCCCTGCCGCTTCAGCGAGCGCTGGAAATCCTCCAGTAATTTCGCGTTGGCGCGCACTTGTCGGGGCGCATGCTTTCCGCGCAGGCAAAACGCCGCCAGTTGGCCCGCCGCCTCCCCGATATTCCATTCCACGGGGTGCAGGCGGTAGCATCCGTTGGTGATGTGCGTCGTACCGATGTTTTTTGCGGCGGGCAGCAGGTTCTCCATGCGTACGGGCAGCAGGGCGCCGAGCGGAATTTCAAAGGGCAGGGACCCGACGTCGATGTAATTATCCCCGCCCGTGGACGGATGCAGGTCGATGCGGTAACTGCCGATGCCCACGGAGTCCGGAAACGCGGCGGCGGTAACTTCTCCTTCCGGCAAGCCCGTTTCCGCCATGCGCGCCTCCAGGCCCACATGCTGTTCGCATACCGTGAATTCGGCCCGAATGCGGCGGGCTTCCCGAATGTAGGGGCGTTTCGCCAATCCGTGCGGGGAGCCGGTCAAGTCGCCGCGCAGCCGCAATCCGGGCCAGCCTGCGCCCCCGTCGGGCCGGGGGGCTTCCGTTTGCAACCAGTAGAAAAGGGACCGGCTGAGGGCCATGGCCCCGTCCATATGCCGGGCTTTTTCTTCGGGGCTTACGTCTACGAAATTTCCGAGCAGGTAATCGTTTTGCGGCCAGTTGACCAGCGTGACGCCGCCCGGATACGTTCCCGGCGCGAAGTTGGCCGGATCGATAAGGCGGCGGTACGTCCACCATCCCCCGTCGTTCGTCCGCGGGTCAAAGGGCAACGTGCGCGGCTTGAGCGTGATCGGATGGCTGTAGGTGAAACTCAGCAAGGGGCCGGGCCAGGGCGGCGCAAGGTCCGGCGTGTAATCGCGCCAGAATGCGTACTCGGCGGGCCGGTCGATGACATGATTTTCGCCGTCCACATGCTCCATGGCGAAGCACCAGGTGGGCGCCTGCATGTTTTGCGGTTGCGCCTCGGCGGGGGCGTGCGGCTCGCCCGTCTCGCCTGCCGCTTCCGCCCCGGTTACGTATTCGACCCCCGCCAGCGGAAGCACGTCCCCCAACTCTGTCGCGTCGATGAAAAACGGCGCCGTCAATTCGGTTTCGGTTCCGGTTCGCTCCTCCCGTACGCGCACGGATTCGACGCGATCTCCCGTAACGCTCGCCCCCGTGCACGCATGGCGCAGCAAAACGACGAGTTGGCCGCTGCTCGCATAGGAAGCCAGCATTTCTTCCAGCGCGGCCAGCGCGACGCGCGGTTCGTGACACAGGTAAGAAACCCCGCAATTCCCCGGATTCAGCGGGTCCGAAGCGCCTGCGGCAAGCGGATAGGCCCGCCGGTACAAAGCGCGCACCCGCCGCCGGAAATCGAGGTACGAAGCGGGCGCGCCAAACTGTTCGATCCAGGGGTGTTCGTCCGGGGGAACCGCCTGCTGGGTCAATTGCCCGCCAATCCAGTCCGTTTCTTCGGTCATGAGGACCCGGCGTCCGCTGCGCAAGGCGCCCAGCGCGGCGGCGACGCCTCCCGTGCCGCCGCCCAGAATGACCACGTCGGCGCGGCGTTCGCGGGCCGGAGGATGCGGACCGGCGACGAGGGCATGCGACGCGCCCAGCGCGCCCAGTCCGGCCGCGGCGGCCAGATTGCCAAGAAAATGCCTTCGATCCATTGCAATCGGCGGTAGATATCCGTCGGGAAGTCGCGAAATCTCTTGCGAGCGCGTTGCAATCCATGATACGAACCCCGCCGGTTTTTCGTTAGCATTACGCTGAACAAGCGCGTCCTTAACGTATTTTTCGATACGCCGTCAAAACCACTGCGCCCGCCGCGTCGCTTGCGCTTGTCCGCCGCATGGCTTTCGCGGCGGCTCGCCCGAACGAAAACCCTTCCCTTGTCCGCCGTGCTCCGATATCTCCTCTATATCCTGCCGCTCGCCCTAACTGCCGGACCCGCCGCCGGGCAGGCGCGCATCGGGGGAACGGTGGCGGACGAAGAAACCGGCGCCTTGCTGACCGGCGCGCATGTGTTCACGGAGGACATGGCCTACGGCGCCATTACGAATGCGGAGGGACGATTTGCGCTGGCATTGCCCGCGCTGCCCGACACCATCGTCGTTCAGCACCTCGGATACGCCCCGCTCGCATTGCCCGTACGCCCGGACGAGGCGGAATCGCTCGTTATTCGCCTCGCGCCCGTCGTGATTCCGCTGGAAGAAGCGCTGGTGTCGGGCGAGGGGTTCGCATACGGTTTGATGGAACAGGTGATTCGCCGCAAGCAACGCATGTTCGCGGAGATTGCTTCGCTTGCCGTGGCGGGGCAGACCCGCATGACGCTTGCGCGCGGCGACCGCATCGTCCATCTCAGCGATACCGCGTTCGACCTGCTGTGGCTGTATGGAGACGGGGAGCAGGCGGCCCCGCGCGCGACGGTAAGCGCCGTGAGCCAAACCGGGGCATGGAGCGAGGAACTCCCCTTGCCTGCGCCGCACGACGTGGCGAACCTGTACGAGGATTTCGTGACCATTCAGGGACAACGGATGATCGGCCCTACCCACCCCGACGCGCTGGAGCATTACGTCTTCCGGGTGGCCGCGGAGCGCGCGCTGGGCGACCGGACGATCTACGACCTGAACGTCTCTCCCGTCGGCGAAGAGGAGGCTACCTTTATCGGGCAGATTTCCGTCCTGGACGAAGCGTTCGTCTTGCTGGAAGCCCGGCTTTTCCCGGCGCGGCACGTGGTTTTTCCCGACCCGACGTCCGGCTGGCGCGTCCGGTACGCGCAGCACTTTCGGGAGGCGGACGGCGGGTTCTGGGCACCTGTCAATCTGGATATGGAGGGGACGCTCCACGCCGCCGTCGGCATGCAGCGGGCGCGCGTCGTGGCGTTTCGGCGGCGGACGGTACTGACCGCGCACCGCATCGACATTCCCCCGGAACAGTTTGCCTCGGTAACCACGCCCTGGCGCGATCCGGCTTTTCGATACGGGCAAGCGCTGATGCCCATGACGGCCCGCGAACTGGACGCGCTTGCCGACCTGCACGCCGCCAACCTGACGCTGAACGAGGCGTTTCCTCCCGAACGGCGCACAGGACGGTTCGTGGGTTTTCTGGACCCGGAGATTTCTGATCGGCTGCAATGGCCTGTCGTTATGGGGTACCGGTTCCGGTTCCGCTACAATCGGGTGGACGGCCTCGTCAGCAGCGTCGGCAACGAACTGGACCTTTTTTCCGGCATCCGCATGGCGTGGCGCCTGGGCCAGGCAACCGGACTGAAGGAGACCCGGTCGTACGCCGCCCTGAAGAGGCCGCTCGGCGCCCGCGCACTGCTTCGCGTTTCGTATGCACGGGATATTGCGTCGCAGGGCGCGGGGTCCAGCCACAGCGAGGCGCTTGCTTCGGTGCAGGCGGCTCTTGGCGGGCGAGATTATTTCGATTATTTTCGGCGGACCCGGTACGGCGCCGGCGTGGAAACCGCATGGCGGGCACTGCATTTCGCCGCCGGGATTGCGCGGGAAGAGGCGGAATCGGTAGCGCGGCAAGTACCCCGTTCCTGGCCGTACGCGCAGGCTTTTCGGGAGAATCCGGCCATTAGGGACGGGGCGTTCCTGTCCGCGTACGCCACGCTTGCCTTGCCCGCCCGCGCCAACCGTACCATCCGCTCCGCCGCGCTTCGCATGGAGCATGGTTCGTCCGGGCGGCTTGCGAGCGCCGGGGCGTTTAGCGCGCTGGGCGGGCACATCGACCTCGCGCAACCCACGCTGCGCCGATACCGCCCCACGCCTGCGCGCCTGCATATTCGCCTTGAGGCCAGCGCGTCCTTCGGCGATCTGCCGCCGCAGCGGCGCGCGCTGCTCGACGCCGGACTCGAATTTTTCGATGGCCTCCGGGCGAACCGGCGCCATGCGTTCCGGTCTCTGCACGGACGTCCGTTGCAAGGGGCGCGGTACGCCGCCGTTTTCTGGCGCCACGACTTCGCGACGCTTCCCTTCGAATGGGTTCGGCTGTGGCCGCTGGTCCGTTTGCGCATGGGTCTTGCGGCGTTCGGAGCGCACGGGCGCATCGCGGGATTGCCCGCCGCCTCCCGTCCCGAAGGGTTTTTCTGTACGCTCCCGCCGCGCTGCGCGGATCAGGCCATCCACGAGATCGGCGTTTCCCTGACCCGGATCGGGGGTACGCCGCTCCGCCTGGACCTCGCCCGCCGCCTCGGCGGTTCGGAAGATTTTGCGGGTTCGCGGATTGTGGCGGGATTTGGCGTGGAGCTGGGGCGGTAGCGGGGCGGAGCATAGGGCTGGACAGGCGGGCCCCAACCGCAGGCGATGCGAAGCGGAATTTTGTCGCGCAATTTGTCAAGCATGGGGAATTTGCGAGCCTTAATATGAATATTGTGTTCGGCGCGGACTGGCTTGCCCGGCGTGCCCCCCTCGTTACGAAGCGCGTCCGCACCAAAGCCTTGACCATCTCGCGCCGGATGAAGTTGATTGCGGCCTGGATACGAAGTTACCGAAAAAAAGCAGCTTGAAATTGTTCGGAAAAACAAGGGGCGACTTCTCTTTCGCGTCGGTTGGGTCCACTTTTACAGGTGACGTATTCGGCGGCGTCACCTCCGCGATCGTGATGCTTCCCATGGCCCTGGCCTTTGGCGTTGCCTCGGGGCTGGGGCCGGTTGCTGGAATCTACGGCGCCGTCGCAGTAGGATTTTTTGCCGCCGTGTTCGGCGGCACGCCCTCGCAAATATCCGGCCCCACCGGCCCGATGACGGTTGCCATGGCGGCGGTTGTCACCCTGTATGCGGACGATCTCGCAATCGCCTTCACCATAGTCATGCTGGCCGGCCTGCTGCAAATAGCGCTGGGATTCCTCCGGATCGGCAGCTTTGTGAGTTACACGCCCTACTCCGTGGTTTCCGGCTTCATGACCGGTATCGGCGCAATCATCATAATTCTGCAGGTTCTTACCATCCTCGGCGCCGACCCGGTTCCGGGAGGGCCGCTTGTCCAGATTGCAGCCTGGCCGGACGCCATCGCCAAACCTAATCCGCACGATCTTGCCGTCGGATTGACCGCCTTGGCTACGTGCGTCTTCTGGCCCCGCCGGATACGACGCTTCCTCCCTGCCCCCCTGGCCGCCTTGATACTCGGCACTTGCGTTGCGCTCTTCTGGCTCACCGAGGCGCGAACCATCGGCGCGATTCCTGCGGGCCTCCCCGCATTCCAGAGGCCGCAACTGGCGTGGGGCTTGATCGGGGGCTTCGTGGAGCCGGCGCTGATCCTTGCGCTTCTCGGTTCCATTGACAGCCTGCTGACCTCGTTGGTAGCAGATTCGCAAACCCGCACCCGCCACAACCCCAACCGCGAACTCGTGGGGCAAGGGCTCGGCAACCTGGCGACCGGCATTCTGGGCGCGTTGCCGGGGGCGGGCGCCACGATGGGCACCGTCACCAACATCCGGGCCGGGGGACGCAGCCCGCTGGCAGGCGCCCTGGCCGCGCTCCTCCTGCTCGGCCTGCTGCTCGGTTTCGGCTGGATTGCCGAACCGATTCCGCTTGCCGTTCTGGCCGGCATTCTCATAAAAATTGGTTGGGATATTATTGATTGGCGCTTTATCTCCCGCCTGCGGACGATCCGGGCTGAGTATGTTCTTGTCATGCTCCTTACCTTTCTTGTTACCGTGTTCGTCGATCTGGTTACCGCTGTCGCGCTCGGATTGATCGTGGCGGGCGTGATTCGCGCGAGAGATTTGGCGCAGAGCGAACTGGAAAGCGTGGTTTCGGTACCACTCCTGGACCTCGATTTTTTTCCGTCTCCAGAAGATATCGATCCCTATAACCTGCCGGTCGGTCTCATCAAGTTGAGGGGAAGTTTCTCGATTGCTTCCGCAAACGAACTCACCAGAGCGATTGCTGCGGACATTGAGGATCACGATATCATCATCCTCGACTTTTCCGGGACCACCGGCGTGGACGATAGCGCTGCGCTCGCGATCGAGGAACTCGTCCAAAACGCCATCGACGACGACACGGCCTGCGTTGTGTTGGGCCTGTCCGGAGACGTGGCCAGGACGCTGCGATCCCTCAAGGTCTTTCGCCGTGTCCCCGACAGGCATTTCGTGGACAGTCTTGAAGATGCGAAGCGGTTGTCCAAGCATCTCCTGCAGGAGCGTAGCGCCGATGGTTCCGCCTTAATTATTTAACCTCCAAATTCCGGCGCCTAAATTATTAAGGTCGCCTTGCTTCCGCATCGAATGCCTCCATGGCTGCCTGCAAGCGAACCGTCAGGTCCGGGTACGCTGCCGCCCGATTGTATTTCTCCTCGGGATCCTCGTCCAGATGGTACAGGGCCGGTTCGCCTTGCGCTCCTTCGGGCGCAGGGGCGATTCGCAGTTTCCAGGGGCCTTCCCGCACCCCTTCGATCCGGTCCCCCAGGTAATAATAGAAGACGCTCCGCGGAGAAGAAACGGCCCGCGTCGTCAGGAAGGAGAGCGCGCTGGTTCCGTCGAGATTATCCGGCGGCGCAACACCCGCCGCATCCAGCAGCGTCGGGAACACGTCCAGGGAGGAAAGCATGTCGGCGGAAACGCGCCCCGCAGGAATGCGTCCCGGCCAGCGCGCAATGAACGGCACCCGAAAACCGCCCTCGAAGGTCGTCCCCTTGTAGCCGCGCAAAGGCCCCGCCGATCCGCTGTGCCATGGTTCGACGGGTTCGTGCAACGGCATCATGTCCGTCTGGAACATGCGGTCCGGCATGGCCTGCCACGGCCCGTTGTCGCTGGCGAAGATCACGAGGGTGCGCTCGTCCAGCCCGTTGGCCTTGAGCGCCGCCAGAATCTCCCCGACGCTCCAGTCGATGGTTTCGATCACGTCTCCGTAGCGCCCCTTGCGAGACCGCCCGTCCCGATGCGGCGCCGGATAGATGGGCACATGGGGCATTCCATAGGCGAGATACAAAAAGAACGGCTCCGTCCCGGCCTCTTCGATGAAGCGAACGGCCTCTTTGGTGTACGTAACCGTCAGCGTATCCTGGTTCAGCGGTTCGCGGATCGGCTCCAGGTCCCTGAACATATAGAGCGGCGCGTCGGTCTGCACCCACGGGCGAATCATATCGTTGCTGTAGAGCAGGCCGTAATATCCGTCGAACCCCCGCGAAACGGGCATGTAGGCGTCCTCGGCATGTCCGAGGTGCCATTTTCCGACCATCATGGTCCGGTAGCCGCGTGCCTGCAGCGGCTCGCCGATCAGGGTTTCGTCGAGCGGCAGCCCGTTTTTCGAATCCGGCCCCAGATTGTGGGGAAGATGGCGAATGGGATAGCGCCCCGTCAGCAAGCCCGCGCGCGACGGCGTACAGACCGCCGCGGTTACATAAAAAGAGGTCAGCCGGACGCCCTCGTCCGCCATCCGGTCGAGTTCAGGCGTACGAATGGTCGGATTTCCGTAACTGCCCAGGTCGCCGTAGCCAAGATCGTCCGCAAACAACACCACGAAATTCGGCGGCGCGTCCGCCGCTTGTCCAGCGACGTCCGCCTGCATGGAAAACGCCAGCAGGCATAACAGGGCCAGCCGCAGCGCCGCCGGCTTCTTGCGTTTCATGATTTTCAGAAAAAAGGTCATGTCTCGTATCGGTTTTTGCGCCGCATCCCCTCGCGCCGTCAGGATTTATGGCGCGAAAAGGTTCCGCAGGGCGCGTTCAGGGTCATTCGTAGGGGTTTTTGAAAACGTCCATTTCCGGCTCCGTTCGCACCTCCTCGATCAGGGCCTTCAGGCGCTGCGCCACGTCCGGGTATCGTTCGGAAAGATCGTGGTATTCCCCGATGTCGCGGCGCAGATCGTACAATTCGGTCGCCTGCCGATCCGGGGTCCACACGCGCAGCAGTTTCCAGTCCCCCTGCCGCACGGCCTGGGAATATCTCGCCTCCATGTTGTTGCGATGCTCCCAGTAGAGCGCGCGATGCGTGGGCACGGGGCCGTCGTTTCGGAGCAGCGCCGCCATGGACAAGCCGTCCACATCCGGGACGTCCGCTCCGGCGAAGGCGGCAAGGGTGGGGAAAACGTCCCACATGGCCCAGGCGTGGTCGCTGACTTGCCCGGACGGCACGTAGCCCGGCCCCCAGGCGATCATCGGCACGCGAATGCCGCCTTCGTACAAATCCCGCTTCATGCCCCGCAGCGGACCGTTGGATTCGAAATAGCCGGGGTCCGCCCCGCCTTCGCCGTGCGGCCCGTTGTCGCTGGTGAAAAGCACGATGGTGTCCTCGCCGAGGCCCAGTTCGCCGATCCGGTCCAGAATGCGCCCGACGTCCCGATCCAGACGCGTAACCATGGCGGCGTGCGCGGCGTGCGGCGTGGGCTGGGCCCGGTACGTCCCGATGACCCCGCAACACGGAAAAGGCGGGTCTGGCGCCATGAGGCTGCGCCCGTTTTCGTCCCTGAAGGGCGCAATGTCCTCTTCCGGAACCAGCAATTCCGCATGAACAAGGGCGAACGGCAGGTACAGAAAGAATGGCCTATCCCGATTCTCCTCGATGAAATCCAGCGCCGCGTCCACGAAAAGTTCCTGCGTATACTGCATCGTGTCCACCTCGACGCGCACGGTTTCCCCGTCCTGTATTTCGAACAAATGATCCGTGTAGTGCGAATGCGCGTGGACATGCCGCAAATATCCGAGGAAGGCGTCGAACCCCTGCCGATGCGGCAGCCCGGAATCTGCGTCTTCGGCCAAACCCCATTTTCCGAACATGCCTGTGGCGTACCCGGCCTGTTTGAGCGCCCGGGGCAGCGTCCGGTCCTCGTCCCGCAGCGAGGCGCCCGCATTGCCCCGCACGTAGGCATGCCCCATGTGCGCGCCGGTCATCAGCGACCAGCGGGACGGGGCGCACACCGTATTCCCCGCATAAAATGCGGTGAATCGCGCGCCTTCTTCGGCCATGCGGTCCAGCCGGGGCGTCGCGAAGCGTTTTTGTCCATAGACGCTCAAATCTCCGTACCCAAGGTCGTCGGCCAGGATGAACACGATGTTCGGCGCGCGGCGGGCCGACGGGGAATCGTCCGGGGCCTGGGCCTGCGCGGTCAGGACAGGCGCCATGGCGGCGGCGAGCGCAAGCAGCATGGCCGCCCGGCGCGGAAAAAGCGGAAAACGCATGGAATCAGCGAAGGGGAGGATACGATATCGGATGGGACGCGAAACAGTCTACTTGATACGAAGGAAACGGCATAGTATCAATGCGTGGCGGCGGAATCCGGCGGCGAAATCCGGCCCCGTCGCGTCTTTTTAGAGAACATCCCGGCGGGCGCGAAGGTAAGCGGGACATTGTTCCGCTACCCTCCCTGTTTACGCTGCTTTTCGAGTTTACGCCCATGTCCGCCCGGGTTCAGGTACATGATCTATGGAAAGCGTACGGCGGGACGCCCGCCGCCTGCGGGGTTACGTTCGATGTGGCGGCGGGCGAAATTTTTGGCCTGCTGGGTCCGAACGGCGCGGGCAAAACCACCACGATAGAGTGCATGCTGGGGCTGCGGCGGCCGGATCGGGGGAGCGTACGGATAGCCGGAATAGACGCCCGCCGCCGTCCTCGCGACATGCAGCAGCGCATCGGCGCGGCGCTTCAGACGAACGCCTTGCAGGACAAGATCACGCCCCGGGAAGCGCTTCGGCTCTTTGGTTCGTTTTACCGCGAGGCGGAAGCCCCCGAAGCCCTGTTGCAACGGTTTGCGCTGGAGGAGCAGGCCGATGCGCCCTTTCATACCCTGTCGGGAGGGCAGCGGCGGCGGCTGGCGCTGGCGCTGGCGTTCGTGAACCGGCCTGAGGTGGTGTTGCTGGACGAACCCACGACGGGCCTGGACCCGGCTTCGCGCCGCGACCTGCACCGGCGCATTCTGGATATGAAAGCGGAGGGCCGGACCGTGCTGCTCACGACGCATTACATGGAAGAAGCGGAAACCCTGTGCGACCGCGTGGCGATCATGCAGCGCGGCAGGCTCGTCGCGCAGGGCGCCCCCCGCGATCTGACGGAAAACCTGGGCGCGGCGCCGTCGGTCCGTCTCGAAACGTCCGCCCCGCTCCCGCCAGAGACCTTCGCGGACATCGAGGGCCTGCGCGATCTGGAGCAGGCGGGCTGCACGGCGCGGTTTCGGGCGGAAGCGGCGCATCGGGCGCTCGCTGCGCTTGCGGAGCGCCTGGAAGCAGCCGGGGCAACCCTTGTCGAACTGCATGTCCGCCGCGCCACGCTGGAAGACGCGCTCATCGAATGGACGCAGAACGAAGGCGAAGCGGCGGACGAACCGCATGGAGGGGCCTCGTCATGACGTACGCCTTGCTCATCGAACTGCGGCTCTATTACCGGAACAGGATGGCCCTCGTCTACGGCTATCTTTTCCCGCTGATTTTTCTTGTCGCCTTCCTTGTGCTCTACCGGCATGAACCCGTGCCGCTGGTCGATCACATGGGAGAATTGCTTACCGTGACGGCCCTCGGCGGCGCCTGTTTTGGCCTGCCGACGTCCATGGTGGGCGAACGGGAGCGCGGCGTCTGGCGGCGGTACCGGGCGACGCCCGTCTCCACCCTGCGCCTCGTGCTGACGACGGCGACAGCCCGGTATCTGGCGCTGCTTACCGCCGCGGCGCTTCAGGTTACGCTGGCCATGCTGGTCGGCATGCCGTTTCCCGATCATATCGCCGGGCTGTGGGCCAGTTTCACGTTCGTGGCCTTCGCCTTTGTCGGGCTGGGCCTGGTCATCGCCATGCTTGCAGACACGGTGCCCGCCGTGCAGGCCCTTGGGCAGTCCATTTTCCTGCCCATGCTGATCATTGGGGGCGTGGCGGTCCGCATCGAAAGCCTGCCCGTCTGGGCGCAGCATCTGTCCGCCTTTTTTCCCGGACGCTATGCGGTGGAGGCGATGCAGGCTACGGTGAACGGAGGCGGGCTGGGCGAGGCGGGCTTCCCGCTGCTGGCCCTGTCGCTGACCGGGGCGGCAGGGTGCCTTGCGGCGGCCAAAATGTTTCGATGGGATACGCGGGAACGCGCCGGCGCGCCGCGCGGCAAGGCATGGGCGATCGCCGCGCTGGCGGGCTGGATGCTGGCGGGCACGCTGGCGGAAACGACGGGGCGCGCCCTGCCTGGCGGACGCTTGCCCGCCGACAGCGCAACGTCGCTGACCGAAACGCTGCGCTCCGCCGCCGCAGACAGCGCGGATTTTGCAAAAACGGAAAAACCCATTAACGCATACGGAACCCCGCCGGATTCGGTTGCGCTCGCCGTAAGCGAAGCGGATTCCGCGCAGGCGTCGCCGGAGCCGTTCGATGCGCCGGATGCGCCCGCCGCCGCTGCCGCAACGTCCGAAGAACCTGCGGACGCCGCCTCCGGGGAGCAAGCCGCCGCGCCGCCTCCGCCGTTCCCCATTATCGACTACCCGGATTCCTGGGAAGAAGTGACCATGGAGGATATCGACCGCGACATCCGGTTCGACGCGCTGCCCTACGACGAGGGCCTGGAGGCGCCCGTGGCCGCGCTGGACGAACCGGTGTATCCCGATATCGAGGCGATTATCCAGTGCCTTCTGGACGACCTCGAAGTATGGCCGCCCGCCTGGACGGCGGATCCGGTGCAACGGGCGCGCAACGTGTTGTTCGTGGCGGCGGTGCCGGATATGTACCAGATGAGCGGGATCGAGCGGTGGGCGCCGCACGCCGTGTTCGAGCATCTGGCGAATGCCTATCCCGAGGACGAATTGATCCAGGTGCTCTACTGGATTGCGTTCAATCCCTACGAAGGGGACGTTTTCGCCGCCGACCGGCTTGGGGAGACGTGCCTGCGGCTCGCCGGTCCCGACGACATGGCCACGCTCCAGCAACGAACCGGCTGGTACGCCGCCAAACTGCTGGGCCGAATCACCGGGCATATCGAGGTGCGGTAGATTGCGGGGGCGCTTGCTTGATACAGCGTGTCTGGCTACCCAAATTGCAGGAACTTTGAAGAGTTGATGGCGTGATGACGATAAGGGCAGCGCTGCAATTCGACGCAAGGCATGCCGTGGCGCTGGCGCAAAACTGTACTCTATGGTGTGGATACCAAGCGCAGAGCGCCCTGCAATCCGGTATAGCGCCTTGTACGCCACTATTTTTGACACTTACAGCGAGATAACTGAATTGACTACAACGCATGTCGAACCCGGCGCCCGTTGGTTGCGTTGCGATCTGCACGTACACACTCCTTTCGATGGCGAAAAGAGATTCGGAGGGGATATACGCGGAGCTATTGCTGCCCTGACGCAGGGCGACTCCACGCGCCTTGAAGAGATTGCCGAACGTTTCGTCGGGGCCTGCCAATCGGCCGATGACGGGAACGGTATGGACCTCGTCGCGCTCGCGGACCATAACAGCATTGAAGGCTTCAAACAGCTCAAACCGCTGTTTCAGAAAATCGAGACGCGCGCGAAGAACGAAGGCAAGGCTATGCCTGCGATCTTGCCCGCGGTAGAGTTTAGCGTCGGGGGGGAGCGCCCCATCCACTTCCTTGTCATCTTTGCATCCGATACCGAGCCCGCCGATATAGAAGGGGTTATCCGCCATGTTTTTCAGGCGCGAGAATGCTTCAATTCAACGACAGGAACACCCCTTGCAACGGGCGAATCGCTCAATGATTTTCTTAAAAAGCTCTACGAGTACGCAAAACCTGCGACGGGCAAGCGGAACCTGAGTTTCGTGCTGCTGCCGGCCCATGCTGACGGTAATCGCGGAGTCGCCAAAGAAACCGGAGCTGACAAGTCTGGTGTTGCCGCCAACCTTTGGGACGAAATGAAGGGACACCTGAGGCAGTGGGCGGTTGCGCGCACGGAATGGAACGGTTTTGAAACGACCCGGCCTTTCGAAAGATTACCACAGGCTTTTCAGGACCTCCTGTGCCAATGGACGGTTGCGAAACAGGGCGAAGATTGGGACAAGTTGCCAACGTCTCGTCGGCAAGGGGTACGGAATCAGGGCCATTGGCCACTCGTTGAGGGCTCGGACCCGCACAATTATGAGGCCATCGGCAGTCGCTACAGTTGGCTCAAGATGGAAGTCCCGGACGTAGAGGGGATCCGGCTCGCCCTGCTTGACCCGCAATCCCGGCTGCGCCGCATGACGGAAGGCCCCCCGGGACAACATTATACCAGAATCAAGCGCTTGCGTGTCCGATGCACGGACTTCTTTGAGGATATCGACGTGCCTTTCAACGCATGCCTTACGACGCTTATCGGCGGTCGCGGCTCGGGAAAGTCTACTGTTGTCGAATACCTGCGCCACACACTGGATCGCGCTCGCAGCGAAGACCTGCGCAACCACGAGACCAGTGATATCCGCGATCAGGTGCACCCCCTGCTCTTGTCGAAGAAAGAACGCGACTTCGGAGACTCCAGGGGTACGCTGCTCCCCGATTACGAAATGGATATCGACCTGGTGGTGGCCGAGCGCCATTACCTTGTTCGCCGATCAGCGAACGGTCTTACGGTCATCCCGGACGCAAACCAACCCAACGCCGCGCCGGCAGCGTTGGACGTGCGCAGTCTTATCGTGCCGCGCATTCTTTCGCAGCGCCAGATAGCGCGTATCGCCCGCAATCCCGCATCGCAGCGTACCGAACTCGATGCCCTGATCGACCCCGACCGTCTGCGCAAGATCGAGAACCTGCGCCGGTCGCACGGAGAGAAGCTCGCACAGTTTCAGACAACGCGTTCGCGGCTTGAGGAGCAACGTCGGAAATACCCCTCCATCAAGACCGAACTAAAAAAGATATGCGACCAGATCGGCTTTCTTGAAAGCGAAGGGCGCAAGGAAGTATTGCAACGATTCGACGCCTTCGAGCGAGAGCGCCGCTGGTTGGAAAGTATCCAGAAAGACTTGAACGAAATCGCTGCCCGACTTGATGAGGAGGCCGGTGTGGTTGAACAGGACGACTCGGGTGCTCGCGGGGTTCCAAAATCGACCCCAACGACAACCTGGCTTGATTCGGTAGCCGGCCGCGTGGCAACCGCATGCAACGGCGCTGCGGCGGCATTGCGAGAAGAAGCGAATTCCTTGCGAGCCCTGGCCACCGCAATCAAACAGGAAACAGCCGAAAAGTGGCAGGCGGATTACGACAAATCGCACGCTGAATACGATGCGCTACGACAAGAGATGGTTGAACGAGGCGTAGACTTCGCCCAGCACGAGAAGCTGCTTCAGCGCAGGGCGCAACTGGAGCGCGAATTGGAAACGCTCCAGAAAACTGATCAGGAACTCAGCGACATTGAACGTAATCTTGGCGAGACGCGTTTACGACTTGTCGAAACGCATAAAGCGCGTTTGGCGGCACGCCTGGAACAGGCGAAGGCGCTCGAAGATATGGATGCCGACGTCCGCCTGGAGGTTTATGCATTTCGGGATCGGGGGGACTTCGAGTCGCGTCGCGAGCATTGGTTCGGCGGCGCGGGAGTACAAGAACGCGACTGGACGGCGCTTTGCGAGCACGTCTTCGCACCGAATGGCGTCGTGCCTGACCGTATTGCAGACCTTGCAAAGGCGATCCGCGAAGATTTGGGGGCTACAACCGACAAGGGCGCCGCTATTGAAGCATCCGCATCAAAGGTTGTCGCCCTTGTTGGTCCGAATGCACAATTGACCAAAAACTTTCTCAATGCCCTTGAACGACGGGAACGCATCAGGATCGACGAAATAGAACGTTTTCTTCCAGAGGATCGCATTGAAGCGCAGGTCAGGACGGACGATGGCGCTTTCAAGACAATTGAGACCGGGTCCATTGGACAGAAAAGTACTGCGATCCTGAGCCTGCTTCTATCCGCCGGCGACCAGCCGATTATCATCGACCAACCGGAAGACGACCTGGACAACCAGTACGTCTACAATGTGGTTGTAGACTTGCTGCGAAGACGCAAATTTTCCCGGCAGGTCATTATCGTCACCCACAACGCCAATATTCCCGTGAACGGGGATGCCGAGCTGATTGTGGCGCTCGGAGCGAAAAATCGGTTAGGCAAGGTCATTAGCGCCGGTAGCATCGACCGCCCGGACGTGAAGAACCACGTCAGCAGAATCATGGAAGGAAGCGCCGAGGCATTTCGGCTTAGACGGGAACGCTACGGTTACTGAAACAAGCCCTGCGCACATGTTCGACACTTTAGACGAAATTAGACGACAGTTAGAGGCCCTGGAGGATGCAAGGGCTGAGTTTAAGCAGGTCGATTTGCGCACTCACGGCGTTCGTTCTCCAAACACCGAGGAAATGGCAAGCGAAATGGTCGCGTTCGCCAACGCCGAGGGGGGAGTGATTTTTTTAGGCGTGGACGATGACGGCGTTGTGCGCGGCATTCCGCCGGACCGTGCGAACGTGGTGGAGTCTTGGGCCATCAACATCGCCAACAACAATTGCGATCCTCCTATTCACCCGATTCTCCGCAAGGAGCGACTGGCCGACCCAGGCAATTCGGAACGCCTCGTAATCCTGGTGGAAGTAAAGCGCGGACTGTACGTTCATGGCACAAGTAGCGGACGTCACTACATCCGGGTTGGCGCGACGAAACAATTGCTTAAAGGCGCCGCTCTGGCTCGCCTCTTTCAAGAGCGCGGACGAACATTCGTTTTCGATGAGAAACGCGTTCCCACGGCAACGGTTGACGATCTTGACGACCGCCGCCTGAAGGAATTTTTCGCGAACGGCCCCACCCTGATACCGTGGCTTGATCTCCTGCGAAATACGCGTGTCGTAGAAACAAGCGATAACAACGTCGCACAACCTACTGTTGCCGGACTATTGGCATTCGGCGCAACGCCGGACAAGCACTTGCCCTCGGCGTTCGTGGAGGCGGCAGTATACCGCGGAACACGCCTTACGTCCGACGACCTGGTGCACGCCGAGTCGATCAGGGGTCCGGCAAATGAACAGATTGATGACGCTGCCGAGTTTGTTGATCGATTCATGCTGAGGCCTGCACGCAAGAACGCCGGACGCGAGGATCATCCCCAGTACGTGCCGAACGCCGTACACGAAGCCATTGTGAATGCCGTCGCTCACCGCGATTACTCGATTTCCGGCGGAAAGATCAGACTATTTCTCTTCGCGGACAGGATGGAGATATACAGTCCAGGATCGTTGCCCAATACGCTTTCGATCAAAACAATGCCATACCGCGTTTTCACCCGGAATCAACTCCTGGTGAATTTCCTGTCCCGAATGAAGAGCCGCCACACTGGACGCGCATTTCTGGAATCAAGGGGCGAGGGCGTACGCGGCATACTTGAAGCCAGCGAAGCGCATTCCGGGCGACGACCCGAATACGAACTATTCGGCGAGGAACTGCGCCTGACCATCTGGGCGAAGCCGTCCCCGCATGAAGGGCGAGAGGACATCTTCTGATCGTCTGTCTGCCACGTTCATGAGTACCGCGCCGCCATACGCCATCATCCCCGCCATTCTCGACCTGGTCGCGCAGATCGGCGAAGCCATCGGCCGCGCGGAGGCCGTCGCGCAGCCGATGAGTTTGCGTCTGCGGCGGATCAACCGCATCCGCGCCATCCAGGGCTCGCTGGCGATCGAAGGGAATACGCTCAGCTAGGACGAGATTTCGACCATTCTCGACGGCAAGCCGGTCATCGCGCCCTTGCGGGAAGTCCAGGAAGCGCGCAACGCCATCAAGGTCTACGACCAGTTCCCGCAGTGGAACCCCGCAAGCGAGGACGACTTGCTCACGGCGCACCGGATGCTCATGACGGCGCTGCTCGACGCCCCCGGACAGTACCGGCGCCGCGGCGTGGGGGTATTCGGCGGCGGCAAAGTGCAGCATATCGCGCCGCCCACCCACCTCGTACCAGGCCTCATGTCGAATCTCCTTGCCTGGCTGGACAGCGCCGACGAACATCCCTTGATCGCCAGTTCGGTATTCCACTACGAATTCGAGTTTATTCATCCTTTCGAGGACGGCAACGGGCGCATGGGCAGGCTGTGGCAAACGCTGATCCTGACGCGCTGGAAGTCCCTGTTCGCCGACGTGCCGGTGGAAAGCCTCGTTTATGCGCGGCAAAGCGCGTACTATGAGGCCATTCGGGAAAGTTCTTCGAAAGGGGAAAGCACCCCGTTTATCGTCTATATGCTGGAGGCTATTCTTGAGGCGGTGCTGGATTGCGGGGAGACCGACCAAGAAAGCGATCATGCAACCGACCAAGTAGCGCGTCTAATCGAAGGGTTGCAAGGCGGTCCCAGGTCCGCGCGCGCACTCATGGGGGCGCTTGGCCTCTCCCACCGGCCGACGTTTCGCAACAACTACATTTGGCCCGCGCTGGACGCCGGACTGGTGGAAATGACCCATCCCGACGCGCCCACGGCAAGAAATCAGAAATACCGCCTCACGGCGCGGGGACGGGCCGCCGCTGGTCTTATTACGAAGAAATGACCGTGAAAACGCCCGCCGACCCGGTTTTCGTCCAGGAATTTTCCCGAAAATGATATTTTGTCATGTCCTCCCTCTCTGACACGCATTGCCCCCCTTTCCAGACCTGACCGCATCGCACCATGCACCCTTTTTTCCTGCGCCTTGGCGTTTTCGCATTCCTCGCCGCCTTCGCGGCATCCTGTTCGGTGGATTCCGATACCGATTCGGACGGTTCCGCCCCGAATATCCTGTTCCTTCTGGCCGACGATCTGCAAGCCGACGCCATCGGCGCGTACGGCAACGGCTATATTCGTACGCCGAACCTGGACCGTCTCGTGGAGGACGGGTACTCCTTCCGGCGAACCTACAACATGGGCGCCCACCATGGGGCCGTCTGCGCGCCCAGCCGGGCCATGATGATGAGCGGACGCACCCTGTTCCGCGTGTACGACAATCTGGATTCCGTGCGCACGTTCCCGGAAATCCTTCGGGAGGCGGACTACCGGACCTTCGGCACGGGCAAATGGCACCAGAGCCGCTCGTCTTTCGCGCGCAGTTTCGGAGAGGGCAGCGCCGTGTTCATCGGGGGAATGGCCAATCATTTCAGCATCCGGCTACAGGATTTGCAGGCGGACGGGACGTTTTCGGAACCTGTCATGAAGGGTTTTTCCACGACCCTGTTCGCGGATGCGGCGGTGGATTTCCTTGAGGACTACGGCGCATCGGATCGGGCGGCCCCTTTTCTGGCCTATGTGTCCTTCACCGTGCCCCACGATCCCCGGACGCCTCCGGCCAGCCATGCGGCGGACTACGCCGGATCGGGCATGCCCCTGCCTCCCAATTATTTGCCCGTGCATCCGTTCGACAACGGGCGCATGACGGTCCGGGACGAAATCCTTGCCGCCTGGCCGCGCCGCGCGAACGTCATCCGCGACCAGTTGGCCGAATACTACGGGCTTATTACGCACATGGACGAGGAAATCGGGCGGATTCTGGACGCACTCGATGTGCAGGGCCTGGCCGAAAACACCATTGTCGTGTTTGCGTCCGATCATGGACTGGCCGTGGGGCGGCATGGCCTGCTCGGCAAGCAGAATCTGTACGAACATAGCGCCAAAACGCCGCTCGTCGTGCAGGGGCCGGGCATTCCGCAGGGGGAAACCCACGCCCTCGTGTATTTGCACGATCTGTTCGCCACCGTGCTGGGCCTGGCCGGGGTCGAGGCGCCCGCCGATGTGGACGCGCAGGATTTGTCCGCGCTGTGGAAGGGGGAGCGTTCGGCCTTCCGGGAGCGCCTTTTCCTGGCCTACGAAGACCTGCATCGGTCAATAGTGGAGGATCGGTGGAAACTCATCCGGTATCCCAAAATCCACTACACGCAGCTTTTCGACCTGGAGGCGGACCCCTGGGAGTTGCGGAATCTTGCGGACGATCCGGCGTACGCCGAGGAGCAGGAACGCCTGATGACGCTTCTGCGGTCCGCGCAAGAGGAGGCGGGCGACCCGCACCCTCTGACCTCCGAAACGCACGTGTCCATGGAGTTCGATTATTCGGAGATCGTCCGCAAGCCGGACCAATGGCAGCCCGAAGAAGTGGTGCAAAAGTATTTTTAGGGGCGGCGGGGGGAAGCGCTCCGAAAAAAACGGCGGGGCGCGAGGTTATATTCGCCAGGTTTCTTTGTCTAAAGGAGGACAGTTTTTTATGCACGGACGGAACATTTCCCCGGATCCAGAGCGGCCCGGGCGTGTTTCAGGAAAGGATAGCGGATGTTCGATATCCAGCATTACACTACGGAAAATGCACGCGATCCGGTGCAGCGGTGGCTGGATGATCTTCGGGACCCGAGAGCCAGAGAGCGAATTGCAACGCGGCTTGACCGTCTTGCGGAAGGCAATTTCGGCGACTGCATAGCAGTAGGCGGGACAATACGGGAACTGCGTATCCATTATGGCCCCGGATATCGCGTATACTTCGCTCGCGCAGGGAAAACAGTCATTTTGCTTTTGTGCGCAGGTAGCAAGAAAACACAACGCGCCGACATCGCCACAGCGAAAAAGCGACTGCGGGACTGGAAGGCGAGACACGGGAAAACAAGACATAACACCGCAAAATCATGAGCAACTTGGGCGTAGACCACTACGAATGGCTTCGGGGAGAATTAAGGAAAGACCCGGAATTCGCCACCGGTTATCTGAACGTGGCGGCGGAAGAAGAGGCGCTGGTTATTCTTATGCGCGCCTTGGACAATATCGCCGAGGCGTACCGGGAGGAGTATCCAGACGTAGCGAAGAAAGCCATTCAGCTGCGGGCGCGGCTGAACGACATGCGGTGGCCGTCTCTCGCTATAGGCTATCCGGTGCGGAAAACGTTACCGGAACAAGGCCTTGACAAACAAGCCGCCGCGACGGGCCTGCGCCACGCTCGTCGTCGCAGGAGTCAAACCCAACCTACGGCAGTGGAAACCACAGGATGAGACATGGCCATTCGGTATCCGATCACCAGCGAAGTCCAGAACGTCCTGGAGCGTTTCCCGCGCATTGCGGAACGAATAAGGGGCAAACTGCCCGAATCCGGTCGAAGCGAACTGGAAATTGTCCGCCTGCTTGGGAACGCGCAGTACGAGCATATCGAGGCGTTGCTGGCCTTTATAGACGACCATCTTACCGCATCCGGGAGCATCGGCAAGCGCGTAGTCGAACAAACCGACCTGTTGCCATTCCACCGAGCGCTGTCGGAATTCAATTTGCTTGCGCATCTTCAGGGCGTATTCGGAGCAGAGCATGCGCAACCGGCTTCCGCCCCGCCGGAAACCAGGCGCGGCGACATCGAACTGACCGCCGGTTCGTCGCGTATGCGCGTCGAGGTCTATTGTCCTGCGGATTTTTTCGGTTGCCAATTGGTCGGGCGCTATCTGGGCATGACATTCAAGTACCTTGAAGTCGATACGGGGTTTGAAATAACGCTCCGCCTCGAAAGCCTGCGTCAGGATGAGGAGAAGGAGGACGACGACGATTTATTCTTCGACGACGCTATGCGCGAAAATCTTGTCCGCGCGTGGCTTGCTGCGTTGAGAGAAGAAGCCGCAGCATGGATTCCCCGTGCGCAAGCGGGAGAGGAGCGTTTGTTTCAAGACGCCACGGCATCGCTCCGCTTGCGCGTAACGATCGACACCCTGCATCCCGATCCGGCGTATCGTATTGTTACGCAACATACATCCATGCGATCAGCCGAAGCCAGAATGTTTTTCGACCACTTTGGAACGCCCCAAAGCACAGCCCGGAGCCAGTGGGGGCGTAAACTGTTGGGCGAATTACAGAAACGCCCGTGCGGCGCGCCCTCGCCGGATTATCTGCGGCTGCTTGTCGTAGACTTTTCCCTGGCCGATACGGGGTGGCCGGAATTCATCTGCTGGCCGGATCCAGCGAAGCGCCTGGCGTCAACGCTCAAACTCCTGGTCGCCGAGGCCGGGTCGCCTCGTCCCTATGAGGCTGTGCTGCCCGCGCAACTTGGACCGGAATGTGGGTTCGGGAAAGCCATCATGTTGAACCATTGGCGGGCGCAAGAAATCAAGCGAGGCATCAAAACGGCCGGGCTGGACCGTCCCTGCCAACCGCAGATCGCAGGGGATCAACCACAACGCAGGAATGGATGGCTACGCTTTGCAACGCCTCTTCGACGGCCCCCCCTTTCGAATACCCCCGTTCGGACCGGCCCGAACTTGCGCGAGGACCCCGACTTTCAGGAATTGATCGAAAGTATTGCCGCCTTGCAGGGTTGACTGGCGACGTCGCCACAGCGAAAAAACGTCTCCAGGACTGGAAATCAAGACACGGAATAACCAAACCATAAGGACCATGAGCAACATGGGCGTAGACCACTTCGAATGGCTTCGGGGAGAATTTCGGAAAGATCCTCGGATTGCCGTCGGACAGATTGAATTGGCGGCAGAAGATGAACTGGTTTTTTTGCTGGATGTACTGGACGATGTCGCCAAGGCGTATCGGGAGCAGTATCCAGACGTAGCGAAGAAAGCCACTCAACTGCGATCACGGCTGAACGACATGCGGTGGCCATCCCTCGCTACAGGGTATCCGGTGGGGAAAGCGCCAGTGGCGTCTTGAAAACCGAACGTTTGCCAGGGTCGTTTCAGCGCAGGACAGCGGCGGATTACGGCGCCCTTCGGCGGCGGCGTTTTCCGGGCATGATGAGTAGCAAAACGACGATCATCGCCAGAATGAACGCATACCAAGGCATATCTACGCCAAAATGCTCAGAAAGGACCGTCCGCAACCCTTCGCAGGCCAGAAAGGCAAGGAAAATATAGAGCGCCAAGGCGGCGGCCATGCCAAGCACAGAGCCTGTCTGGACAAAGCGTTCCCTGATATTTTTTCGCAAAGGACGGATGGCGCCTGGAGGGGTTTGGGGTCGGATTTGCGGGAGGGCTGCCGCCGGGGGGTCTGATTACATACGGATTTGTTTGGGGATTGGTTACAGGGAGGGGGGAATTGAAGCCGGGACGGGTGCGGAGACAGGAAGGGGTTTCTGGATCGGCGCAACGAGGCGCTTCGCCTTTTTTGCTATCGCTCAAAATATTTGGTATCCTGACCATGTTTCTGCATAAGGATGGGGACGCAGCGATTGCAGCCCTGCTATCGACAATGCAATAACGGAAATAAAAAGATGAATACCATGCACCCCAACGACACCATTTTCGAGGTTCCAATCATAATTGAACCTGACGAAGATGGGTTTCACGCATACTGCCCTGATTTGCCCGGCCTGCATATGCCTGGGGATACAAAAGAGGAAGCGTTCGAGAACGCCAAAGATGCAGTAAAGGGGTTCCTGATGGTCAAACTCAAGTATGGCGAACGGATTCCCTCCTCCTTTACTGAGGGCAAAACCAAGTACGCTGCTTTCTTGGCAGGAGCACAAAAACAATAGAGAGAGGCCGTCGGTTTAGTCCTTACTGTACAAATTCATAAATTTCCTGAATGCTTCTCGCATCGCGTTGCGGGGGCATCGGGCGGATTGTCCACGAGTTCATTCGCCAAAGACAGGATCCATCCGGGTAAATGGCGGGCGTTGCGCACCAAATCCTGCTTCACGGAATCGGGGAGGCGGCGTTTTAGCGCGGAGAGGACCTGCTCGTCCTGGACTGCTTGCGGGCCAAGCCAGCGAATTGCCTGAACGACCGGGCCGGTTCGCTTGTTGCCTGTCCAGTACATTACCTTGGGTCCGGCGTGTCGCAGGTAGATCATACGTCCATCGACAATCAGTGATCGCGTTCCGCCGTCCGTAAGATAATTCGGCTTGGCCGGGACAGCGTTGGTCAGGCCAAGCCTGTTCGCCGCCACGGAGCCATCGGGCATGATGCGTATGTTGTCTCGTCGGGCGATGGCGGCGATGGCAGCATTGAGGCTGACCGGCGCGAAGCGTTTCAGAATTGGATTGAATCGAGGCATGTCGTACAGTCCATGCCCTATGCGCCGCAGTTTTTCGCTGCCGACAAGGCGAGAGAGGGCCTTGTCAACCGCAGCGCGTTTGCCGAGGTCCAGGAAATCTTTCGGCGTCCAGACCTGATCCCGCTGGTGCCGGATTCGCTCCAGTATGGCGCTTGCTGTGGTTGCCATGAAGGTTTTTTGCGTGGTTGGTCAGAAAAATTATATGAAATATCTGACAAAAACAACTTGATTATGCTGTTGTCTTGGCGGGGGACGGGAAAAACGTCCCGTGGGAATTGTGGATGTGCCCCTCCTTATCTGTGCTACCGTTGACTTCAATGGCGAATTTTCGGGGCATTCCGCCCGCATAGGCATGGCCGGGGACCTTGCCCCCTCTGGTACGGAATTGTCCGGCCTCACGCAGGTCGGTCGCTGGAAAAACGAGCGTATGCCCGCCCGGATTGTGTGCAATTCTCGAAGTGCATGCTACAGCCCGCCACGCACATGATGCAACCACTTATGCGTAACATAAAGTTCGGTGCGTTTTTGCACATTGTCTTTTGCATCGACGATCCAGCCGAGGTTTATACGCGTATCTATTGATCCAAACTGAACGCCTATACTCTTTACCACGTCCTGCTTTTTGCAGCCCGTGCATCCCGCAACAAAAAGACAAATTTGATCGGATTTCGCATCTTCTGGTTTAAGTGCCATTGTATTCGGAGGTTTTGTTGGTGAGGTTTCAGGCGAAACGGGTTTTCGCCCCGTCACAAAGATATCCCGCTTTCCCCGTCCGCCAAAAACCGAAGGAGAAAGCCGTTTTCATGCAAACCACCCCTGTTGCCACATCCACCACAGGGCATAAAAAACGGCGGCGTCTTCGCCAAACGATACGGGTATGTTAAGGCCCGGCGCACCGGTCATAGGGATACGCAAAAGTGTCTTTGACCCGTGAAGGGTCGTACCCGAAATGCCCCCGGCCATGATTCCAAACAGATCGCCCGTTACCGCATAGCCCGCCATGCTGGCCGCAGGCACACGAACAACGGTTTCAATGGCGTTAAATACAGTATCCACGCCCGGAATCTTGTCGAGAATCGCTTCCCCGCCATACAGAAGGCCGGAAAGAACGATTACCCAGATCTTTTGCAACGCATCAAGACCCCCCGGCAAATCAACCGTTCCCGTTGCCCCAGCCAGCCCCAGAGCGAACGCGGCGGCGAAGGGGTTTATGCCCATTACTGCCCCTAGGCCCACAATCAAGGGCCAAGATTCATGCATTTCCATCATTTTCCTTCGTTTTGTGATCCGCAGCAATCGCCTCCCACGCTTCCGCCGCCTCTTCCCACGCCACCGCCGCCTTGTTCGCCAGTTCTTTCGGAACGTCGGTTTTCTTTCTCTCCGTATGCCGCCAGTTCGAAGCGTTTACCTGCGCCCGTGCGGCGTGTAAATGAGCCATGCGAGTCTGTTCCCGCAAAAAGGAAGCGTTGTCCTTACTCCACGCTCGCTCAGCATTGTATTTAGCACTCGCCGCATCTTCTTTCTTGGTGGTTACACCGCGTTCAAGATATTCGTAATCCCCTTCCGCAAACAATGCCCGCGCCTGTGCGTAGTATGCTCGCGCAAATGGTGTTCCTGATGCCCCCTCTTTTCTCCTGTTGTGATCCGCGTAACTATTGATCATTTTCTTGATAAGCCAGAAAATGACGCAAATAATAACGATTGTCGTAAACATAGCGTTTCCGATGGGTTAATGGATGGAGCACAAAAAATGGAATAGCGACAAGTAGCCTAAACCGCAACCGCTTCGCATATCGGGGAACCCTGTATTGCGGCGGCGTAGCCTTCTTGTTCGTCCGCCGCCCAGTTGCAAACTTTGAGCGCATAGCAAACGGGGTCTACTCCGCCCAGTTGCAACACCACCGGAAACCGTTCGCTTGCTTCCGTCCATTCGTCAAGCGTCCGGCAAGCCCAATAGGCCGGGAAAAGATCAGAATGCCCCGGAGGGGGTACGAAAAGGGATAAGTCGGCTACGGGATACAAAGCTTGCCGGAACGCATCAAGACAAGGAGAAAGGACCGGGGCAAGTTTATAATAGTACACGGTATCCGTTTGCGCGTCCGCTTCCCGCCGTTCCGCTTGCATAGGTCCGCAGGCTGCCAGCATCAAGGCCGCCGCAAGAAACAGGGTTCGGATTTTTATTGCGTTTCGGATTGGGCATTGACAAGAAACATCGCGTACCAATCTTTGCGCTGCGGCGAAGAACAGGACCAAACGGCTTCGTCCGCGAACCGCACGATTCGCCGTGTTACTTTTGACACACCCCGTAAGCGTCAGCGACAGAATTTGCGCTACGCCGCGAGCCCAATGATCAGGACAAAGTCGAGGGGGGGGGGCTCTTCTTTGTGCCCCAACGGGTTACGGGTACGTCCAAGCGCCTCCGGCATGATAGGCCGATTGTCGGGGGAGGAGGCTGGCATGGTCCGTACCGAATGGAATGTTTACTGAAAACCGATGGTGGGCACTATGATACGAAATTTAGAATCGAAATGTCAAGCAGAAGCCAAAGGGTTTCCAAAAAAAACGCGGCGGATTTAACCTGTCGCGGATCCGGCGCCAATATCGGCGCCGTGCGGCCACGCCTTCACAAATGCCCTATGCAGCCGCTCCGCCCTGGCGTAGATCGCATCTTCGTCCCACACATGATCCTGGAAATGCTCCAGTAAGTCCTTGTTGAGAAACAGCGTACTGTGCCCCAGGAGTCCCTTCCGCTTGTCTGCCCAGGGTCCGTTAGAAAGCGACGAATTCAACGGCTGGGTGACGAGCGTTAGATTGCCAAGCGAATCAAGCAGTCGGTTTCGCCTCTCATCTGGTTCTTCGGGGCCGTCCGTCGGCTCTGGCTCTGGCCAGTGTCCCCGCCAGCTCCGCGGCATGATATGCTCGATCGTCAACGCAGTTTGGCGCCGCCCGCCTTCGGATTTGGTGGTCCAGAGCGCCTCCTCAATCCCATCCAGGACCATTCTCATTCGTCTACGCGAGAGTAGCCGGTACAAAGGCTTATTGGATATGGCTTCCAGCACAAGATTGTCGTTGGGCCAAAGCGTGGCGTACGCCTCCTGTTCGCCGAGGAATTCAATGATTGTATCGCCTGCCGTCGCCGGACCAGCGTGTTCAAGTCGCCGAACGAGTTCAATAAACGTCTTGTTGTAGTTCTTGGTGGTCATACGACACACCATCCGTCGCACCAGATAGCTTTCCAGTGCCTTGATGGCCCTGAATACTTGGTCCGGCTCCGTTTGGGACGAAAGCAACCACAACAAAACGGGGGTCGCCACGGCTGCTTGCATGACTTTCCTGCGAGGAGTAAACGCCGCCCACACTCCGTCCAGCTCCTCTTTTTCAAGGCGACGATAGGCCAAACTGACGCTCGCGATATCAGCCAAAATGTCGCTAATCGCGGCATGTTCTTGTCCTCCGTAATACCGTTGGAACGACAAAAACACGTCCGCAGCTACAATTTCCCGGCGCATACGCATCGCCAGCCAGTAGTTAAGGAACACGTCGATGCGAGGGCGCCTGAGTCGCCCCTGCTCAATTTCCTCATCCCACCATGAAACTTCGAACGGCCAAGTCACTTTTTTGCCGATACCGGTTTTCTCTGCCTCGTGCAGGATCATATTCTTCATCAAGTCAGACTGGCGAAGCGGCGTGCCCCGAGCGTTCAAGGTCTCGAAAATGATATGAGGGTTATCCGATGCACCCAAGTCGATGACAACCAATTCCAATAGCTGCGACAGTACTTCCTCCAGCGCCTCGGCTCGCTCGTTCGCGTCCGCATCCAGCCCCTCCTCTTCGTCAACCCACTGGTCTACCTGATCCTTGAAGAATTCATGGGCCTGTACGATCCGCGATTTGGGCCATTCGCCTCCCGACAAGCCATTGACCATCGCATGTCGAAACGCCTCCTGGTCTGAATCGGTAGGCCAAACCTTGAATGCGTAGTTCGCGTTGCCACGCTGGTATTTCGGCTGGTTCAACACCAAGTCCTCAAGCCGGGCGGCAGGATCAGCGATATTCCTGCGTAAAAAGACTTCCTGCGCCGCGTCGAGAAGAAGCTGGAGCGTGGTGAGGCGTTGTTGCCCGTCCACTACGATGCGTCGCGGAAGCGAGCCGGTTACATTAGCAATCTGCTGCAGCACCACCGCACCCATAAAATGGGGCTGAGGTTGCGGGGAGCCGTCGCGTCGTGCCGCGAGGATACGTTCCGCCATATGCTGAACATCTTCCCAGAGCGGCATCCACTGTTTGTCCCGGGTCCAGACGTATGGGCGCTGGAACCTCGGTATCTCGTACTGGCCCGGTTGAACGAAAAGGTGAGTGAGGTTACGTAGTTTGACTTCCATGATCTCATGAATTGTCTTGGAAAGGGTTTGGGCTCGCGCAGGCGGTGGAAAGGATGTCAATCACGGCTTTCGAATTCGACATTGGCAAACAACACCGCTTGCCAGGCTTTGCGCTGTGGCGAAGAACAGAGCCAAACGCCTGCGTATGCGAACCGCGCGATTCGCCGTGTTACTTTTGACACCCCCTGCAAGCGTCAGCGCGAGAATCGGCGCTACGCCGCGAACCCAACGGTCAGGATAAAATCGAGGGGGGGGGGCTCCTCGTTGTGCCCCAACGGGTTACGGGTACGCCCAAGCGCCTCCGGCATGATAGGCCGATTGTCGGGGGAGGAGGCTGGCATGGTCCGTACCGAATGGAATATTTACTGAAAACCGATGGCGGTTCAGCATGATACGGAATATAGCATCGCAATGTCAAGATCAAGCCCTGGATTCCCCAATTGCCGCCCGTATCCAGGCTGCATTTCACGTTTCCACCCCCGCCACGCTTCCCCAAAAGCCCCTTCCCCCACAGCCCAGAAGCGCCCGCCCAGCCCCCAGCCGCACCACCCCAACAAACACCCCCACTTGCAATTATGACACCATGACACTATATTAACGACATCATGACATCATCCCGCATTACAGTACGCAATGTCGATTCGGAACTTTCGCGGCGGATTCGCGCTATTGGCGCAGCCCGCGGGGAGAGTTTGAACCGCACCGTATTGCACCTGCTCCGGGACGCCGCGGGGCTGAATATGCGGCGCGAACGCCTGGAGCGGTACGCCACCTGGACGGACGAAGACATGGAAGAATTCACCGAGGCGCTGCGGCCCCAGCGCAGCCTCAGAAGAAGATACTGGCGATAATGTCCGCGCATCTGCTTGTGCTTGACACCAGCGCGTGGGCGCATTTGCGAGCCGGGCACCCCGGGGCGCTGGACCATGTAGCCGAAGCGGCCACGGTGGCCTTGCCCGCAACCGTCCTGGGCGAACTGGAGGCCGCGTTCGCACTCAGCCGCCGCGCCAAGGAGAACCGGCGCATGCTTGCGGAATTCCTGGACGAACCCTTCGTGAGCGTATTGGAAACGACTGCGCAAACCGCCATGTACTATGCCCGCATATTCGCCGCACTGCGCCGCGCAAACGCCCCCATGCCCGCCAACATGGTATGGATTGCGGCAGCGACGCAAGAGCGCGGCGGGCGTCTCCTTACGTTCGAGAAGAAGTATGGCCGCATTCCAGCGCTTGACCATATTTTGCTGGATACATCCTGACCCGTTGCGGGTCCTCAGACCGCGCCTCCTTCGCTTCATGTACGCTCCCGCTCGACCGCTTCCCGTTCTGCTTGCGTCCGCGCTCTTCGCGGCGTGGGGCATAGTGGCCCCGGGATGCGCCCATCCAGACCAGAACATGCCCCCTCCTTCCGAAACCCTGAAGGCCAACATCGAATCCTTCGTCACTGCCTGGCCGGAGGCGGAGATCGCCGTGGCGCTGATCGACCCGGAAACCGATACGCGCTTTTCCATACGGGGGGACCGGGTGTTTCACGCCGCCAGCACCATGAAAACGCCGGTGCTGATCGAGGTCTACCGGCAGGCGGCGGCGGGCCGATTTTCCCTGGACGATTCCCTGCGCGTCGAGAACGATTTCACCTCCATCGTGGACGGCTCCCCCTTTCGCATCGAGGACGACTCCGACGACGCGCTCTACGAACATCTCGGACATTCAATGTCGATCCGCGACCTGGCCGAACGCATGATCACGGTATCTTCGAACCTCGCCACGAATCTGGTGATCGAACGGGTGGAGGCGGATTCCGTGCAGCGCGCGATGGAACGCATGGGCACGCAAACCATGCGCGTACTGCGTGGCGTGGAGGACATCAAGGCATTCGAACGGGGGCTGAACAATACGGCCACGGCGGCGGACCTGGCCCTGCTGCTGGACGCCATTCGCAGGGGCGAGGCGGTTTCGCCCGCCGCCAGCGAAGCGATGCGGGACATTCTGCTGAAGCAGGAATTCAATGAAATGATTCCCGCCGGATTGCCGCCCGGGACGCGGGTGGCCCACAAAACGGGATGGATTACGGGCGTCGTGCACGACGCAGCCATCGTCTATCCGAAAGACGCCGCGTCCTACGTGCTGGTCATCCTGACGGAAGGATTCGAAGACCACGAAACGGCGTCGCAAGCAGGCGCCGAAATCGCCCGGATGGTGCACGAAGCGGTGCGGTGAGACGGGGCGGGATGCATTGTCGGGCGCTGGGCAAATTCCATCTTGACAAAGCGCCTTTTCGTACGCATATTCAACGTTCGAGGCCAAGTCAGAATGCGAGGCGCGCCATGCGACCTATCGGAATAGACCTTTTTGCGGGAGCCGGGGGATTGAGCCTCGGTTTCGAGCGCGCCGGTTTCCACGTGGCGGCCGCCGTCGAAATCGACCCGATTCATTGCGCGACGCACGAATTTAATTTCCCCTACTGCAAAACGATCTGTCGGAACGTGTGCGATATCGCCGGGAGCGATATTCTCCGCCTTGCCGGCATAGAAGGATCGGATATCGCCGCGGTGTTCGGGGGCGCGCCGTGCCAGGGATTTTCCCTTATCGGCAAGCGCGCCCTGGACGATCCGCGCAATGCGCTCGTGCATCATTTCGTTCGACTTGTCCTGGAATTGCGCCCGGCGTACTTCGTCTTCGAGAATGTGAAGGGATTGACGGTGGGCAGACAGCGGCAGGTTCTGGACGAAATGATCGCTGCGCTTGCGGACGATTACGACATTCTGCTTCCGTATCGCGTTCTGAACGCGTCGGATTACGGAGTCCCGCAGAACCGGCATCGCTTGTTTTTGATCGGGGCCAAACAGGACTATCCGTTACCGAATTATCCTTCGCCCCTCACCCGCCGCGTTACCGTAAGCGACGCCATCGGAGATTTGCCGGAGGCCGACGATGTGTTCGAATTGATCGGACGAGATTGGGCCGAGGCGCGGTACGGGCAACCGTCCGATTACGCTCGAAAAATGCGAGTGCCTGGCGACGACCCGGAAAATTTCGGTTATCGGCGCGTTTTCGATTCTTCCCTTGTGACGTCCAGTCTGCGAACGGCGCACACCGACAAATCCCGTCGTCGTTTTGCGGCGACGCCATGCGGAAAAGTCGAACCGATCAGTCGTTTTCTGAAACTGGATCCCGATGGGCAGTGCAATACGCTGCGCGCTGGCACCGCCAGCGATCGCGGCGCGTTCACTTCGCCTCGCCCCATACATCCGCATGCGCCGCGCGTCGTTACGAATCGCGAAGCGGCGCGTTTGCACTCCTATCCCGACTGGTTTCGTTTTCATGTTACCAAGTGGCACGGTTTTCGACAGATCGGGAACTCGGTTCCGCCTTTCCTCGGCGGGGCGATCGCGGGTGAAATTATACGCGCCCTCGGCGTCGCTCCGACGATTCCGCAGCAAACGCTTGCGCTCGGCGACCCGAAGTTGCTTGCATTGACGATGGCCGAAGCCGCCAAGTTTTACGGCGTACCCAGAGACGTTATCCCCCAGCGCCGCCGCGTATCTTCCGTAAAGCGCCACGCAACCGCCGTCATGCAATAACCCTTTGAATTGCCGTAAGGATGAAGACGAATCGGTACGCAAAAATCATTCTCGATATATTCGAGCGAAAATATAGCGGCCAGGAGGAGTTCGAATTCGAAAGAAGCGACCTCGTCGAATCCTGCGCACGGCTTGGCATCGATCCCCCAAAGAATCTGGGCGACGTAATCGCGAACGACCGTATCGCGATGTTCGAACTTCGTTTCGACGGGGACGATGTGGAGATCGTGAACGAGCGGCATTATTGCCTCGTGGAGGCCGGAGAAATCACTGGAGACAATCTGGATACGTATCGAAATTCCGGGATGTGAGGCGATTTCGCAAGTAATTACAAGTGCCTATCCCTACCCCCTCGTTTCCACTCCCCGCGCGATATATTTTCCGATCAGGTCGAACTCCAGGTTGACCCGGTCGCCCGCCGCCCAGGCGCCCGCATTGGTGAGCGCGCGCGTATGCGGAATGACGGAGACCGTAAAGGCGTCCTCGTCCAGCCGCGCCACCGTGAACGAAATGCCGTCCACGGCGACGGACCCGGCGGGCACGAGCAAATGCGCGCAGACCGGATCGTACGCAATGCGGCACAGGAACCCGTCGGCCTCCCGGCAGACGGAAACGATCTTGCCCGTCCCGTCCACATGGCCCTGCACCATGTGCCCGTCGAGGCGGCCGGTCGGCCTCAGGGCGCGTTCCAGATTCACCGGAGCGCCGGGAGCAAGGGCGCCCAGCGTGGTTTTACTTAGCGTTTCCCGAACGGCGACGGCCTCGAAAACGTCCGCCTCGGCCCTCGTTACCGTCAGGCAAACGCCGCTGACCGCCACGCTTTGATCTACCCGCAGTTCGCGGGCGAACGAGCACGCCACGACCAGCCGCCGCCCTTCGTCCGTCGGCTCGGCGGCCCGAAGGAGCCCCTTTTCCTCTACAATTCCCGTGAACATGGTCCTGGTCGATTTTGCGGGCAGCGCGGCGGAGGGCCGCGGGTAAGCTCGTGCGGCGCGGAACCCGCGCGATTCACGCTTTCGGCGCGGCGTCCAGCGCCCGCCGATACCCCTTGAACACCATGTCCTCCCCGACGGATTCCCAGGCGTGGTCTGCGAAGGTCAGCGCTTCGGCAAGGTCCTCCCTGCCGATCCCGTCGATAGAAACAGGCCCAGCCCCCAGCGCCTTCGGCGCAATGAACAGAAACAGCCGATCCGCAAGGTCCTGCCGCAGGAGCGAGGCAGCCAGCGCAGCGCCCCCTTCGACGAGCAAGGACTGCATCGGAAGGCCGTCGCGCCCGCCGCATTCGCCCAGCGCTTCGAGCATTTCGCGAAGGTCCAGCGCGCCGTCTCGCTCCGCCACGCGAAGCACCCGCCCGCCGCGTTCGAGGAGCGCCTCTTCGTAGGGAATGCGCGCCGATTCGGCGGCGACCACCGTCGTCTTGTCGGCCTGCCCGTCCGCGAACAGGTTCAGGTCGGGGGGAAGGCGCCCGGCGCGGTCCAGCGCGATGCGCACGGGATGCCGCCCCTCTACATGCCGCACCGTCAGGGAAGGATTGTCCTGCCGGGCGGTTTCCGTCCCCACAAGCACCCCGTCCGTCTCGGCCCGCCAATGATGCGCCAGTCGGCGGGAAAGGTCGCCGGATATCCATTGGGACGCCCCGGACGCGCCTGCGAGGCGGGCGTCGAGCGTCTGGGCCATTTTCAGGGTAACGAGGGGGCGCCCGGTCCGAACATGATGCAGGAACGCCTCGTTCAGGCGCTTGCATTCGGCTTCCAGCACCCCCTCGACGACCTCTACGCCCTGTGCGCGCAAACGCTCCACGCCACTGCCGAACTTTTCGATAAACGGGTCGCGCGTCCCCACCACGACGCGCGGAATGCGTTTTTCGAGGATATGATCGACGCAGGGCGGCGTTTTGCCTGTATGCGAACACGGCTCCAGGCTCACGTACAGCGTGGCGTGCTCCAGCGCGTCGGGGCCGTAGCGCCGCTCCGCGTCCCGGATGGCGTATACTTCCGCGTGCGGCCCGCCGTATTCATGGTGCAACCCCTGGCCAAGCAGCGTGTCGTCCGTGCCGACGAGCACGGCGCCGACCATCGGATTGGGACTGACCAGTCCGGCCCCCTGCCGGGCCAGATCCAGGCAGAACGCCATCCATTTTTCATGCGCGTTACGCAAGGCGCGATCCGTCATGTCGCTTGGGGGTACGCTGAATCAGGATATTTCGTGCGGGAACCGATGATGCCCTGCATCGCAGCGGGATACGGAGTGAATATACGCCCTAAACGGAACCGCAGAGGGGCGGAAGCATTGACGCATGAGAAAATACAAGGCGCGGCATCCTGCCCTGTAGCTCAATTGGCAGAGCACCTGACTCTGGATCAGGGGGTTCCAGGTTCGAATCCTGGCAGGGCAGCAGGCGTTAGAGATATTTTGACGAACTTTGTTTCTTGCGGCGTTTCGCCCCACCCTTTTTCGTACGCCCTGCGCAAGCAGCCATGCAAGTAATTCCTGATATAGAAATTCTGGACGATCCGGGCCGTGCGCCTGCGAAGGGTCGCGCCGGAGCGTCCTGGAAGCCCGAGGAACTCGACCGGGCGCGTACGACGTCCATGGAAGCGGAAGGGCGGCGGCGGGTATATATCGAGACGTACGGATGCCAGATGAATGTCTCGGACTCCGAGATCGTGGCGTCCGTGCTGCGGGAGAACGGGTTCGGGCTCACCCGCAACGAGGAAGAGGCGGACGTGGTGCTGCTGAATACGTGCGCCATCCGCGAAAACGCCGAGCAGAAAGTGCGGCGGCGCTTGCGGGATTTCCGGCGGCGCAAACGCGCGGGGGGTAGCGCTTCGGGCGGGCCTGCGCTTCGCCTGGGCGTCCTTGGCTGCATGGCCGAACGCCTGCGCGCCCGGCTGCTGGAAGAGGAGCAACTGGTCGATCTGGTCGTGGGGCCGGATGCGTACCGCGACCTGCCCCGCCTGCTCCACGAAACGGACGACACGGGCCAGGCCGCCGTCAACGTCCAGCTTTCCCGGGAAGAAACGTACGCCGACATTGCGCCGATTCGCTACGATACGAACGGCGTTTCGGCCTTCGTGTCCATCATGCGGGGGTGCGACAACATGTGTTCCTTCTGCGTCGTGCCGTTCACGCGCGGGCGCGAACGCAGCCGTCCGGCGTCCAGCATTCTCTCCGAATGCGCCCGGCTCGCGGAGGCGGGGTACAAGGAAGTCACCGTCCTCGGGCAGAACGTGAATTCCTATCGGTTCGAGGAGGAGGGCGCCTGCGTCGATTTCGCCGAACTGCTCCGGCGGATCAGTTTCGTTTCGCCGGCGCTCCGCATACGCTACTCGACCAGTCATCCGAAGGATTGCAGCGACGATCTGCTGCGCCTGCATCGCGAACGGGGCAACGTGTGCAACTACATCCATCTTCCCGTGCAACACGGCAATTCGGAGGTGCTCGAACGCATGCGGCGGACGTACTCGCGGGAGGAATATCTGGCCCTCGTCGAACGGGCGCGCGCGCTGACGCCGGGCATTTCGCTGTCTACGGACATTATCGCCGGTTTTTGCGGAGAAACCGAAGCGCAGCATCGGGATACGCTCTCGCTGATGGAAGCGGTGCGCTACGATTACGCCTATACCTTCATGTATTCCGAGCGCCCGGACACCTATGCGGCCCGAAAATACGAGGACGACGTTCCCGAAGACGTCAAGAAGCGGCGCCTTGGGGAAATTATCGCCTTGCAACAGCGCATTTCGCTGGAGCGGAACCAGGAAGAGATCGGGCGCGAGCACGTGGCGCTTGTGGAGGGAGAAAGCAAACGCAGCGCCCGGCAGCTGTGCGGGCGCACGGACACGAACAAGATGGTCGTCTTCGACCGGGAAGCGTACGCGCCGGGGGACTATGTGCGCGTGCGCATTACCGGATGCACGTCGGCCACGCTCCTCGGCGATCCGCTTGGCCGCGCGACCTTGCTCGAATGCGCCGCTTCGGCCGCTGCGTAACCGATGGACCGGGAATCGATAAAGGAGCGCTTCGGCATCACGGGCCGGTCGGCGGCGTTGCGAAACGTCATAGACCGCGTACGGCAAGTAGCCCGCACGGACATCACCGTCCTCATTCAGGGGGAGAGCGGCACGGGCAAGGAACTCATCGCCGAGGCCATTCACGGACTGAGCGCGCGGCGGCATCAGTCGTTCGTCATCGTCAACTGCGGGGCCATCCCGGAAGGGCTCATCGAGTCGGAATTGTTCGGCGCCGAGAAAGGGGCCTACACGGGCGCCGTCGAACGCCGCACGGGATACTTCGAGCAGTCCGACGGGGGCACCATCTTTCTGGACGAAATAGGGGAAATGCCGCCGGCCGCGCAGGTGCGCCTCTTGCGCGTGCTGGAGTCCGGTCAATTCACCCGCGTGGGCGCCTCCCGGCTGCGCAAGGTCGATGCGCGCATCGTAGCGGCCACGAACAAGGACCTGGCCCGGGAAGTCCGCGCCGGACGGTTTCGGGAGGATCTGTATTACCGCCTCAGCACGGTGCTCGTCGAAATGCCGCCGCTGCGGCAACGCCCGGAGGACATTTTCCCGCTCCTCGAAACGTTCCTGCACCGCTTCGCGCAGAAGTACGACAGTCCGGTGAAGCGCCTTTCCGACGACGCCCGCGAACTGCTCCTGCGCTATCGCTGGCCCGGCAACGTGCGCGAACTGCGCAATGTCGCGGAACAGATCGAAGTGCTGATCCGGGGCCGGGAGGTGACCGCCGAGGACATTCGCCCCTGCTTGCGGGGCGTGCGTACGGAGGAGGATCCTTCGGCCTTGCTGCCGGTCGTGCACAAAGCGACGGGGGATTCGATGGACGCCCGCGAACGCGAAATGATCTATCGCGCCCTGTTCGAACTGCGGTCTCAAGTGCGCCGGATGTGGGAAGAATTGAAGCGGCGCGGCGGCGTATCCGGGAACGAACCGGAAGCATATCCCCCGCTGATCGAGGATGCTCCGTACGAAATAGCAAGCGATCAGGGCGCGCCGCGCTGGCAAAGCGACGAAGAGGAGGGGGGCGGACGGGATGCGCCCGCGCCGGAAACGCCGCGCGCGATACTGGAAGAAGACGTTGCCGAAGAGCAGGAAGAACCCGAAGAAGAAACCTTCCCCACGCTGGAAACGGCGGAACGCGCGTTGATCGCGCGCGCGCTCAAAACGTTCAACGGCAACCGCAGACAAACGGCGCGCACCCTGGGCATTTCGGAACGTACGCTCTACCGCAAGCTGAAAGAAATCGAGGAGGAGTTGTGAGATTCCGGCTCCCCGCGCGCCCGTTTCTGCGCAGGCTGGCCGCCTGCCTCGCCATTGCGTTCGCCTCGCTGGCGATGGGCTGCGGATATTACAGTTTCACCGGCGCTTCTATTCCGGAGCATCTTGGGACGGTCGCCATTCCGCTGGCGGAGGACGCTACGTCCAATCCCATTCCCGACCTGGGCGGCATGTTGACCGAACGCCTCGTGGAGCGCTTCGTGCGGCAGACGCGCCTCGAACTGGAAACCGACGAGACCGAGGCCGACGCGGTCCTTAGCGCGGAAATCCGGCAATACGCCGTGCGCCCCGCCGCCGTCGGAGGCGAATACCGGGCCGCGTTGAATCAACTTTCCATTACGGTGTCTGCGCGCTATGCGGACCGCGTAGAGGAACAGGAGATTTTCGAGCGCAGTTTCTCCGCGTCGTTCGAATACGATCCATCCGACTTCACCGGCGAGGAAGAAGCCGCAACCGAAGCGCTGGACGACATCGCCGACGACATTTTCCAGGCCGCCACATCCAATTGGTAGTCTTCACATTCCTGACCATATCCTGCTTGGCGTGGCGGTTTTGTATGCGATAGCGATTGCCGTTTTGACGCTGTACGGCGCAAACCTGTTGTGGTTGTGCAAGCAGTCCGCCGGCGCAGGCCGCCTTGCCCCGGATACGGGGACCGCCCCGCCGCCCGACCGGTCGTTTGCCTGGCCGTTCGTCACAGTGCAGCTGCCCGTTTTCAACGAACCGCTCGTGGTGGAACGACTGATCGACGCCTGCGCGCGGCTGGATTACCCGCGAGACCGGTTTGAAATACAAGTCCTGGACGATTCTACGGACGACACGCCGCGCCTGGCAGCCCGCAGCCTGTCCGCCGCGGCGGCCCGGGGCGTTCGGATCACGCATCTTCGTCGTCCGAATCGGGAGGGATACAAGGCGGGCGCCCTGCGCTACGGGCTGACGCAGGCGCAAGGCGATTTCCTTGCCGTATTCGACGCCGATTTCGTGCCTCGCCCCGATTTTTTGCGGCGGCTCCTGCCCGCCTTCGCCGACGAGCGCCTTGGGGCCGCGCAGGCGCGCTGGGGACATATCAACCGGGACGCTTCCCTGCTTACGCGCATTCAGGCCGCAGGGCTGGACGCCCATTTCGCGGTGGAGCAACTGGCGCGGCGCCGCGCCGACTGTTTTTTGCACTTCAACGGGACGGCGGGCGTATGGCGGCGCGCGGCCATTATGGACGCAGGCGGGTGGCAAGCAGACACCATCGCCGAGGACCTCGACCTCAGTTACCGGGCGCAATTGGCGGGCTGGCGCATCGAATTCATGGGCGACGTCGAGGTGCCCGCAGAGCTTCCCTCGACGTTCGAAGGGGTGCGAACCCAGCAGTTTCGCTGGACGAAAGGGTCTGTAGAAGCCGCCCGCAAGTTGCTGCGAAGCCTCTGGACGTCCCGCGAATCCTTCCGCCGCAAGGTGCAGGGCACGTTCCACATGACGGGTCATCTGGTGTTTCCCTTCGTGCTGCTCGCCGGGCTGCTTCATGTTCCCATGCAAGCGGCGGCGCACGCCGGCGGCGGGCCGGGCCAGGCGTATTTCGGATGGATGGCGCTTGGCCTCGTCGGATTCGCAGGATTTACGCTGGCGCAGGTTTTCGCGCAGCGCCGATTGTACGCCGACTGGCCCCGGCGCCTCGGCGTGCTGCCGGTGTTCATGGCCGGCGCGATCGGCATGTCCATTCGGAACACCATCGCCGTGGTCGAAGCGTTTGCGGGCATATCCTCGCCGTTCGTGCGCACCCCAAAATTCGGAACCGCCGCCTCTGGAAACCGGGCGGCGCCGGGCCGTTCGCGCGGACGCCGCCAGCGCGGATCGGCGGCGCTTCGCATAGCCTATCCGCTGGAATTCGCCATGGGGGTCTATTCAACGGCGGGCGTAGCGTATCTTCTGATGACCGGACAATGGGACGCCGTCGTTTTTCAGCTGCTTTTTGCGGCGGGGTTCGTGCTGGTCGCCGCCGCGACATTCCGGGAAACCCGTACGAAATCCATCCGATAACATCTCCCCTGCCGCTGCCGATGACGCCGGATATTCAGAAAGCCGCTGCCTGTATCGAGGCGGGCGACGCCGAACAGGCCGTCGCCTTGCTCCAGGCTACGCTGGACCGCCTGCCGGACTATGCAGCGGCGTACGTCGTATTGGCCCGGGCGCAGGAAGCGCTGGGCGCGTGGGACCGCGCGCTGGACGCGTGGCGCGAAGCGGCGCGGCTGGCTCCGACCAGTCCCGTAGCGTTGCGCGGACTGGCGAACGCCGCGCGCAAAGCGCATGCGCCGCCGCGACAGCCGGAGAATCCCTTCGCGGACATCGACCGCCTCATTGCCCGCCTGGAATCGGCGCGCATCGTACCTCGCTCCGACGACGCCCCCGCAATCCCCTCCCCGGACCTGGGCGACGACATCGACGACGTAGCCAGCGAAACCCTTGCAGAGATTTACGCCGCGCAACAGCAGTACGAAGAAGCCGCGCGCATGTACGAGACGCTGGCCGAACGGCGCCCGGAACAGGCGGCGGCTTTTCAGGCGCGGGCGCGCCGGTTGCGATCCATGGAAACGGAGCAGTAACGCCATGCAGCGTCTTCGGCAATTGCAGGACAAAGAATCCCGGATCGTGGTCGGGTTGATGAGCGGCACGTCGCTGGACGGAGTAGACGCCGTGCTGGCCCGCCTCACGGGATCCGGGGAGGAGATCGCGTTCGAAATCCTCGGGTTCGACCACGCCCCCTGGCCCGACGCGCTCAGGCAGGTTATTCTGGCGAACTCCACGCTGGTGCATTCGACCGTGTTCGATATTTCCCAGTTGAACGTCCGCCTCGCGCACGCCTACGCCGAATCGGTCGAGCGCGTCGCCGCCGCAGCCGGATACGCCGTATCCGATCTGGACCTGGTGGGCGCGCATGGACAGACGATTCATCATGTGCCGTATCCGGCGGATTGCGGCGGCAAGAAAATCATGTCCACGCTTCAGGTCGGGGACCCGTCGGTGCTGGCCAACCTGCTGCGCGTCCCGGTGGCGGGCGATTTTCGGATGGCGGATATGGCGCTGGGCGGGCAAGGCGCCCCGCTCGTCCCGTATTTCGATTACGTATGCTTTCGCTGCGAACGGGAAACGCGCGGCCTGCTCAATCTGGGCGGAATCGCCAATATCACGATTCTTCCCGCCGGCGCGGACCGAAACGACGTATTCGCCTTCGACACGGGACCGGGCAACATGGTGATCGACGCCCTGGCAACCATGCTGTTCGACGAACCGTACGACGACGAGGGCCGCCGCGCCGCCAAAGGACGCACGGACGACGCCGTGCTCGCCGCCTTGCTGGAGGACGCGTATTTTCTCCAGAAGCCCCCCAAGTCCACCGGGCGCGAATATTTCGGCGCAGCGTTCGCCGAACAACTTGCTGAGCGGTGCCGCGACGCAATGGACCGCCCGGATTCGAACGATATACTCGCCGCGGGAACGATGCTCACCGTATTATCGGTCTATCAGGCGTACGCCCGTTTCGTTCGGAAGACCCATGCGCTGGACGCGCTCATCGTTTCCGGCGGCGGCGCGCGCAACCGCTACCTGATGGATCGCCTTGCCCACGTGTTCGCTCCCATCCCCGTCCGCCTGATCGATACGTACGGCATTCCTTCCGAAGCCAAGGAGGCGCTTTGTTTCGCCGTGCTGGCCCACGAAGCCGTAAACGAAGCGAAAACGAACCTGCCTTCGGTTACCGGCGCGTCCCGGAGCACGACGCTCGGCAAACTCTGCATCCCCGCGTAACGGCATGAACAACGATTCGTCATTAACGCCGCTTGGGGAATACGGCGAGTTCGGGCTGATCGACGCCATGCGGCGCATTCTCGGCGAACCTTCCGACGCGGAACTCCTTACCGGCATTGCGGACGACGCCGCCGCCTATCGCATCGACGAGCGGCGGGCCCATGTGCTCACCACCGACATGCTGGTGGAGGGCGTCCATTTCGACCGCCTCGTCATGCCCATGGAATACCTGGGGTCCAAGGCGATCGCCGTCAACGTAAGCGACGTCGCCGCGATGAACGCCGAGCCGCGGTATGCGACGATCGCGCTGGGCGCGCCGGACAATATTTTCGTGGAACAGATCGAGGCATTTTACCGGGGCGTGCGGAAAGCGTCCGACCTGTACGGCGTAACCGTCGTGGGCGGCGATACGACCGCCGCCGCCCGCCTCACCATTTCCGTGACCGTCGCGGGCGAGGCGGACATCGCCCGTCTCGTGCATCGCCGGGGAGCCGTTCCGGGAGATTTGCTGTGCGCGACGGGCGATCTGGGCGCCGCCTGCGCCGGGCTCCGCATCTTGCTGGAGCAGCGCCGGGAACTCCAGGAAAAAGGGGCGGATTTCGCGCCGGATATCGACCCCTACCGGTATGTGATCGGGCGGCAACTGGTCCCGCGCGCCCGCCTCGACGTGGTGCGAGACTGGGCGGCGCGCGGCGTCGCGCCGAATGCGCTCATCGACCTTTCGGACGGCCTGGGATCGGACGTGCGGCATATCTGCCGCGCAAGCGGGTGCGGCGCCGAGTTATTGCTTGATGCGCTGCCCATTGCCCCGGAAACGTACGCCGCCGCCGAGGCCCTCGGAGAAGACGCCGCGGTTTTCGCGCTCTATGGAGGAGAAGATTACGAATTGCTTTTCGCGGCCTCTCGCGAAGAGGTTGCGCGCATGGATGCGGAAACGTGTCATGTGATCGGGTGCTGCACGGCGGACGGCGACATAACGGCGCGGACCCCGGATGGCCGGATTTTGCCGCTCGAACGCAGCGGCTACGAGCATTTCGGGGACAAAAACGCACCGTGAACGAAACCTTCACAGAAACGCGGGCGCATTTTCACCAGTTTTCTACTTGACATTAATACGCTGGACGTATTATTATATTACACCCGCGAAGGCCGCTCGGCCCGCCCCCCTCGAATCCGGGACAAAACGGCTTCGGCGTCGCGCACCGCGAATTTTCACAGCAACATCCCTCTCATCATGAAGAACCGAATACTACACGCATTGGCCGCCGTAACCATGCTGGCCACCATGTTGGCTTTTGGGCCTGCCTCGCTTTTTGCGCAGGGAGCCCTTGAAGGGACGGTTAGCGACGAGAACGGCATGAGTTTGCCCGACGTACAGGTGGCCATCACGGCGCTGAACCTCGGCGACCTTAGCGACGCCGACGGAAACTACGTGATTACCCAAGTGCCTGCGGGAACCCATATGGTGCATTTTCGCCTGCTCGGGTATGAACCGGTGTCCATGGAAGTCGAAGTAGCGGACGGCGAAACGGTCCAGCTCGACGCGACCATGAACGAAACCACCATCCTGCTTGCAGGCCTGGCCGTGGTCGGCAGCCGCTCGCAGCCGCGAACGGTTACGGAATCGCCCGTGCCCATCGACGTGATTCGCAGCGACGATTTCGTGAATCAGGGAGATACGGACTTCGCCAACCTGTTGCGCAATGTGGTGCCCTCGTTCAACGTCAACGTTCAGCCCATCAGCGACGCAGCGACGTTCGCGCGTCCGGCGAACCTGCGCGGCCTGGCGCCCGACCATACGCTGGTGCTCGTCAACGGCAAGCGTCGGCACCGCACCGCGGTCATCACCTGGTACGGCAACGGCCTCGCCGACGGCGCCCAGGGACCCGACATCGCGCTGATTCCCGGCCTGGCCCTTGAACAGGCAGAAGTGTTGCGCGACGGCGCGGCCGCCCAGTACGGTTCGGACGCCATTGCCGGCGTGATGAATCTCGTGCTTAAGGAAGATCGGTCCGGCGGCTCCATCTCCATCAAGACGGGCGGACACCTCCTCGGCGATACGAGCAACCGGGTAGATCGGGGCGCCCTGCCGGGCGACGGAGACATGTACGCCATCTCGGCCAATGTCGGGCTGCCGCTTGGCGCAGAGGGCTTCCTCAATCTCACCGGGGAGTTTGGCAACACGCTACCCACCGACCGCAGCGTACAGCGCAACGACGCGATCAGCCTCATCGGCGCGGGCAATAGCGCCGTGCGCGAACCTGCGCAAATCTGGGGGTCGCCCGAAGTGAACAACGAAGTCAAGTTGTGGGTCAACGCAGGACACCCCTTCAACGACCAAATGGAGGCCTATGGCCACGGAAATTACGTGAGCAAGCAGGTCGAAGGCGGGTTCTACTTCCGTAATCCGAACACGCGCAGCGGGGTCTACGGCACCTCGAACGCCAACGACGAATCCATCCTTCTCGTAGGCGATTTGCTGGACGCCCAGGACGGCGTACTCGACGGATCGGCCGGCTGCCCCGAAGTCCGGGTCTCCGGCGGCGTCGTGTCGGACACGCAGGCCTGGAACGAGGTGCTCAACAACCCCAACTGCTTCACCTTCCAGAAAATCCTGCCGGGCGGCTTCACCCCGCAGTTCGGCGCGAACGTGCTCGACGCCTCCGCCGTAGTGGGTCTCCGGGGAACCCGGGGCAAGCTGGGTTGGGACGCCAGCGCAAGCTGGGGCAAGTCCAACATGGACTTCTACATGTACAACACGGTGAACGCCTCGCTGGGACCCAACCAGCCGTGCAGCGACGAGGGCGAATCGCCCCACGTACCCGACCAGGCTTGTACGCCGTACTTCAATCCCGGGATTTACGACCAGCAGGAAATCAACCTGAACGTGGACCTTTCGTATCCCTTGAACGACCGGCTCAATATCGCGGGCGGCGGCGAGTGGCGCCAGGAAACCTTCGAAATCACGCAGGGCGATACGGAGTCCTGGACCGAGGGACCGCTTGCAAGGCAGGGCTTTACGCCCGGCTCGAACGGGTTCACCGGTTTCGGCCCCCTGACGGCGGGCGATTGGAACCGCAGCAATTTCGCGGCCTACACAGAGCTCGAAATGCAGGATCCGCTACAGGACTGGAACGTCAGCGTGGCGGGCCGCATTGAGAATTTTTCGGACTTCGGAACGACGGTCAACGGAAAAGTCGCAGGCCGGATGGGCCTCTCCGAGACGTTTGCGCTGCGCGCCAGCGCAAGCACGGGCTTCCGCGCGCCCACGCCGGGACAGCAGAACGCCTTCAACATCTCGACGATCTACGATCCCGAAATCATGGATCTGACCAACAACGGGACGATTCCCTCGACCTCGTTGCTGGCTGATCGGTACGGCGGCGAACCGCTGGAACCCGAAAAATCCGTCAACCTCGCCATAGGGGCGGTGTTCGACCAGGGTCCCCTGATCGTTTCGGCGGACTTTTTCCAGATCGGCATGTCGGATCGGCTCACGACGAGTCAAAACTTCGCCCTCAGCACAACGGAAATCGAGGCCCTGCTGGAAGAGGAAATCATCCGACCTGGCGGCGTACTCAAGCGGTTCCGCTTCTTCATCAACGACTTCGCAACGCGTACGCGCGGCCTCGACCTCGTGGGCGCCTACCGGGTAGCGGGCCAGAACGGTTCCAGCACGACGTTCAGCGCCGCCTGGAACTGGACGGCTACCAAGGTGACCGAGCACAATGACGCGACCCTGAGCGATACGCGGATACGGATTCTCGAAGAAGGGCTGCCCAACGTGCGCGGCAACTTGTCCGTCACGCACGCTTTCCGGGGCGGAACGAGCGTCCTCGTGCGCGGAAGCTACTGGGACGGCTACTACGACGGCGAAACGCCCTACTACGAATCGGATCCCGGAGAGACGACCGACTATCCGGCCCGCATACTCTTCGACGTCGAGGCGTCCCATCCGTTCACGGATTACCTGACGTTTACGCTCGGCGCGCAGAACGTGCTGAACACCTATCCGAAGGAATATCCGGGCGCCGCGGACGGCGTAGGCAACAAGTACGGGCAGTTCACCCCGTTCGGCTTCAACGGAGCCTTCTACTACGCCCGCGTACGGTACAACTTCGACTGGAACTAAACCAGCGGGATACGCAAATATCGCGCGATAAACCGGAAAAGGAGGGGGGCGGCAAAACCGTCCCTCTCCTTTTTTTCGTACCCGCTGGAACGCGCTATGCGGCGGCGGGCGTTTCCGATCCGGTTTCGCACATTCTTTGCGATCTATAACCGCGGGAAGGCGTACAATTCGGTTGGATTTGTTGCGCAATAACTCTTTTGAAACGGACTACATATACGGGCAAGCGCTATGGCGAACGGCAAGATCGTTCAGATAATCGGACCGGTCGTGGACGCGGAATTTCCATCCGGCGACGTTCCCGAAATTCTTTCCGCGTTGACGATCGGACGAGATCAGGGGGACGATCTGGTTCTTGAGGTACAACAACACCTTGGCGAAAATCGCGTACGCACCATCGCGATGGATTCCACGGACGGGCTCACGCGCGGCGCAGAGGTCGTGAATACGGGCCGCGCCATCGCCATGCCGGTCGGGGAAGAAATACGGGGGCGCCTGCTCAACGTGGTCGGGCGCGCCATCGACGGCTTCCCGCAACCCGAGGTCAGCGAATGGCGCCCGATTCACCAGGAAGCGCCCGCCTTCGACGAATTGCAGACGAGTATCGAGATGCTGGAAACAGGCATCAAGGTAATCGATCTAATTCAGCCGGTGGCGCGCGGCGGCAAGGTGGGCTTGTTCGGCGGCGCCGGGGTGGGCAAAACGGTGCTCATTCAGGAACTCATCAACAATATCGCCAAGGCGCACGAGGGGCTTTCCGTCTTCGCAGGCGTCGGCGAGCGCACCCGCGAGGGGAACGATCTGTTGCGCGAGATGCTCGAATCCGGCGTCATGAGCTACGGCGAAGATTTTCGCAAGACCATGGAGGAAGGGGGCTGGGATTTGAGCCAGGTGGACGAAGAAGCGCTGCGGCAATCCAACATTACGCTGGTCTTCGGACAAATGAACGAGCCGCCCGGCGCCCGCGCCCGCGTCGCCCTCGCGGGCCTGACCGTCGCGGAATATTTTCGCGATCTGGGCGGCCGCGACGTGCTGCTTTTCGTGGACAACATTTTCCGCTTTACGCAAGCCGGTTCGGAAGTTTCGGCCCTGCTTGGCCGCATGCCCAGCGCCGTAGGCTACCAGCCGACGCTCGCCACCGAAATGGGCGAACTGCAAGAGCGCATCACATCCACCCGGGACGGCGCCATCACCTCGTTCCAGGCCATTTACGTCCCGGCGGACGACCTTACGGACCCTGCGCCCGCCACCACGTTCGCGCACCTGGACGCAACGACGGTCCTTTCGCGCCAGATCGCCTCGCTGGGCATTTATCCGGCCATCGACCCGCTGGATTCCACCAGCCGCATTCTGGACGCCCGCATCGTGGGCGACGAACACTACCGGACGGCCCAGGAAGTCCAGCAACTCCTCCAGCGATACAAGGAGTTGCAGGACATCATCGCCATCCTGGGAATGGATGAATTGTCCGACGAGGACAAACTGGTGGTGCAGCGCGCCCGCCGCGCCCAGCGCTTCATGAGCCAGCCCTTCTTCGTGGCCCAGCAGTTCACCGGCATCGAAGGCAAATATGTCAAGGTGGAGGATTCGATTCGCGGATTCCGGGCCATTCTCGAAGGAGAAATGGACAAGTATCCCGAAAGCGCCTTCAACCTGAAAGGGTCTATCGAGGAAGTCGTGGAAGCGGGCGAAAAAATGCTCGCGGAGGAAACCGCGTAAGCAGGGATTCCTGTTCGCCGCCACGGATTTTTCGGGCGCCCGGCGCCCACCCGATGGCATAACGTCCAAGCCCTATGGCCCATCTTCAGGTTGAAATCGTCGCTCCGGATCGGCGCGTCTTTCAGGGAGACGCGCGGGGCGTTCAGGCGCCGGGCCGGTTTGGTTCGTTCGAAGCGCTCTTTAACCACGCGCCCATGATCGCCGCGTTCGATATTGGCGCGGTGCGCGTTACGACGCCGGGCGGAGAACACGTGTTTTTTGCTTCGAGCGGAGGATTTCTCGAAGTGATAGACAATCGGGTTACGGTCCTCGCAGACACCGCCGAGCCGGTTTCCGAAATAGATACGCAGCGGGCGAAAGCCGCCGAAGAACGGGCGTTGCAGCGGTTGCGATCAACCGGCGAAGACATCGACCGGGAACGCGCCAGCCGCTCGCTTGAGCGGGCCCGCAACCGGTTGCGCGTGGCGATGGGGCGCATCGGCAAAACGGGTTCGGGATAAATGGCCACGCTGAACGATCTCTCCACGCCCTGCCTGCTGATCGAACGGTCTCGCCTTGAAGCGAATATTTCGGCCATGCAGGCCCGCGCCGACGCGCAGGGAGTTCGCTTGCGTCCGCACATCAAAACGCACAAGTCCACGGCTCTGGCCCGCAAGCAGCGGGAGGCGGGCGCGCGCGGCGTCACCGTAGCGACCGTGGGCGAAGCGGAATGCTTTGCGCGCGCCGGTTTCGACGACATCCGCATTGCGTATCCCGCAGTCGGCGCCGACCGGCTGGCGCGCATAGCCAACCTGAGCGCCCTGGCCCGCGTGTCTTTCTGCGTAGATACCATGCCCGCCGCGCAGGCCGCCGCCGATTTCTTCGCCGTGCGTGGCGAGACCGCCGAGGTCCTGATCGAGGTGGATACGGGTCAGCATCGCTGTGGCGTAGATCCGGAAAGCGCCCGCGCCATAGCCCTTGCACGCAGTGTGACGGAATCCCCCGGCATACGCCTGATCGGAATTCTTACGCACGCCGGACAGGTCTACAAGGGGCCGGCGAAAGGGGTCTCGAAGAAAGAAGCCATCCAAACCGTCTCCCGGCGCGAGCGAGACGCAATGCTCCGGTTCGCCGTACGCTTGCAGGAGGCCGGACTTGCGGAACCGGATTCCTTCGAAATCAGCATCGGCTCGACGCCCACCATGCACGCCTTCGAAAACAGGCGGGAAGGCGGGTTCCGCATCACCGAGATTCGTCCCGGCAACTATATTTTTCACGACGCCATGCAGGCGTCGCTTGGCGCGGTCGCGCTCAAGGACTGCGCGCTTACGGCGCTGACCACCGTGGTGAGTCGGCACCGCACGGCTTCGGGCAGGGAGCGGCTGTTCGCCGACGCCGGTTCGAAAGCCGTCGCGTCGGACCAAGGCGCGCTTACGGACGGCCATGGACAATTGCTGTACGACGCCCGCCGCATGGAGCCGTTGCCGCATGCCCGTATCGCTTCGCTTTCCGAAGAACACGCCTGGATCGACGTACCGGGCGGATCCACCCTTGAAACAGGAGACCGCATCCGGTTCGTCCCGAACCATGCCTGCGCGTGCATGCACTTGCACGAAACCGCCTGGATCGTCGATGGCGAGGACGTGCTGGAAGCCGTGCGCATCGACGCCCGCGCACGATAGTCTATCGCAAGCGTTCAGGACCGACGGGCGCTTGCGGGCCGGGCGCCTGCGCGGTGGCAAAGCGTCCGGCCCGCCCGCGCTGCGGATTATCGGATAAACAGCATTTCCCGGTACGTCGGCACCGGCCAGGATTCGTTCGGCACCGCCCGTTCGAGTTTGTCGCATGCGAGCCGCACGGCGTCCATGGCCGGAATGACCTTGTCGCGCATATGTACGGCGTGGGCATGCCCATCTTCGATATGGGTCATGTTCACCGCTTTCAACTGGTCGATGGCTTCGCGCAGTTCGTCGATGAGGGCGCCGGTTGCGGACGCCGTCGCCGCCATCCCCGAGGAAGAAACGCCGATCTCTTTGGCTTGCGCCGCCGTCGCCGTTAATTCCCCGAAGTACTTCGCCGCGGCGGGAAGCACCATCGTTTCGGCCATGGCCTGCGTGGTTTCCGCTTCGATATTGACCGTAATGACGTACTGCTCAAGCCAGATTTCGTACCGGCTGCGGAGCTCCGTCTCGGAAAGGACGTTCGCCTTGTCGAAAAGCGCTACGTTTTTCTCGTCGAGCATTCTTTCGAGCGCGTCGACGGTCGTGCGCAAGTTCAGCAGGCCGCGGCGTTCGGCTTCGTCGTGCCAGTCGCCCGAGTAGTTGTCCCCCTCGAACAGGATGGCTTTCGTTTCCAGCGTGGATTCCCGAAGCGCCTGCGCTATGGCGTCTTCGAAGGCTGCGCCGCCGTCCAGCTGGGCTTGCACGCTCGAGGAAAGTTCGTCCAGCGCCTCCGCCATCGCGACGTTGAGCACCGTGTTCGCGAACGAGATCGTCTGATTGGACCCGACGGCGCGGAATTCGAACTTGTTGCCCGTGAAAGCGAACGGGGACGTACGGTTGCGGTCGCCCGAGTGACGCGGCAAGGGAGGCAGCACCGGGGTTCCGAGACCGAGGAAACCCCCTTCCTTGTTCGACATGGCCGCGCCTTGCGCGATCTTGTCGAAAATGTCGTACAGGGCCTCGCCGAGGAAAACGCTCAAAATGGCCGGGGGCGCTTCGTTGGCGCCCAGGCGATGATCGTTGCCGGCGGTCGCCACCGCGATGCGCAAAAGGTCCTGGTGCTTGAACACCGCCCGGATTACGGCGGCGCAGAAGAACAGGAACCGCAGGTTCTGGGAAGGATCGTCTCCCGGGTCCAGCAGGTTCAGGCCCGTGTTCGTGGACATGGACCAGTTGTTGTGCTTGCCCGATCCGTTCAGTCCGTCGAAAGGCTTCTCGTGCAGCAGGCAGACGAGGCCGTACTTGCGGGCCGTCTTTTGCAGCATGAGCATGATCAGGTGCTGGTGATCGGCGCCAAGGTTCGAGTTTTCGAAGATCGGCGCGATCTCGTACTGGCTTGGCGCGACTTCGTTGTGGCGCGTTTTGACGGGCACCCCAAGGCGGTACAGTTCGCGTTCCGCATCGAGCATGCACGACAGCACCCGGTCTTCGATCGTCCCGAAATAATGATCGTCCAGCTCGTGCCCCTTGGGCGGCTTGGTGCCGAGCAGGGTGCGGCCCGTCGTTACGAGGTCCGGACGGCGGTAATAATATTCCTCGTCGATCAGGAAGTATTCCTGTTCGGCGCCGACCGTGGAATACACGTTGCGCACGTCGTCTACGCCAAACAGCGCGAGGGCGCGGCGGGCGGCTACGTCCAGCGCCGCGATGGAGCGCAACAGCGGAATCTTGTAGTCCAGCGCCTCGCCGGTCCAGGACGTAAACGCCGTGGGGATCGACATGTAGGCTCCATTCTCATTCTCGATGAGAAAGGCGGGCGACGTAGGGTCCCATGCCGTATAGCCGCGCGCTTCGAAGGTGGGGCGCAAGCCGCCGCTTGGGAAACTCGATGCGTCCGGCTCCCCCTGTATCAGGTTGCTCCCGGAAAATTCCGCGATGGCTCCGCCGCCCTTGTTGGGGGTGATGAAGCTGTCGTGCTTTTCGGCGGTCGAACCGGTCAGGGGCTGGAACCAGTGCGTAAAGTGCGTTCCGCCGCGCTCCCGGGCCCATTCTTTCATGGCGGTCGCTACGGTGTCCGCTACGGTCGGATCCAGCGGTTCGTTGTTTTCGATGGTGGCGAGAAGCCGTTCGTAGACCTTCTTTGGAAGGCGGCTTTTCATGGCCTCCAGTCCAAAAACGTTCTCCCCGAAGATTTTCTCGATATCTATGGGAAGCGGCGGCGATTTGGCGCTCTGTACGAATTTGGTGGCGGCTTTTACGTTGTAATCGTCCATTAACCTGGACATAGCGTTCTCGTGTTTTGGTGGTGGAGGGTACTAAGGCGTGCGAGGCAGGTCCTCGCAGTTAAAAGCGTGGAAGGAACCCGGATCGAAAGCGCTTCGGCGGGCGGGGTCCTTTAATTTTCCGCGATGTCGGTGGTGTACGGCCTGATGTGCCTCGATTCCTTGAATGTGCTCAGCACGATGTTGGTTGAGGTGTTGTGCACGCCCGGCAGCGACTGAATTTTCCCGAGCAGCTGTTCGAGGTTGGTGGTGTTCGCTACGCGCACCTTGAGCAGGTGGCTTCCTTCTCCGGTAATGGAGTGCACCTCCTGTACTTCCGGGAAAACGAGGGCCTCGTTCACGAAGTTGTCGTAGTTTGCGGATCCGTCCACGGTGACGCGGATAAAAGCAGTGATGTCGATGTGAAATCGCTTGGGCGCAAGCACGGCGTGATAGCCCGTGATGACCCCGCGTTCTTCCAGTTTGCGCATGCGCTCGCTGATCGAGGGCACGGACAGCCCTACGATTTCGGCGATGGCGTTGCGCTTCATTCGTCCGCTGTCTTGCAGCAGATTAAGAATGGTAACATCGATTTCGTCGATTCGGTACATGGCGTTTCATGGCGTTTTAAAGGGCAAAGGGATTGGGGTACGCAATGATCTGCCCGGCGGTCATGATGCCTGAATGGGCAAATAACTTGGCCAATAAGGCACAAGTCTCTTAACTAATTTAGGGAAATCCGCGAAAAAACATCCAAAAATTCAGATTATTAACCCGTTTTTTGCAAACGGGGCCGGATCTGCTTGCAAGGCGATGCGGAAGCGTGGGCCGTTCGCAAGGCGCGCGAACATGGCGCGGCCCCGGACGTACCCGTAACGGACACGCAACAACCGACCGCCAATACGAACCACAAGACGCAAAACAGTATGCACCGTAGGGATTTTTTCCGCCGCGCCGCCGTGGCGGGGGGACTGCTTGGATGGGGCGCCGCCGCGCCCGCCAAAGCCCTTGCTCCGATGGCGGAACTGGGCCGCAAGCCGGGCAACCGGATCGGCGTATCCACGTATTCGTTCTGGCGCTTCGACGGAGACCGGGAAAAGTACCCGATCGCTTCCTGCATCGAACAGGCGGCGGAGATGGGTTTCGACGGCGTGGAGATTCTCCATGTTCAGATGGGGTCCGAAGAGAACGCCCACTTGCAAATGCTAAAGCGCAAGGCCATAGAGGCGGGCCTGGACCTGATGGGATTTTCAACCCACCAGGGCTTCGTCTCGCCGGATGCGGCAAAGCGGCAGGAGAACGTGGACAGAACCAAACGCCAGATCGATCTCGCCTCCGCGCTGGGGATTCCCACCATGCGCATCAATACGGGGCGCTGGGGCACGAGCGAATCTTTCGACGCTTTGATGGCCAACAGGGGCATTGAGCCGCCGCTGGAAGGACATACGGACGAGGAGGCGTTCGAATGGGTCATTGACGCCATCGGGTCCTGCGTCGGGCACGCCGCGGAGCGGGGCGTGGTGCTGGGACTGGAGAACCACTGGGGGCTTGGGCGTACGCCCGAGGGCGTGCTCCGCATCGTGCGCGCCATCGACTCGCCCTGGCTTCAGGTGACCCTCGATACGGGCAATTTTCTGGAGGACCCGTACGACAAACTGGCCATGCTGGCGCCGTACGCAGTGCTTGTGCAGGCCAAGACGTATTACGGCGGCGGCACCTGGTATACGCTCGACCTGGATTACGACCGCATTGCGAACATCATGCGCGACGCCGGGTTTCGGGGCTATGTTTCGCTGGAATTCGAGGGGAAGGAAGACCCCGGCGCGGCGATTCCAAAGAGCCTGGCGCTACTGCGGAACGCATTCGGAGGGTAGCGAAATCGCGCCGCCCCGCAGAACCGCAGGAGGCCAGAGCGGGTTATAGCAGCTTCCGCCTCATACCTGTTCGTACATGCGTTACCTGCGTATCCGGGCCCGTAGCTCAGCGGTTAGAGCAGTGGACTCATAATCCATTGGCCGTAGGTTCGAACCCTACCGGGCCCACTTTTTTTGGCTAATGTCTCGGCGGGGACGGAACAGGCGTCCTGCCGGGCGCCGGACGGAACGGGTGGCGTGCCGGGCGGCAGTTCCGCCCCATGGTCGATCTGTATTTATAGGAAGTTTAGGAAACTTATCCGTTTTTTATAAATTAGGATAAACTCCCTATAAATAGAGATCATGGACCCGATTCGAAATCCATAAAATTAAGCGCATCCTTAAAATCATAAACGCAGAGTAATGTATATTTTTTGCGTCCGCACGCCCGATCAACGCAGTTCAATATGGAAGCCAAGTGTACATTCGACGTCACGGGATGGGAGCCCTCGCCCGGCGACGACCCTGCGGAAGGCCCCGCGCTCGTCCGGGTGGCCATTCGGAAGAAATTCCAGGGGGACCTCGACGGGGAAAGCGCGGGCGAAGGCCTGTTTTGCGGGCTGAGCGACCCGGAAGCCGGGGCGGGTTATGTGGTTTCGGAGCGGGTTACCGGCGTACTGGCGGGACGATCCGGTACGTTCGTGTTGCAACACGGCGGCATTATGGGGCCGGACACGCCGCCGCGTTCGTTCGGAAATGTGGTGCCGGGGTCGGGTACGGGCGAATTAACCGGCCTCCGGGGCGAAATGGAAATCGCCCGTACGGCGGAAGGCGTACATACGCTCGCCTTGCGCTACGCCTTTGTCGAAAACGCGGAATAATTTTCAACGAGACGGGAGCGTTCTGGCGCATGCCCCTTCGCGCATCCCGCAACCCCCATGGCCGCCATGGTACATCATCTCCTGACTATGCAACGTATTCCCATGCGACGCTTTCTCTGTCTTTTCGTGTTTCTCGGGCTTGTTTCCGGTGCTGCGGCGCAACATGCGGAGGACGCCGCGACAGATCGCCTTATCGAGTTTCCGGACGTGCCGGGATACCATACGCTGGTTTGCGATTTTCACACGCACACGGTGTTCTCTGACGGGAGCGTTTGGCCCAATATCCGGGTAGAGGAAGCGCTGCGCGACGGGCTGGATTGCCTCGCCATTACAGATCACCTCGAATACCAGCCGCACATCGCGGACATTCCCCATCCGGACCGCAACCGGAGCTACGACCTGGCGGCGAGGGTGGCAGAAAGAATGGCGGAGAACGAACGGGAAGAAGCGGAAGGCGAACAGGCGGACCAAGGAGGAGAGGGAGAAGACGCGGACGAGCCGCTGCTCGTGCTGCGGGGCGCGGAAATTACGCGGGCCATGCCGCCGGGCCATATGAACGCCATCTTTCTGGAGGATGTGAATCCCGTGCTGACGGACTCCGTTGCGGACGCGGTCCGCGAAGCCAACCGGCAAGGCGCGTTCGTATTCTGGAATCATCCGAGTTATCCGGCGCAAAAACCGGACGGGATCGCGGAACTCGCCGACATCCACCGGCAGTTCATAGACGAGGGGTTGCTGCACGGCATAGAGGTGGTCAACGAAGCGTGGTATTCGGAGGAAGCGCTTCAGATCGCCCTCGATTATAATCTGACCATTCTTGGCACGTCGGACATTCATGGACTGATCGACTGGACATTCGACGTCCATGGAGGCGGCCACCGGTCCGCTACGCTTGTTTTTGCGACGGAGCGTTCTGTCGAAGCCATTGCCGAGGCGCTCCGAATGCGGCGCACCGTGGCGTGGTACAAGGACATTCTGGTCGGCAGAGCGGAGCGCGTACTCCCGCTGATCGATGCGTCGCTCTCGATCCAGGCCGCCGAGTACGGCAAAAATACTTCGGTGCTGCATGTGGCGATAAAGAATGCGTCCGACGCGCCGTTTACGCTGCGCAACCGGTCGGAATATACTTTTAACAATGCAACAGACCTGCTCGTCCTGAAGCCGCGCGACGTTACCTGGATAGAGGTGAAGACGGGCGAGCGGGGGTTTCGGCACGAACTGGTTTTCGAGGCGCTCAACGTGGTGACGGCGCCCGCCACGCATCCCGAATGGAGCGTGACGGTGGAGGTGGAAGAAATGCGGGAGCGCGAGGCGGAGGGAGATGGGTAGGGAGGCGGGGTTATTTTATAACCACCTCTTTTACAACCACATCGCGTGGATCGGAACCGCCCATAAATTATTATCGAAGGGAACCACTCGGTCGCCTCGATAAAGCACGATTCCACAGACAAAATCTTCCTGTGTTCGCTGGCGCAATATTTTTAATCCCTTGAAGTCGTTTTCTGTTGCGACGTCCCGGTTTTTAACCTCGACCGCCGCCAACTTTCCGTCTGGACTTTCCAGTACAAAGTCTACTTCTTTTCCGTCGCTCGTTCTGAAATGATGCAACGCAGCGCTATCCCCTGACGCGGATAGCTGCTTGACAAATTCCGTAGCGACAAAGTTTTCCAGAACCTGTCCGAATCTGTGCGGATCGACGATTTCAGACTCCGCAAGGTCGATTCGCTGCAAATGACAAAGCAGCGAGGTATCGACAAGATAGTTTTTCGGCGATTTGACCAAACGCTTGCCAATATTGCGAAACCAGGGCTTTACGTCCATCGTCAGGAACAGCATTTGCAGTAGAACGCGGTAGTTTTTGGCCGTTACGGGGTTCTGCCCGATCATTCTTGCAATATCGGCTTCATTGACCAGGCCCCCCGCTCGACCCGCGAGCGTCTTGAGCAGGTTCGGCAATACGCCCAACTTTGCGATATCCGCGATCTGCCGTACGTCTCTTTGCAGAATGGCGCTTATGTAACTTTCAAACCAGCCCCGACGAACGCTTTCGTCCTGCGTCGAAATCTCAGGAAAAGTGGCGCGCTGGATCATGTCCGCCAAGGACCCGTTTCTTCGTATCGCGCCCGGACGAAAACGATTCTCCATAAGGCAAGGCAGGAAACTGCCCGCGCCGCCCGAAACTTCCAGCGCGGACAGCGGGTAGAGCGTCAGGACGCGCAGGCGACCCACCAGCGCGCCCGCCAATTCGGGCAGGGCCAGGATATGCGCGGACCCGGTCAGCAGGTACTGGCCGTTTGCGGTTAGCTTGTTCCTGAAGCGAGCCTCGTCGACTATTTCTTTGAGGGCGCGGAACAGCCCCGGCGCCCTTTGCGCTTCGTCAAGGACGAGGAGACCTTCCCAGGCGCGAAGAAAACTTTTGGGGTTGGCGTACGCTGCGCCCAGCATGGTGGCCTCGTCGAACGTCGCGTAGTCCGCAGGCCATTCGTTCGCAGCAAGCCTTAACGCCAGCGTACTTTTGCCCGCTTGTCGCGGACCGGCCACATATACGACCGGGAAAGCCCGCAAAGCCTCCAGGATTGTTTTGTTCAGATTTCGCTCGACCATCGCGTGGGGGATTCGTTTCCTGGTTCGCGGTTTGTGTTATGTGCAAATATAAAAATATAATTTATATTTTATGAATTCAAATTTTATTTTTACAAAATTTCAGGATTGAACTCACAGGCGTTCGTCAAGCGAGCCGGGCGAGCGACATCCCCATTTTCCCAAATGTAAAAAATTGTAACGCCCCTGGCAGGGCCTTGCGGAGGCGGCGATCCGGGCGTATCTTTCAAGCGTTCCAGATCAACAACAAAAACAGGAGGGAGGAAAATGAAAGACTGGCTAAAGCAATACGTGCTTCCTTACGTCCCGTTAGCTACGTTCGGCCTCTTGCTGCTGGGCTTTTATTCCGGTATTCGGGCGGATTTACGGGAAATATCCGGGCGCATCGACGCGGTCAACGAAACCCTGTCCGGGCGCATCGACGAGGTGAATGAGACCCTGTCCGACGTTCGGGAGCGGTTGGCCGTAATCGAAACCCGAATCAGGATCGAACGCCCGTCTCCGGTCGAGGAGGACGCAACGCTCAAGCCTGCGGACGAGCCCCTGGTTTTCCGGCGGGACGACGCCTGAAAACGTTGCCCCCGCACTCCGGCAATATCGCAACCTCAACGATATGGACAATGACCATACGAAAGCCTTATGTACCCGAGAAGATTCCACAATCCCGCACAAGGCGCGGGAGGCAAACAACCCTTGAAGCGGAACATGCCCGCCCCTGAAGCGCGTACAGGAAAGACAGCAACCCACGACAAGGTGCAGAACATGGCACAGAATCCAGGCCCTGGACCGGCTACGCAGGACTTTGTCCGCGCCGAAATAGCCGAAGCGAAAACGGAGCTGACGAAAGAAATCGGACAGGTAGAAACAGGCCTGACGAAGGAAATCGGACGCGTAGAAACAAGCCTGACGAAGGAAATCGGACGGGTAGAAACAAGCCTGCGGAAGGAAATCGGACGCGTGGAAACAAGCCTGACGGAGAAAATCGGACGCGTGGAAACAGGCCTGCGGGAAGAAATCGGACGCGTGGAAACAGGCCTGACGGAGAAAATCGGACGTGTAGAAACAGGCCTGACGGAGAAAATCGGAGACCTGAAAACGGACTTGTCGGATAAAATAAATTCGCAAACCCGCTGGCTTGTCGTTTGCTTGATAGGCATAGCGGGGGCGATCATTGCCGCGCTGAAGTGGTTCGTGTAGCCCATGCGCGGCCTTGATGCGGAGTAATACCGCCTGACGGGCGCGGGGCGGACAGCGCGGTTGCTGCCTGGGGCTAGGGAAAACAGGGGGGTCGTTCGCGCCGTGCAGGCGGGTCAAATCTCTGTCAGGCGTATTCGTACACCGGCGTCTCGATCAGGCGGACGGGGTGGTGCTTACTTCGAACGATTTCCTGCAAGTGCTCGACGATTTCGGGAGAGAACAGCCGCTCTCCTGTTTCGACATTGAGCCGAGCAGGAACATTCCGCACAAGAATCGATGTGCCGTCGATTTCGATATGATAGGTGACCTTTGCCTCGACAAACGTCTCGTCCCAGTCGGTGTTGTCACGCATGGGTCTTTTTTCTGTGTTTGAAATCCAGCCAGATCGACGGCGATGGTTCGTAAAGCGTAATGATTTTTACGATCTCCCGTGACGCATGACTGCAATGAATGTGTAGCGGGCGTCCAGCGTTTGTGAACCCCAGAATAAGGCAACTCGGGCCATACTTGGCATCTGGATAATCTTCGATAAGTTCAGGGGCTTGCATTGCCTCGCGAAGCTCTTGCACAGTAATCCATCGCCTGATGCTCTGGTCTGTCGCATGTTGAGAAAATTCGAACTGGCCTCTTAGCACCTTGGTCCGAATTTTCTGAAGAATGTTTGCTTGGCTTTCACTCATTTCGCTGTCTGTAGACTACGAACGTTCCTGAGATTACCCTGTTCCAGCCCGATAGTGTCGTTTCCTGACCGTCGCCGTGCGCTATGCAATTCGGCGCCTTCGCGATGCAAAGGCATGATCTCGCTGCTTCTGGAGCGTATTTCAGGGATTGGCAAGCGACAATGCTTCATGCGGGCCGGGCAAGGTCCATTGGAAAGGCTGATGTCAAGCGACCGATTATGTCACCCTCGGTCCACAGCACCTCCGCCAAGTATGCGAGCACAGCAGCGTACCCGCAACCAAGCTTGCCCAACCAGCAAGCCAAACGTCCGTAGACCTGCCGATCCTCCCCTTCACTAAATCCGCCTTCACCCGCAGAGAGCATCAGACTTTGCGGAGTCGGGTGATCGTAGGTAGCCAGCAAACCCTTTCTCGCCTCGTCCTTCCACCATCCACCGCTGATTCCATGAAAGCGGTGCTCATCCGGCAACTGACGCCACACGCAATCCATCTGCTCGTAGGCTGCCCGGAGTTCCGAAGCCATTACATGCTCCACATTCGCACAAATTTCCCAACCAACCATTGCCGATACATGACGGTGGATTTTTCGCAGCCGAAATATCCACGGCGGGTCTTCGCTTCCGATGATGCGCGTAGGTTTGTCGATCAGACAATGAATGTGTCGAAGCTCGTCCAGAAAATCCAATACTCGGATGCATCGCCCCCGCCATTCCTCAACGCTGACACTCTGAATATCCGACATGTACGCCTTATTTTTGCTCATTCGTAACCACCATGCATGTTTGCGTTGTCTGCTTCCAATATCGCCAAATCCCGATGCTTTTTTGTCTTGGCGCGAATCCCCTCGAGCTGCGCCAGTGCATCGTTCACACGATCTTCTTCCACCTGTCCGTCAGATGGACACAGTGCCGCATAGAAAATCATGACGGCCATCTGGTTCGCCAGGTAATCCATCATCCAGGCACAGACGACATCATCCCGTGTCGTATCTGTCGAGACGACACCGCCATCCCACGTATCTCGCACATACTCTGGGTTTCCATGACAAAAATGTTTGCTCAAGTATCGGTACCAGTTCTTGCCGTCAACCAGTTCCGCCACTTTGTCGATGTGCCTATGTCGCCTGCCGTACTGCCCATTGGTATCCTCATCGAACTGAAGATCACCACCCGCGACTCGCGACGCGTATTCTTTCGATTTCTGCCTGGCGAAAGCCAAATGTTTCAGTAATTGATCGGGGCCAATTTTACCTTTCGTGGCCCTGATTGTTGTTCCATAGTAGTCCGCATGCATGTAGGACAAAACACTGGCAAGGCCCTTTTTCGGGTCCAATATCGGCTTCTGCATGACCAGTGCCAACTGGCCAATACACTCGAGGGCAGGCCGCATCTGCACGCCAAGCGAATGTACGTTACAGGCTTCATTCGCCCGCAATACGGCGACCGCATGAAACCGCATCCTGCGCAGCAGAAGTGCACAGACGGTCCTCAAACCATCGTACCCATCATCGTGGACCACATCCTGCTGTTCAGGTTCAGCTTGCCCGAACGGGAAGGGAAAGCACGTTTCCATCTGCTTTGCCAACACAATCAGGCCCGCCACTAGCTTACTCATGATACTACGATATCGTCCAAGCTCTGTTAAGGATGCCATCTCCATACTCGCGCTGGTGGTGCTCTATAAGACCGTGTAAACGGGATTCGGTTTATCGGCCCCATTTTTAAACGACAGTCGCTACGCATGGATGTCCATTCAGTTTCCAATTTCCATATAAATTAAGCATTTACAGAAAATTTTGTCCAGCATGGTCGCTAAATGAATCTGCGTCGCGAATATATTTCATGACGGTGGAAGGATTGGTGTGCCTCGTGATGGCCATGATCTTGTCCAAGCGAGCATGATGCGCTGCTGCGCTGGTGACAAAACCCGCGCGCAGGGAGTGCCCCGCCACCTCCTTGGGGTCTAATCCAATCTTCTGGGCATAGTGCTTGATCAGGCGCGGAATATCGGAATGGTGCAACGGCTTGCCGCGTACATGTCCACCCCGTCTCATCGTCTGAAACAGTGCGCCGTGCGTGATCCGCGATGCATTGAGCCACATTCGAAGGCGGTGGATAGGCCGGATAGTATGACCGTCGAGGATTGCAATTTTCTGCCCTTTGCCCTGCTGATCTGTCTTGGAATGGCGTATGGTTAAGAACATATGCTGGTCATTGCCCTCCGTGCATTTGAGGAACTCAACATCCTCTACTGTCAGGTCACATATCTCGGAGCGCCGAAGAGCGCCTGCGAAACCTACAGCGATGATCGCCGCATCGCGTTGGCCGATAATTGTGTCGGCACATTGTGCAAGCATGGCCTCGATATGGAATTCCCTCAGGGCCTTTACTTGGCGGGGCGCGGTTCCTCTGAGCCGGGTCAAACCCTTGAGCGTGGCATTGACCAAAGGATGATTTGTCGGAGAGGCTTTCTGGGCATGGCCATACTCCTTGTTGATGGCACTCTTGTAGAGTGCTATCGTACCCATCGACAGCACAATCCCGCTCAGCGGGCTCGGTTGCGTCGCCAGCTGCACCAGAAAACGTGCTACATCCTCTGGGGATGCGGATAAAGGGTCTTGAATTTGCTCCTCGCGGCAATAGTCGGTGAACCTGGACCAGCCTTTTTCATAGGCGATACGCGTATTTGCGGCCAATGCCGAGGAAAGAACAACGGAGTGAAGGTCTTGATTGGACATAGCTGTGGGTTCGATGGCTTGCATTGTGGAGTTGGGATTAGAACGATTATAAAATTTAATGGATTTAGTTATGATATTTACAGAGGAATAACTACGGGACTAAACGCCGCTTTTATCATTGATAACGAAACTAAAGAAGCACTGGTTGCCGAAGATCCTCGTTCCGCTGAAATCATCAAGCCAGTATTGCGAGGGCGAGATATCAAGCGATA
>JAJECT010000030.1 GCA_022821845.1 Rhodothermales bacterium | reverse complement strand
TACTCTGATTAAATCCGCGAAGCTCAGAGGCATGCGAGGGGTGCGCTGGCAAGGAATGACGAAGCGATGTGGCAGGCCCCACATAATGAGGAATGACACAGCCAGCGTGCCCCTCGCAGCCTCCCGAAGGGCGCGTCACGTACGCAACGTACCGAGTCTACGGTGTTTTCTGCTGATTTCAATGATCCGGGCATGACGGTCTTTGCGGGCAATAGTGACGCGCTGAGCGAAGCGGCTTTGATCAGAGTATCCTCAAGGACAGCCGTCCGGAATTATAGCGGAATATACGGGCTTTCCCGGTTGCCTCAGGACCTTGCGCGGTTCGATCCAGCGACTTCGGCGTCGTAGCGGGCACGAATCTCCGACAGGCTGTCCCCGCCGAATTTTTCCAGAAACGCATTGGCGACGGCCAGGGCCACGGTGGCTTCCGCAACGGTCGAGGCCGCCGGCACGGACGTTACGTCGCTTCGCTCGTACCGGGTCGGCTGCGCTTCCCCCGAGGCCACGTCCACCGTGCCAAGCGGCTTGACGAGCGTAGGAATGGGTTTCATGTAGCCGCGCACCACGATGGGCATGCCGTTCGACATGCCGCCTTCCACGCCGCCCGCATGGTTGGCGCTCCGGGAAAAGCCTTGCTCGGCGGACACGACGGGATCGTGCACCCGCGACCCCGGACGAGCCGCCGCCGCCACCCCGTCTCCTATCTCCACCGCTTTTTGCCCCTGAATCGACAGGATGGCCTGCGCCAGGCGTCCGTCAAGCCGCCGATCCCAATGCACGTACGAACCAAGCCCCGCCGGCGCGCCCGATACGATCACTTCATACGCGCCGCCCAGCGAATCCCCCGCCTGCTTCGTAGCCACGATATGCTCGATGCACTGGCTGGAAAGCGCCGCGTCCAGCATGCGCACTTCGCTTGCGTCGGCGGCTTCGCTCACCTGCTCCGCGCCCCCGGCAAGCAGTTCCGCCACCCCGTCGGACCCGTATTCCCGCCGCCCCACCTCGCCAATCTGCAGGACATGGCTGCCCACTTGAATCCCGAACTGGGCCAGCAATTGCCGGGCCAGCGTGCAGCACGCCACGCGCATGGCCGTCTCGCGCGCGCTGGCCCGGTCGATGACGGGCCGAATGTCGTCGAAACCGTACTTCTGCAATCCGGCGAGGTCCGCATGGCCCGGCCTCGGCAACGTAATCTTTTCCACGCCTTCGCCCGAACCCGCGACGGACATCACCTCGGGCCACCCGGACCGGTCCTTCCTGTAGGCTGCGTTGTCCAGGCGCAGCGCCACCGGGCTGCCCATGGTTCGGGAAAAACGGACCCCGGAATAGATGTGCGCCCGGTCCTGCTCGATCTTCGACCGGCCTCCTCGCCCGTAGCCCAGCCAGCGGCGGGCCAGTTGGCGGTCAATATCGTCGGACGAAAGCGGCACGCCCGCCGGCATCCCTTCGACAATGCCTATCAGCGCCTCGCCATGCGATTCGCCCGCCGTCAAATACCGTATCATAATTATCGAGAGATTTCAATTCCGTAAAAGGCGTCGCTTTCGTCGCGGGGGCGCAACGACACGGGCAGGTCGAGCGCGTCGCCGTCCCGCCATACCTGCACGAGGAGTTCGTCCCCCGGACGGCGCTGCGCAAGCACGCTCTGCAACTCGTTGGACGCATTCACGACGCGTTCGTCCACCGACAGGATCACGTCCCGACGGCGCATGCCGGCCCGGGCCGCCGCCCCGCTGTTCGCAACCCCGGCGATATACACGCCGCGGATTCGATCCATGCCAAGGCGCCGCGCCATCGCCGCGTCCACGGTTTGAATGCGTACGCCCAGGTACCCCCGCTGCACCGCCCCATATTCGATAAGGTCCCCGGCCACGCGCGTAACGAGATTGACGGGAACGGCAAATCCATAGCCCTGGCTGGAACCGGTTTCCGTGGCGATGGCCGTGGAAATGCCCACCAGTTCGCCGTTCAGATTCACCACGGCGCCCCCCGAATTGCCGGGATTGATGGCGGCGTCGGTCTGAATAAAATCCTCGATCCCGAAATCGTCGTCAATGATGTTCACCTGCCGTCCCGTCGCGCTGACGATCCCCGCCGTAACCGTGGACGTAAGCCGAAAAGGATTGCCTACGGCAAGCACCCATTCGCCTGCGTCCAGCCCGTCGGAATCGCCCAGCAAAATGGCAGGCAAGTCCTCGCCGCCTTCTATTTCCAGTACGGCCAGGTCCGTGGAGGGGTCGGCGCCCACGATCCGGGCCTCGAACGTACGCTTGTCGGAAAGAGTCACGCGAACATGCTCCGCATCCTCCACAACGTGGTGGTTCGTTACGACATGCCCCTCGGCGCTAAGCAATACCCCGCTCCCGACAGCTTCCGGCAACGGGTATCTCCGAAAAAAACCCTCTTCGTCCTCGTCGAAATCGTGATGCCGGTCCCTGCCCAGGGGGATATCCGCTTGTATGTACACCACGGAAGGCGTAACCCGGTCGGCCACCTGGCGAAACACCTCGTTCAGGGCCGCGACGTCGGGCAATCTCTCCGGCGAATCCGTCGGCGGACGGTCCGCCTCCACAGGCGAACGCCCCAGTTGAACGGGTTCCGCCACGCGCGCGGACCGGGAAAGAGGCCGCTCGTTTGGTCTCGCAATCAAAACCCACAAAATGGCCACGGCCAATCCCGTCAGCGCGAGTCCAATGCCGATCAGGAAACGGATGCTCGCGCGCAATCTTCGGTCGAGTTGTTTTTCGGTCATGGCGGAAGCGGCGGAGCGGGCGGGGCAAAAGACGCGCGGAAAGCCATAAGAGGGCAGGTTCCGTCAGGCGCGGGAGGGATGCAGAGACAGCCGGAGGTCTTCAACCGCGTTGCGGGCAAGTTGTGCCAATTCCTTGCGATTCCGCCCTTCGGCAGGGATCGGTTCGCCGAAATGCACGGTGTATTCCAGGCTCCGCAGTCCGGCCAGCGACCATACGTGCGCCCAGAAAGACGTATGCTCCAGCCATACCACGCGGCGGCGCGCCGCGTCGTCGGCCGCGGCGTCTTCCACCCGGTCGATAGACAGATAGGCGGGCAGAACCAGGCCCCCGGCCAGCCCGCTCGCCGCCTCGAACACCCCCGTCTTGAACGGGCGAACCGCGCGCGCTTCGCTGGTATGCCCCTCGGGGAAAACAAGCACGTTCAGCCCGGCCGCCAACCGTTCGCCCACGTGTTCGACGAAGGACAACGCCGCCGTGCGGCGCGCCCGCTCTACCGGAATCATGCCGTGCGAAACAGACACGTCGCCGACGAACGGCCAACGTTGCAGGTCGGCCCGCGCAACCGGGGCCATGGGCGTCGCCGCCGTCAATACGATGGGATCGATCACCCCGAAATGATTCGCCACGACAAGCATGCCCGTCCTTTTCGGGATCGTTCCTTCCACCCGGACGCGAATATTCGCCTGCTCGCACAGCCGGGCGCACCCCGCATGCAGCTGCCGGGACCGGCGGCGCCAGGCTTCCGCGCGCTCCAGCCCCGCCGCGTCCCGGTTGGCCTGCAGCGCGCTCGCAAGCATGACCCAAAATATCTTCAGGACGTTCAGAATACGGTGCATGCGGACAGGGGAAAGGGGAAGAACGAAGCGGACAAGGCGCGGCGGGCGCGGACGGGAATTGCCGGTTTCCCTATTCGCTTTCCCCCAGGTACTCCTCGAACGTAAAATCCAGGAACGCTTCGCTTCCGATGTAATGCAGCACATCCAGAAAATCCGGCGCCGTGATGAAGCCGGGCAAGCGGGTGATGTATTGCCCTGCCTCGTCCAGAAAAACGGTGGTGGGAAATCCCGAAGCGCCCAGGCCCGCCGCCATTTCCGAAGGGGTCAGCGTATAGTCGCGAAAACGGAGGCTGTCCGCCGTATTTTCCGCATCCAGACGCGTCACCACGAAGCGCCCCCGGATATACGCCTGCACCTCGTCGTGCGCATAGACCTCGCGTTGCAACCGGCGGCACCACGGACACCACGCCGCATACACGTCCACGATCAATTTTTTGTCCTGCGCCTCAGCCTCTGCAACGGCCTCTTCGAAGGCTTTCCAGTCCAGTCCTTCGGCCGCTACGCTGGCGTCTTGCGCATGCGCCCGCGGCGGGGCATACAGATACGCCGCGCAGGCAAGGAGGCAAACCAGGCCCCGCCACGCGCGCGGCGCGGTAAACGACCCAGCAAATGATCCAGTGCGATGCATGACGCTCAGCGGAGCAATCCTTCGTAGATATCCATAAAGCGCTTGGATACCGAATCCGGGTTAAAAGTTTCGAAAACGCGGGGAATATTCCGACGCCACCGCGCCCGAAGCGATTCGCTGGCGACCGCGCGGCGCAAGGCGTCCGTCAGCGCAGACGGGTTGCCGGGTTCGCACAGGGCGCCCACGTCGTGCGGAGCCACCACGCGCCGGATTTCGGGCAAATCCGAGGCGATGACCGGGAGACCCGCCATCAGATATTCGAATAACTTGTTCGGCAGCGCAAAGCGATGGTTAAGACAGGTATCCTGAAGCAAGGTAACGCCCAGATCGGCGGAAGCGGTGTGCTCCAGAAGCCGATCCGACGGGACGGGATCGACGAAACGGACCCGGCGCGCGACCCCCAGCGCCGCCGCCTGCTCCGCTAATGGCAAGCGAAGCGGGCCGCCGCCGAGAAACACAAGCGCGGCGCCTTCGACGTCCGGCATGGCAGCCACCAGCTCTTCGCAGCCGCGCTCTTTCATCATATTCCCTTGATGCAAAATGGTTACGACCCCCGGATCCAGGTCCGGCGCAAGGGGAATCGGACGGAGCGGGCCGGGCTTGCCGAGCGGGATGTTGTAAAGCGCGGCGGGGCGGGCGACGCCGTACGTCTCGGACAGGCGGCCTGCAATGGCGTCCCCCACCGTCAGGATGGCGTCGGCCCGCCGAATGTATCGGCGTTCGAGCAGGCTCCAGAACGCGCGCGCCCAGGGCTTCCCGACCGTAGAAGGAACATGCGGATAGAGTTCCCGAACGTCGTAGACTACGCGCCCGTCGCACGCGCGGGCCGCGGCCTGCGCGGCGGGCAGCACGTACAAACCCGAGGCGTGGAACGCGCGGGCAGGGGTTTCGAGCAACGCCCGGCGCATACGGCGGTGCAATTCCCGAAAGAAAGGCGGACCGGACTGCGCGGCGACGGAAATCGTATCGATCCGGGCGGCAGGAAGGCCCAGAAGGTCCGGCATGCCTGATTTTTCCGTCTCGTCGGGCGCGCCAGAGACGGCAGCGACCACCCGGACGCGCAGTCCGGCGTCGCCAAGCAGCCTGAGCTGCCGAAGCGCCCGCGAATTGCTCGGCAGATCGCCGTGAAGCGCAAAGGCTACGTCGAACCGGTCCCTGACGTGCACGGAAAAAAGGGGAGCAGATGAAACGAACCAGAACCGTACGGCGACGGATTGAAAAAGCGCTCACGGCTTTAGCAAGGCGGCCGCCTTGAAACGCAACGACTTCCGGGCGGGACGGTTCCTGCGGGAAGCGAAGAGCGCCTTTCTCTGCGCAGGCGGATATGCGGACAATTGAGGCTTCGTCGGCCCTGTGGCGCGCCTTTCCGAGGGGGACTGGTTAAAATAGTAAGGTGCGGAAATTTCGAGGTTAAATAAATAAGGTAATGCTTGTTTCGGGGTCTGGGGCGCGCCTTTTCGCGAAACATCGGGCCCTGAATATGCATGCCAGCCTATCGCCCGACGCACCCTTATGTATTCGCGAAAAGGCGCGCCACAGGCCCCGCTGCTACACAACTCGCCCCAGGACGATCCGGTCCCGCCCCGCCATATCCTTTCTCAGCGAAACGTCTGCATAGCCCGCCGCCGACAGCAAACCCCGCGCGGCTTCTCCGTAGTCCGCATGCGTCTCCAGCGCAATCCAGCCGCCGCCCCGAATCATACGCAACCCATGCCGGGCCAGTGCGCGGTAAAAAACAAGCGGATCGCCCGGCGCCGCCAGCGCGGCCCGCGGTTCCCAGGCGCGCACCTCCTCCGGCAACGTCGCCATTTCTTCCTCCGGGACGTACGGCGGATTCGAAATCAAAAGATCAAGCCCGGAAGGAACCCGCTGCGCAAAATCCTCCCCCAGCATATCGGCGGCGATCCAGGTTACGGCCAGCCCGCGCGCCGCTCCGTTGCGGCGAGCCACGGCCAGCGCAGGCTCCGACGCGTCGCACGCATACGTCCGAACGTCCGGGCGGGCCGCCCGGATAGCCAGCGCAATGCAACCGCTTCCCGTACCGGCGTCCAGCGCGACGGCCGGCCTGTCCGCAGGCAGACACGCCAGCGCCGCCTCGACCAGTTCTTCCGTTTCCGGGCGCGGAATGAGTACGTCCGGCGTAACGACCACCCGCAACCCCATGAATTCCGCATAGCCCAGGATGTACTGCACCGGCTCGCGCCTTAGCCGACGCGCCAGCATCTCGCCGAAACGCCGAACGACCCCGGGGGCGACCCGGTCCCCGGACCCCGCGTACAACCCGGCCCGGGAGGTCCCAAGCGCTTCGCACAAGAGCCACTCGGCGTTGCGGCGCGGCGCGTCGATTCCGGCGTCTCCCAGCCGCCGCGCGGCGTCTTCCAGAAGAATCTTCACGCGATCCCGTTGTCTTTCCTGCGAATTCATGGATTTCCGTTAGTATATTAGGGCGCGCCAAACGTCAGGGCCGCCCGCACCGGGGCGCGCCGACATGGGCGCGACGTAAACCATCGAATCGATTCCCCTTGTATGAATACGTACGAAAAACTCGAAGCGCTCGCAAACAATCTCTGGTGGAGCTGGAATCCCGACGTCCTGAACCTCTTCGAACGCCTGGACCCGACGACGTTCCAAAACGCCAAAAACAACCCGGTCGCCGTACTGCGAACGCGCCCCCCGGAGGCCCCGTTCGACTCTGCTCTGGCAAACGACGCAGACGCGGCGTACGCCGCCCTCTCCGCCTATCTCGAAGCGCCTCGCCCGGCGCCGGGCGCCCCCCGCACCAGCTACTTCTGCATGGAATTCGGCCTGCACGAAAGCCTGCCCATCTATGCGGGCGGACTGGGCATTCTGGCGGGAGATCACGCCAAAGCCGCCTCGGACCTTGCGATTCCCTTCACGGCGATCGGCCTGTTCCTGAAGCAAGGATACTTCGAGCAGCATTTCACCGAAGACGGATGGCAACTGGAGCGGTACCCCGCGCTTGATCCGGCGAACCACCCGCTTGAACTCGTGCGCGGAGCGGACGGAAAGCCCTGCCTGGTAACTGTGCATTTCGGGAACGACCCGATCCGGGTACAGGCATGGCGGGCCCGCGTCGGACGGGCGACCCTGTACCTGCTGGACACGAACGTCGAGGACAACCCGGAAGAATTCCGCAACGCAACGTCCCGTTTGTACCAGGGCGGACGCCGTACCCGGCTTCAACAGGAAATCGTGCTGGGCGTCGGCGGCGTACGGCTGCTGCGCGCGCTGGGCGTGGAGACGGACGTATACCATATGAACGAAGGCCACTGCGCCTTCCTGGCCCTCGAACTGCTGCGCGAACGCCTGGCCCTCGGCGAAAACCGGGAGGACGCCGTCCAGGCCGTGCGCGAAGCGTGCGTATTCACGACGCACACCCCGGTCCTTGCCGGACACGACCGCTTCGACCCCGGCATGTTCCTCAGCGAAATGAGCGCGCTGCGGGAAGAACTGGGACACAGCGAACACGACCTGATGGCCTACGGACGGGTGGACAAGGAGAATGCCGGAGAATGGTTCACGATGACCGTATTGGGGCTAAACATGTCGCGCTGCGCCAACGGCGTTTCCCAGCGCAACGGGCATGTGGCCCAGCGCCAATGGCATCCCCTGTTCCCGGAACGCCGCGTACAGGACGTGCCCATCGGCGCCATTACGAACGGCATCCATGTGGCCACCTGGGCCGTCCCGGCGGCGCGCGCATTCCTCGACGAACAACTTGGCGCCTGGCAAGACCATATCGACGACCTGCGTTTCTGGCGAAGCGTCGCCGACATTCCGGACGAAGCGCTCTGGGAATACCGGAACGAACTGCGGCGACGCCTGATCCGCTTCGCCGAAGCGCATGTCGCCAGGCGATCCCTCTCCATTCCCTGCGAACTCGACCCCGACGCGCTCACGATCGGCTTCGCCCGCCGCTTCGCCACCTACAAACGCGCGCCCCTCCTGTTTACGGACATGGAACGGGCCCGCGCGCTGTTCAACAACCCGGAACGCCCGATCCAGATCGTCTACGCAGGCAAATCCCACCCGGAAGACGAAGAAGGCAAGCAGTTCATCCGGCAGATTCTGGAAGCGGCCCGGCAACCCGGATTCAAGGGCCGCATCGCGTTTCTGGAGAATTACAATATGGAGATCGGCCGCATGCTGGTTTCCGGATGCGACGTCTGGCTGAACAATCCGCGCAGCCCCATGGAAGCCAGCGGCACAAGCGGGCAGAAAGCGGCCGTGCACGGCGGACTCAATCTGTCCGTGCTGGACGGATGGTGGCCGGAAGGATACAACGGAGAAAACGGCTGGGCCATCGGCCACGGATACGCCGACGGCAGCTTTGGACAGGAAGAACTGGACCGCCGCGACGCAGAAAGCCTCTATCGGCAACTCGAACAGGGCGTCGTTCCGGCGTTCTACGAACGGGACGGGCGCGGCCTCCCGACGCAGTGGATCGGGCGGATGCGCGCGGCCATGGCGGAACTTGCGCCCCGGTTCTCCGCGACGCGCATGGTGAAGGAATACGCCGAAAGCATGTACTTCGCCCCCGACGAATCTTAGGAATACCCAGGACAGCCCCCTTGCGCCCTACATCGCCAGCCCCGCCGCGACGTAGGCCAGCAGCGTCGCGCCCGCCACCACGAGCGCATAGGGCATTTGCGAACGCACATGGTCGATATGGTCGCACGCCGCCGACATCGACGAAATAATGGACGTGTCGGAAAGCGGCGAGGAGTAATCCCCGAAAACGCCCCCGGAAAGGACGGCCCCCAGCATAAGCGGCGCCGATACGCCCGTCCCCTCCGCCAGCGGAAGCGCGATGGGCAACAATAGCGCAAACCCCGTCCAGGAAGAACCCAGCGCGAACGAAATGAAACCCCCGATCAGGAACACGGCGGCGGGCATCCACCACACCGGACCGCCGGCGTCCAGCAAGCCCGCCACGTAGGCGCCCATTTCCATTTCCCGGGCCACGCGCCCCAGCGCAAAAGCCAGCAACACCAGAAAGGTCACGCCGACCAGTCCGGAAGACCCCTTCAGCACCTGATCCATCGAATCCCCGATCCGCATCACGGGATGGCCGCGCCGGGGGAGGGCATACAAAATCATGGCTGCGCCCACGGCGGATCCCACGGCCCACAACACCGCCGTCGAGCCGCTGCCTTCCATGATATTTCCCTGGCCCGTAACGTGCAGCCCCACGAAAATCATCCCCACCATGACGCCAAGGGGAATCATCAGGTCGCGTACGTGCCGGGGGGCGTTCGGGACCGGCTCGATCCCCGCCAGTTCGTCGGCAATGAGCGGTTTCGATCCGGGCCGGGTGAGCGCGCCGGTCTCTGCCGCCCGCCGCTCCGCCCGCTTCATGGGGCCAAATCCCCAACCCGTCCAGGCGAGGATCAGCGCGAACAGAATGGCGCCTATGCTGAAAAAGTTGAACAGCAACGATTCGGCAAGCAAGGACACGGCGCCGCTCGAAATCCCCTGCGCCGCCAGCAAACCCAGCAAATACGCGCCCCAGCCGTTTAGCGGAATGGCCATGCACACCGGCGCGCTCGTCGCGTCGCAGTAATAGGCAAGCTTTTCCCGAGGCAATTTCAGTTTGTCGAACAGCGGGCGACTCACCGCCCCCACCGTCAGGGACGTGATATTCGATTCCACGAACACCACCATCCCGACGGCCCAGGCCAGGAGTTCGGCCCCTTTCCGCGACGTGCCCCACCCGCGTCGTTGCGCCCAGGCCACAAAGCCATGCACGCCGCCGGAAACCTGCATCAGCGCGATGAGGCCGCCCACGAGCAGACAGAAAAAGAGAATTCGCGTGTTGCCCGGGTCCTCGAAAACGGCCACGAGTTGCGCGACCAGTTCCCCCAGCCCCCGAACCGGATTACCGCCCGCGAGAATGATGGTCCCGACCCACAATCCGGCCAGCAGGGACAAATACACCCGCCGGCTCCACAGCGCGAGGGTAATCGCAATAACGGGCGGCAACAGAACGATCCACTCCACAGCGTCGGCGGGCAAGGCGAAAACGAACGATCAGGCGGGCGCGTTGCCCGGTTTCCATTTGATATTGCACCCTACGGAAGGAATCTGTTCGGGCAGGACCTCGCCGGACGAAAGGAAAAGATCGAGGGCGTCGTGCAGATCCTTGCCGGTCGCTGCGCCCATGCCGGGACGGGTCTCGTCGTAGCGTCCCCGGTAGACCAGTTTCTTGCCGCGGTCGTACGCGAAAATATCGGGCGTGCATACGGCGCCGTACGCCTTGGCGACTTCCTGCGATTCGTCGTACAGATAGGGAAACGGATAGCCCTTTGCGGCGGCCCGCGCCGCCATGGCGTCGAAGGAATCTTCCGGATACCCCTTGGCGTCGTTCGAATTGACGAGCGCGAATTGTACGCCCCGGTTCGCCCAGGCCGCGGCGGACTGGATCAGCGCGTCCTCGACATGCTTCGCGAACGGGCAGTGGTTGCAGGTAAAAACGATGACCAGCGCTGCCGCGTCATACTGGTCGAGGCGGCGGCGGTCGCCGGGAAGGCCGTCCGCGGCGGGGTTCGCGACCGGAAGATCGAAAGGCGGAGCGGACGATCCGAGCTCCTCCATGGTCGAGTAGGTAAGCGCCATAATTGCAATCCTGAACAGGTTTTAGTGTAAAAAGGGCTGTCGCGAAAACGCCAGCATGGAAGAATGCCTCGGTTAAGATACGACTTTCGGCGCGTACCCGATACGCCGAATTTATCAGGAGGAAATCGGGCAGAAGGCCTGGGCGCAATCAAAAAGCACAAACAACGGGGGCTGGGGTACGCCTTTTCACGAATACATAAGGGCGCGACAGACGATAGGTTTGCATGTGTATTCGGGGCCCGATGTTTCGTGAAAAGGCGTACCCCAGCCCCCTCTCCCCCGCTTCTCCTTACGAAAGGGGGGCATTCCCGCAATCCGTTGGAGAAGCGGTTACTTCAGCAGCGCCATCGTCTTGACAGCGGTCTGTTCCTCGGTCCGAAGCACATAGAGATACGCGCCGCTCGCCAGGTCCGACGCGTCGAACGAGACGCGGTAGCGGGCCGCCGGCTGCACGCCGTCCATGAGCACACGCACCTCCTGCCCCAACAGGTCGTACACCGACAGCGTAACATGCTGCGTCTTGTCGAGCGCAAATTTGATGGTCGTGGACGGATTGAAGGGATTCGGATAGTTTTGCTCCAGCGCAAAGGCCACGGGTATTTCGTTGCCCGGCGATTCGATCGAAATCACGCTGGTGTTGTCCGCGATGCGCAGGGCGACCGACGCCGGCGTTCCGGCGGCGACGTCGGCGGGTAAGTCTCCCAGCCCCACGGTGAACGTCTCGTCGTCCGTATCGCTATCCAGCGCTGTTGCAATCTCGCCCGCCCCGCTTGCCTCGTTGGCTGGAATCTCGATGGAGGCAAGCGCGCCGTAGTCGCCCGCCTCCGCCGACCCCGCCGTCAGGACAAGCGGAATGGTTACGGCGTTCGGCAGCGCCCGGCTGATCGAGACCGTAACGGTAACGGAATCCCCCTCGTTTACAGGGTTCGGGGAAGCCGACAGCGTGACCTCCGGCGTAACGGGCGGCGGGTCCGGCGTAACAGGCGGTGGATCCGGCGTAACAGGCGGCGCGTCGTCGTCCCGGAGCGTGATCTCGATGCGGTCCGGCGTTCCAATCGAATAGCCGGTTCCATCCGTCAGGGTAAGCACGATCGTCTCGTCGCCCTCGACATCGGCGTCGTCCAGGATGACGATGGGAATAGCGGCGGACATGGCGTCCTTTGCGACAGAGACGGTTCCGGACGAGCCCCTGACGCTGCTTATAACGTAATCCATGTCGTGCGTGGCCGTGCCGGACACGTCGTAGTTCAGCGTCAGGGCCGCTGGCGCAGCAAGCGAAAGCGCGATGCCGACCGTAGTCGAGCCGGCCGTTTCGTCCACCGACGCCGTGGCGCTTGAGAAGGTTGCGACCGGAAGCGCAGGAAACGTTTCGGTGTCCACGATCTCGGTAAGCGCGAACAGCTCTCCAAGCTTGTAACCTGCCTCCCGGGGCTCATGCAAAGCCAGGCGGACGGAACCGAATGATTCGTAAGACGGCGTGTTGATGGTCGGCACGGAATAGTCCAGGGTCGTCGCGTTGGCCGGCATGGTAAGCCAATGCAGCATGTCGTAGGCCTCCGTAATCCATGTGCGCCTGTACGTCGGCCCCAGATCGTAAACCAGAAACACCAGGACGATGTCCGCCTCGGGCGCCGGATCCGCCGTAAACGTGAACTTTACCGTCTCGCCCTCCGTGAGCGAATCGGCCTCCGCGAACACGGACATGGTGGACGCCACATCCAGAATAACCACCTCGACCCGATTGTCTGTGGCATGCGGATCGGCTCCGCCGGCAACATTCGTTTCCAGGCCGGGCGCGTCGAATTGCGCGTCCGAACCAAGCGAAAACGTTATGGTCTCGCTCCCGCCTTCGTCTATCCCGTCCGCTTCGGGATCCAAAGCAAGCCAGATAAACGAGTCGTCGGCGTCGAAAACAAGACTCGGGGTCAACGTATCGAAGGAACGCTCGCTTCCGCCCCCTGCCGTCAGATCGAAATCTTCCGGGGCAACGCCGCTTCCGCTAATGACGAAGGGCACCTCGACGCGCTCGCCCGCCGCAAGCGCGCGACTCAGTTGTACGCGAATCAGCACCTCCCCTACCTCCTCCGACACGGCTTTCCCTCGCTCGCGAACCAGGCTTACCACCACGGGATCAGCGGCGGCGTGGCCTGGCTGGACGCGGGACTGCGCCGCAACCTCGCCCGCCGCGCCTGCAAGAAGCAAACCGAGCGACAAGCCGTACAAGGCCGCCAGAAAACGCCGCGGCCTGTTTTCTGATCCGTTTTCCGAATCGGGGTGGGTCCCGGCGGCGCAAACCGCAGGGCATCCCCAAAAAAATACGGTCGAGAACATATACATATTAACAAATAGGGGCTGCACAAGGAGTCTTGCGGGCTCCGCGACGCTGCGCATCGTTAACGTCGATGCGGCATCGTATCGGCAAAATACGCCGCCCCGCAATATATTGCACCCTTTTTCGCCCTCGCCTAAAGGATACCCTGATTCAATCCGTGAAAATCAGCGCTTCCTTACTATAATCAGCGATACAATCCCCGCGCCGCTATGATCTCCAAAACCGGCGGGGGAACCAGGGCCCGGACGGACCTCCCGGCCCGAATGCGTTCCCGTATGTCCGTGGCAGAGCGTTCGACGCCGGGCGCGTCGACGAATTCCATATGCCGCTCGAATCCTGCCGGGATGGGCGCCTCCTCGTATCCCGGGCGCGGAAACACGATGAGCGGGGCAAGGCGAACGACTTCTTCCGGTTCGCGCCAGCGGGCGAATCCAGCAAGTTGATCGCGGCCCACGACGAGCCGAAGCGCCGCGTCGGGATGCGCCTCCCGTAACTTTCGCAGCGTTTCTACCGTATAAGAGGTACCCCCTTGCCGTATCTCTATTTCCGAGACGGCGAAACCCGCATCGCCCGCCGTAGCGGCCCGCGCCATAGCCAGCCGGTCCGCGGCAGGGGCCAGGTCCTTTCCGGTTTTGAACGGAGAACGGCTGTTCGGAACCCAAAGTACGCAATCCAGGCCGCAGCGATCTCGCACCCTCCTCGCAAGGAGCAGGTGCCCGCTGTGCGGCGGATTGAAGGTGCCCCCGAAAACCCCGATGCGCCGCGCGCTATCCGCTACCGATTCGGCCACGTAAGGATATCAACTGGTGGCGTTGCTTGCAAGTTCGGCAAGCCGCCCGGACGCCGTCTCGTAGAACGTCTCCGCCTCCTTGACGAGCGGGCTGTCCCGGAAAAGCTCGACGAGGCGGGTATAATTATCGATCGCCAACTGAAGCCGCTCCGGCTGACGCGATTCAATGCTCAAATCCGCGAAAGCCAGATACGAACGCATGGCGCCCAGCAAGGCGTCGTCGGCCCACTGCGTATCCGGATACGCATCGAAAACCCGCTCGTACGAAAGCGCCGCCGCCTCGTAAATGCCCCGCCGCTCGTACAGGCCCGCCGATTCGTACGCCTTGCGCGCCAGTTTCTCCCGCAAAACGCGCAAGTAGTCTTCCGCTTCGCCTTTCAGATCGGAATCGGGAAACCGGTCCAGAAACAATTGCAGGTACGTAATGGCCTGCCGGGTATTGGTCTGGTCCAGGGCGTACTGCGGCGAAAGGTGGTGGTACGAAACGGCCCGCTCGAACATGGCGGCCTCCACATCGGGATTCGTCCGGTAGGTGTTCACGAACCGCGAGTACTCGGAAGCGGCCAGAATATAGTCGCGGGCCTCGAAATGCGCCCGAGCAAGATAAAGTTGCGCGTCCGCAGCGACTTCGGACGTTCTGCCATAATCGAAAACGCCCTGAAAAAAGGGAACCGACCGTTCGTATTTCCCCTCCTCGAACAGGCGCAGCCCTTTGGCGTAGGCGTCGTCGGGCGAATCGTACCGAATGCGTCCCGCGCCGGAACACGCAGACAGCGCCAGCGGCGCAAGCAACAGGACGACAGAAAGAAAAGGGCGCAAAAACGAGGACATGGCTGGCAACGCGAATACGTATCCGAAACCCGAAAAAGGCGAGAAAACAACGACGCGCAACAGCGCGGCGGGAAAGACAAGAGGAAAGTATGTACCTGTCGGCGGCCCTGCTGTTCCTGCGCTGCGCGCGCGGGGTCGGCTTTATCCGGCTTTCCTACCGCAACCGCCGCGCTTCGCCGTCCTGATACCGGAACCAGAACATGGCTGCATTCACGTTGCCCCCGTCGAAATGGATGCGGGTGCCCAGCCCTTCCCGCAGCGGCGCCCCCCGGATGCGGTCCGCAAGCGGCGCGGCGGACTCTTCCACGAGAAGCGGAATCAGAAAACGGGCCGTATCGTACCCGACGATCGCAAGGCGGCCTTCCGGCTCGGCGCCCGCCAGTTCGCGGTACCGTTCCCTAAAGGCCTGCACCGCCGAGTCCTCCGCCTCGACGTGAAAATCGTCGGCGTAGGTCGCGGCGTACCGGGAAGCCCGCGCCGGATCCGGGACAGACCGCCAGGCCCCGTTGCCTAGAATACGAATCTCGTCGGCGAGGCGCATGCGGTCGAAACTGGTTATGGCGGCGTGGATGCGGGCCACGCTCTCCCCCGACGCGATGGGCAAATACACGGCGCTTGCGCCAAGGATCGCGCTTCGCGACAGCGTTTCGGACAACCGGCTCCAGGCTGTTTGCGAAACCAGCAGCGTATCGTACTGCATGGTTTGCCCTTCCCGCGCCGCCTCCTCCAGGAAGCCCTGCGCCATGCGTTCGCTGATCCGGTCGCGGTCCCGCTCGCCAATGACGCCGAATTCGTTCAGCCGAAGGCTTCTCGCGGCGAAGCGGGCCATAAGCCGCCCGCGCATCACAATGGTGGGATTCGCCTGAAAAACGTAGCGCTTGCCGCCCGACACGCCCTCGTCGGTGGCCAGCGGCGCCATCAACGCCACCTTTGCCTGCTCGGCCGCTTCGGCGGCGGCGGCCGCCTCCCCGCTATAGATCGGTCCGATCATGGCTTGCGCGCCCAGGGCCGCCAGTTCCTCCGCGGCTTCGGCGGCGCGCGCCGAATCGGCCCCCGTGTTTCGGAAAACCATGCGCACGGGCCGGTCCGGGTGCTGCGCGTTATGTTCGTCCACGGCCATGCGGACCCCGGTGAAAAGCGCCTGGGCAAGCGGGGCATGGTCGCCGTCGAGCGGCAACAGGACGCCGAGGTTGCGCGGCAACGCCACGTTGCGCGCAAGCCCCTCTTCGGCCCTTTCCCGCAGCTGGCCGGCGGCTTCGACATACCGACTCTCCGGGAATTCCGCGGCAAGCAAGCGCGCCCGCTCCGCAGCCGCCTCGAAACGCCCGTCCCGATACAGGGCCTTGGCCTCCATGAGGAGGGCCGCCGTGGTGCGGTCGTGGCGTTCGTACGCCGTGCGAACCCGTTCGAACAGCCGGGCCGCCAGGGCATACGCTCCGTCCCCGAACGCCTCAAGGGCGTCCTCGAACGTCCGCTCCGCTTCCTCGGGAACCGGCGCAGCCTCCTGAACATGCGCAACGGCAGGCGCGCGGGCGGCGCAAGCGCACCACGCCGCGCCCCAAAGCGCCGCGCAAACAAGGCTCCGCATCGCAAATCGTCTCGTTATTCCCATTCGATCGTGGCCGGAGGTTTGGAGCTGATGTCGTATACGGCCCGGTTGACGCCCCGGATTTCGTTCACGATGCGGTTGGATACATGGGCCAGAAAATCGCCCGGAAGGCGCGCCCAGTCCGCCGTCATGCCGTCCACGCTGGTAACCGCCCGCAGCGCGCATACGTTTTCGTAGGTGCGTTCGTCGCCCATCACGCCCACCGTCCGCACGGGCAGCAACACGGCGAACGCCTGCCATACCGTATCGTACAAGCCACTCCGCCGAAGTTCCTCGATGAAGATGGCGTCCGCTTCGCGCAGGATGGCGATCGCCTCCCGCGTAACCGGACCCAGAATGCGCACGGCCAGCCCGGGACCGGGAAACGGATGCCGCCCCACGACCAGTTCCGGCAGACCCAGCAGACGGCCTATTTCGCGCACTTCGTCCTTGAAAAGCTCCCGAAACGGCTCAATCACCTCGAAGTCGAGTTTTTCGGGCAGCCCGCCTACATTGTGGTGGGTTTTGATCGTGGCCGAGGGCCCCTTGAACGAAACGCTTTCGATCACGTCCGGGTAGAGGGTTCCCTGGGCCAGAAAGGCGGGGCGCTCGCCGGCCTCCTCCGCAATGTCGCGGGCGGCGGCGTCGAACACTTCCACGAACGCGTTGCCTATGATCTTGCGCTTCGTTTCCGGGTCGGAGACGCCCGCCAGACGATCCAGAAACAGGTCCGCGGCGTCCACGGCCTTCAGGCGCATGTGGAAATGATCCCGAAACATCGCTTGCACCTCCTCCCATTCCCCTTTCCGAAGGACCCCGTTGTTCACGTAAATGCAGATGAGGCGCTCGCCGATGGCTTCGCGCAACAACACGGCGGCCACGGACGAATCCACGCCGCCCGACAGGCCGAGGATAACGCGGGCGTCGCCCACCGCCTCCCGGATTTCCTGTTTTTTCTCGTCCACGAAGGAGGCGGGCGTCCAGTCCCCCCGGCATCCGCATATGCCCATCGCAAAATTTTCGATGAGCAGGCGTCCGGCGTCGGTATGCGCCACTTCGGGATGAAATTGCACGCCGTAATGCGGCGCCCGCTCCGACGCCACCGCCGCAATGGGCGCGTTGTCGGTATGCGCAAGAATCCGATACTGCGGCGCCAGGCGGGTGAGATGGTCGCCGTGACTCATCCAGACGATGGAGCCGTCGGGCACGCCCTGAAAAAGCCCCGACGCGTCGTCGATATGGAGCCGGGCGCGACCGAATTCGCGGCGGTCGGCAGACGCCACGTCCCCTCCTTCGAGACGGGCCATCGCCTGGAGCCCGTAGCAAATGCCCAGCACGGGCGTCGGCGAGCCGTCGCTGCGCTTCATGGCGAGCAACGCGGGGTCCAGCTGCGGCGCGCCCGGGTCGAAAACGGAGCAAGGCCCTCCCGAAAGAATGATTCCCTTCGGATTCATCGCCCGGATTGCTTCCGAAGACCGGGTGCAGGGGTGTATTTCGGAATACACGCCCGCCTCGCGGACGCGCCGCGCAATAAGCTGCGTGTACTGACTTCCGAAATCCAGAATGACGATGCGTTCGTGCATCTCGCGCGGGCCTACCCGGTCATGCGTTCGTAATCTTCTGCGGAAAGCAGGTCGTCCGCCTCTGCGGCGTCGGCAAGCGCAATGCGAATCATCCAGCCTTCTCCGTACGGATCGACGTTCACATGCTCGGGGTGCGCCTCCAGCGCCTCGTTGACTTCCTGGATGCTGCCCGACAGGGGCATATACAGATCGGACACCGTTTTGACCGCCTCGACGGCCCCGAACGGTTCGTCCCGGGCAATCTCCGAGCCGGGCGGCTGCAATTCGACGAACACGACGTCCCCGAGCTCTTCTTGCGCAAAGTCCGTAACGCCTACCGTCGCCGACGCGCCGCCTTCCTCGATGCGTATCCACTCGTGGTCTTTCGTGTACAAAAGATCGTCAGGGTATTTCATGAAAATCGTGGTTCTGATGCAGGAAAAACGTCATGCGTCCGTTTTTTCGGGGGTCAAATCGAATGTGTCGAGAAACGCCGTCGTAAATTCGCCTGCCTGGAACGCAGGGTCTTCTATCAGGCGGCGATGGAACGGGATGGTCGTATGCACGCCCTCGATCACGAATTCGCTGAGCGCGCGCCGCATCTTCCGAATGGCAAGCGGGCGGGTGCGGGCGTACACAATGAGTTTGGCGATCATGGAATCGTAATACGGCGGAATGGCGTACCCGGCGTACGCATGCGTATCCACGCGAACGCCTTGCCCGCCCGGCGTATGAAATGCCGTAACGACGCCCGGCGAGGGGCGAAAATCGTTGAACGGATCCTCCGCGTTGATCCGGCACTCTATGGCGTGCCCCGTCATGGCCACGTCTTCTTCCGGCAGTTCCTCCCCCATGGCGATGCGCAGCTGAAGTTCGATCAGGTCCGCGCCGGTCACTTCTTCCGTCACCGGATGTTCCACCTGAATGCGCGTATTCATCTCCATGAAATAAAAATCGCCGGCGGCGTCTACAAGAAACTCCATGGTTCCGGCGCCCGCGTACTCCACGGCCTCCGCCCCGCGCACGGCCGCCGCGCCCATGCGGGCCCTGAGCGCCGCGTCCACCACGGGCGACGGCGATTCTTCAAGCAGTTTCTGGTGCCTGCGCTGGATGGTGCATTCGCGTTCGCCAAAATGCACGACCCGCCCCTTGCCGTCGCCGAACACCTGAATTTCAACGTGGCGCGGACGATCGACATATTTTTCGATATACAAGTCGCCGCTGCCGAAAGCGGCCTCGGCCTCCCCTGCCGCCGCCGAAAACTGGCGGGCAAATTCGCCGGCCTCCCGAACGATGCGCATGCCGCGTCCGCCGCCGCCCGCGGACGCCTTGACCATAACCGGATACCCGATGTCGTCGGCGACCGCCTTGCCGGCCTTAACGTTGGGCACGGCCCCGTCGGAACCGGGCACCACGGGCACGCCCGCCTTCCGCATGGTTTCCTTGGCCACGCTCTTGTCCCCCATCATGGCGATGGTTTTCGCCCGGGGGCCAATGAAAATCACCTCGTGATCTTCGCAAATGGCGCTGAAATCGGCGTTTTCGGAAAGGAACCCATATCCCGGGTGGACGGCGTCCGCCCCCGTTACTTCCAGCGCGGCGATAATCCGGTCGGGACGCAGATAGCTTTCCCGCGAAAGCGGAGGACCAATGCACACGGCCTCGTCCGCGAACCGTACATGCAACGAATCCCGGTCCGCCGTGGAATACGCGGCGACGGTTCGAAGCCCCATTTCATGGCAGGTTCGAATGATGCGGAGCGCGATTTCTCCGCGGTTGGCGATGAGCACCTTCCTGATCACGAGACGAGCGGAATCGACTGCCGGGGCGGTCAGGTTTCTATCAAAAAGAGCGGCTGATCGAACTCGACGGGCAGCGCGTCCTCCACCAGAATCTCGGCTACCGTGCCGTCCGCCTCGCTCTCTATTTCGTTCATGAGCTTCATCGCCTCGATGATGCACAGCGTATCCCCCTTGCGCACGACGTCGCCCACATTCACGAACGGGGCTTCGCCGGGCGCCGAAGCGCGGTAAAACGTGCCTACCAGCGGGGCCTTGACCGTGGCGCGGGCAGGTTCCGGCGCGCTTTCGTCCGCTGCCGCGGGAGCCGGGCCGGAAGCGGCGGGCGGCGCCTGCGAACCGTCCGCGGGCGCGGGGGGCGGCGCATACGGAGCCGATGGCGGCGCGGGGTACGGCGGCCAGGCCACGACGGACGGCGCCTCTGCGGACGGCGGCTGCATGCGGACAACCACTTTGAGATCGTCTTCCGTAATCTCGACCTCGGCGACGCCGCTGTCCTTGACGATCTTGAGCAATTTTTCAAGCAGGGAGAGATCCATATGCAGTGCGGAAGCAAGGACTGGATTCAGAAAGCAAGCGACTGGAAATACGGTTGGACAAAATTGGTCAGTTCTTGTTCGCCGTCGCTGCGCGCGTTACGTATTCGCCGGTCTGCGTATTGACGGTCACCACGTCGCCCTCGTCGATAAAAAGCGGGACCATCACCACGGCGCCGCTCTCCATGATGGCCGGCTTGGCGCCGCCGGTGGCCGTGTCGCCGCGCACCCCCGGGTCCGTATCGACCACGACAAGATCGACCTTGCCGGGCAATTCGACATTGAGCGGCTCTTCGGCTTCGGCATGAAAAAGAATATCGACCGTGGTCCCCTCTATAATGAACTCCCGGCCCTCGACGCGATCCGCGGGAAGCGAAAACTGCTCGTAGGTCTGCGTATTCATCATGTGCAGGCCCAGGTCGTCCTCGTACAGAAACTGGTGCGGGCGACGCTCGATGCGCGCCGTTTCCACCTTCTCGCCCGCCCGAAACGTATGCTCCACGATCTTGCCCGAACGCACCTGCTTCAGTTTGGAGCGCACGAAGGCGCCGCCCTTGCCGGGCTTTACGTGCAAAAACTCCACGATCGTCCATAAATCGCCGTTGCGGACGAGCGTCAGGCCGTTGCGAAAGTCGCTGGTGTCAGGCATGAAAAACAGGGTGAAAACGGATATGCGGGGCGTTCCGGCGCGCTTGCCGGAAAGGGATAATATACTGCCGGAACGGGTTGTCAGTCAATGCAAAGTTATACGGAGACATTCCGGGGCGGCGCCGGGCCCTCTTGCTCGACCCGTCGGGATACAGACGCATCCAGCGGGTTCGCTATCGAAATCGTTTCTTGTGTTCCAGCGCGCGCGCAAGGTCGCGAACGCCCACCGGACCCTGGCGATACAGGAATGGTTCGCCGTACCGCACGCCGATTCGGTGGCCGAACGTCCGGGCCCGCGCTTCGATCCATTCCAGAAATCCCTTGTCCGATACGAACGTTTCGGGCTCGCCGGGCTTCGCTTCGTAGCGCGGATTGTAAAACTGCGACCGAAACGCCCGGAGCGCTTCGAGCCGCTGTTCCCACACATCCGTTACATCCACCACGAACGTAGGGTCGAACTCGACCAGGTGCATGTAATGCAGCACATGCTGCGGACGCCAGGGGCGTTGGGGGGCGCCCGCCGCGTCCTCCGTCGGAATTCCCTGCAACCCTGCGTAAAAACAGGCGTCGGCGCACAGGCGGGCGCCCGCCCCATGGTCGGGATGGCGGCATTCGGGTCCCCCGACGAGCGCGATATGCGGACGCCAGGTCCGCAACGCGCGAAGGACGGGGAGGCGGTTGTCGGGCGTATTGGCGATATTTCCGTCGGGAAGCCCCATGTTTTCGCGGACGGTCAATCCCATGACTTTCGCGGCGCGGGCCGCTTCTTCGGCGCGCAGGGCGGGCGTACCCCGGGTGCCGAGTTCGCCCCGGGTGAGGTCCGCCACGCCCACGCGGTAGCCCTGTTTCGCAAGCGAGCAGATGGTCCCGCCCGCGCACAATTCCACGTCGTCGGGATGCGCGCCAAAGGCAAGCACGTCCAGCGGAGGCGGTATGGAAGCCGAAGAAACAGCCATAAAAGTGGTTTTGATCAGCGTATTTCTTTACACGACAAAGTTCACGATCCGTCCGGGCACGTATATTTCCCGCTTCACGGCGCGCTCCCCGATATGCTTCGCTACATTCTTCTCCCTGCGCGCCGCCTGGAGCGCCGCCTCTTTCTTCGCATCCTGCGGGATCGTGATCGTAGCGCGCATCCGGCCATTCACTTGCACCGCGATCGCGACGGAATCTTCCTGTAAATACTCGGCTGCGACCTCCGGCCAGGGTTCGTAGGCCAGCGTACGCTCCCCGCCCAGCCTGCGCCAGAGTTCCTCGCCGATATGCGGAGCGAACGGACTCAGAAGCAGCGCGAACGCGCGGGCTATGTCACGCGGCATGGCGTCCCATTTGTTGGCGGCATTCACAAACTCCATCATGGCGGCGATGGCCGTATTGAAATGCAGCCGCTCGATATCGTCGGCGACTTTCGCTATCGTCCTGTGCAACGCGCGCAATTGCTCCTTCGACGCGGCGGCCCCGTTCACGCGCTCATGCAACGCGCCCGTCTCTTCGTCAATGAAGAGGCGCCACGCCCGATTCAGAAAACGATGCACCCCTTCCACCCCGCGCATGCTCCAGGGCTTCACCTGCTCCAGCGGCCCCATGAACATTTCGTACAGCCGGAGCGAATCCGCGCCGTATTGCTCCACCACGTCTTCCGGGTTGATCACATTGCCCCGGCTCTTGCTCATCTTGTACGCATGGGCCTCGACCGGAACCGACGCATCGCGCTTCAGCACGAACCCGTCGCCCTGTTTCCGCACGTCCGCCTCCGGTATGCGCTCTCCGTTCGCGGAATACTCCATTTCCCCGAGGATCATACCCTGATGAATGAGCCGGCGGAACGGTTCGGGCGTGCTCACGACGCCCGCGTCGTAAAGCACCTTGTGCCAGAACCGCGCATACAGCAGGTGCAGCACGGCGTGCTCCGCGCCGCCTATGTAGAGATCGACCGGCATCCAGTACCGCTCCTTTTCGGGATCGACCAGGAGGCGGTCGTTGCGCGGATCGATGAACCGGAGAAAATACCAGCAGGATCCGGCCCATTGGGGCATGGTGTTCGTTTCCCGGCGGGCGGGCGCGCCGGTTTCAGGATCTACCGTCTGGACCCATTCGGCGGCCGCCGCCAGGGGGCCTTCCACCTGGCCGGAAGACTGGAAATCCGCAAGGTCGGGCAGGGTCACGGGAAGCGCGTCCTCCGGGAGGGGTTTCGGCGCCCCGTTCACGAAAATCAGCGGGAACGGCTCGCCCCAGTAGCGCTGCCGGCTGAATAGCCAGTCCCGCAGTTTGTAATTCACCTTGGCCTGTCCGCATGCGTTCGATTCGAGCCAGGCGATCATTTTCTGGCGGGCGGCCTCCGTGTCCAGTCCATCGATGGAAACGCCGCGTTCGGCGACGCCGGGAATGGCCCGGTCCGCGCTGGAAGAATTGACAAGCAGGCCGTCCCCCGTATACGCCTCGCGGGCGACGTCCCCGCCCGAAACCACTTCCCGGATCGGCAGGTCGAAGGTTTTGGCGAACGCATGGTCGCGCTCGTCGTGGGCAGGCACGGCCATGATGGCCCCCGTCCCGTAGGAAATCAGCACATACTCCGCGATCCAGACGGGAATGCGCTCGCCGTTCACCGGATTGAGGGCGAATCCGCCGGTAAACACGCCGGTTTTGTCGCGTTGCAGTTCGGTGCGCTCCAGATCGCTCTTTTGCGCCGCCGCGGCGACATAGGCTGCTACCGCTTCCAGGCGGTCGGGCGTGGTTATTTTCGTGGCAAGGGGGTGCTCCGGCGCCAGCACCATATACGTAGCCCCGAACAGCGTATCCGGGCGCGTCGTGAATACGCGAATCGTTTCGTGGGGCAGGCCGCATACGGGGAACGCCACCTCGGCCCCGACGGACTTCCCGATCCAGTTGCGCTGCATTTCCTTGGTGCTTTCGGGCCAGTCGAGGTCGTCCAGTCCTTCGAGCAACCGCTCCGCGTACTCGGTAATGCGCAGCATCCATTGCCGAAGCGGCTTGCGCACGCAATCGTAGCCCCCCACTTCGGATTTTCCGTCCACCACTTCTTCGTTGGCCAGCGTCGTGCCCAGTTCGGGGCACCACCAGACAGGCGCCTCGCTTTGGAAAGCCAGGCCCTTTTCGTACAGTTTGAGGAATATCCACTGGGTCCAGCGGAAATAGTCCGGGGACGTCGTGTCTATCTCCCGGTCCCAGTCGTACGAGAAGCCGAGCATCTTGAGTTGCTCGCGGAAGCGCGCAATGTTCGCTTCCGTGGTGACGCGCGGGTGGGTGTTCGTCTTGACCGCGTACTGCTCGGCGGGCAGGCCAAAAGCGTCCCAGCCTATCGCATGCAGCACGTTGAAGCCCTTCATACGCTTGTAGCGCGCCAGGATGTCCGTGGCCGTATAGCCTTCGGGGTGCCCTACGTGCAGGCCCGTTCCGCTCGGATACGGAAACATGTCCAGAATGTAGAATTTCTCCTTGCTCGGGTCCGGCTCGTCGGGCGTGCGAAAGGTCTTCTGTTCTTCCCAGTACCGCCGCCATTGCCGCTCTATTTCGGCGAAGGGGTATCCGGCCATGTTCTGCTCTCGGTGAAGGAAATATCAGTCAAGGCGGGTACATACTCTTTGCGGGGGGAAAGGGTTCGGGGGGGGATGGAAGAGAGTATTGCCGGGGGCGCCGGAGCCGCGGCGCCTGGGGGAATGCAGATGTGAAATCGAGATATGGCGCAGGAGGCGGGATACAGGCGCGGGGGGGAAGAAAATGTTGAAGCGCTGCGCGGACCGGCGAGAGGGCGCCTTATTTTTTTAAGTCGAAAATTTCGCGCCTAAATTATTAAGGCTGTCTGACTAAAAAAGGCAGCACAGGAAGATTTTTCGCGCCGCGGTGCAGGGATGCAGATACTGGGGGCGGGATACAACTGGAGGAAAGAAAGGCAAAAAACGGGATGCTTTAATTTTTTAAGTCGTAATTTTTGATGCCTTAATTATTAAGGTGGCCGATTGGCGGACGAAAAACCAACCCTACAGAAGCAACTCTATAAGATCGGCGCGGCGGAAGGTTGCGGACAGGCGTTGCAGCGTACGCGCTCGACCGTTGAACAAGGTATCCAGCGCCTCTTCGATCTGCGCCTCGGAGCGGTTCGCATACTCCTCTGCGTGGCGCTCAACCAGTTCGCGGGCCCGCTCAAAATTGCGATGGGTAAGTTTTTCAAGCCCAATATCCATATCCTCCAGAAGATATTTCCCCATAAGCATAGCGACGAACCTGGAACCGTAAGCAAGAAAATCCGGCGTATCGTGCGGCGGCCTTTTTCGTCGGTTTTCCGTATGCCTCAGCAGCAGCGCGGCAATGATCGCCTGGGCGCCATTCAGGTCTTCGGAAAAAATCCTGCTATATAACGCTCCGAAGTGCTTCCGGCCACTGAATCTTGCCTGATGGGGACGGCGGCGCCAAATTGCCAGGACGGCTTCGGCAACCACCGCGCTTGTAAATTCGTCAGACGATACCGAACGATCCTCGCGCTTGGCGCGGTACTTGTATCCCAATGCAACAATGGACGTACCGAGGTTCTTCTGGCGAGGATCGTTGGCTTTCAAGTCCCTCAGGTCGACCGGATTTTGACTATTCGTAGCAAACGTAATCGCCCCAACGAGTTCGTTATCGTCTTGAGGAAGCTCGTATATGCGGACAAGAACCTCCGCCTCGGCAATCTCTGGGCCAATCTCTCGTTCTATTTGCTGAACGGTGCGCGCCGTTTGTCCGCCGTTGACGATTTGCAGGCCATTGATCTGCACCTGCCAGTTATCTCTTTGCAGCGCATTGTAGCGAAACTGCGAACAGGTGATGGTAACGCCATTGTTGTAAAAATAAAAATTCGAACGATCCCCGGGTTCGCGAAGCGTGGCGGCGACCGCCTCGTTCACGCGATTGCCCTGCAAACCCAGGTAACGGCGAATATTCCGCTCAAATAACGCATTGTCGTACGCATTGGTAAGCCGTGCAAGCTCGGCGACGGATATTCGCCCGACCAGTACGCGGCGGAAGTCGAATGTTTCGACAAGCGCCTGGCCGTTGAATTGCAATTCTGCGCTGATGGGCTTTCGAATCTGCAACAAGGCAAGGAGTTCTTCAGGTCCGATATAACGCCACTCGACCTGTCCTCCAAAATCCTTGCCTGCATTGTCGATCCGTCGTTGCGCTTGCTCAGTCCACCGTATGCCATTGTTTACAGCGACCGCAGTGACGCGAGGAATCGCGCCCTCCTTGACGAAGGAACGTATGTCCTCAATTCGCTGCTCCAGTCGGCGATTTAGACTCACCGGTTTGGCCGGGTCGAAAAGCGTTCTGATCGCGCCAATCATACCGGCGATACCGTTCTCGGGAAACGCCGAGTTCCCGTCAAGATTCTTTTTGTACTTCCCCTGTATCAGCGTAATGTGCAGCTCGCCGTCGTCGGGCGATTCGAAATACAACGCATCGACCCCAAAATCGTCCCCTCCGTCCACAATGCCGTCGAGCGTCTCGTCATCCGTGAGGTCAAACGCTGTTTTTGCGACAAGGAAGAGGAACGCTATCGAGCGTTTCCTCTGCTCGTCCGCGCCGGACCCAAGCGCATTGCTCAAAGCATCGGAGCGCTTCTCGACAATGCCGGACAAGTGCATGTCAATAACTTGCGCAGCGAGCAACATCGGTACAATGCAGTTTCGGGCTTGGGGCGCATGGCGGGCATCGCGCCGCATCGGCAATACGCCGTGGTCAAGTCAATGAAATTCTGCCCCCGGGGTTCCGAGCTATGCCCAAATATGCTCTCGAATCTGACGACGAGCACGCAAGGCGGGGCGCATGAGCCGGGGGCTTCTTGCGCGTCGCGCAGCGAATAAAAGCCGGGCAAGTGCATCCCGTTACGTTTGCCTTCCGGCTCAACCTTCCCCGAACAGGCCGCCTTGCTCTGCGGCGGGGTCCTGGCGGGCGAGGCGGGCGATTTCCGGCCAGCTTTGCACAAGGGCGTTGTAGGAGAGGGCTTCCGCCGGGCGCTTCTTGTGTTCGCACAGCGCGTAGAGCCGGTAGGCCA
>JAJECT010000042.1 GCA_022821845.1 Rhodothermales bacterium | reverse complement strand
GGGCCTTTCTTGGCACCGGGGCTTGGTGCGCGCCTTTCTTTACACGGGGGCCTGTTGTGCGCATTTTCACGAATAAATAAGGGCGCGACAGACTTTGGGTTTGCTTTTTTATTCGGGGCCCTTTTTTTGGTTAAAAGGCGCACTCCAGGCCCCGTTGTCAAGAAAGGCGCGCTCCAGGCCCCGTTGCCAAGAAAGGCCCCCCGTCCCCGTTATTCGCCCTTGCAGATTGATCGCGCCCGGCTCCCGTTGTCGAATCCTTCATATTTTAGTACCTTACATCGTTTTGCCCAACCAACCGGACGAACGATTTATAATGAGCGATCAAGTAAGCGCTGCCTATTCCGGCCAGGCCGACGTATATCCGCCGTCCGCCGATTTCAGGAAAAGAGCATGGATTTCGTCTCGCGAGCAATACGACGCACTGTATCGCCGATCCATAGCCGACCCCGAAGGATTCTGGAAGGAGCAGGCTGCGCGCATCGACTGGTTTCGTCCCTTCCATACCGTTCGGAACGTATCCTGGGCAAGCGACGACCTGTACATTCGGTGGTACGAGGGCGGTACGCTGAACGCCTGCTACAATTGCGTGGACCGGCATTTGGCCGAACATGGAGACCGCGCGGCGCTTCTTTTCGAGCCGGACGATCCGAACGCCGCCCCTCGGGCTATTTCCTGGCGCGAATTGCACCATGAGGTGTGCATATTCGCCAACGTGCTGAAGCGCGTCGGGGTGCGCAAGGGCGACCGCGTGACGATCTATCTGCCCATGATCCCGGAGGCGGCCTATGCGATGCTGGCTTGCGCCCGGATCGGCGCGGTGCATTCCGTGGTGTTTGCGGGATTTTCCCCGGATTCCCTTGCGGACCGCATCCTCGATTGCGATTCGAAAGTCCTTGTTACCGCCGACGAAGGGGTGCGCGGCGGCAAGCGCGTACCGCTCAAGCAAAATGCCGACAAGGCGCTGGAGCGGTGCCCGGACGTGGCCTCCGTCGTCGTGGTGGAGCGAACCGGTTCGGACGTGCCCATGGCGGAAGGACGCGACCATTGGTATCGGGAGGCGCGCAAGCAGGTGGACGCCCGGTGCGACCCGGAAGAAATGGATGCGGAAGATCCGCTGTTCATTTTGTATACGTCGGGTTCGACTGGCAAGCCGAAAGGCGTTTTGCACACCACCGGAGGCTACCTGACGTATGCCTCCCTTACGCACCAGTACGTATTCGACTGCCATGAGGACGATATATTCTGGTGCACGGCGGACGTGGGGTGGATTACGGGACATACCTACATGGCGTACGGTCCGCTGCTGAACGCCGTCACCCAGGTTTTCTTCGAGGGTACGCCCACCTGGCCCAGCCCGTCGCGATTCTGGGACGTGGCGGATCGGCATGGGGTCACCATTTTCTACACGGCCCCGACCGCCATTCGCGCGCTCATGCGGGAAGGCGACGAATACGTTACGCGCACGGACCGGCGTTCGCTTCGGGTGCTTGGCACCGTAGGCGAACCCATTAACCCGGAAGCATGGAAATGGTATCGCGACGTCGTGGGGGCGGGGCGGTGTCCCGTGGTCGATACCTGGTGGCAAACCGAGACCGGCGGGATCATGATTGCCCCGTTGCCGGGGGCCATCGATCAGAAACCCGGTTCGGCCACGCTTCCTTTTTTCGGGGTCCGTCCCGAATTATTGGATCCGGAGGGCGCCGTACTGGAAGGTCCGGGGGCCGGTTTGCTGGCCATCGCGGGTTCGTGGCCGGGCCAGATGCGCACGGTGTATCGGAATCACGACCGATTCGTCCAGACGTATTTCAGTCGGTTCGAGGGGAAATATTTTACGGGAGACGGATGTCGCCGCGACGAGGACGGCTATTACTGGATTACGGGGCGCGTGGACGATGTGCTCAACGTATCGGGACATCGGATGGGGACGGCGGAGATCGAGAGCGCGCTGGTGTCGCACGGCGAGGTGGCGGAAGCCGCCGTCGTGGGATTTCCGCACGAGATCAAGGGGCAAGGCGTTTACGGATTCGTAACGCTTGTCGCAGGGGTTGCGGCCGGCGAGGACTTGCGCGCCGAACTCGTGCAGCATGTGCGCCGGCAAATCGGCCCGATCGCCCGGCCCGACTGCATTCAGTTCGCGCCTGCGTTGCCAAAAACGCGCTCCGGCAAGATTATGCGCCGAATTCTTCGTAAAATAGCAGCCAACGAATATCAGGACCTCGGGGATACGTCCACGCTTGCCGATCCGGGCGTGGTCGAGGACCTGGTCGCAAGCCGCCAAAACAGGTAAAGGCATAAACGCATGAAGCGAAGAACATTTATAGGAAAGAGCGCCGCGGTCGCCGCAGGCGCTGCGCTGGGCGCGCCCGCCGCGCTCGAAGCTGCGGGCGCCGCGCCCCGCCCTGCCCGCGCGGGCCTCAAACATTCGGTTTGCCGATGGTGCTATTCCGGCCTTACGCTGGAGGAATTGTGCGCAGGCGCGCGGGCCATCGGCATGCACTCCGTGGAATTACTGAACCCGGAGGAATTCGACGTCGTCAAGGACTACGGACTCACCTGCGCGATGGCGTTCGGTCCCTCCTCGATTCCCGACGGGTTCAACCGTACGGAATTTCACGAAAAATTCATATCCGAATTCAAGGAGCTGATTCCCCGGGTGGCCGCCGCCGGTTTTCCGGGTATCATCTGTTTTTCGGGGAACCGCCGGGGGATGGACGACGAAACGGGGCTGGAGCATTGCGTTCAGGGCATTCGCCAGATCGTGGGGGACGCGGAGCGGCACGGCGTCACCCTCTGCATGGAATTGCTCAACAGCAGAGTGGATCACCCGGATTACATGTGCGACAGAACGGAGTGGGGCGTCGAACTTGTGAAGCGCGTCGGCTCCGAACGCTTCAAGCTGCTGTACGATATTTATCACATGCAGATCATGGAGGGGGACGTCATTCGCACCATCCGCGAGCACCACGAATACATCGGACATTACCATACCGGAGGCAATCCCGGGCGAAACGAGATCGACGAAACCCAGGAATTGAACTATCCGGCCATCATGCGCGCGATTCGCGAGACGGGATACGACGGCTATGTCGGCCAGGAATTCATCCCCTCCCGGACGCCGCTCGTCAGTTTGCGCGAAGCCGTCGCGCTTTGCGACGTATAGCACCCCTTAACCATCCACCCATTTCGCCATGACTTCCCGAAGAAAATTCCTCGCCCGCATGGGTTCCATGATGGCTGCGCCGGCTGTACTTCCCCTCGCCGGTTGCGGCGCACAGGGAGAAGGCCCCGCGTCGGCTTCCGAAGCCGACATGGCGGCGCCCGCCGCGCCCGCCACCCCCATTGGCGTACAGTTGTATAGCGTGCGCCACGAACTCGGCGCAGACGTTCCCGGTACGTTGCGGGCCGTGCGCGAGGCGGGGTTCGACCGGGTAGAGACCTATAGTTTGCACGATATGTCCGTCGCGGATTACCGGGCCTTGCTGGACGATACGGGCCTTACCGTGGGGAGCATGCACGCCCCCTACGAGCGGGTGGCCAACGATATCGGCTCGGTGGCCGAGGAAGCGCATGCGCTGGGTTCTCCCTGGGTGGCGGTGGCGTGGATTCCGCACGAGGGCGAGTTCAGCGTAGACCATATCGATCAGGCCATCGCCGATTTTACGGCGGCGGGCGAGGCGCTTCGGTCGGAAGGCTTGCGTTTTGCGTACCATTGCCACGGCTACGAATTTCGCCCGGCGGAGGAAGGCGGCACGCTTTTCGACCGATTCCTGGAGCGCACCGAGCCGGGCGTGGTGGATGTGGAAATGGACGTGTTCTGGGTCCAGTGGCCCGGGTTCGATCCGGTGGCGCTGATTGAAAAATATCCGGGGCGTTTTCCGCTGTATCATATGAAAGACATGCGGGAAGGCACCGAACTCGGCGATTTGAGCGGACAGGCGCCGCTCGATACGAATGTGCCCCTGGGCCAGGGGATGATCGACCTTCCGGGCATCGTCCAGGCAGCCGAAGCGAACGGCGTGGAAGAGTACATCATTGAGTACGAATACGAGGACGCGCTGATTTCCATCGAGCAAGGCCTCGATTATCTCGAGACGCTGCAAGGATAGCGAATGCCCATGCATGTCGCCAAAGCCTACTGGCGCCGGCAGCTTCGGCGGACCGGTTTGTTGCTTGTGGCCTGGGCCGTGGCCGGCCTGGGGTGCAGCGTGCTCTTCGTGGAGCAGCTCAACCGAATATCTTTCGGAGACATGCCGTTCGGATTCTGGATGGCGCAGCAGGGGTCTATTTACGTATTCATCCTGCTCATCTTCCTGTACGCGTTGCTCAGCGGGCGCGCGGACCGCGAAGCGATCCTCGAACCCGACGGCGAAGACGACGCGGCGCCGACCCCGGAGGGATAAGCGATGGATATTCAATCCTGGACCTGGGTTACGGTCGGCCTCACATTTTCGCTCTATTTATATATAGGGTACCGGAGTCGCGTCCGATCCACCAGGGGGTTTTACGTAGCCGGACAGGGCGTCCCCGCCATTGCGAACGGCGCGGCGACCGCGGCGGACTGGATGAGCGCGGCGTCGTTTATTTCCATGGCCGGACTTATTTCGTTCATGGGCTACGACGGCGCGGTCTATTTGATGGGGTGGACGGGGGGCTATGTGTTGCTGGCGTTGCTTCTGGCGCCTTTCCTGCGCAAGTTCGGACAATACACCGTGCCGGACTTTGTGGGCGTACGGTATTATTCCAATGCGGCGCGGGTGGTCGCTGCCATTGCCGCCATTTTCGTGTCCTTTACGTACGTGGCCGGGCAGATGGCGGGCGTCGGGGTGGCGTTTGGGCGTTTTCTGGAGATTCCGTTCGAACTGGGCGTGGGCATCGGCATGGTGGTTGTGGCGTTTTTTGCGGTGCTGGGCGGCATGAAAGGGATCACGTACACGCAGGTGGCGCAGTATTGCGTGCTTATTTTCGCCTACATGGCGCCCGCCATCGCCATTGCGCTTTTGCTTACGGGGAATCCCGTGCCCCAGTTGGCCATGGAAGAGATTCTCCCAAAACTGAACGCCATCCAGCAGGATCTGGGGCTGTCGAGTTATTCGAACCCGTTCACCGGGCTTTCGAAGTTGAACGTGTTCGCCATCACGCTTTGCCTGATGGCCGGGACCGCCGGGCTTCCGCACGTCATCGTCCGGTTCTACACGGTCAAGAACGTGCAAGCGGCGCGCTGGTCGGCGTTCTGGGCGCTCCTTTTTATCGGGATACTCTATACCACCGCGCCCGCCTTGGCCATGTTCGCCAAATACCACATCCTGCAGCAGTTCGCGGAACTGGGCCCGGCCATTGCAGAGGAAAGCTGGATGCAAAACTGGGCGGCGACCGGGCTGGTCTCCATTCCCGAAGGGGGGATTCAGACTGCCGAACAACTCCTTGAGGCGATCAACCGGGACATCATCGTGCTGGCGACGCCCGAAATCGCCCGGTTGCCTGCGATCGTCGTGGCCCTGGTGGCGGCGGGCGGGCTGGCGGCGGCGCTGTCTACGGCGTCCGGGCTGCTCCTGGTGATTTCCTCCGCGCTGGCGCACGACATTTACGGGTCGGTGATTCGTCCCGAAGCGTCCGAAAAACAGCGTCTTTTCATAGGCCGGCTCATGATTTTCCTTGCGGTGATCGTGGCGGGCGTCTTCGGGGTGTATCCGCTGGGGTTCGTGGCCGAGGTGGTGGCGTTTGCGTTCGGCCTGGCCGCCGCGTCGTTTTTCCCGGTTATCGTCCTCGGTATTTTCTGGAAGCGCGCAAACCGGGAAGGCGCCATCGCCGGCATGAGCGTGGGCCTGGTCTTTACCTTCGTAATGATTGCGCTGATGCGGGCGCAAAACGTGATTCCCGGAATGGAGGAGCCGGTGATCGAGCAGTTCCTCGGCATCGGCGCGCAAGGCGTCGGCGTCGTGGGCATGCTGCTTAATTTCGCCGTTACGACCGTCGTTTCGCTATGTACCCCGGATTCTCCGGTTTCCGTCCGGGATATGGTGGAGCGGGTTCGGTATCCGAAGGAATAGATCGGCCCGGAGAATATATCTCGCCCGCGCGTCGGGGTCCGCGTCCGTCGCCGCCAGCGGCTCTTCAAGCAGCGCGTTCCGGCGCCCGCGCTCGGCTCCGGTCTGGAGTCGCTACGGCGCCTGGGCCGGGTCCGCCGCCGCGTCCCGCGCCATGCGCCATGCGCCCGCCACGGGCCGGTTCAGCGGCTTCATGCATTCCCATCCGGGCAGGCGTTCGAGCAGGGCGCGCTCGAGGCGCGCGCGATAATGCGCGTTGTTCGACAGTCCGCCCATCAGGGTAATGCAGGGGCGTATATCCCCGCATCTTGCGACGAGCCAGCCCACTTGTTCGGCGAGCAGGGCGATATTTTTACGGACGATCTCTGTCGCCACGGCGTCTCCGGATTCCGCGGCCTCGATCACGGTTCGGGCGAATGTTTGCAGGGGCGTTCTGGTCTTGTACGTGACTTCAAAGAGGTCTTCCCGGCAGGTTATCGCTCCCGAGGCGGCGAGCAGGGGCCGAAGCGCCGTGTCCGGGCCGCCGTCGAATGCGTGCGCCACGGCGCGCAGCCCGGCCGCGCCCAGGGCGTATCCGCTTCCCTCGTCTCCGATAAGGTAGCCCCACCCTCCGGCCCGCAGGAATTCGTCCGTTCGGGTGCGGGCCAGCGATACGGTGCCGGTGCCGGAGATCACCATGACGCCGCTCTCGCCTTCGAAGGCGGCTTCGAGGGCGATGCGGCTGTCGTGCGTCATATGGATCGGAATAGCGCGCGCGGAGGCGGGCAGGCGCTCCCGGACGCCTTCGTAAAGCAGCTGCTGGTCTTGCGCGCGTCCGGCGCCGGCTACCCCGGCGCACACGGAGGCGATGCGCTCCGCGCCGAAACGCTCGACGGCTTGCAGGATCAGCCGGGCAAGCACGTCCGCCGATTCCTCGAATCCCGCGCGGGCGGGGTTTCCGCAAGGGCCAAACAGGTTCAGGAGTTCTTCTTCCTGCGTTTTCGCGGCCAGCAACTCGGTTTTGGAGCCGCCGGCGTCGACGCCGACATAGATGCGTTTGCTGGAGGACATGGCGTTAGTATCCTTTATTCGGGTAGCAGGGTGGTTACGTGTCGGATCGGCTCCCCGTTTTCTTCGCGAGGCCTTTCTGCGCGCAAAACGGCGGAGGGGGGCAGCCCCTTTGGAACCAGATACCTTCCAAAGGGACGATGGACCGGAAACCGCCGGGCGCGGTAGCGCAGGACCTCCCATGCGGACGTGGAAATCCAGGCTTCCCACCGGGCAGGCGCGGGCAATGCTTCTTCGGACTGCGATACGCCGTACTGCAACGTGGTTACATGCCCGGCCCCGGGGAGCCGTATCGGCGCGTAGCGGCCGGCCGCCGCGCTCGTTTTTCCGATGGAAGCATGGCCTGCGGACCATACGGGAAAATAATAGGCGTGCGGCTGCGCGTTTTCCCAGCGCCACTCTTGCGGGTTCGCTCCGAATCGTTCGGCGAGCGCGTGCACGGCTTGCTCCATGACGCGTCGTTCGACGCGGCGCGTTTCCTCCCGGGCGGGGCTCGCTGCGGCGCTGTCCGGCGGCAGCCCCGGCCATGCGCCCGTGCGTTCGAAATACAACGTAGCCCATGTGTCTGCGATCGTAGCCGGAATGCTGGCTGCGTCGAAGGCGTAATCCCAGTTTCGCAGGTAGGTCAGGGCGTCCTCGAAAAGCGCAGGGGGGGCGTCCTCCCCGGTCGCCGACAGGGTTTCGATAAGCCGGGGCGTTATGCTTGCGGCCCATGCGCTGCGCAAATCGTCCATATCCGCCGGGTTGCCCGCGCGGTTCGATGCGCTGTCTGCGGGCGCGGCGAGGCGCCGGGCCGCCAGCGCAGACCAGGGATTGTTGCCTACGGCCAAAACGTCGGGGCGCCGGGACGCGAAGAGGGGCGTACCGGTTACGTACGGCGCCGCCTGCCGGGGCGCTATCAGCCCGTCTCCATCCTGGAGGGCAAACGGCGCATCCGATCCGGACAGCAACCCGAACCAGGCCGCTGCGTCGCTCACCGGCTCCCATCCCGGCCAGGTCAGATACAGGCCGACGCTCGCGCCGCCTTGCCCGTCCAGCGTATCCGAAGGCGCATGGGGCATCCGACTCGCTTCGCTGGCCGAAAGGGAATCGGTTCCGAGAAACAGCGCGCCCCGATCTCGCCGGAAACGCGCAATCGTTTCCTGTCCTTCGGCCACCGTCCATTTTTCGTATTCGACCGTAAAGGCCGTCGTATCGTCCGCCGCAACGCGCAGGGAGGCGGCGCTTGCAGGCAAGATCGACCAGGCGCGGGCGGCAGTGCGGCCCGCAGGCATGAACGGGACGCCGATCCAGGTCGCTCCCATCGCCGTTTTGCCGGGCCAGGTCATGGTTACTTCCTGAAACAGAGGCAATGCCGAGGCGCCGTACACCTGCCGCTGGGCGAGGCGCGTTCCCGCGCTGTCCGCGATGGCCCAGGCCATGCTGCGGTCGAATCCGTGCAGGTGCAGCCATTCTTGCAAGAGGCGATGCTCTTCCCGCAGCGCGTCGAGGGCGGGCGCAGCGTTTGGCGCCGCGCCGGACGCCGCGTCCGATGGGGGCAGCGTAACGGAAAGCCACGCCAGCAACCGCTCGATCGCCAGGGGAAACCAGGGTTCCCACGGCTGTGGCGCGACGCCAAGCAGGAGGAATTCCGGCAATCGTTCGGTTTGCCGCCGGGCGAGCGCGGCGTTCACCCCCTCCACATAGGCGTCCAGCAGGTCCCGGTGCGCTGGCGACAGGGCGGCGTAGGCGGCCTGGCTCATGGAGGCGAGCCGGAGGCGTTTGGCGAACCGGTCTATGGCCAGCAATTCCTCGCCAAGCCACGGCGACAGGACGCCGCGGGCGGTTCGTTGCCGCAAGGCCATGGCCCAGGCGTGCTCCTGCGCATGCAGATACCCGAGCCCCGCATAGGCGTCGCGCGCCGAGGCGGCGTCTATGGCCGCCGAGCCGTTTTCGTACACGACGAGGCGGGCGGGCGCGCCCAGTCCGGGTATTTCGGCTTGTCCCGGCGAGGCAGGCAGGCCGTACGACAAATACAAGACAGTTCCGCAAGCGACGACGAGGCACAAGGCCGCAGCCGCCGGGAGGACGATCCGTTTTCGCATATTTCAGGGATTTCGCCGGGATCGTTTTTGGTCGAGCCAGGACGAAAATTCCTCCGTGCTTCGGGCGTTCAGGCATTGTTCGGGCGCAAGCCATCCTTTGCGGGCCACCAGGACGCCAATTTTCATGTAGTCCAGTTGCCCGATCGCATGCGCGTCGGGGTTGATGGAGACGAGAACGCCCCGCTCGGTTGCGTACCGTATCCAGCGCCAGTCGATATCCAGCCGGTAGGGATTGGCGTTCAGTTCGAGGGCCACGCCGTTCGCCGCGCAGGCGTCGATGACTTTTTCGTGCCGGACGGGATAGCCTTTCCGTTTCAGCAGCAAGCGCCCGGTCGGATGCGCCAGGATCGTCGCGCGCGGGTGCTCGATGGCCCGCACGAGGCGGTCGGTCGCTTCCTTTTCGGACATTTCGAACCGGGTATGGATGGCCGCCACGACCAGATCGAACGTAGCCAGCACGTCGTCCGGATAATCCAGCGACCCGTCCGCAAGAATATCGCATTCCGTCCCGCTGAACACCCGCAAGCGGTCTCCGTACGCCTCGTTCAGGGCGCGAATCTCCTCCTGTTGCGCGTATACCTCCTCAATGCTGAGTCCGCCTGCGATGGCCAGAGACTGGCTGTGATCGCATACGCCGTAATATGCGTAGCCGCGGGCGAGCGCGGCCTCGGTCATTTGCCGCAGCGTATGTTTTCCGTCGCTCCAGATAGAATGGTTGTGCAACGTTCCCCGAATATCCTCGTAAGATATAAGGTCAGGCAGTTCGTTTTGGGCCGCCGCCTCGATCTCGCCCGTATCTTCCCGAAGGGCCGGGTCCACGAACGGCAGGTTTGCGGCCTCGTACAAGGCCTGCTCGGAATCTGCTTCGCCTGGAAGCGGGCCGCGGGCCTCGACCGCCGCGACATGCGCCGCCGATCCGGTGGCCTTCCATAGCGTCGTTCCGAATCGCTCGGGCGGCGCGACATGTATGCGCAGGGGGAATCCGTCTTCCAGCGCAGCGTGCAGCACGTACGTACCGTCCGCCTGTCGTTCCTCGCGCATGCGCCACGCGGCCAGCGCGCGCCGCGCTTCTTCGGGGGTATGCGCCGCGACCGCCAGTTCGATGCAGTCCACGGTGTCGAGATTTCGGCGAAGCGCGCCTGCCAGCCGGACTTCGAGTACCTCGTTTATCAACTGGATGGCCTCCATGCACTGCACGGCCTCTTCGAGGGCTTCGTCGTATCGAAGCCGTCCCTCGTATTCTTTCAGGAGGCGGATGTTTTCGAGGATGGACGCTTGCATGTTGGGACCGAACCCGCTCAGGTCGGCAAGCCGTCCGCTCCGGGCCGCCTCCTCCAGTTCCTTCAGGGAAGCGACGTTCAGTTCCTTCCACAGCCGCCGCGCTTTCCGGGCGCCCAGCCCCTTGACGCGCAAGAGGTCGGGCAGGCCGGGCGGAATGTCGGCCCGCAACGTTTCGTACAGCTCGAAGGAGCCCCGCTCTAGAATCTCCCGTATCTGCCCCGCAAGGCCTGCGCCGACGCCGGGCAACGTTTCGAGGGAGTCCGTTTCGGCCAGCGCGGCCGCTTCTTCTTCCATCCCGCCTATCATGCGGGCGGCTTTGGCGAAAGCGCGGGCCCGGAATGCGTTGCCGCCCGTCATCTCGATGAGCGCGGCGGTTTCCTTCAGCAGGCGCGCAATGTCCTGATTGGTGTTCATAAAACGTCCGGGAACGAACTTTTGGGATCCTGCGTCCCCGCTTCTTGTATCTTTCCTGCGTCGCGGGGCTGCCTTCGATAGCGTAGTATGCCGAGGCGGGGGAACAGTTCACGCTTTTCCGCGCAACAGGTTTTACTTTTGCGAAAATACAGGAACAATCCTGGGAATCGTACGGATTTTTACGAGAATGACTGAAAGAACGCCCGGGTCGGGCATAAAACAGGATCGGAAGCTATACCTTTTCGGCGCGGTCGTTCTGGTTGTGGGCATCGTTCTCGGGTTCGAGCTGAACGCCGTGGTTTTTCGGAATACGACGGCGGAGTCGCTCAGAAAACTCGAAGACGCGTATCTCATGATCAATGAGCGGTACGTGGAGGAGGTTTCCGCGCCGCGGTTGACCGAAAGCGCCATTCACGGGATGCTGGACGAGCTCGATCCCCATTCGATCTATATCGACGCCGAGGCGATGAAGCGCGTACAGGAGGATTTCGACGCCTCGTTCGACGGAATCGGGATTGCGTTCGAGATCATTCCCGGCCCGAACGACAGGGATACGGTGGCTGTGCTCAATCCCTTGCCGGGCGGGCCCAGCGAAGCCGCGGGCATGCTTTCCGGGGACCGGATCGTGGCCGTGGACGATTCGTCGGCCATTGGTTTTTCCGCGGAAGACGTCGGGCGGACGCTGAAGGGGCCCCGGGGCACCGAGGTCAAGGTAACGGTGCAGCGTCCGGGGTACGCGGAGCTGCTCCATTTCCAGATTACGCGGGACAAGATTCCTTTCTGGACCATGGACGCGCACTACATGCTCGACGAGGAGACCGGGTATATTCGGCTGAATCGATTTGCGCGCACGACATGGGACGAATTTTCCGAAGGCGTGGACGCCTTGCAGCTGCAAGGCATGCAGCGCCTCATACTGGATTTGCGCGACAACGCGGGCGGTTTCATGGAAATGGCGGTGCAGATCGCCGACGAATTTCTGTCGGGCGGCCAAATGATCGTCGAGGCCCGGGGCCGTCACGGCGAGTACAGCCATAAAAGTTACGCCCGCGACGGCGGCCTTTTCGAGGAGGGGCCGCTCATCGTGCTCGTCAACGAAAATTCCGCCTCGGCCAGCGAAATCGTGGCCGGCGCGGTGCAGGATCACGACCGGGGGCTTGTGGTGGGGCGGCGTACGTTCGGCAAGGGCCTTGTGCAGAAGCAGTTTCCCTTGCGGGACGAAAGCGCGCTGCGCATTACCATTTCGCGCTTTTACACGCCGTCGGGCCGCCTTATCCAGACGCCGTACGCCTTGGGCGAACTGGACGACTATTATGCGTCGAAACTGGATCGCTATCGGCGCGACAGGACGTTGACCCTGTCGGAAATCCAGGACGCGATGCCCGACTCGCTGAAATATACGACCGCCGGGGGGCGCACGGTATTTGGCGGCGGCGGCGTCTTGCCGGACGTGATCGTCTATCCGGATTCCCTGTCGTCTTTTGCCCGAACGGTTATCGGGCAGTCGCAGGACAACGCCTACGCGCGGGCGTGGCTCGACCGAAACGGGGCCTTTCAGGAAGAATGGCTGGCGCGGCGGGAAGAGTTCGTCGGACAATTTGCGTTCGCCCCGGACGAATTCGAGGCGTTTCTGGCGTTTCTCGACCAGCAGGGCGTGCATGTGGTCCCGGACGACAGCCCGGAACTGGCGCGCGGGGACGAACCCGACCGGGAGGGACAGTGGTTCAGCCGCTCGGAGGCCGAAGCCGACCGGGCGTTGCTGATGACGCGCGTGAAGGCCCGCATCGGGCAGCGGACGTACGACCGGAGCATGTGGTACCGAACGATCGGCGAAGTCGATTCGGCGCTGCACGAAGCCATGGCGTTGTGGGGTCGGGCCGCGAAAACGTCCCTGAAATAGCGTCGCGACGCCTTTTTTACCCTGGATCCGAAGAAAAAAGTGCAGGAAATTGCAATGTTTGGCGTTTCCGCGTTGACACTTCGGTTTGCAATGGGTATACTTGACCGGTACGGCGGTTTCGGATGCCGGAAAATGCGACGTCCGGCCCGCGCCTTGCATCCTGCGCGTCCCGCGCGGCAAGGCGCAGACGCCGGATATCGGAGGGCCTGGCGCATTGCGCGTCGCCCCTCGCAACATGACATACTTTGTAATCGACACACCGTGTTCTTCGGAGGAACCAATCCATGACTCTTCCTAACTTGATGGTATTGCTTTTGCAAGACGCCGCCTCCGCGAATGGAGGCTTCATCAACGTTCTTGTAGAGCGCTTTAACGAGGGCGGCGACTGGATGTGGCCTGTTCTGATCTGTTTGATCATTGGGCTTGCTATTGCGTTCGAACGCATTATCACGCTCAATCGGGCCGACATCAATACCCGCAAATTCATCGTCGGGATCAAGCATTCGCTTGACGACGGGGGCGTTTCCGCCGCCGAGGAGATCTGCGCGAAGACGCGCGGCCCTGTCGCCGCCGTTTTCCAGGCGGGCCTCTTGCGCCACGAAGAGGGGATCGAGGCCGTGGAAAAGGCTGTGGTTTCCTATGGCTCCATTGAAATGAGCTTTCTGGAGCGCGGGCTGGTCTGGCTCTCCCTGTTCATCAGCCTGGCTCCGATGCTTGGGTTCCTCGGAACGGTGGTCGGCATGATCGAGGCGTTCGACGCCATCGAGTCGGCGGGCGATATTTCCCCCAGTCTCGTGGCGGGCGGCATCAAGGTGGCGCTCCTGACGACGGCGTTTGGCCTTATCGTGGCCATCATCCTGCAATTCTTCTATAACTACGCAGTGTCGAAGATCGACCGCATCGTCGTGGAAATGGAAGACGCCTCCATCGAACTGATCGATTCGCTGGTGTTGTTGCAGGCGGGCCGTCCGGTGGCGCCAGCGGCTGCCCCGCTGGAAGGTTCCGGCGATTCCGACTAACCGCAAACGCTCTTTAGACTATGGACACCTTAGTTCCCATCGCTATCTGGATCGCTGCGGTTATTCTGGGCCTCGGCTTGCTCGGCATGTTGCTGTTCGGCGTCAAAAGCATCATAAACGGGAAGATCAACCTGGTTACCGGCGCGATCATACTCGTTCCTGTGATTCTGCTGCTCATCCTTGGCCTGATCCTTGGGGATTGGGCCATTGCGGGCGTCTGGACGCTGGTCATTATGTTCGCGCTGGCGACCACGGGCCTGCTGGTATCCGGAATCCGGGGCCTGTTCAACAACTGACGATCCTCGTTCGCCGCAGTCCGCCGCGTCGGGCTGCGCGCTGAATCGGGGCATGCTCAAGCACCAATACGCACTGCGTCATGGCTGGATTGCTTAAAAAGAAAAAGGAGCGCGAAGGGGGCGAGATACCCACCGCTTCCATGGCGGATATCGCCTTCCTTCTGCTCATCTTTTTCCTCGTTACGACGACCATCAACGTGGATACGGGCATTGGCATGACCTTGCCCCCCAAACTGGACGAGAACCAGGAGCCGCCTCCGGTCAAGGAGCGCAACATGCTCAAGATTCTCGTCAACGCCGAGGGGCGGGTGCTGATCGAAGACATTCCGTCGGCGGTTCCGAGGGTGCGCGAGGAAGTCAAGAAGCATACCCTGAACGAGGGAGAAGACCCCCGATACGCCGAATCGATGGCCCAGGCGGTCGTTTCCTTCAAAACGGACCGGCAAACGCCGTACGAGATCTATATCGACGTGATCGACGAGATCTGGATGGCGTATTTCGAGATGTGGGACGCCGAGGCGCGCGCCATGGGGTATCCCGATTACGCTACGTATCGGGACTACATCGACGAGAACGACGAAGAGAACCTGATTCGCAAGAAGATCAAGGCGCAGATTTCCATCGCGGAGCCGGACGCGGGCTAAGCGGCGATCAGGCCTTTTCCTTGCAGCACGACAAGTAGCCAAGCGGTCATTATGTCCACGCACTTTCAGAAAAAAAGCGCAAAGTCGAGTCCCAGCATTCCGATGGCGTCCATGCCGGACATCATCTTTATGCTCATCATCTTCTTTATGGTGACGACCGTCTTGCGCGAAACGGAGATTCAGGTGCGCACTACCTTGCCGCGCGCCGAAGCCCTGACCAAGATCGACCAGAAGCGGTTGGTGTCCTATGTGTATCTGGGGCCCATCAAACTGCCCGACAACCAGTTGGGGGATACCTCCGTGCAGATCGACGACGTGCTGATCGACGATACGCCGTCGATCCGCAACATTATGTACCGCAAGCTGCTTGAGCAACCGAAACTCATCGTGTCCATTCGCGCGGACGAATCCTCGGAAATGGGCATTGTGATCGACGTCCAGCAGGAATTGCGAGAGGCGGGCACGTTGCGCATCAATTATTCCAGCAAACCCGAGCTGTTGTAGGCTGTTCGCGGCCTGCGTACTACGCCGCATGATTCAGCGCAAACAATCGGCATACCTCTTTTTGGGGTCGCTGGCGCTTGCCGTCGTGTTTTTCTTCTGGGCCGCCCCTGTGGCCGCTGCGTTTGGCGGGTACGCCCCGCTCGTATCCGGCGCGGGGGCGCTGGCCGGTTTGTCGGGGATCGTCGCCATTTTCCTGTACGGGAACCGGGATCGCCAGCATCTGGTCGTGCTTGCGGCGCAGCTGTGCACGCTGGCGTGGATGGGCCTTTTTACCGCGGCCCTTGCGCGTACGGACGGCGCCGCGCCCGACAGTCTCCTTCCGCTGGCGCTGCTTGTATGCGCGTACGGCTTCTTCTGGCTGGCGCGGCGGGCCATCCGGGCGGACAGCGCGTTGGCGCGTTCGGCGGATCGCATTCGCTAAGGCCTGCGACAGGGGAACGCCCACCATGCGCAACGAAAACGGGTCGGCCTGGGTGTATGGCATACTTGCCGGCGGCATCCTCAGTTTTTCGTTCAGCCCGATTCTGATCCGGTTCGCGGGCGGCGCGGCGGGAGGGGAGGCGCCGGGCCTGGCGGTGGCCGTCTGGCGCACCATGATGGCGACCGTAGCGCTGGCGCCTTTTGCCTGGGCGCGCGCGCGAACCGAAATCAAGGCGATCCGGCCCCGCGAATGGCGCCTGATCGTGCCCGCAGGCCTGTTGCTCGGGCTGCATTTCGCGCTATGGATCGAATCTCTGTACCACACCACGGTGGCGGCGGCATCCGTGCTCGTTACCACCAGCCCGATATTTCTTGCGGCGCTTGGGCGCTTTTTCCTGAACGAGCGGCTCTCGAAACCCGTGTACGGGGCCATTGCCCTGGCCGTGGCAGGCGCGGCGTTCATCGGCGCCGTGGATATGTTCGAAGCAGGCGCCGCCGGAACGCTTTTTGGCAATGGCCTGGCCTTGCTCGCTTCGCTGGTTTTCAGCGTATACCTTTTACTGGGCCGGGTCGTGCGGCAAAAGCATTCCTGGCTGGCCTATGTGTTTCCCCTGTACGCCATCGCCGCCTTTACCCTGCTCGGCGCGGCCCTCGTGCTTGATACGCCCTTGTGGGGATTCGACCCGCTCTTTTTTCTGCTCTGCGCGGGTCTTGCCCTCGGACCGCAAATCATGGGGCACGGGGCGTTTAATTACGCCATTCGCTACGCGCCCGCCACGCTGATAGGATTGCTGGGGCTTGTGGAGCCTGTCGGGGCTTCGCTGCTTGCCTACGCCATATTCGACGAAGCGCCAGGTCCCGTCGCCATAGCGGGCATGCTGGTTACGCTCGTCGCTATTTCGTTCGTGGTGCTGTATCGCCGTCGCGGGCGGGCGGCGGCTCCGGGCGCGAATTGAGTCTTATGCGGCGCCGCGTGGGGGCGAAGCGAAAGCTTTTTGCGGCAACGCGTCGAAGCGCCGCCGACCGCGCGCGAAATAATCGACGACGATGCTGTTTCGGTAGGAAGGCAGCACGGTTTCCGCAAGCGTCGCCGGGCGCGCGCCGCCGTGCGTCCAGGAATCCTTCATGCGATGCGCATCGGTATAGGCTCGCATGATGGCTGCGGCTTCTGCGGGGCGTCCCTGCGCCAGCGTTCGCGCCGCCGCCGCCGCGTCCAGGGCGCATCGCGCGGCGAACACCCGTTTCCATTCGGATTCCGGAAGGTTCTTGTACAGCATCAGCAGGTTATTCCGGAACGTCAGATACGTTTTCCGAACGCTGCCTCGCCGCAACGTGCCGCCGCCGATATGGTAGACTTCGCTGGCAGGCTGTACGCGGATCCGGTATCCGGCTCGCTGGAGCCGCCAGCACAGGTCTATCTCTTCCATGTGCATGCCGAAGCGCTCGTCCAGCAATCCTACTTCGTTCAGCGCGGATCGGCGGAGCAATAGGGCCGCCCCCGACCCCCAGAAAATATCCCGGGGCTCGTCGTATTGTCCGCGGTCCTGCTCCAGCCGGAAAAAAATGCGCCCGCGGGCAAAGGGGTATCCCAGCCGGTCCATGAACCCGCCCGCCGCGCCGGCGTATTCGAACCGGGACCGGTCCTCGTATTGCAATATCTTGGGCTGCGTGGCGGCTACGTCGTCGTGGGCTTCCATTTCGTCCACGAGCGGGTCGAGCCAGTCGGGCGGCACGGCGACGTCGTTATTCAGCAGCAGCGCGTATTTTCCCGTAGCATGCGGAATGGCCTGGTTGTTGCCCCGGCAAAACAGGGCGTTTTCCGCATAGCGCACGATCCGTACGGCAGGGAAGCGCTCCCGGATCCATTCGGCGGAACCATCGTCCGAAGCATTGTCGGCCAGCACGATTTCCAGATTTTCGTATCGGGTGGCCGCCACGGAAGGGAAACATTGCTTCAGGAGCGGCAATGCGTTCCAGGTAACGATAATAATGGATACCCGAGGGCGTATTTCGGCCATGCCGACTGGGCTTTGTTGCGCGCGGTCGTATTTTGCTGCGAATCCGGCGGGGCGGACAGAAAGTATCCTTATCCAACGAGTTGAACGCGGTATCGTTCGGGCGCTATGGTCATGGCAGGGAAGTATCCATCGTATGAAGACGCTTGTCGCGTACTCCGCGCGTACTGGGGGTACGACGACTTTCGGCCCGGGCAATGGGACATTGTCCAGCCCATTGTCGAAGGGCGGGACGTGCTTGCGGTGTTGCCCACCGGCGGGGGAAAATCCATTTGCTACCAGGTTCCGGCGCTGTTGTACGAAGGCCTCACCCTGGTCGTTTCTCCGCTGATCGCGCTCATGCAGGACCAGGTGTCGGCGCTGAATGCGCATGGCGTCGAGGCGGCCTGCATTAACAGCGCCTTGTCGCGCCGCGAGATAGAACAGCGCTGGCTCGACGCCGAGCATGGGCGGTATCGCTTGCTGTATCTCGCTCCGGAGCGCCTGGCGTCGGAAGCGTTCGCCGCCCGCGCCCCCCGGATGAATATTTCCTTGCTCGCCGTGGACGAGGCCCACTGTATTTCCGAGTGGGGGCACAATTTCCGGCCGGCCTATCTCCGGATCGCCGCTGCGCGCAAGCACATGGGCGATCCGCCGACGGTCGCCCTTACCGCGACGGCGACGCCCCCTGTGCGCAAGGATATTGTCGAGCAGCTGGCGCTGCGTCAGCCGGAACGCATTATCCGGGGATTCGACCGTTCGAATATCGTGTGGTCCGTTTTCCAGACGGAAAACAAGCGTTCGAAGGCGCTGGACGTGCTGGAAGGCGTTCCGGGCCCCGGCATTTTGTATTCAAGCACCCGCAAGGGCGTGGAACGGTGGGCCGCCTGGCTTGCCCGCCGCAATGTGTCTGTCGCGTCGTACCACGGCGGGATGGAAGGGTCCGTGCGGGAACGAATGCAGACCGGATGGGTGCGCGGCGATCAGCGGATTATGGTGGCCACGAACGCGTTCGGGATGGGCATCGACAAGCCGGATGTGCGCTTCGTCGTGCACGTCGATTTGCCGGGTACGCTGGAAGGATATTATCAGGAGGCGGGGCGCGGGGGAAGAGACGGCAAGACGTCCTGGGCCGCGCTGCTGTATCATCAGGGGGACGAGGATACGCCGCGCAGGCTGATCGAGGAAAGCCATCCTGCGCCGAAAGAAGTGCGCAAGGTCTATGACGCGGTGTGCAGTCTGGCGCAGGTGGCCGTGGGGGCCGAAGCGGAGGCCCCTGCGCCCGTGCGGATTGATGACGTACGTCGCGTCACGGGGCTTGTCGAGGGAAAAATCCGTACCGCCGTGACCTTGCTCGAACGGCAGGAAGCCTGGCGCATGCTGCCGCAGCGGGAGCAAGCCGGGCTGATTCGTTGCCGCCGCGACGCCTCGGCGTTTCGGGAGTATGCCGACCGGAACGAGGAGACGGCTCTCGGCGCGTTTTTGCAGACGCTATTGCGCACGGTGGACGCCGGCGCTTTTTCGGATTGGCGGGAAATCGACGTTCGGATGCTGGCGCGGCGGACGGAGCTGGCCCCGGAGCGCTTCCTGAAGGGCATGGAGTATCTGCAAAAAGGGGAATGGCTCGACTGGATTCCCCCGGATCGGGTGGTGCGCGTCGCGCTGACGCATGCCCGCAGCGCCCGCCTTCCCATAGATGGGGACCGGGTCGCCGCCGCGCGCAAGCGGGCGGAGGCGCAACTCGATCAGATGATCCGGTTTGCGCGTTCGACGACCTGCCGCCGGCATTTTCTGCTGACGTATTTTGGCGAGGCGACGCCGGCGCGGTGCGGCACGTGCGACGTATGCCTCGGGCGGCACGAAGCCTACCGGCCGCCCCCCCTCGAATCCCCTGTCGTACGGCAGTTGCTTCGGCAGATCGCCGAGGGGAAGCCTCGCCGGGAGTGGCTCGAAGGGACGCGAACGCCTGCGTACCGGGTCGATCAGTTGCTCGGCTGGCTCATGAACGAAGGGTATCTTGCGCCGTCCACGCCCCTCGGCGGCGCGCCCGAACTTACGGCGAAGGCCACGGCGATGCTTGCGGCGGCGTCCTGACCGGCGTATCCTTATTCTGTTTCGATCTGAGGAATTTGCCGCGCCTGAAGCGTATCGACCACGCGTCCGTATATTCCGGCCAGGATTTCCGGGCGGGACGTATACCAGGCGACAGCGTCGGCCCAGGCCGCGCTGTCGAGTCCATGGACCGCAAGGAGCGAATCCTGCGCTTCCTCGAAATGGATTTCCGCATACTCGGCCCGGGCTTGCAAAAGGTGCATTTCGGCCAGCGCGGCCACCATGGCGTCGTCCGGGACGGGCGGATGCGCATCCCCGCCGCACGCAGGGAGCATCGCCCAGGCAAGGCATGCCGCGACAAGAGCAAGGCGCCCGGCCCGAACGGCGGTTTCGGGCGGACGAGACGAGGCGGAGAGCGGGTGCGTCATGCCCGGATCGCTACGGAATGATTTTGTTCAGGGCGTACTCGATAATGCCCTCGGCGCCCAGCCGCTTCAGGTCGGGGATAAGCCCCCGCACGTGGCGTTCTTCGATGACCGTTTCGATCGCCACCCAGTCTTCCCCGTTCGCCAGCGGCGCCACGGTGGGCATGCGCAGGGCGGGCAGCAATTCGATAATTTGCTCCACGCGGTCCCGCCGCGCATTGAGTTTGAGGCCCACGCGCCCCTCGGCCCGGATCGCCCCCTGCATCAGCATGGCAATGCTTTCGATTTTTTGCCGCTTCCAGGGGTCTTTCCAGGCCTCCCGGTTGGCGACGAGCTGCGTATTCGAGTGCATCAGGACCTCCACGATGCGCAGTTTGTTGGCCCGCAGCGACGAACCGGTTTCGGTCACCTCGACGATGGCGTCCACGAGGTCGGGACATTTGGCCTCGGTGGCTCCCCAGGAAAATTCCACGTCCGCCTCGACGCCGTGCTTGCGAAGCCAGGCGCTTGCGATATGCACGACTTCGGTGGCGATGCGTTTGCCTTGCAGATCCTGTACGGACCGGATATCGGAATGCTCGGGCACGGCCAGGACCCATCGCACGGGGCGCATGCTGGTTTTCGAGTAGACAAGGTCGCTTACCGGGTGCACGTCCGCCTCCGTTTCAAGCACCCAGTCCTTGCCCGTAATGCCCGCGTCGAATACGCCGTCCATGACGTACCGCGCCATTTCCTGGGCCCGAACCAGCATGGCCCGCACTTCCTCGTCGTCCGTGGACGGAAAGTAGGATCGCTCGCGGGTGGAAAAATTATAGCCGGCGCGCTGCAAAAGCTCCAGCGTGGCGGTTTGCAGGCTGCCCTTGGGAAGTCCGAGGCGCAACACGGGGGCAGGAGACGCCTTTTTATCGGTAGCGGTGGCCATGGATACGTTCGCGGGGAAATGCTTGCCCGGAGCGCCGTTGCAAAAAGAAGGGCGGGGCGCCGGGCGTACAGCGGACAGGGGAAAGATGTTTCGGGCGCGGCGTATTAGCCGCTGCTTTCTGCGGCGGCGTCCACGGAGCGGAAGGTCCAGGCGATCGCTTCCATCTGCCGAAGGAATTCTCTTTTGTCGTACCCCGGCGCGAAAACCATGCCGTCGATCATGTAGAGCCGCCTTGTGGGTTCGTCGTAGAATGCGTAGGTAACGAAGGGGCCGCCCATCCCGAATTCTATTTTTCGACCGTCCTCGTCGCCGACCATGCGCCAAAGGCCGCGCGTTTCGAAGCCGTATCGGCCCAGGAAGTTAATGTTTCTGGTTTCCAGCGGCCTCGTTTCCCTGCGATCTATCTCTACCCATCCGCCCAGGTTGCCCTGAATGTACTGGCGGCCCAGGGAATCGCGCGTGTCGTAAATCCATTCGGGCGTCAAGAGCCGGGGGTCGGCGTTCTCGATAAAATGCACGAATACGCTTCGCCACGTGTCGGTCAGAATCCGCCGGAGCCATACGAAATCGCTCGTATCGATCGCAATGAGATAATCGTGCTGCACGTTCACGGCGAAGTCGTACATGGCGGCCAGTTCCTGCTCGACTTCGAACTGCCGTCCCCGGTCGAACATTTCTTCGGCGAGTCGGCGGCGGGCGATCCGGTTGAATTGCCCGGACACCCCTTCCGCCCGGTCGTAGATGGCCTGTACGACGTCTTCCTTGTTTTCGCCCGCGATATAGTATACCTGCTGATCCCGTCGAAAAATGTTTTCGCGGGAGACCGCGACGCCTCCGTCCTCGCGAATGGTTTCCCGGGTGGCCGGGTCAAAGACGTTTCGGAGGTATTCCGCCTCGTTGGTGGAATCGTTGAAGGCCGCCGCGAAGATCACGTTCTTGCGCCGCCGCGCCATTTCCAGGTCGCGTTCGGTTGCAAGACGCGCGTGCCGCAAGTCGAACTGCCGTTCGGGGGCGGGCAGGGTGCTGATGAATTGTCCGATTGTTTCGCGCAGCGCGTCCCCGATGGCGCCATGCCAGTCCAGCGAATCGGCCACGACAAGGATTTCGGCGTCCTGTCCGACCGCCCTCGGTCGAAAATCGCTTTCGCCGCTGCATCCGGTCAGGGCGAAAAGGCCGGCCGCCAATACGATGATCGAGGTGCGAAACGGGGCCGTGTTTCCCGGGAATGCGGTCATGGTCCGTGCGAAAATCCGTTGCAAAAACAGGAAAAGGGTCTATTGTTAACGCATGGAACGGTTTCCGGTTGCCGCGCCAGCGGCTTATCGGGTTTCTTCCTGCGCGGCGTTGTCGCCCGTCTTCAGCGCGCGGACAAAACGGCGAATGGCTTCGTAGCGCGTTTCGGCGGGCTTTGGTTCGCCGTCCCACAGCGCTTCCACCTGCTTGATGAGCGCTGATCCGACGATAAACCCGTCGGCATGGCGACTCAGGCGCGCGGCGTCGGCATGGTTGCGGACGCCGAATCCAACCAGCAGGGGATTTTTACGCACGACGCTGCGCGCCCGCCTCAGGTAGGCTTCCACGCGCTCAAGGGCGCCAAGGCCCGAGCCCGTGAGTCCGGTTATCGAGACGGCGTATACGAACCCCGTGGCGGTTTCGTCGATTTCCCGAATGCGTTCGTCCGGCGTGTTCGGGGCGATCAGGCTGACGAATCCCAGGCGGGCGGCAGCGGCCTCGCGGGCGAAGGGAGCCTGTTCTTCCAGGGGTACGTCGGCCAGAATCAACCCGTCGACGCCCGCCGCGCGCGCATCGCAGCAAAAGGGGGCCGCGCCGTATTGCCGGATCGGGTTGGCGTATCCCATCAAGAGGAGGGGGGTATCGCTTTCGGCGCGGAAGGCGGCGGCGGTTCGGAGCGTATCCTGCATGCGCGTACCCGCGCGCAAGGCGCGTTCGCTGGCGCGCTGGATAGGCAACCCTTCCGCCAGCGGGTCGCTGAAAGGCATGCCGAGTTCGATGAAATCGGCGCCGCCGCGATCCATCGCGCGCAGCACGGGCAGCGTGCTTTCGGGGTCGGGGAAGCCGCTGGTCATAAACAGGCCCATGGCTTTTTCGCCGCGCGCCTTGCAAGCCGCCAGCGTTTCCCGGAGTCGTTGCATGATGTCCAGAGATATTCAGAGATGTTTTGCGATGGTCCCCATATCCTTGTCGCCGCGCCCCGAGCAATTCGCCACGACGATTTCGCTGCGCGCCATGCCGCGTACGCCTTCCGCCATCCAGCCTATGGCGTGCGCCGTTTCGAGGGCCGGGATAATGCCCTCCGTTTCCGACAGCAATCGTACGCCTGCGAGGGCCTCTTCGTCCGTCGCGGACACATACCGTACGCGCCCGGCGTCCCGCAGCCAGGCATGTTCCGGCCCTACGCCCGGGTAGTCCAGCCCCGCCGAGATGGAATGCGCCAGTTGCACTTGTCCCTCTGCGTCCTGCAGCAAGTAACTCATGGCGCCATGCAGGATGCCGGGCGATCCCTTCGTAAGCGTCGCCGCATGGCGTCCATCCAGCCCTTCGCCCGCCGCTTCGACGCCGTATAGCGCTACGTTCGGGTCCTGCAGGAAAGGATAGAACAGCCCGATGGCGTTCGAGCCGCCGCCCACGCAGGCTACCGCCGCGTCGGGCGCGGGCCGCCCCTCCGCCTCCTGGAGTTGCCGACGGGATTCTTCCCCGATCACCCGGTGAAAGTCCCGAACCATCATCGGGTAGGGATGCGGCCCCACGACAGAGCCGATAATGTAGAACGTATCGCGCACATGGGTCACCCAATCCCGAATCGCCTCGTTGGTGGCGTCCTTCAGGGTGCGGCTGCCGCTGGATACGGGCCGCACCTCGGCGCCCAGCAGCTGCATGCGCAGCATGTTCAGGCGTTGCCGCTCGACGTCTTCTTCGCCCATGTAGACGATGCATTCCATGCCGTACCGCGCGCAAACGGTCGCCGTGGCCACGCCATGCTGTCCGGCGCCCGTTTCCGCGATGATGCGCATCTTGCCCATGCGGCGGGCCAGCAGGATTTGCCCGACCGTATTGTTGATCTTGTGCGCGCCGGTGTGGCACAAATCTTCCCTTTTGAGATAGATTTTCGGGCCGCCTATGGCGTCGGTGAGGCGTTCGCAAAACGTAAGGGGCGTGGGGCGTCCGGCATAGTCTGCGAGCATGGCGTCCAGTTCTTGCTGGAAGTCCGGGTCCCGCCGGGCGGCGTCGTAGGCCGCGCGGACTTCCTCTACGGCGGGAATCAGGGTTTCGGGGACGAACATGCCGCCGTACAGTCCGAAATGCCCGCGTTCGTCTGGAAGGGGGCGCGTTTTTTCCATCATGCGTACGGTGTTATGTCGTAATGCGTCGTCATGCGGCGTGCGCGGCGCGGGGGCTGGTCAGGTTCCCGTCGGGAGCCGGGCCTCCCGGAAGGCTTCCATAAACGCGTCGATTCTGGAAAAATCTTTTTGCCCGGGCGCCGATTCGAGGCCGCTGGACACGTCCACGGCGAAGGGGCGCAGCGTACGGATCGCTTCCGCTACGTTGCCCGCATGGAGGCCGCCCGCCAGAAAGACGCCGGGGCCTTCGGGGCTGTCCGCGCCATGAGAGGCAGGCGGGGCTACGCGCCAGTCGAAGGGGTGTCCGCTGCCCCCGTAGACCTCGTCGCTCCAGGCGTCCAGCAGAAAATACGCCGCCGCCTGTTCGTATGCCCGCATGGCGCCCGCCAGGGCTTCGGGGGTTGCGTCCGGCGCGACGCGAAACGCCTTGATTACCGGACGTTCGATCCGGAGGGCCTCGGAAACCGGCTCCTCGCCATGGAGCTGCACCAGGTCGAACCCCGCTTTTTCGGCGATCCGGTTCACCTCGTCCGCCGGCGTATTCACGAACACCCCCACCGGCTGCGGACCATGAATCCATTCGACGATGTCCCGCGCATGTTCCGGATCGATATAGCGCGGGCTGCCGGGATGCTGCACGAACCCGAGGTAATCGGCGCCTGCGGCGGCGGCGTACCGGGCGTCTTCCAGCCTCGTGATTCCGCATATTTTGAGTCGGGTCTTCGTCATGCGTCCGCGCGGTTTGCTTCGCGCAAAAGTTTCGTCAGGGCGTCTCCGGGGCGTTCCGCCCGCATGAAGGCTTCCCCGATCAGGAAGGCGTCGACGCCGCGTTCGCGCAGGAAGCGCACCGTTTCGCCCGACGCAAGGCCGCTTTCCGACACCCGGACCACGCTGTTCGGGACGCGCTCGAAGACCCGAAGGCTATGGCGGACGTCTACCTCGAAGGTGCGCAGGTCGCGATTGTTCGCGCCCACGATGCGCGCTTCGTCGAAATCGATGCGGTCCAGTTCTTGCGCCGCGTATACTTCGATCAGCGCGTCAAGGTCCAGGGCATGCGCCGCTTGCAGCAGGTCCCGCAGCTGCGTCCTGGACAGGATGGCGGCGATCAGGAGCACCGCGTCGGCCCCGCAGGCCCGGGCCTCGGTCAGTTGATACGGGTCGATAATGAAATCTTTTCGCAATACGGGCAGGGACACTGTTTGCCGGGCGGCCTGCAGGTCGTCCAGCGATCCCTGAAAATGGCGGGGTTCGGTAAGGACGGAAACGGCGCAGGCGCCCGCGGCTTCGTATTGCCGGGCGATTTCGGCCGGGCGAAAATCGTTTCGGATGATTCCCTGGGACGGGGAAGCTTTCTTGATCTCCGCGATGATCGCCGGACCGGGAGTCCGCAGCGCCTGTTCGAGGGAACGCCGGCTTTCGGCGAACGCCGCGCTGTTTTCCAGCGTTCCCGGCGGCGCGGCGGCTTTTCGGGCGGCCACGACTTCGCGCGTATCCGCTACGATGCGGTCGAGTATCGTCATGAGGCGGGCGCGTTGTGCGAAGCCTGGGCCAGCCGCCGGAGCGTCTCTTGCGCCTTGCCCGAATCGATGCTTTCTTCGGCGGCCTTGCGGCAGGCGGCCAGCGAATCGAATTTGCCGGACGTCCACAGGGCATAGCTTGCATTGAGCGCGACCGCATCGCGCCGCGGTCCCGGTTCGCCCGCCAGCGCCTCCTGCACGATGCGGGCGTTTTCATGGCGGTCGCCGCCTTTCAGCGCGCGCGGATCGCAGCGGGCAAAGCCCAGGTCTTCGGGCCGGAGCGTGCGTTTCGCCGGACCGCCGCCTGTCGTGCTTTCTGCGTCCTCCCGCACTTCGAAGGCCGCTGTTTCGTCCGCAAGCGACACCTCGTCCAGGCCATCTCGCGCATGTACGGCCAGCGCGCGGCGGGCGCCGAGGCGCTCCAGAATGGCCGCCATGGTTTGGGCGGTTTGTTCGTCGAAGGCGCCGGTCAACTGCCGCCGCACCCCGGCCGGATTGCACAAAGGCCCCAGGATATTGAAAAACGTGCGGACGCCGAGTTTTTTGCGCACGGGCATGACATGCTTCATGGCAGGATGAAAAAGCGGGGCGAAAAGGAACGCAATCCCCGCCTTTTCGAAACAATATTCGACGCCTTCCTTGCCCAGCGCCGTTTTTACGCCGAGCGTTTCCAGCACGTCCGCCGAGCCGCATTGCGACGATACGGACCGGTTCCCATGCTTGGCTACGGTAACGCCCGCCCCGGCGCATACGAGCGCGGCGGCGGTCGAGATGTTGAATGTGTCTGCGCCGTCTCCGCCCGTCCCGCACAGGTCTATGGCGTCCGGGTCCCCCGTTTCCACCGGGATGGCGCAGGCGCGCATGACCCTGGCGAACGCGACCAGTTCGTCCAGCGTTTCGCCGCGCGTACGGAGGCCCATCAAAAAGGCCGCCGTATATTCCGGCTCCGAGGCGCCTTCCATCAACAGGCGCATGGCCTGCTCGGCCTCTTCGCTTGGCAGCGCGCCGCCGCCGGCAAGAATATTCAGGTATTTCTGCATGATTTCGGGGCGAAATGGGGTCAGGATGCGCCTGCCGGGTCTTTCATGGCGGCGCCTGTTGCGCCCTTTGCTACGTCGCCCAGGATGTCTTCCAGCCAATTGTCGACGATGCGGGGCCCCTCTGTCGTCAGGACGCTTTCCGGGTGAAACTGAATGCCCTCTACCGGATGCTCCCGGTGCCGCAACCCCATAATGGCGCCGTCGTCCGTTTCCGCGGAGACGTCCAGGCAGGCGGGTACGCTGGCGCGATCCACCACAAGGGAATGATAGCGCGTGGCGGTGAACGGATTGGGCACGTTCCGAAACACGCCGCGCCCGTCGTGCGCTATTTCGCTCGTCTTGCCGTGCATGAGCCTCGGCGCGTACCCGATGCGGCCGCCGTACGCCTCGCCGATCGCCTGATGGCCGAGGCATACGCCGAGGATCGGCACGGAGGCGCCCAGCGCTTTCACCACTGCTTCCGTAACGCCTGCCTCGGCGGGGCGCCCGGGTCCGGGGGAAATCAGGATGCCCCGAGGCGCCCGCTCGCGTATGGCGTCCACGTCCAGCGCGTCGTTGCGGACCACTTCCAGGTCGATTGCGCGCCGCCCCACGAGGTGCACCAGGTTATAGGTAAACGAATCGTAGTTGTCGATGACGAGAATCATGGGGCGTCCCGGTACGTGGTGATCAATCCGACGCGCTCCCGGACGCGCTCCATGTATTCGCAGGCGCGTTCCCGGGCCTTGCGTCCGCCTTCGCGCAAGACGTCGAGGACGTCGTCCGGGCGGCGGGCCAGGTCTTTTCTCCGCAGGCGCGCTTCCGCGAAATGTTCGTCTACGAGCCGGAGCAGTTCCTTTTTGGCGTGTCCGTATCCGTATCCTCCGGCCCGGTACGCCTCGGTGATGCGCGTCCGCGTTTCCTCGTCGGCAAACAGCCGGATGAGCGTGAATACATGGTCGCGCTCCGGGTCTTTCGGCGCTTCGAGCGGCGTCGAATCCGTTACGATGCCCATCACTTTCTTGCGGAGCGCCTTGCCCTCCTCGAAGATGCCGATGGCGTTGTCGTAGCTTTTGGACATTTTGCGTCCGTCCAGCCCCGGCACGACCGCCACGTCGGACAGAATCCAGGGTTCGGGCACGGGAAAGACCGGGTCGTCCTCCAGGCAATACGTACGGTTGAACCGCTCGGCCAGGACCCGCGTCATTTCTATATGCTGTTTCTGGTCCGCCCCCACCGGGACCAGCGTGCCCCCGTAGATCAGAATGTCCGCCGCCTGCAGCACGGGATAGGTAAGCAGTCCGGCGTTGGGCGCGAGGCCTTGCGCCACCTTGTCCTTGTAGGCTACGCCTTTCTCCAGTTGGGACACCGTGGTCAGGTTATTGAAAATCCACGCCAGTTCCGTGACTTCCGGGACGTCGCTTTGCGCAAAGAGGCAGGCGGCCTCGGGGTCGAATCCGAGGGCAAGGTAATCGAGCGCCACGTCCAGCGTGTATCGCCTCAGTTTGTCCCGGTCCCGAAGCGTGGTCAACGTATGGTAGTTGACGATGAAGTACCAGGCTTCGTGCGTTTTGTGCAGCTGGATATGCTGCCGGAGCGCGCCGAAATAATTCCCGAAATGCAACGCGCCCGACGGTTGAATGCCGGAAACGATCACTTCGCTGCTTGCGGGCAGGCCGGGAGCAGGCGGGTTCGAGCGGGTGCGTTCGGAAGGCATGGGAGCGCGGCGCAAGGCGGGGTTGGGGGTTAGCGGCGCTGCATGGCCAGTTTTCGCACATACTTCCGCCGGTTGCTGCTGTTTTTCAGCACCGCGGACAGGATGGCGCGCGTACGCATCTGGTGCGCTACCTCCATCTCGTCGCGGAGGAGGCGCTCGAAGTCGCCTTCCAGTTTGCCCAGCGCTTGCGCAATCTCGCGGTCGCTGTCTCCGGGGCCGAACGCTTCCGGCGCCATGGAGGCGCCATTGAACGGCGCGCCCCCGGCGCTCAGCACGATTTCGCTGAGTTTGCCCGCATCCATGCGGGCCATGCGCTGCAACGCGGCCAGTTCGTCCGCGGCCTCCCGGTTTTCGAGGGTGCGCGCGGCGCGTTCATGCGCATGATTCAACGCGCAATGGGCGCGAATAAGGGGGTTGATCCGGGCGACGGTTTCCGCTCGGGAGCGTGTTTTTCCGGCCCATCCCTTGTTCAGAAACAGGTCCTTTATTCCCATAATCGAAGGCATAACGGCGAATAATGCGTTGCGGGCGCGGTTTGAATGCAGAATATTCTTTACAACAATCCTTCCGAGGCAAGGAGGATGGCTTCCTGCAGCGCGCGCGCCTTGTTGACGGTTTCCTCGAACTCGCTGGCCGGCTTGCTGTCCGCCACCAGGCCGCATCCCGCCTGTACGAACACCCGATCCTTGCGGACGAGCATGGTGCGGATGGCGATGCAGGTGTCCATGTTGCCCGAATAATCCATATAGCCTACGGCGCCCGCGTAGGCGCCGCGCGCAGACGGCTCCAGTTCGTCGATGATTTCCATGGCCCGCACCTTGGGCGCGCCGCTTACGGTGCCCGCCGGAAAGCAGGCGGCGAGGACGTCCATGGCGCCCCGTTTGCGGTCCAGTTCGCCGGATACCGACGATACGATATGCATAACGTGCGAATATCGTTCCACGTAGGCGTATCGATCTACCTTGACCGAGCCGTGGCGGCACACCCGCCCCAGGTCGTTTCGTCCAAGGTCTACCAGCATCAGGTGTTCGGCCCGTTCTTTCGGGTCGGCCAGCAGGTCCGCCTCGAGGCGCCGGTCGTCTTCTTCCGTGGCGCCCCGGGGCCGCGTCCCCGCGATGGGCAGCACCTCCGCCGTATCTCCGCCAATGCGCACAAGCACTTCCGGCGACGAGCCGACGAGCGAAAAATCGTCGAAATCGAGGTAGAACAGATACGGGGACGGGTTCACCTGACGCAATGCCCGATACAGGTTTATGCGATCTCCTTCGTATGGCATGGAAAAACGTTGCGACAGGACGGCCTGAAAAATATCTCCCTCGTAGATATAACGCTTGACTTTCTCCACGGCTTCCTCGAATTCCGCCCGTTCGAAGTTGGAATCCATCTCTTCCCGCAAAATTCGTATGGGGTCCGGGCGGGGCGGCGTGGCCTCCGAAAGTTCTTTTTCGAGCGCGTCGAGGCGTTCGTTCGCGCTGGCGTACGCCTCGGCGGGGTCGTCCCCTTCGTGCACGAAGGCGCACGCAATCAGGACCAGCTGCCGTTTTACATGGTCGAACGCAACCAGGCTGTCGTAAAAGCACCAGACGGCGTCTGGAATGCGGAGGTCGTCCGGGGGAGCGTCTGGCAAGCGCTCGACCAGCCGCACGGCGTCGTAGCCGAGGTAGCCCACCGCGCCGGTTACGAACGGGGGCAGGCCGCCGCTTCGGACTTCCGTATAGCGATCCATTTCCCGCTGCATCGCCTCGAAAATGTTGCCTTCGAGGGCCTCCTCGACGCCGTCGGCGTCTTCGGCGACCGCGCTGGCGCCGAAAGCGCGCAGGACGCGGAACGGATTTTTCCCGAGGAAGGAGTAGCGGGCCAGTTTTTCGCCCCCCTCCACGCTTTCGAGCAGAAAACAGAAGCGGCTGTCCTTGCGAAACGAGAGGAAGGCCGAGACGGGCGTCAGCAGGTCGGCGCTGAGCCTTCGGCAGATCGGCGCCGCCAGGTTTCCCTTGTCCCGGTGCGCGTCTACGAGTCGTACGAAATCGTCAAGGGACATGGTTGTATTGTTGCGGTACGCACGGCGCGCGCCGGGTCGGTTTAAAAACTAAGGCGGCGAAATTTCGCGCCTTACTTATTAAGGCGAGGGGTTGGGAGACGAGGAAAGCGCGTCTGGCGGCGGCCCGATGGGCTCGCTTTCGGCTGGCCCGTGTCCGATCATCGTGTAGGCGAGTTCGATGTCGCCGTGCGCGCGGAAGGCTTCGAGGGCGCGCATCGTGAGCAGGTGCTCCGTGTTCCGCCGCTTGCGCACTTCGGCCAGGTGCCGGAGGGAGAGGAGAATCCCGTTTTGCGTTACGCGCACGTACACGAACGGCGTCAGCACTTCGTAGTACACGAGGTACTCGCGGGACATTTCCCGGATTTCCGCGCGGGCCTGTTCTTCCACGGGTTCGGTCGCTTCGGAGGCCAGTTGCTGCAGGATGTCCCGGGCCGCCTGCCAGTTTGACCGGAACGTAACGGTAAAAAGAATCTCGTTCCAGATGAACCGGAACCCCTGGGTGTAATTGTACACCCCGTGCTGATACAGCCAGTTGTTCGGGATATGCACGATGCGGCCCGTGCTTTGTCCGCCCTCGAGTAGCCCGCCTGTTTCCATCAGCGTACTGTGCAGGGGGCGAATATCGATGACGTCGCCTTGCAGCCCGTTCGTCTCGATCCGGTCGCCGGTTTTATAGGGCGCCCGAATCAACATATGCACCCACGCGGCGAACGAAAGGAGCACTTCCCGCAGGGCGATGGCGAGTCCGGCGCCCACCACGGTGAGGATGGTAGCGGGGCCGGGTCCCTGGCCCGAAGACCATACGAAAAGGATCGCCAGCGCCGTGAACAGGCCAATCAGCCGACCGACCATTTTCGACGCCCGGTAGCGCCGGTCCGTTTCTTCGATATAGCGCGAGAAGAGGCGGCGAAGCGCGTACGCCAGAATCGTCGCGGCCAGCGCGAGCAAGGCGGAAATCAGCAAATCCTGCGCCGCGCCGCCGGCGAGGAAAGACTGAAACTGGTCGCTCTGGAAAAAATCCCTGATGGACATGCCGCGCAGGTCTCGTTATGCCGTCTGGCTTGGTTTCGTGCGTTTGGCCCCTAAGGATACTCTGATTAAATCCACAAAGCTCAGAGGTTTGCGAGGGGTGCGCTGGCAAGGAATGACGAAGCAGCATGGCAGGCCCCATGTAATGAGGAATGACACAGCCAGCGTACCCCTCGCAGCCTCCCGAAGGGCGCGTCACGTCCACGGCATACAGAATCTACGGTGTTTTTTGCTGATTTCAATGATTCAAGCATGACGGCTTTTACGGACGAACGTGACGCGCTGAGCGCAGTGGTTTTGATCAGAGTATCCTTTCAATGTACGAAATGCGGAGGATACGGATGGTCCCGGCGTTTTCGCGGGATCATAAGCCGGGGCGTCGGGGTTTTCGCATAATCAGCGTATCCTTAAATTCGGCTTGTCCTTTTCGCCGCGGGTTTCATGCTCCGTTTTTTGCATCGGTTCGATTTCCGGCGCGCTTCCATCGACCGCGCAATCTATGCGCTCGCCCTCGTGGGCCTTGTGGACGCGGCGCACATTGCGATCCAGAAGCACAGCGGATTCGGGCAGGGGTGCACGGGGTTTTCGGGTTCGGCGGTGGCGGGCGCCCTGTTCGACTGCGCCGCCGTAACGGGCAGCGCCGCCGGCGTCTTTCTGGGCGTGTCCAATGCCGCGTGGGGCATCCTTTTCTATGCGGCCATAGCCCTTCTGACGCTGGCCGTCGCCTGGAATTTCATGGGCAAGCGCGCGGCGTACAAGGCCGCCCGAACGGCGCTGGTCGCCTTCGGGTTGGCATACTCGGGCTATCTTGTTTATTATCAGGTAGCCGTGCTGGAGCAATTATGCATTCTTTGCCTTATATCCGCGGGGATTGTCGCGCTGCTTGCTATCTTGCATGGCCTGGACGCGCGATTCGCTCCCGCTCTTGCCATCGACACCGAACCTCCCGATACCATGATTCCCAAACCTTTGCGCGAAATAGCCTGGATGGGTGGACTTCTGCTGCTTGTCGGAACGATTATAGCGGCGGACGCCCTGTATTTCAGCCAGTACGAACCGGAACTCGCCGACGTGTTCGCCGCCGAAACGCAGCCGGACGCGCCGGCTGCGGAAGCGTTGCCTTCGCCGCCCGCACAGGAAGCGGCGCCCGCCGCGGCGCTTTCCGCCTGCCCGTACGATCCCGAGAAAGAGCCGGTGGAGGATTTCCGCCGCCTCGTCAACCTCTTCGATCCAACGGTAGGGGACGCGGACGCGCCGGTTACGGTCATTGAATATTTCGATCCCAATTGCTACCACTGCAAGACGTTTCACGACATCATGACGCCGGTGATGCATTCGCATGCGGACCGCGCGTTTTTCGTGTTCAAGCCGTTTGTGCTGTGGGAGCATTCCATCGAGCAGTCCGAAGCGCTGTACGCGGCGAGCCGGGACAAGAAATTCTTTGACATGCTCGACGCGCAGTTCGAAATGCAGAATCCGCAAACCGGCCTTTCCCGGGAGCAGTTGCGCGACATCGCCGAAGATATCGGGATGAACCCGGACGTGCTGATGCAGCGCCTCGACAGCCAACTGTACCGTCGTACCCTGGAGCAACAACGGGGCGAGGCGATAGAGATTGGCGTGAACCAGACCCCCACCGTCCTCATCAACGGGCGTTTCGTCGCTACGGAATCCCATACCGTCGAATGCCTGCAACAACTGATCGAGGAGGCTGCCGCCCAGTGAGCGCTTCGTTTTCGTCGCCCGGCTCTGCGGAGTCCAGCCGCGCCCGTCTTTCTGTCAACGCCTTGCGTTTTCTCGCCGTCGATGCGGTCCAGGCGGCCCGCAGCGGGCACCCCGGCATGCCGATGGGGGCGGCCCCCATGGCCTATGCGCTCTGGAAGGGGCACTTGAAGCACAGCCCCGCCCACCCGGACTGGTTCGACAGGGACAGGTTCGTGCTTTCCGCCGGGCATGGCTCCATGCTTCTGTACGGTTTGCTGCACCTTGCGGGCTACTCCATGCCGATGGAGGAACTCAAGCAGTTTCGGCAGTGGGGCAGCATAACGCCCGGACATCCGGAAAATTTTCTTGCGGCGGGCGTCGAAACGACGACCGGGCCGCTGGGCCAGGGGTTCGCCAACGCCGTGGGCATGGCCATGGCCGAAAAGCATCTTGCGGCGCGTTTCAACCGGCCCGGCTTCGAAATCGTGGACCATTTTACGTATGGCATTTGTTCGGACGGGGACCTTATGGAGGGCGTCTCGCACGAGGCGGCGTCGCTGGCCGGGCACCTTGGCCTGGGCAAACTCGTCTTTCTGTACGACGACAACGGCATTTCCATCGACGGCGGAACGGACCTGGCGTTTACGGAAAACGTACTGCAACGCTTCGACGCCTATGGCTGGCACGTAGACCAGGTCGCCGACGGGAACGACCTGCAAGCCATTGACCAGGCGCTGCATGGCGCCCGCGCCGAGCAGGATCGCCCGTCGCTCATCGCCGTGCGCACCGTCATCGGGTACGGCAGTCCCAACAAGGCGGGGTCCGCCTCGTCCCATGGCTCGCCCCTTGGAGAAGAGGAGGTTGCGCTGGCCAAACAAAATCTTGGGTGGCCCGAAGACAAGCCCTTTTTTGTGCCGGACGAAGTCTATGCGGACCTGCGCGACGCGTTTTTGCCCGCCGGGCGCGCCGCCGTCGCCGACTGGGAAGCGCGGCTTGCCGCCTACGGGGCGCGTTATCCGGAGGAGGCCAAGGCATTCGACGCCTGGCGCAGCGGAACGCTTGCGGAAGGCTGGGCGGCGCGCATGGAAATGCCCGAACCGGGCGTCGCGCAAGCCACGCGCGCAGCCAGCGGCAAGGCCCTGAACGCGCTGGCTCCTTCCGCGCCGTTTCTGGTGGGAGGGTCTGCGGACCTCACGCCCTCGAACAATACGTTGGTCGAGGGGCGCGCGGATTTTCAGAAAACGTCCCCTGCGGGCGGGTATGTGCGTTTCGGGGTCCGCGAGCACGCCATGGCGGCGGCCTGCAACGGGATGGCGTTGCATGGCGGGGTGCGGCCCTATTGCGCCACGTTTCTGGTGTTTAGCGACTACATGCGCCCCGCCGTGCGGCTCAGCGCGCTTATGAAGACGCCCGTCCTTTACCTCTTTACGCACGACTCCATCGGCCTTGGCGAGGACGGACCCACCCATCAGCCCATAGAGCATATCATGTCGCTGCGGGCCATACCGGGCCTTACGGTGATTCGTCCCGCGGACGCCGCCGAAACGGCCGAGGCCTGGAAACTGGCTATCGAGCGGCGAGACGGTCCCATTGCCCTTGTGCTAACCCGGCAAGGCGTACCCGTGCTTGAAGGGACGGGCGCCGGACTTCGGCGCGGCGCGTATGTCGTGCGCGCTTGCGAGGGAACGCCCGACATTGTGCTGATTGGCACGGGGAGCGAGGCGCAACATGCGGCGGCGGCGGCGGACAGGCTTTGCGAGGCGGGCGTCGCGGCGCAGGCGGTGAGCATGCCGTCGTGGGAACTCTTCGAAGAGCAGCCTGCGGCGTATCGGGAATCCGTGCTGCCCCGGGCCGTTCGCAAGCGCCTTGCCGTGGAAGCCGGCGCGGCGACAGGCTGGGAGCGGTACGTGGGTCTCGAAGGCGCCGTGATCGGCATGGCCGGGTTCGGAGCGTCTGCGCCGGGGGCCGTAGCCATGCGGCAATTTGGTTTCACCGCCGAAAATGTGCTTGCCCGGGCGCAGGAATTACTGGAAAAATAAGCACGGGGCGCATTGGCCGCGCCCCCGAAGGTCCTGTAATTAGAACCGCGTCGAGATTTGCAGGAAGGCGTGCCGCGGCGCGCCGAGCAGCGCAGGGCGGGAGAGGTAGTGGTAATTCAGCGCGTTCCGAATGTGCAGCGTAGCCGAGACGCCGCGCCACGAGGAGCCGACACGGGCATCGAGTACCTGGAGGGGCGTACTCAATTCGGCGTCCGGGACGAACAGGGCAAAGTCGGAATCCACCCGCTCCGGGGCCGACGCCCACCGGAAATCCGCGCCGCATTCGATGGGGCCGATCCTGAAGTCGCCGCCTGCCTTCAGAAGATGGGTCGAGCGGAAGGCCAGCGGCTCGCTCGTTTCGAGGTCTTCCGCGTCAAGCCAGGTATAGCCTGCGTACAGCGCGGCGCGGAGCGGGCGCAGATAGGCGCGCAACGCCAGTTCGCCGCCCCGGATGCGGGCCCTCGTGAAATTGACGAATCGAAAGGAGCGTCTCTCCGGGGCGAACGTGGGTTCGATGAGTTCCCGGTAATGGCTCAGGAACAGGGCCGCGTCGAGCGTGAAGAACGGAACGCCGCCGAGCGTGGGTTGCCCCCGTACGCCCAGTTCGTAACTGCGGCTCGTTTCCGGGTTCAGGTCCGGGTTCGATACCACGGGCAGGTAGTCGCTGCTTTCGACGAAGCGCTCCAGGACGCTGGGCGCCCGAAACCCTTCGCCGTAGGCAAGCCGCAAGGTCCACGCCTCTGCAAACCCGACGGCGGCGCTCGCGCGCGGGCTTAGCTTGCGCAAGGCGTTTCCTTCGTGGATGCGGTAGCTATCGAAACGCAGGCCCCCCGTCAGGCGGACGCGCCCGATTTCTTCTTCCCACTGGGCGAATGCGGCTATTTCGGGCTGGCCGCTGGGCGCGTCGTCGCCGGTGAAGCTCGAATTCGTAACGTTGGCGTCGCCGGATACGCCTGCGATAAGGTATCGCCCGGGGGCCGGTTCGTAATCGATCTGGGCCTCGCCGCCGTACCGGAATCCAACCGTTCCGCTCGATAGCGGCTTCGGTTTTTTCTCGCTGTCGAGCGGCTGAATCAGGACGCCAAGGAGGCGCGTTTTCGCCTGGAACAGGGTGCGCGCGGACAGCGCGTTCGCATAGGCGGGCATCAGGCTGAAATGCTGCGTCCGGTTGTCGGTTGCCCCCGAAGAACTGGCGGCGCTGCCGATCTCGATGCTCCCCGGGTTCAGCGCGTCCCGCGCGCCGTTCCAGTAGATGAAGGTATCGCTTGTTTCCCGGCTGGCGCCCGCCAGGATGTTTATATGGGAATCGGGGGACGTACGCCAGGTGAATTTGGAGAATCCCTGGAAGCTTCGGGCATTGTCCATGTTCAGGTAGCCGGCGTCGTACCGGTAGGTGACATTTGTCCACAGGCCCGTGTTCGCGCCCAGCGGACGCGCATGGTTTAGGGCGACGCCGCCCAGCGGCCTCGGGTCCGTGGACGCTTTCCATTCCCGTCGCCATACGTCGCGGCGGGCCGGTTGGTAGGCGCCTCCGTATGCTTCCACGTACGTTTCGGGCGCGTCGGGGTAGGTTTTCGTGACGACATGAATAATGCCGCCCAGCGCGCCGCCGCCGTACAGCGCGGAGCCCGGCCCCTTGAGCACTTCTATCCGCGCTATCTGGTGCACCGGGATCAGGTCGAACGGAATGCGTTCCGCATCGGGGCTCAGCATGGGCATGCCGTCCACAAGCAGCAAGACCCGGCTGCCGGTGTTGTAGGAGAAGCCGGACGAACCCCGCACGTTTACCTCGTTTCCGGTCAATTGCACGCCGGGGACGTATTGCAGGGCGTCGTCCAGGGCCAGCGCGTTGCGCGTTACGAGGTCCTCGGCGGTCAGTACGCTTACGCTGGCTGCGATTTCGTTCGCGACTTCGGTGCGGCGCGTGGTCGTTACCACGATTTCGCGGGCTTCTACGGCAATGGATTCCAGCACGAAATCGATGTGCGTCGTTTCGCCCGCCGCGACGACCACGGGCCGGATTTCGACGGCGAATCCCACGATGGACGCTTGTATGCGGTAGGATCCTGTGGGCACGGCGCCGATGCGGTAGCTCCCGTCCGCTGCGGAGGCAGCTCCGTACGTCGTTTCGAGCAGCGCGACATTGACGCCGGGCAGCGGGGCGCCCGCCGCGTCGGTTACGCGGCCCGCTACGGCCCCCTGCTGCGCCCGGGCAGCCTGCATTCCGCCCAGACCCCACGTTACGCACAGGCCGACCAGGAGGCCCCGCCATGTTTTCGGGATCGTCATGGGCCGTCGGGAGGAGGGAACGGGGGAGGATTTAGAAAATCCGCCGACATGGAGACGCGGGTGATTTCCCCGGAGGAGACCACGAGGACGCCGCCGTTTTCTTCCACGAGGCCAATGGGGCGCCAGTCGAACAGTTCGGGACCGTACTTGTGGGCCACCCCGGAGTATGGATATACGCCTGCCGCCACGCTGTCGAGCGTTACGGTTTGCTGCGCTACGTGAAACTGCAAGCGGTCGCTGAAAACAAGCCGGTTGAGTTGCAGAAAGTCGGTGGTGTCCTCCGGGACAAAGCGCAGGGCGACAAACAGCAATTCGTAAATATCTTCGCTTTCGGGCCAGGCCTCCGGGTGATTTTCATAGGTGATATCGACCATGATCGCGCCGGTAGGCGGGGCGTCGGGCGGGGTAAAGCCCTGGTCGCAGCCGGCAAGCAAGGCCGCCGCCATGCCTGTCGCCAGCCAGAACCAAACAGGGCGCGCGGCTGCGCGCGCGCGGGAAGATACGGTCGAAAAAAAGGGAAGAAAACGCACAGGCAAAGCGGTAAAGCGGCGCCGGGACGGATACGGTCAACGTATTCTTGAAAATAGGGGATTATATCGAAAATTGTTCTCCCGCCTGCGTAAATCTGTCGCGTCAGGATCATTGCGCGCGTTTCGCCGAAGCGGCCCGTCGCTACGCGTCAGCAGCAGGTTCCCGGCGCAAGTTTGCGCGGCGCAGTCCGTCACTTGACGAGCAACATGGTCTTGACCGCGATCTCCTCTTCGGTTCGCAGAACGTAGAGATACGTGCCGCTGGCCAACTCCGACGCGTCGAACGGGATGCGGTAGCGGGCCGCCGGACGCATGCCGTCCACAAGCGTCTGCACCTTTTGCCCCAGCAGGTCGTAAACCGAAAGCGTGGCGCGCTGCGCCTTGTTCAGCGTAAACGCAATGGTGGTGGACGGATTGAACGGGTTCGGATAGTTCTGCTCCAGCGCGAAGGCGGTGGGTATTCCCTGTTCCTCCTCCTCGGCGGATATGATGATCGTGGCGTCGGCGACCGTTACAGTAACGACCGGCCCCACGGGAACGCCCGGATACCCCGCCACGGCATGCGTAATCGTAACCGTATCGTCTTCCAGGTTCGCATCCGCCACGGGCGTCACCGTGACGGTTTGCGGGGCCTGCCAGTTCGAAGGGTCGAACGCAAGTGCGCCCGACACCGTCGCCGATTCCTCGTTGCTTGAGGACGGCGTTACAGCAACCGCACCGCCCGGATCCGTGCGCAGCGCAAGCATGTAGCTGCCCGGATCGCCGCCTTCCTGAAGAGACAGCGTATACGTACTCGCTTCCACGTTCGGCGTCGCCTGCGTGTCGGCGTCATCCACGGAGACGCACTCGCTATAGAGCATCAGGTCGGGCACTTTCGCATTCGTGATCTTGCAGTAGTAGCACAGCGGCGGGTCGGACAAGGACGCGACGAGCGTGTCCGAAGTAGCGCCCGGAACCGCCTCGTCCTCCACGGACCCTTCGCGGTACCACTGATACTTGTTCGCCGTGCCGCCCACCTCGACAGAAAACGTGGCCTGAAACGCCGAGCGCGCTACATGGGTGGGTACGCGACGCTGGGGCGCATATTCATAGTATCTTACGCCCGCAGGCAGTTCACGGTCCTCGAAATCCTCGAACGTGAGCCGGTTAAGCAAAACGCGAACGTCGAAGAGCTTGGGCAGGCCGGACAGGTCAGGCAGCGCATTGAGGTAGTTAGCATTAATGTAAAGATGTGATAGCGTCTTTGAATTGGCGACATTGTCGGGCAGTGCGCCTTCCAGGTCGTTGTGCGAAATACTCAGATCATAAATTGGCAGATCGAATAATTCAGAAGGGATCGCGCCTCGCAGTCGCGTATTGCTCAGATTGAGCATCCGCAATTTATCAAGATTCATGATCCACGCCGGAAAGTCGTAGGGATCAAGCAGATTGTGGCTCAAATTCAGATACGCCAAGTTCGCAAGACTACCGAGCGACGGCGGTATGGAGCCCGTTAACGCATTGCCTCCCAAATAGATTTCTCGCAAATGGGAAAGTTTTCCCAACCAGGTCGGGATGGTCCCCGTCAAGTCGTTATAGGCAATATCCAAGACTTCCAACTTGGCGAGATTGCCTAATTCCGGGGGTATAGATCCTGTCAGCCTATTCCCACCAAGCCAGAGACGCTCCAACTGGGTCAAGCGCTTCAACCAGCGAGGAATTGAACCCGTCAAGCCGTAGTTCCATCGAAAATTAAGCCTTTCCAGATTGGCGAGGTTGCCTAACTCTGAGGGTATAGAACCCGTTATACGATTGTCAGCAAGATCGAGGGACTCCAATTTTGCAAGGTGTCCCAGCGAGGCGGGGATTGAGCCTGTTAAGTCATTATCCCGAAGAACGAGAACTTTCAGCTCGGCGAGGTTGCCTAATTCAAGGGGGATCGAACCATGCAAGTTGTTGTTATACAACGAGAGTCTGGACAACTGGAAGAGGCGTCCCAGCGAGGCGGGAATTGGGCCTGTCAATTCGTTACTGCCAATACCCAGAACCTTCAGTTTGGCAAGATGGCCTAATTCAGGAGGAATTAAACCGGTAAAGTTATTGTTATCCAACGAGAGTCCGCGCAAAAGGGAGAGGCGTCCCAGCGAGGCAGGAATCATACCCGTCAAGTCATTGTAGTGCAGAATTAGTGCTTCCAGTTTCGCGAGGTTGCCTAATTCCGAAGGTATAGGCCCTGTCAGACTATTGTAAGAAAGCCATATCTCGTTCAAGTTTCCAAGTTCCTCAAGCGAGGCGGAGATCGTACCCGTAAGGTTATTATCGATCAGCTGAAGCCGCACAACTCTTCCTTCTTCGTTTAGCGTAACGCCATACCAGTCCATGACGGGGTCTTCGAGCCACCCCGTGCGGTCTTTCCAACCCTCGCCGCCCGCCGCATGATAAAAATCCACCAGGGCCAGCGAGTCCGCTTCATGGGCCGCAACAGCGGCGCCTGTCATCTTCTCCGACGCTTCGAGCCAGCCCCTGTCCATCCAGTCTTCTTCGCCCATCCCATGATAAAAATCTACCAAGTCCAATGAGTCTTGCGCATTTGCATACCGCTCCGCGCGAAGGCGCATGAAATCCGGCTCGGCGACAAAGGCCTCCGCCGTATCCTGCCCCAGCGCAGGATACGGCCCAAAAGCCAGAAGCACTCCTGCAAAGCCCGCAAAACCCAAAAGCGCCCGCCGCAAGAACCGCCTGACACAACGCAGGGGCCCTTGCGCATACAAACGAGTACTCGGCGAATAAGCGATACGCATATGCGACGACGTAGGCGAATGAAAAAAAGAGCAAGCCCCGATTAACGGTCGGCGAGCGGCCATACCGCCCGCAAGGTAAGGGTCCTGCGTTCCCTGTTGAACGACACGTCCAGCGTACGCGGCGACGCAGCCGCCCCGCCTGCGGGCAGCGACGCCTTCGCGCCCACATCCAGGCGGTCGCCGCCCAGCGCGTCTCGCGTCCAGCGACCGAACGGAGTAACCTTTTCGCCGCGGACGCCAACGATCCAATACCGCCTTCGCCAGCAGATTTCCTCTATAAAGAATACGCAATCGCACGCCAATTTGTCAAGCCCCTGTCAAGATCGTTCTGCCATGACGTAACGGAACCAGGCAACGCCGCGCCCGCCCGCCTCGCGAACCCCAACCTTAATTATTTAACCTCCATATTTTCGCGCCTAAGTTTTTAAGGTTCGGGCCAAAACAAGGCGCCTCCCGGCGCCTCAACCTCCCCCAAATGCCGCCCCAACCCCAAAACAAGCCGCCCAATCAACCCGAAGCCGCTTTGCCCTTGCCTCCGCCCGTCTTTCCCGCCCCATGCAGGAAACCCCCCGCCTGTTCGGGCGTTTGCGGCGCGGTCCCTTTGCTCCCCGCATGCAGATTTTGTATGAAAGTATCGAATTTCAAGTACGAATATCCCAAGGACCTTATAGCGAAATACCCTGCCGAGCCGCGCGATTCGGCCCGGCTCATGGTCCTGGATCGCGCAAACAGGACCATTCGCCACCGGTACGTTCGGGACCTTCCGGAATACTTCGGAGAGGGGGACGTCATCGTTGTGAACGACACCAAGGTTTTTCCTGCCCGCCTGTTCGGGAACAAGGAGAAGACCGGCGCGAACATCCAGGTGTTTCTGCTTCGGGAACTGAACGCCGAGAGCAAATTGTGGGACGTGATCGTGGATCCTGCGCGGAAGATCCGCATCGGCAACAAACTCTATTTCCATGGCGGCCTGGTCGCCGAGGTGATCGACAACACCACGTCGCGGGGGCGGACCATTCGCTTCGTGTTCGACGGCTCCAGCGCGGAGCTCCACGCAAAGATAGACGAGATAGGGCAAACGCCGCTGCCGCCCTACGTAAAACGCGAGGTCGAAGAGGAGGACCGGGAGCGGTATCAGACCATTTTCGCAGAAAGGCGGGGCGCCGTGGCGGCGCCTTCCGCCGGCCTGCATTTCACCCCCGACCTGATCGAAACGTTTCGCGCCAAGGGCGTTCGGATCCTGCCCGTTACGCTGCATGTCGGGCTGGGCACGTTTCGTCCGGTCGAAGTGGAGGACATGACCAAGCACCGCATGGATTCGGAGCGCTTTATTATTTCCGAAGAGACCGCAAGCGCCGTGAACAAGGCGCTGTTGTCCCCGGACCATACGGTAACGGCGGTGGGCACGACCGTGGTTCGGGCCATCGAATCAAGCCTTTCCGCGTCGTACTTGTCCAAGCCGACCGGCCTGGCGTGGACCGACAAGTTCATTTGCCCGCCGTACAAATTCAGAATCACCGAGCGGCTGCTTACGAACTTTCATCAACCCAGAAGCACGTTGCTGATGCTTGCGGCGGCGTTCGCCGGGCACGACTTCGTCATGGAATCCTACAACCTTGCCGTGCAGGAGGAGTATCGCTTGTTCTCCTTTGGAGACGCGATGCTTATCCTGTAACGTTGTCGCTGCGCCCCGCGCGCTCCGTGGACCTGGAAACGCTTGTGAAGACCTTGTTGCCCATCGTTACGGTACTCGTCCCGGCTGCGGGCAGCGGCGTACGCATGGGAGGGCAGCGCAAGCAATACCGCGACCTGGGCGGCGCCCCGCTCCTCGCGCAAACCCTCCGCGTCTTCGACAAGCACCCCCGCGTCCATCATATCGTGGTGGCTGCGCCCGAGCGCGATACGGAGTGGCTGGCGCGGGATTTGCGTTCCCGGGGGTTTCGGAAAATCCATGCCGTTACGGCGGGCGGCGGCGCCCGGCAGGAGTCCGTGGCGGCGGCGCTTGCGGCGGCGCCTCCCGCCGGGGCCGTATCGCCCGACCGGGATATTGTGCTGGTGCACGACGCGGTGCGCCCCTTCGTTCCTTCAAGTTGCATCGACGCCTTGATATATACGGCGGCGGGCAAGGGGGCCGCGTCCCTGGCGTTGCCCGTTTCGGATACGCTGCGTTTCGTGTCCGACGGCCTGTTTGGAGACACCGTGGACCGGGAGGGGCTCTATCGCATGCAAACGCCGCAAGCCTTTCGCCGCGCCTGGCTGGAAGAGGCGCACCGCGCGGCGCGCGACGAGGGCGTCGAGGCGACGGACGACGCGATGATTGTGCAGCATATCGGTCGTCCGGTCGCGCTGGTGGAGGGAAGCGCCCTGAACATCAAGGTGACCACGGCCACGGACTACAAACTGGCGGGCGTCATTCAGTCCGCCTCCGAACGCATGACCCCCGCGGACGCATGAGAATCGGTTTCGGATACGACGCGCACCGCCTCGTAGCGGGCCGCCCCCTGATGATCGGCGGGGTAGCGATTCCTTTCGACAAAGGGCTCGACGGGCATTCCGACGCGGACGTGCTGCTGCACGCCATCGCCGACGCGTTGCTTGGCGCGGCGGCGCTGGGCGACATTGGCGTCCATTTTCCCGATACGGATCCGCGCTGGGCGGGCATGGCGGGCGCCGATTTGCTGGGCCGCGTGGCCGACAAACTTGCGGAAGCCGGCTACCGCGCGCACAACGTAGACGCAACGGTGGTCCTGGAGCGCCCGCGCCTGCGGCCCTATGCGTCTCGCATGCGCGCCGTCATTGCGGAGCGCCTTTCCGTGGAGGAAGGCGCGGTGTCCGTGAAGGCCACGACCCACGAGGGCATGGGCCCCATGGGACGGGGGGAAGGCGCGGCCGCCTGCGCCGTGTGCCTCATTGTCCGTACGGATATCAGGACGGAGAGGGATGGGCGATCTGCTGCATGACCTGACGTTATGGCTGGACGGGTTGTCTCCGGCATGGGCGTACGCTGGTATTTTCCTCGTCGCCTATGCGGAAAATGTCCTGCCCCCGGTCCCCGGCGACATGGCCGTGGCGTTCGGCGGATACCTTGCGGGCGTGGGCAAATTGCATTTCGCGCTGGTGGCGGGCGTGGCCGCGCTGGGCAGCGTGGCGGGGTTTATGACCATGTATTTCATCGGATATACGGTGGGCGACGCCGTGCTGCGGTCGCGCTGGTTCCGATGGATTCCCCCGGAGCGGATGGACGCCGCCCGCCGCCGCCTGGATCGTTGGGGGTATGGCCTGGTGGCCGCCAACCGGTTTCTGGCGGGACTGCGCGGCGTAATCGGGCTTGCCGTCGGCATGGCCCGCATGGACGGTTGGCGCACGGCGGCGGTGTCTGCCCTGAGCGCCATTGTCTGGATATTGCTGATCGTCTGGGCCGGCTACGCCCTCGGAGATCGCTGGGAGGACATTGGCTACTGGCTTCGGGGGTACGGACAAGCCGTATTGCTGCTCGCGGGACTGGTCTTGCTGGCTGTCGGCGTACGCCGATATGCGCAAAAGCGCAAGCTTTCCGCAAGGAAATCGGCTGAAAATGCAAAAAGCAAGCCCCGATAAGGAAACTTTGCCGCCGCTTCGGGATATGTTGACTTGATTTTTTGCAGCATGCAGGTTGACTCGACGCCCCGCAGTGCGTATCTTAAAAGACTGTGGTTACTCGCAACACGGCGAAGCTGGCGTAGCTCAACCGGTAGAGCAGCTCACTTGTAATGAGCAGGTTGGGGGTTCGAGTCCCTTCGCCAGCTCTGTATTCGAATACGTGACTTTGAGAAAACTTTTGCGGAGCGCATGCTTCGACCATACCGGGCAGGTGGCCGAGCGGTCAAAGGCGGCAGACTGTAAATCTGCTCCCTCAGGGTTCGGAGGTTCGAATCCTCCCCTGCCCACCCTTTTGCGTTCGGCGGCGTTGCGTTGCGGAGACCTTCCGCCGCAACGGCGCCGGGCGTATCGCGATCATAGCGGAAGTAGCTCAGATGGTAGAGCATCAGCCTTCCAAGCTGAGGGTCGCGGGTTCGAATCCCGTCTTCCGCTCCAGCGAGCGCATGTTCGCTCCGGCCGCCTTAGCTCAGTGGTAGAGCGCTTCCATGGTAAGGAAGGGGTCATCGGTTCAAATCCGATAGGCGGCTCATGCGACGCCGCGCCGCTTTTCGCATACTGCGAATCGTTTGGCGAGTACGCCGCCGCCGTACACACGGGCGTAGCTCAATTGGCAGAGCAGCGGTCTCCAAAACCGCAGGCTGCAGGTTCGAGTCCTGCCGCCCGTGCCCGCAACACGCATGGCGCTTTGCGCCGCAACCCGAATCGACTATGAAGGTAGTTCAATATCTGGGCGACGTAAGCAAGGAAATGCGCAAGGTCAGCTGGCCTGCGCGCAACGAGTTGATCAGCAATACGCTTATCACCCTGCTGGCGACCATGATCGTGTCCCTGTACATCTGGGGCGCCGATCAGGTCATTAGCCGGGCGCTGGAGTTCATCTACCGCTGATCCGTTCGTTGGCAAGCATATCTGTCGAGACATTTTTCTCAGGCACGCGACAAGATGGTCAAGGACAAGGAAATTATCCGCAAATGGTACGTGCTGCGCACGTTTTCGGGTCACGAAAAGAAGGTCAAGCACTATCTCGAAAAGGAAATAGAGCGGCTCAACCTGCAGGACAGGATCAATGAGGTCATGATCCCGACGGAGACCGTTTTCGAGATGCGCAGCGGCAAAAAGCGCACCCGCGAAAAGACCTTCTTCCCCGGGTATGTGATGCTGCACATCGCGCTCGACACCGAGTTGCAACATGTTATTTCCAGCCTTCCCTCGGTGATTGGCTTTCTGACCACGGGCGACGAACCGACGCCCCTGCGGCCCGACGAGATCAACCGGATCATGGGCAAAATGAACGAGGTCCGGGAGGCGGGCGAGCAGCCGGAGATGCCGTTCAAACGGGGAGATCAGGTCAAGGTGGTGGACGGGCCCTTCAACAACTTCCAGGGCATGGTCGAGGAGGTGTACCCGGACAAGATGAAGGTCAAGGTGATGGTGTCGATTTTCGGGCGAAAGACCCCCCTCGAACTGGATTATTTGCAGGTGGAGCGAGGCGATTGACGCGCCGAATTGTGAATTTCGCTTGAACCTTGGCGCGTCGTCGTTTTTTTGTGGCGCATTTCTTCGGAATGCCCTATATTGAAAGGCTAAGTTGTTTCCGGGTTAACATAAAGCGGGAGCCGGACGTACCGCCGGGTACGGCGATCCGGCGTTCGCACCGCACTTGAATCGTATTTCGACTATGGCGAAGCCAATCGGCGGGTATGTCAAGCTCCAGATAAAGGCCGGACAAGCGAATCCGGCGCCCCCCATAGGTCCTGCGCTGGCGCAGCATGGGGTGAATATCATGGACTTCTGCAAGCAATTCAATGCCGCCACGCAGGACAGGATGGGGCTTGTCCTGCCTGTGGTGATCACGGTGTATGCGGACAAGACGTTCAGTTTCGTCGTCAAGAGTCCGCCCGCCGCGGTGCTGTTGAAAATGGCGGCGAAGATTCCTTCGGGGGCCGGCGATTCCCTGCGTCAGAAGGTGGGCACGGTTTCCTGGCAGGATTGCCGAAATATCGCCGAGCAGAAGATGGCGGACCTCAATGCATTCGATTTGGACAACGCGGCTTCCATGATCGCCGGCACGGCGCGGTCGATGGGAATACGCGTCGAAGGCGCCCCCGCCTGAATGGGGACAGCATACGGCCGGATCGACGTTCTGCGTCCGGCGCATTCCATCATCACGGACACAAGCACTGCATCCGCTGCGTAATCGGATGGCGAAAAAAGGAAAACGGTATCGTCAGGCCGCCGAAATGGTCAAAGAGGCCGGAGGCGGGCCCTTCACGCTGGAAGAGGCCTGCGCGCTCGTAGCGAGAGCGGGCCTGGCCAAATTCGACGAATCGGTCGATATAGATTTGCGGCTGGGGGTCGATCCGCGCCACGCAGACCAGATGGTCCGCGGCACGGCGGCGCTGCCGCACGGCACGGGCAAGGAGGTGCGCGTGCTGGTGCTGGCGAACGAAAGCAAACAAGACGAAGCGAAGGCGGCCGGCGCCGATTATGTCGGCCTGCACGACTTCATCGAACGCATCCAGAAAAAAGGGTGGACGGATTTCGATGTGGTTGTGGCCACGCCCGACGTAATGCGCGACGTCGCCAAACTGGGCCGCGTACTGGGCCCGAGAGGACTGATGCCGAACCCCAAGAGCGGTACGGTCACGATGGACGTGGGACCGGCGGTTCAGCAGGTGAAGGCAGGTAAAATCGACTTTCGCGTGGACAAGTCCGGCAACCTGCATACGGCCATCGGGAAGGCGTCGTTTTCGGCGGAGCATCTCCGGGAGAACGCGGAAGTGTTTATCCGGGAAGTGCTTCGGTTGCGCCCCGCCTCGGCAAAGGGCGCGTATGTGCGGGCCGCTTCGATTTCGACCTCGATGGGACCGCCTGTTCCGCTGGACCGGGTTCAGGTCGTAAGCGCGCTGCGATAGCGCCCGGGTCCCCATTAATCGGTCAGCACGAAAATGTACCCCGGCCCTTGCGCCGGACAGCAAAGCAACGGATTGAGACAGCGAGGCGCCGACATGCCCATGACAAAAACGGAAAAGGAAACGATGATTGCGGAAATCGGGCAGATGCTCGACGACAACGCCATCGTATACCTGACGAATTATTCCGGGCTGACCGTCGGCCAGGCAAACGAGTTGCGCAATCGTTTTCGCGCCGCCGACGTGTCGTTCAAGGTGTACAAGAACACGCTGGCGCGGATTGCGATGGAGGAGCGCCCCGCGTATAGCGCCTTGCTGGACTACCTTAAAGGCCCTACGGCGATCGCCTTTGGCGGCGAGCCGTCGGCGCCGGCCCGCGTCATTCGGGATTTTCTGAAAGACGAATCGGCGGACCGCCCCGAAGTCAAGGCCGTCTACATAGACGGCGCCTTTTACGGGGAGGGCTCGCTGGATGCGCTGGCTTCGCTCAAGTCGAAAGACGAACTTCTCGGCGACGTTGTGGGCTTGCTGCTTGCGCCCGTTTCCAATGTGGTCGCCGCCGCGCAGGCGCCTGCGCGCAACCTGGCGGGCGCGATTCGCGAGATCGCCGACCGCGCCGCATGACGCTGCGGCGTTCCGAACCCAACCTTCATTCTCGTTTTCACCATCCATCCTTAATGCGCGGCACAGTGGCCGGAACCGGCGACAAAGACTGCTCGCAGGAGAACACAATAAACCATGGCGGACATTAAGAAAATCGCAGAAGAACTTGTCAACCTTACGGTCAAGGAGGCCAACGACCTGGCGACCTTGCTCGAAGAGGAATACGGCATCAAGCCGGCGGCTGCCGCCGCGGCGGTCGTAGCAGGCCCCGCCGTCGGAGGCGACGGAGCGGCCGCCGCCGAGGAGCAAACGGAATTCGACGTGGTGCTCAAGGGCGTCGGCGGCAACAAGATTGCCGTGATCAAGGAGGTGCGCAGCCTCACGGGCCTGGGCCTGAAGGAGGCGAAGGCGCTGGTAGACGGCGCGCCGAACGCGGTCAAGGAAGCCGTCGGCAAGGACGAGGCGGAGGAAGTCAAGACCCGGCTTGAAGGAGCAGGCGCCGAAGTCGAGCTCAAATAAGCGGGGGCGGTCCTGCGCCTTGCGCGCGGGCGCCGCAAGCGCCGTTGTCGTTCTTCGATCCGTTTTTTTCCTTCTCAAGCCACTGCATCCATGTCCCATACGAACGGTCAAGCCACGCAAGGCAAGCGCATCTCGTACGCTCGCATTCCGACCATACGCGAATACCCGGATTTTCTGGCTATCCAGCTCCGGTCGTTCGCGGATTTCGCGCAGCCGGACGCGCCGCCGGAAGAACGCAAGGATATTGGACTCCAGGGCGTTTTCAAGGAGCATTTTCCGATCCAGGACAGTCGCGAGCGGTATACCCTCGAATTCATAGACTACGAACTGGATACGCCAAAGCATTCGGTAGCGGAGTGCATTGCGCAGGGCCTGACCTACGCCGTACCCCTCAAGGCCCGGCTTCGCCTGTCGAGCAAGGAGGACGAGGACGAGGACGAACCGGCGGAAGCGATCGAGCAGGAGGTCTACCTGGGCAACCTGCCGTTTATGACGCAGCAGGGCGCTTTTGTCATCAACGGCGCGGAGCGCGTGGTCGTTTCGCAGTTGCATCGTAGCCCCGGCGTGTTTTTCGGGTTGAGCATTCACCCGAACGGGACAGAGTTGTATTCCGCGCGCGTCATCCCTTTCCGGGGGTCCTGGATTGAATTTTCCACCGATGTAAGCAACGTCATGTGGGCGTACATCGACCGGAAGAAAAAACTCCCGGTTACGACGCTTTTGCGCACGTTGGGGCATTCCGGCAACGATGCGATCATGCATCTCTTCGACCTGGCCGACGAGGGGGACACGTCTACGAAGCGGTTGTTTGGCAGGTTGAAGGGTCGCGACCTGGCGACCGCGGTTACGGTCCCGGAAGTACACGAGATCGTGGACGAGGACACCGGAGAGATTCTCGAGGAGAGAACGGAGCACAAGGTGATCCTGCCCGCGGGCCATACGCTCGCGGAGGAAGATTATCCCAAATTGAAGGAGGCGGGCATTAAGAAGGTCTGGCTGCTGAAGAAGGAAGAGGAAGAGCAGATCGACAAGTCCACGCTGATCGACACGCTGCGGAAGGACCCTACCCACTCGACGGACGAGGCGCTGAAGTACATGTACTTGCAGCTTCGGGGCAGCGAGGCGCCCGATCTGGATAATGCGCGGGGCATTCTGGATCGGCTCTTTTTTAGCGAAAAACGGTACGATCTGGGCGAGGTGGGCCGGTATCGCATCAACAAGCGCCTGAAGCTCGATACGCCTTCGGATACGCTGACGTTGACGCCCGAGGACATCGTGGCCATCATCCGCGAACTGGTCAATTTGCAGAACGGCAAAAGCAGCGTAGACGATATCGACCACCTTGGCAACCGCCGGGTGCGGACGGTCGGCGAGCAGCTTGCCACCCAGTTCTCGCTGGGGCTTGCGCGCATGGCCCGGACCATCAAGGAACGCATGAATATGCGCGACGCGGACAAGTTTTCTCCGCAGGAGCTGGTCAACGCCCGCACGGTTTCGAGCGTCATCAACACCTTTTTCGGGACCAATCAGCTGAGCCAGTTCATGGATCAGACGAATCCGCTGGCCGAGTTGACGCACAAGCGCCGCATGTCTGCGCTGGGGCCGGGCGGACTCACCCGCGAACGCGCCGGGTTCGAAGTGCGCGACGTGCACTACACGCACTACGGGCGGCTGTGTCCCATCGAGACGCCCGAAGGGCCGAACATCGGGCTGATTTCTTCGCTTTGCGTACACGCCACCATCAACAAATACGGCTTCATTGAAACGCCGTATCGCGTCGTTAAAGAGGGCAGGGTAACCGAGGAGATTCGTTTTCTTTCCGCAGAAGAAGAAGACAATGCGGTTATCGCCCAGGCCAACGCCCCCCTTGCCGAGGACGGACATTTCGTCAACGAGTACGTGAAATGCCGCCACCGGGGCGATTTTCCCATTGACCCGAAGGCGAAAGTCGAATACATGGACGTCGCCCCGAACCAGATTGTGTCTCCGGCGGCGAGCCTGATTCCTTTTCTGGAGCACGACGACGCGAATCGCGCCCTCATGGGATCGAACATGCAGCGCCAGGCGGTGCCTTTGCTGCGCGCGGAGGCCCCCCTGGTCGGCACGGGACTCGAAGGGCGCGTGGCGCAAGACTCGCGCGCGGTGCTCGTGGCGGAAGGCGAGGGGGTCGTCGAGTACGTAGACGCTACGCGCATCGTGGTGCGCTACGACCAGAGCGAAGCGGACGCGGACCTCGGTTTCGAGGACGCCATCCGCGAATATCGGCTGGTGAAGTTCCGCCGAACGAATCAGGACACCAGCGTGAACCAGAAACCCATCGTTCGGAAAGGGCAGCGCGTATCGAAGGGAACCGTGCTGACGGACGGCTTCGCCACGGAAAAGGGCGATCTTGCGCTGGGCAAGAATGTCCTGGTTGCGTTTATGCCCTGGCGGGGCTACAACTTCGAAGACGCCATCGTGTTGTCCGAGCGGCTGGTGACCGAAGATGTGTACACCTCTATACATATCGAGGAATTCGAGTTGCAAGTGCGCGACACGAAGCGCGGCGAGGAAGAGCTTACCCGGGAGATTCCGAACGTTTCGGAAGAAGCCACCCGGGACCTTGACGAACGAGGCATTATCCGCGTAGGCGCCGAGGTGAACGCCGGCGACATCATTGTGGGCAAGATTACGCCCAAGGGGGAGACGGACCCCACGCCGGAAGAAAAACTGCTCCGCGCCATCTTCGGCGACAAGGCGGGCGACGTGAAAGACGCCTCCCTGACGGCCCCTCCGGGCATGAAGGGGGTGGTGATCGCCACCGAACTGTTCGGTCGCCGCAAACTGGATTCTGCTTCGAAGAAAGCGGAAGGGGAGCGTATCGACGCGATCGAAGCGCAGTATAATCGCGACAAGGCCGCGCTGGACGAGGCGTTCTGGGAGAAGTTTTTCCAGGTCGTAGGGCGCAAATCGTCCGCGGGCGTAGAGGACCGCGACGGCGCCGTCCTGCTTTCGAAAGGGGCCCGCTTTACGAAGACGGCGTTCAAAAACGTGGCCCCCGACCGGCTCGCCCCCGGCAAGGACATGACGATCGATCCTGATACGAACGAGCGCATGCGCCAGCTGCTTCGCAACTACGCCCGCGCCCGCAGCCGTCTCGACGGCGAAATGAAACGCGACAAGCACCAGGTGCAGATGGGGGACGAATTGCCCCCGGGCATCGTGCAACTGGCCAAGGTGTACGTGGCCCGCAAGCGCAAGGTGCAGGTAGGAGACAAGATGGCCGGTCGCCATGGCAACAAGGGGGTGGTCGCCCGCATCGTCCCCGTAGAGGACATGCCGTTCCTTGAGGACGGCGCCCCCGTCGATATTGTGCTCAACCCGCTGGGCGTACCTTCGCGCATGAACCTCGGTCAGATATTCGAGACGCTCCTCGGATGGGCCGGCAAGGAACTCGGCGCATCCTTCGCCACGCCCATTTTCGACGGAGCCAGGATGGAAGACATTCGGGCCCGGCTGGAGGAAGCCGGATTGCCGCCCGACGGCCGCGCCCAGTTGTACGATGGCCGCACCGGCAAGGAGTTCGACGAAAAAACCACGGTGGGCTACATCTACATGCTGAAGCTGAGCCATCTTGTGGAGGACAAGATTCACGCGCGCAGCATTGGCCCCTACAGCCTCATTACGCAACAGCCCCTTGGAGGCAAGGCGCAGCTTGGCGGACAGCGCCTTGGAGAGATGGAGGTGTGGGCGCTTTACGCCTACGGCGCGGCGCACACCTTGCAGGAGATGCTGACGTACAAATCGGACGACGTCCAGGGACGGTCGAAAGCATACGAGTCGATCGTCAAGGGCGAGAACATGCCCGAAGCCGGTATGCCGGAAAGTTTTCAGGTGCTTGTTCGAGAACTTCAGGGGCTTGGCCTCGAAGTTCGTCTCGATTGACCGCGTTGCAAGGTCCCTTGCAGCGAACCGTTCCCGGATTCAGAATTGCGACAGCCCATATGCCCTACGGAAAGACGCAGCAGATCAAAAAGCAGTTCAGCCGAATCACCGTCAGTTTGTCCAGCCCGGAAAGCGTGCTGGAACGGTCCCATGGCGAAGTGCTCAAGCCCGAGACCATTAACTACCGGTCGTTCAAGCCGGAGAAGGACGGTCTTTTTTGCGAAAAAATATTCGGTCCCGTCAAGGACTGGGAATGTCATTGCGGCAAGTACAAGCGTATTCGCTACAAGGGCATCATATGCGATCGCTGCGGGGTAGAGGTCACGCAGAAAAAAGTGCGGCGCGAGCGCATGGGGCATATCGCCCTCAGCGTGCCCGTGGTGCATATCTGGTATTTCAAGACCCTGCCGAACAAGATCGGCCACCTCATCGGGCTCAAGTCGAAGGATCTTGAGAAGATCATTTATTACGAGAATTACGTCGTTATCCAGCCGGGGAGCGCGGCGGAGCATGGCGTAGAGGAAAATCAGCTGCTGAACGAGGACGAATATTTCAACATTCTGTACCAGATACGGGACGACAACCATCGGCTTGCCGACGACGACCCGGACAAGTTCATCGCCCGCATCGGGGGCGAAGCGGTAGAGACGATTTTGCGCCGCCTGGATTTGCCGTCCTTGTCGAAGCAGTTGCGCCACCAGATCAAAACGGAAACCAGCCAGGCCCGCAAGGCCGACGCCCTGAAGCGCCTGGCCGTCGTCGAAGGGTTCCGCGACGCCAACACGCGGCTCGAAAACCGGCCCGAATGGATGGTTATGCGGGTGATTCCCGTGATTCCGCCCGAGTTGCGGCCCCTCGTGCCGCTGGAGGGCGGGCGTTTCGCCACCTCGGACCTGAACGATTTGTACCGGCGCGTCATCATCCGCAACAATCGTCTGAAGCGGCTCATCGACATCAAGGCGCCCGAAGTCATTTTGCGCAACGAGAAGCGCATGCTTCAGGAAGCCGTCGATTCGCTCTTCGACAACAGCCGCAAGGCCAACGCCGTCCGCAGCGATTCGAACCGGGCCCTGAAGTCGCTAAGCGATATGCTCAAGGGCAAGCAGGGGCGGTTCCGTCAGAATCTGCTTGGGAAGCGCGTGGATTATTCGGGCCGGTCGGTGATTGTGGTGGGTCCCGAACTCGATATCCATCAATGCGGCTTGCCGAAGGAAATGGCGGTCGAATTGTTCAAGCCCTTCGTGATTCGCAAACTCATCGAGCGGGGCATCGTCAAGACGGTCAAGAGCGCGAAAAAGGTGGTGGACCGGCGCACGGCGGATGTGTGGGATATTCTCGAAAAGGTTATCGAAGGGCGTCCCGTGTTGCTGAACCGCGCCCCCACGCTGCACCGGCTGGGCATTCAGGCGTTTCAGCCTATCCTGATCGAGGGCAAGGCCCTCCGGCTGCATCCGCTGGTGTGCACGGCGTTTAACGCCGACTTCGACGGGGACCAGATGGCGGTGCACGCGCCCCTGAGTCATGACGCCTGCCTGGAAGCATGGGTGCTCATGCTGTCGAGCCATAATATCCTGAGTCCCGCCCACGGCGGCCCGGTTGCGGTGCCGACGCAGGACATGGTGCTTGGCTTGTACTATCTCACGAAAATGCGCTCCGGCCGGCAAGGGGACGGCATGCGCTTTGCGAACGTGACGGAAGTCCGCCAGGCGTACGACCAGGAACGCGTCGAACTGCACGCCCGCATCCATGTGCGCGTTCCTTCGGGCAAGATCGAGGAAACGACCGTAGGCCGCGTTCTTTTCAACGAGGTGATTCCAGACGAGGTCGGCTTCATCAACGCCGTGCTTACGAAGCGCAATCTGCGCCCGATCATTGGGCGCGTGCTCAAGGCCAGCGGATTTCAAAAGGCGTCCCGTTTTCTCGACGACATCAAGCGGCTGGGCTTTGAACAGGCCACGACGGCGGGGCTCACGTTCTCGCTGGCCGACATCATCGTGCCGGACGTCAAGGAGAAGATTATTTCGGACGCGCAGTCGGAGGTAGATCGCGTACGCGGCAATTACGAGATGGGCTTCATGTTCGAGAGCGAGCGCTACAATCAGGTGATCGACATCTGGACGAAGACGAACAACCGGGTTTCCGAAACGCTCTTCGAAACGCTTCGCAACGACAAGGGCGGCTTCAACGCCATTTATATGATGGCGGACTCGGGCGCTCGCGGGTCCAAGGAGCAGATTCGCCAGCTCGGGGGCATGCGCGGCCTGATGGCCAAGCCCCAGAAGAGCCTGGTGGGATCGGTGGGAGAAATTATTGAAAACCCGATCATTTCGAACTTCAAGGAAGGGCTTTCCGTGCTCGAATATTTTATTTCGACGCACGGCGCGCGCAAGGGGCTTGCCGACACGGCCCTGAAAACAGCCGACGCCGGCTATTTGACCCGCCGCCTGGTGGACGTCGCGCAGGATGTGACGATCATTGAGGAGGATTGCGGTACGCTGCGCGGAATCCGCATATCGGCCCTGAAGGACAACGAGGAGATCGTCGAGCCGCTGGCCGACCGGATCGTGGGGCGCGTTTCCATGCACGACGTGCGCGATCCGCTTTCCGGCGACCTGATTGTTGCGGCCAACGAGATGATCGACGAGCAGCGGGCGCGGCGGATTTCCGAAACGTCCATCGAGGAAGTCGAGATCCGTTCGGCGCTCACCTGCGAATCGCGGCGCGGCGTGTGCGCCTTGTGCTATGGGCGAAATCTCGCCACGGGACACCTGGTTAAGACGGGCGAAGCGGTGGGCGTGGTGGCTGCCCAGTCCATTGGCGAGCCGGGCACGCAGCTTACGCTCCGGACGTTCCACATCGGCGGCACGGCCAGTTTGATCTCCGCCGAAAGTACGCTCCAGACGAAATTCGCGGGCAAGGCGGTCTACGAAAACCTGCGCACCGTTGCGCTGAACGATGACGACGGGGAGAAAGACGTGGTGCTCACGCGCCAGGGCGAGGTCTGGATCGTCGATCCGGAGGACACCGGTCGACGCCTGATTTCCTATGTCATTCCGTACGGCGCCGAAATGCTCATTTCCGACGGAGACATTCTTGAAAAAGGGAGCGTACTGGCCAGCTGGGACCCCTACAACAGCGTGATTTTGTCGGAAGTCTCCGGCAAGATCGCCTTCAAGGACATCGTGGAAGGAACCACGTACCGGGAAGAATCCGACGAGCAGACGGGGCACAAGGAAAAAGTCATTACCGAAAGCCGCGAACGTTCGCTGACGCCCGCGCTCATCGTAAAGCGAGCGAAAGACAAGGACCGCGAGTATACGCTTCCGGTGCGGGCGCGCATTCAGGTGGACGAGGGCGAGGAGATTCAGGCCGGCCAGGTGATGGTGAAAATTCCGCGCCAGTCCGCCAAGACGGGCGACATTACGGGCGGCCTGCCCCGCGTCACCGAGTTGTTCGAGGCCCGGATGCCCGCCGATCCGGCGGTCGTTTCCGAGATCGACGGCGTGGTTCGCTTCGGCGGACGTCGCCGCGGCGCGCAGGAAATCGTGGTTACGTCCCGCGACGGATCGGAAAGCCGGACGTACCTTGTGCCGCTTTCAAGGCACATCCTGGTGCACGAACACGATTTTATACGCGCAGGAGGCCAGCTTTCGGACGGGCAGGTATCCCCGCAGGACATTTTGTCCATCAAGGGCCCGCGCGCCGTGCAGGAGTATCTCGTGAACGAGATTCAGGAGGTGTACCGCATGCAGGGCGTGACGATCAACGACAAGCATATTGAAGTGATCGTGCGCCAGATGATGCAGAAGGTGCGCGTGGCGGACCCGGGGGATACGACCTTGCTGCAAGACTATACGGTAGACCGGTTCGCCATGGAGGAACTCAACGACGGGCTTTACGACCGGTTCGTAGTGACCGACCCGGGCGATTCCGACCTGTCGGTGGGCGATATTCGGACCCGGCGGCAAATGCGCGAGGTGAATTCGGCGCTGAAGCGGCAGGATCTCCAGCAGGTGGACGTGCGCGAAACCCAGCCCGCCGTGGCGCAGCCGATTCTTCTGGGCATCACGCAGGCCGCGCTCTCGACCGATTCGTTCGTGTCGGCGGCTTCGTTCCAGGAAACGACCAAGGTGCTTACCAACGCGGCGATCAAGGCGCAAGTGGACCCGCTCTACGGACTCAAGGAAAATGTGATCGTGGGCCATCCGATTCCGGCGGGAACCGGGCAGCGTCGTTTCCGCGACCTGGTTGTCGGCTCAAAGGCCGAGCTGGCCGAATTGCAAGCCGCCATCGGCGGGGATGGCGATTCGCTTCCGGCGGAGTCCGGCGCGCCGGACGCGAAGGCCGAGGAAGTCGAGCTGTAGGCCCTCGTTTCCGCGAGGCGAGCGGCAAGGGCCGCAAATTTTTGGACCATTCGCAACTATGGAAGAAAAATTCCGTATTGCGGAGTAATCCCCCAAAAATCGCCTTGTCGAAAACGCCCGCCGTCGCCATGCCGAACCGCCTTCCCCGATACGCCCGAACGTGGCCTTTGCTGCTCGTTGCCGCGCTGCTGACCGCGACGAACGTCCATGCGGGCGATCCCGATCGGGTCGATATCAAGGATACGGTCAAGCGTTCCTACAAGGTGCGTCCTGGCGGTACGCTGGAGCTGGATATAATAGACCAGGGCCGGGTGGAAGTGCTGCCTGGCTCCGCCAGGGAAGTGCTTATCGAGGTGGAGCGCAAGGTAACGACCGATTCCCGCGACCGGGCCGAACGCATTTTCGAACGGCACGAACTGGAAATAGAGGAACGGGACGGGGGCGTCTACGTAGGGTCGCGCTTTGATCGCGAGGATACGTTCTGGAATCGCATTCGCTCTTCCGACCGGCTCACGGTTCGCGTCCGGGCAAGGATTCCCGAAGACTATAACATCGAATTCAAGACGGGCGCGGGCAATGTGGAACTGGGCTCCTTTTCCGGGGACGTTTCCGGCGTGACGGGGGCGGGCAACATTGAGATTGGCGCGGTGAGCGGATCGGTCAAGGTGGTTTCCGGCTCCGGGAATATCGATATCGAAAGCGCAGGCGAGGAAGTGGAGGTGTACGCGGGCGCAGGCAATGTGGTGATTCGATCCACGCAAGGCGAAGCCACCGTCAAGGCGGGCGCGGGCAATATCGAAGTATACATTACCGACCAGCCGGACGGGGCGTCTCATCTCCGGACGGGGGCCGGAAACGTCATGGTGTACGTGGCGGGCGGCGTAGGCGTGGACGTCGACGCGGAGTGCGCGGTAGGGTCGGCGAGTACGGACTATCCGCTGAAGGTGGAAGGCAAGTGGACCCGCAAATCCTTTGCAGGCAGCATCAATGGCGGCGGCCCGAATCTGCGTCTGTACGCCGCCGTGGGCAACGTGGCTTTGCGCAAGCAATAGCGCGCCTGAAAATTTTATATGGGCCAGAGGGACCGTCCGAAGATGCGGGCGGCCCCTGTTTTTTTACGCATTTTTTATGTTCGACGTATCGGGCAGGGGCTTTTATCTCGTTGCGATTTTTCTTTTCTTTCGGAAGACGAAGTATGCCCCGCGTCGCCCTTTTTCGTTCAGCATGAGGAACAGGTATGCCGGATACCGTATCGGAATTGGAAAACACGCTTGCCGCGCCGCCGGGCAGCGGTGCGCTTACGCTGGGGAAGACCCTCCCCGACTTGCTGTACGAAGCGTCGGAGCGGTACGAAAACCCCCGCGCGTTCAACGAGCCGGACGGCGAGGGCGGCTGGCGGTCTCTTTCCCTCGATGCGTTTCGTCGCCAGGCCGAAGAAGTGGCGCTAGGGCTCGCGGAACTCGGACTGGCCCATGGAGACCGCCTTGCGCTGTATATGGAAAGCGATGTGTCGTTTTGCGTCGTGGACATGGGTTGCTTGCTTGCCGGCGTCATTGACGTGCCCCTGTATCTGGCGCATGCGCCAGACCAGATTCGGTACGCGCTTGCGCATTCGGAGGCGAGGGCGGTGGCGGTTTCAAGCAAAGAGCATCTGCAAGCCATCCAGGACGTCTTGCCCGAATGCCCGTCGGTTGCGGCGGTGATCGTGGCGAACGGGGACCTTCCCGACGAGCGTTCGCTTCCGGAAAGCATGGCGGCCTGCTCGCTGGAGGCGGTTCGGGATGTCGGTCGCCGCCGGATGGAGGCGGACGCCAGCGCCATGCCTGCGTTGCGCGAACGCGTGGGGCCGCAGGACGCGGCCACCATTCTGTATACGAGCGGCACGACGGGACAGCCCAAGGGCGTCGTGCTGACGCATGAAAATATCAGCGCGAATGCGCTCACGTCTTTTTCCGGGATGCCGGCGTATCGTCCGGGCGCCGGGGGCGAGCAGATTATTTCGTTTTTGCCGCTCACCCATATTTTCGCGAGAATGCTTCAGTACGGCTTTATTTACCATGGATCCTCCGTGTATTTCACGTCGCAGGAGTTCCTTATGCAGCACATTGCCGAGGTGCGGCCCACCATTTTCGCCACCGTGCCGCGGGTGCTGGAAAAAGTGTACGCCGCCGTGCTGACGCGGATCGCCGGGATGCGCGGCCCGCAGAAGGCCATCGCTTCCTGGGCGCTGTCCACGGGCGAGCGATACAACGTATTGTCGCCGCCCGCCGGACTTCAGGCGCTTGCGCTCAAGGCGGCGGACCGTCTGCTCTTCTCGAAATGGCGCAAGGCGCTGGGCGGGCGCGTGCATTTCCTTATTTCGGGCGGCGCGGCGCTGGGCGCGCGTCTGACCAATTTGTTTGCGGCGGCGAATATTGCGGTGCTGGAAGGATACGGCCTTACGGAAACGAGCCCCGTGATCTCCTTTAACCGAAAAGGGCGCGTTCAGCCGGGTACGGTAGGGGAATTGATTCCGGGAGCGGAGGCGAAGATTGCCGGGGACGGAGAAATTTTGACGCGGGGGCCGTACGTGATGCGGGGATACTACAAGGACGAGGCCTTGACGAAGGAGGTCATCGACGAAGACGGGTGGTTTCATACCGGCGATATCGGGATGTTTTCGCCGCCGGGCTACTTGCGCATCACGGACCGGAAGAAGTCGCTTTTCAAACTTTCTACGGGGAAATACGTGGCGCCCCAGCCCATTGAGAATCGGCTTCGGGCGCATCCGGCGATCGAAGAAGCCATGGTATTGGGCAGCGGCTACCGGTACTGCGCGGCGCTCGTGTTCCCCGACCTGGCGAATCTGCGGGACTATGCCCGGGGGCAGGGCGCCGGGGAGGACTTGCCCGCCGCCGCCCTCGTCGCCTTGCCCGCCGTGCAATCGTATTTGCGCGCCGCGGCGCGGGAGGCCAATGCGGGCATGGACCCCTGGTCAAGCGTTAAGCGATTTCACATAGCGATCGCTTCGCTCACGACGGAAAACGGGTTGCTTACGCCTACGCTCAAGGTGCGCCGCCGACAGGTGACAGCACGGTTCGAGGAAGAAATCGAAGCGATGTACGGCGAAGGGCGCTTGCCCGCAGAAGTCGTGGTAGTAGAAGAACAGAAACAGGGCGGCAGCGTCTGATTGCTGCTCGTTGCGATTGCCCCCAGTACGTAATTTCAAGGTTTTATATTGTCTATGAACGCACACTCGACGGCAGCGTCCGACCGTGTTTCGGGCGCATTCGCTCCCCCTCATGCCTGGCCCCCGTTTCGCAAGGCCGCCGTGCTGGGCGCGGGCGTCATGGGCGCGCAAATCGCCGCGCACCTTGCCAATGCGGGGCTGCGGGTGTTGCTGCTCGACAGGGCGTTCGGGCAAGGCGCGTCCCGCAACGCTTTCGCCCAGCGAGGGCTGAAAATCGCCGGGCAAGCCAAGCCTGCGCCGTTTTTCGACGAGGCGGCGCGGGAGCGCATCGGGATTGGCAATTTCGAGGACGACCTGGACCGCTTGTCCGAAGCGGAATGGGTGATCGAGGCGGTGGTGGAGCGGCTGGACGTCAAATGCGACCTGCTCGCGCAGGTCGAATCCGCCATAGGCCCGGAGACCATTGTATCCACCAATACGAGCGGGCTTTCCGTGGAGCGGATCGCCGCCGCGCGCGGCGAAGCGTTTCGCCGCCGTTTTCTCGGCGCCCATTTTTTCAATCCGCCCCGTTATTTGCGGTTGCTGGAACTCGTTCCCGGACCGGATACGGACCCGGACGCGCTGGTACGTCTTGCGCATTTCGGACGGATTCATCTTGGAAAAAGCATTGTCGTAGCAAGGGATACGCCCTACTTCGTCGGGAATCGCATTGGGGTGTACGGGATGATGCAGGCGCTCCGGGGTTTTACGGAGCAGGGCTATGCGATAGAGGAAGTTGATGCGCTGACCGGGCCGCTCATTGGCCGCCCCCGGTCCGCCACGTTCCGAACGGCGGACCTGGTGGGCCTTGACGTATTGTGGGCGGTGGCGTCCAATTTGTACGAGGCGGCGGCGGGCGACGAAAGCCGCTCGGGGTTTCGCCCGCCGGATTTATTGTCCCGGCTGGTGCAGGCGGGTCAGTTGGGGCAAAAGACCGGCGGCGGGTTTTATGCGAAAGAAGACGGGGAAATCAAGTCTGTGAACCCGGAAGACCTGACGTATGGCGCTGCGCGGCCCGTGCAGCTGCCCGCCCTGCTGGAAATAAGCCGTTTGCGCGCTTTGGAGGACCGGTTGCGGGCGCTGTACGACGCGAAAGGACGTTCGGGGGACTTCTTTCGAGCCGCGACGCTGGATTTGCTGGCGTACGCTGCCCGCAGAATCCCTGAAATTTCGGATTATCCCGCGGATGTGGACCGGGCTATGCGCTGGGGATTCGGATGGGAACTGGGGCCCTTCGAACTATGGGACGCGCTGGGTGCGGAGCAAGTATTGGATGACATGGACGCTGCGGGCCTGGCGACGCCCGCCTGGGTGGAGAAGGCCGTGCGGCAAGGCGGGTTTTATCGGACGGACGAGCGGGCGCGGGCGTTCTACGTTCCGGCAAGCGCGGAGTACGCGGCGGACCCCGTTCCGAAAGATACTGTGGGGCTGGCCGCCATCCGGGCGGAGACGGGCCGGACCCTGTGGGAATCAAGCGAGGCGGGCTTGCTCGATATAGGAGAAGGGGTGGCGCTCCTGGAGTTTCGTTCGAAAGCGAATACCCTGGGGCAGGGCGTGATGGAAGCGATCGCGCGCGCCGTCGAGTACGTTGAAGGAGATTCGTCGCGCAAGGGGCTGGTGATAGGCAACGAAGGACGTAATTTTTCGGTGGGGGCGAACCTTGTGGAACTGGCGGGCGCCTTGCAGCAGGGCGCCACAGAGGCGGTGGATCGGCAAATCGAGGCGTTTCAGCAAACGATTCAGCGCGTACGGCATGCCCGCAAGCCGGTGGTCGCAGCGGCCCACGGGCGGGCGCTGGGCGGCGGGTGCGAGTTGCTCATGGCGTGTCCGAACCAGGTGGCGTCGGCGGAGTGTTACGCAGGCCTCGTGGAACTGGGCGTGGGGTTGATTCCGGCGGGCACGGGGACGATGCGGCTGGCGGCGGAAGCGTCCCGGCGGGCGGCGAACGGCCATCCTTCCGAAATTCAGTCCTGGATCGCGCGCTTTTTCGAAACGGTGGCGATGTCCCGTGTATCGTCAAGCGCTGCGGAAGCGCAAGCATGGGGTTTCCTGTCGCCGCATGCCCGGATCGTCATGCACGACGACCGGCGGCTTTATGTCGCTCGCGAGGAGGCGCTGCGCCTGTCCGCCGCAGGCTACCGCCCGCCGGTTCCGCAACGAATCCGGGTGCTGGGGCGCCCCGGCGGCGCGGCGCTGGACGTGATGGCGCGGCAGTTGGTCGAGGGGCGGTTCGCCTCCGAATACGACGCATTGCTTGCCGGGCGCCTTGCCTTCGTGTTGACGGGAGGCGACTTGACCGGTTCGGAGGAGGTGGACGAGGAATATCTCATTGAACTGGAGCGCCGCGTGTTTATGGAACTGATATGCGAGCAAAAAACGCAGGACCGCATTGCACACATGCTGAAGACAAAGAAACCGCTGAGGAATTGACCCATGCAGGATGCTTTTATCGTTTGCGGCGTACGCACGGCGGTCGGCAGGGCCGACCGGGGCGCGCTCCGGTCGGTTCGTCCCGAGCGGATGGGCGCGGCCGTGGTGCGCGAGGCGATTCGCCGCGTCGAAGGACTTGAGCCGGGCGAGGTTGAGGACGTATTGATGGGATGCGCCTTCCCGGAAGGCGCCCAGGGACAGAATATTGGCCGCCTGATTGCGCAGAAGGCGGGCTTGCCGGACGAAGCGCCCGGCGCTACGGTCAATCGGTTTTGTTCTTCTGGCCTCCAGACGATCGCCATGGCGAGCCAGGCGATTCGCGCGGGCGCGGCGCAGGTGGCGGTGGCCGGGGGCGTCGAGTCGATGAGCATGGTGCCGATGACGGGTTTCTTTTTTCAGCCCGACCCCGGTTTGGCGGCGCAGGACACGGACGTGTACGTTTCGATGGGCATTACTGCGGAGAATGTGGCCGAGCGCTACGGCGTTTCCCGGGAAGATCAGGACCGGTTTGGGCTCCGTTCGCACGAGCGGGCGCTGGAGGCCATCCGGGCGGGGCGTTTTGCGGACGAAATCCTCCCCATGGAAATCGAAGAAACGCGCTACGAAGGGGGGGCTGCGCAGACCGTTCGCCAGACGTTCGATACGGACGAGGGACCGCGTTCCGACACGAGTTTGCAAGCGCTTGGCCGTTTGCATCCGGTTTTTCGAAACGGAGGCACGGTGACGGCGGGCAATACGTCCCAGCGCTCGGACGGGGCGGCGGCGCTGACGGTGATGAGCGGGGAGCGCGCGAAGCAACTGGGCGTGGAGCCTGAGGCCCGGCTCGTCGGCTTCGCCGTGGCCGGGGTGGCCCCCGAAGTCATGGGCATGGGGCCAGTGCCTGCGATACGCAAGGCGCTGTCGCAAACCGGACTGGGTATGCAAGACATTGGCCTGGTAGAATTGAACGAAGCCTTCGCCGCGCAGGCGCTTGCGGTGATTCGCGAGGCGGGCCTCGACGAGGAGATCGTGAATGTGAACGGCGGCGCGATCGCATTGGGACATCCCCTTGGATGCACGGGCGCCAAATTGACGATCTCGCTTATCCGGGAAATGGCGCGGCGAAACGTCCGGTACGGCTTGTGTACGATGTGCGTAGGCGGAGGGATGGGCGCGGCGGGCGTGATTGAATATTTGGGTGGGTGAAGGAGCGCAGCGCAATGCCCTATTACCATTTTCTTGAGGATGCGTCGATCGGTTGGGTCGTGCTTGCATGGCTCCTGGCGTTTTGGGCGGCGGGCTATGCGGGCGCTCCTTTGCTTGCGCATACGCTGCTTGCGGCCGGTTTGCTGTACGGCCTGGGCGCGCCGGCGTGGCTTTGGGCGCCGTTGGGCGCGTTGGCGGCGATTTTTCATGTGCCCGCCCTGCGGCGCTTGCTGGTTTCCGGGCCGATGATGCGCGTGTTGGGCGCGGCGGGTTTTCTGCCTGCGATTTCCGACACCGAACGGGTGGCCATCCAGGCGGGAGACGTATGGGTGGACGGGGATTTGTTTTCCGGGCGTCCCGATTTCGGGAAATTGCTGGCGACGCCGTATCCCGACCTGACGGACGAGGAACGCGCATTTATGGAAGGCCCCCTGGAGCGGCTGTGCGCCCTGACCGACGATTGGGACGTGCATCGGCGCGGCGACCTGCCCCCGGCGGCGTGGGATTTGCTCAAGGAAGCGCGTTTCTTCGGCATGATCATACCAAAGGAATATGGCGGCCTGGGTTTTTCGGCGATGGCCAACAGCGCGGTCGTGGCGAAAACGGCGACCCGCTCGTTGCCGCTGGCGATCACCGTCATGGTGCCGAATTCGCTGGGCCCCGCCGAATTGCTTATTCATTACGGTACGCAAGCGCAGCGCGATTATTACCTTCCGCGCCTTGCGCGCGGCGAGGAGATTCCGGCCTTTGCGCTCACGGAACCCGGGGCGGGGTCCGATGCAGGCGCGATCGCTTCCGAAGGCGTGGTTTTCCGGGATGCGGACGGAGAACTACGGATACGGCTGAACTGGAACAAGCGGTACATTACGCTGGCGGGCATTGCGACCCTGCTGGGGTTGGCGTTTCGATTGAAAGACCCGGACAACTTGCTTGGCAAGGGGATTGCGCCGGGCATTACGTGCGCGCTGATTCCTGCGGATACGCCGGGCGTCGAAACCGGATGGCGGCATGATCCGCTGGGCATGGCGTTCATCAATTCGAAAACGGAAGGACATGACGTGGTGGTTTCGGTGGACGCCATAATCGGGGGGAAGGAGGGGGCTGGCGCCGGTTGGCGCATGCTGGTGGAATCCCTTGCCGCGGGCCGGGGCGTCTCGCTTCCGGCCATGAGCGCGGGCGGGGCGCAATATGTGTGCGGCGTTGCGTCGGCCCATGCAGCGGTGCGGAAGCAGTTCGGACTGCCTATCGGGCGATTCGAGGGCATAGAGGAGCCGCTGGCGCGCATGGGAGGGTATCTGTACGCCATGGAAGCCATGCGGCGCTACACGTGCGGCGCGATAGACGCGGGGGCGAAGCCGTCCGTCGTGACCGCCATCGCCAAGTACAATGCGACGGAGATGCAACGGCGAATTGTGAACGACGCGATGGATATTCTTGGCGGAAACGCGATTTCGCGCGGCCCGCGCAATTTGCTGGCCCATGCGTATATGGCGGCGCCGATAGGCATTACTGTGGAGGGAGCCAATATTCTGACGCGTACGCTTATGATTTTCGGCCAGGGGGCGATCCGGTGCCACCCGTACGCCTATGCGGAAATCGATGCGCTGGCTCGCGGAGACGTCGCCGGGTTCGACCGGAATTTATGGAAACATGTCGGGCATGTGTTTCGGAATGCGTGCCGGGCCAAGGCGCTCTATTTGACCCGGGGGCGCCTCGTTCGCTCGCCGGTTCGCGGTCCGTCGGCGCGCTATGTGCGGAAACTGGCTTGGGCGTCCGCTACGTTTGCCTGCATGGCGGATGTTGCGATGGGCGTACTGGGCGGGGACCTTAAGCGGAAGGAGAAACTGACGGGTCGATTTGCGGATATTTTTTCGTCCTTGTATATCGGGACGGCGGTGTTGCGGCGTTTCGAGGCAGAGGGCCGTCGCGCGGAGGACGCTCCATTCATGCACTGGGCCATGCAGCATGCGCTATGCCGCATTCAGACCGGTTTCGAGGGGCTTTTCGAGAATTTGCGGCTGCCGGTCGGGATGTCCTGGTTGCTTCGCGGTCCTTGCGCCCTCTGGTTCCGCATCAATCGTCTGGGTCGGTATCCTTCGGACAGGCTGGGGCGAACAGTGGCCCGGGCCCTGCAAGCGCCCGGCGCGCAGCGGGATCGGTTCACGGCGGCGGTATACCGCACAGACGAGTCCGGCAGTCTTGCCCGGCTGGAACGGGCTTTTCGGCTTGCGGCGGCGTCGGAGCCGGCGCTGGCGCGGATTCGAAGCGCGATGCGCCAGGGCGCGTTGGCGCGCAGTCGTCCAGAACAGGCTTTGGCCGCGGCTTGCGAGGCAGGGGTTATTTCCGCCGAAGAACGCGATCTGGCGGAGGCGGCCGAGGCGGCCCGCGCGGCATACCTCGAAGTCGATGCGTTTACGTTCGAGGAGTACGACGCGTTGCGGGGAAGCAAGGCGTGACGGCTTGCCTGTATTGCGATGGGCTTTCTCCTGCAAAGCCGTCGCTCGCCCGTCCCTGCCGCTCGGCTGAGTATGGACATTATGTCTGTTGAAACTTGTACATTTTGCCTGTTGAAGCTTGTACATTATGCCTGTTGATACTTGGACATTATGCCTGTTTCGCTTGCTTTTCCGGGTGCGGCGGGCTATATTTCCTTTTCCTGCATCCCCTTTCATTATCCATGGTAAGCGCCAGTGTATAGGCCACGAATCGTTGACCGGGAATTGGCCGAACGGCTTGAAGCCATCGGCGCCGTCGTTATAGAAGGTCCCAAGACTTGCGGCAAGACGGCTACCGCAAGGAATATCGCGAAGAGCGAGGTATTGCTGGATATTGATCGCAATGCCCGACGGATGGTTGCAGTGAATCCTGCTTCAGTGCTCGAGGGGGCAACGCCGCGCCTGATCGATGAATGGCAACAGGAACCGGAAATATGGAACCATGTTCGCCGCGCAGTGGATGATCGCGCGGCGCCTGGACAGTTTATTCTTACTGGCTCGGCTATTCCCTCCGATAGCGTTACGCGTCATACGGGCGCCGGTCGTCTTACCCGGCTCCGAATGCGTCCATTGTCGCTCTTTGAGGCGGGCCAATCTTCGGGAAAAATTTCGCTCAAAAAATTATTGAACGGGGAAGATCAGAAGGCAGGCAAATCCAGTTTGGCGATTCGGTTGCTGACGGACTTTATCTGCACTGGGGGTTGGCCGGGCCATCTTGGCAAGTCTGTAAGACAATCCATGCGAGCGAACCGGGATTATCTCAAAGAAATTCAACGCGTGGACATTTTGCAGGCAAGCGAAAAGAACAGGGATCCCGCCAAGATGGGGCGCCTTTTGCAATCTCTGGCCCGGAATGTGGCGACGCCAGCGCATATTTCGACGTTGGTCGCCGACATGCGCGGAGACGATACGACCGTGAATCGGAATACTGCTGCCGAATATCTTAATGTGCTCCAACGACTTATGATTGTGGAGGATCAACCTGCGTGGACGCCGCACCTTCGATCTTCGGTAACGCTAAGAAAAACGCCCGTTCGCCATTTTGTCGATCCGTCCCTTGCCGCGGCCGCGTTAGGAGCAACGCCCGATAAACTCCTGAACGATCTCAACTTTCTGGGCTTTCTTTTCGAGTCTATGGTTATTCGGGATTTACGCATTTATGCTCAGGGGATTGAGGCTGAGGTGTTTCACTATCGAGAGCAACACGGGTTGGAAGTCGACGCTATTGTCGAAATGCCTGACGGACGTTGGGCGGCCTTCGAAGTGAAACTCGGAGAGCGATGGATAGACGATGCGACCGAAAACCTGCGCAGAATGGCTGGCCGCATGAAAACAAAACCCCAAGCCCTCGCTGTTATCGTTCCCAATGGGTATGGTTATGTGACACATGGCGATGTGGGCATCGTACCGGTCGGCGCGTTGGGGCCGTAGTAAAGCGTTTACGTTCGAAGAGTACGACGCACCGCGGGGAAGCAAGGTGTGACGGTTTGCCCATTGCGATGGGCCGCCTCCAGCGCAGCCTTCGCTTGCCCGGTCCTACCGCTCGTTTTGGGCCTGTACATTTTGCCCGTTGAAACTTGGACATTCTGCCCGTTGAAACCTGTACATTTTGCCTGTTTCCCTTGTTTTTCCGGATGCGGCGGGCTAAAGTTTGTCCAACTTTCTTTTCAGATTTCGCAGTTCTTCAGGCAGTTGCGCGGGCGATGCATTGCGGATAATAGATTCCCAGAGGCGGTACACGCGGGAGGCATTGGCCCTGGGGATGTCTCCGCCGCCTACCGATGTATCGACTGCTTGGCCCTCAACGATGGCTTGAACCACCCTCTGCAATGAAAAATCTTCTGGTTTGAGATTATTCTTCTTGTACGCCCCCAATGTTTTTCGCAGAAGATTCTCGGCATGTCTGGCTGTGGATACCTGTTGCAAATCCGGGTCATGCCGGGCAAGGTGGTGTAAAAGAAGCCAGAATTCGAAACAGGGCTTACTGAGCGCGACATGTACGCCTTTTTTCCTGGCTTCCTTGAGGGCCCTTTTAAACGACTTCAGGTGCTCGCGCTGCGCATAGCGATCTGTATCAAGCAGCATCCAGCGTTCATCCCTTTCCTCGGATTCATATTCCAGCAGGCGTTTCAGCACATGCTTGGCGGACGATGTACCGTCCTCTGTTGGAATCACGTGAATCTGCAAGCGCGGAATTTTGTACGCCTCAAAATATTGCTTGGGCGCATAGGTATCGTCACACGCCACAATATAGAGGCGGTCGTCTCGGTAATCCTGTTGATCCCGGTCCAGCGGTCGCGGTTTACGCCGAGGATTGCTCATAACTCCCCTCCGCTTTCTTCATAATCGCCTCTGTTTCCGATAGAAAGGGAATCGCTCCAAAACGTCCCTGCAAGTAGTGCTTGTCCAGTTTCAGGTCCTTTCGGGGCCGGAAATCTGCAAGAGAATAAAGCGTTGTAGCGCCGCGCTGGTTTTTCTCGGCGAACCATATTTCGTCTCGCCGAAGCAATTTCTGGTCCAGCAGTTTTGATTCGTGGCTGGTTACGATAAGTTGTCGTCGATTGCCGCCACAGCGCTGGAAGAAAAACTGTAAAAACTTCCTGACCAGCAGGGGATGCATGCTCCGCTCTATCTCGTCGATTACAAAGACGCCTCCTTCCGTGTGGAGTTGATGGAGGGCGGGCAACAGGTGCAACAGGCGCTGAGTTCCATCCGATTCTTCGGCAAAATCGAAGAAAATCTCTTGCGATGTCTCGTGTTGGTGAATCGATTTGACCGATAAAAGGTGGTATCGATGACAGCCGGTCTTTTCTATGACGATTTCGCGATTGCTTCCGATTTCAAGAAACGCCCAATTGTCCTCCTTGGTATCCTCAACGACTTTTTCGAAAAGAAAATTGGGCAGCATGGATTTCAATTGATCTTCGGATATTTCCTTGTGGGCGACATCCAACTTGTCCACGCCAGTCGAGGCAGCACGAAGGAAGTCCCCGGCAAAAGATCGAAAATTCTGATCTATGCTCAAGGCGTGTCCAAGCGTCACAAAGCGGCTATCAGGGCGTATGCAACGCATTCCACTTCCAAACCAGTCCATCGCTTCGCGCAGGCGGCCCTGCACTTCACTTGGATTCAGCGTGGCCCGGATGGTGGCAAGAAAACTTTGTCCCTTGGGCCCGCCTACAGTAGCCAAGGCTTGCACTTTCTCTCCGGCGCCTTTGAGACCCTTCGGATTTACCGTAACCGTGTCTGTTGCATCGGTTTTGCGTTCGTAGATCGTTTTTTCCCGATTTCCATCGACCTCAAGCAACCACTCCTCAAGAATCCGGTCGTCATCCAGTGTCAGGCCGTACCGGTACAGCGTATTTCCAGCGATGAACTGCAGATCAAAAAGGCTCGGCGCTTCGGGGTCCGCCCGGAAGCGGAAGGCGCTACGTCCGGTGCCCGCGCCTTTTTTGCGTTGATCGCACGCAATCTTTTGCAGGTAAGCGAGCGCCTTGAAGAAGTTCGACTTGCCTGCACCGTTTGCGCCATAGAGTATGCTGCCTCGCAGCGCCATCTCCTCGCTGCCAGGGATCGAAACGAGGTGGTCTGGATGGTCGGAGAGCCTTTTGCTTGCAACCATAGAGAAGGTTTCCTCCTCGTTGAAGGAGAGGAAATTTGCAACGGAAAAGGTTACAATCATGGCTTGAGGAGCGATTTTTTCTCGAATAATGCCTGATTATACGACATTTCTATCAAAAAAGACCATTTTGCGAGATTTTTTCACAAAAAATCGTTTTGGGTCCTTTTTGGCTATTGTCGCCGCTGCTTTTTCCATTATTTTCTGAAAAGCTTCCCTACGCATTGCACAGCCTCCGGGCCGCTTCTTCCCCGGATTTTGCGGCGTCGCCGATGGAAACGCCCATGCGGTAGTTGCCCGCCATAAACCAGCCGGGCCAGGCGGATTCGAGTCGGTCCATGGCGGCCAGCACGTTTCCGTACCCGATAGTATACTGCGGCACGGCTTGTTTCCATGCGATCCGCCACCGAAAAACGGGTTCTCCCGAAATCTTCAAGAGGCTACGCAGATCGCGCAGCACCAGGTCGTACGTCTCCTGGTCCGGCAGCGTGGCCAGCGCAGGGTGGCGCATGCCGCCAAGCATGGTAGTCAGCAGAATATGCCCTGCCGGCGCGCGGGCCGCATTCGACGGCGCGGCGGACGAGGCGGCGGGCGAGCCGGGAAAGATGGACGACGTAAACAGGGTGCCCAGTATGCGGATATCGTGTTCCACGCGGGGAACCAGCATGCCGAATCCGTCGAGCGGATGGCCCACTTGTTCCCTTTGGAATCCGAGCGCGACAACGCCAAGCGGGGCGTATGCGACACGGGTCAACGGTTCGAGGGACGGGCCATCCGGCAATGCGATGGAAGCAAGCGCATGAAGCGGGGCGGCGTACAGCGCCGCGTCGAAGGATTCGCGCCAGGCGGTTTGTTTGGCGCCCGCCGTCGGGACATCTCCCGAAACGATCCAGCGGCGTCCCTGTCGTTCCAGGCGCCGGACGGGCGTGGACAGGCGTACGCGCTCGCCCAGGGCGTCGGAAAGCGCCGCCGGCAGCTGCCCAAGGCCTTTGCGGAAAGAGAACATGCCGCCCGCCTCCCGGTTTTCGCGATTTTTCTGCCTGCGGAGAAGGCCGCGCAGGATAGACCCGGATTCCTGTTCCATGCGCCAGAGGTTCGGGAAGGCATGGCGCATAGCGAGTTGGCCAGGGTCTCCGCCGTATACGCCGGCGACCAGCGGGTCCATGCCATAGTCCAGCGCTTCGGGTCCGAAACGCCTGCGGGCGAAATCGGCCACGCTTTCCTCTGCCGACGGGCGGGATTTGGGTATCAGGGGTTCGCGAAGCGCCCGGCGGATGGCCCGCCCCGAAAACAGGGAACCGGCAACAAGATCGGCGGGGGAGCTCGGGGCGGCCACCGGCTTTCCGCCGCGCACGATATATCTCTTGCGCGCCGCTTTGGACGCAGGGAGGCGGTCCGGGTCCAGTCCGGCGTCGCGAATGAGCGCATTGAGGACAGGATTCGCCGCCTGGATGGCATTGGGACCGCATTCGACCAGGAACCCCTCAACGCGCTCCGTACCGATGACGCCGCCTGCGCGAGGCCGGGCTTCGAATACAATGGGGTCCGCGCCGGCAAGCCGCAACCGGAACGCCGCCGTCAATCCCGCGATTCCCGCTCCTATTACCGCTACGCGCATGGTTCCATCGGTCTTGTGCGTTTGCCGCGTAAAAAATAATATTATGCCCTATTATAAGGGATTATAACGGGCGTATCGCTTCCCGTTCGGGTTGCGATGCGCGGACGCCGCGCACAACATACTCATTCTCCTTGCACCGCCATGCTGACGATCAAAAATATATTCGTGTTGCTTCACATCGTGACCGCCGCCGGGTGGTTTGGCGTGGCGCTGCTGCTGGGCCGGATCGCCCGCGCCGCCGCCACGTCTTCCGACGAGACCGTGCGCGAAACAGGGGACAAGGCGGTAAGCCTCGCCGGGATGTTCGCCGCGCTTACGTTCCTGTTCGGGCTGGTCGCGTTTTTGATCGGGGGAGGATTCGGAGCCTACGGCCCGGAATACCACACGAGCCTGCTCTTCACGCTCATTCTCGTGGGCGTACAGTTTTTGGCGATACGTCCGGCCTGGGGCGTTGTGGCCTCTGCTGGCGAACAAGCGTCCCGGGAGGCCGCGCGCAAGCGACTTTCCATGAGCGTCGGCGCCGGGCACCTCATTTGGCTGTTCGTGCTCGTACTTATGTTGACGCGCTACTACCCGCTGATGTAACGGAACCTATTCTTCCTCCTGCGCTTCGGTTGTGGCCTTCGCTGCGGTTTCTTCCGCCGCCTTTGCCTCGGCGGCTTCCGCTTTGGCTTTTTCCCTTGCTTCCCGGAGGGCTTCCAGCTCTTCGACGGTCCAGGGTTCCTTGCGGTCCGCAACGGCCTCGCGCACTTTGGCTATCGTTTGCGGCGTAACTTCGCTGGCGTCGTTGTTCCATTCCGTGCGGATATAGGTGAGCAGGTCCGCCATCTCCTCGTCGGTCAGAAAGGCTCCCCAGGGCGGCATCGCTCCGCTGTACGAGAGGCCATTTACTTCCATTTCTCCGGTCATCCCGTTTAGCACGACCCGGATAAGCACCTCTTCGTCGCCCGTCACCCATTCGGTTCCGACGAGCGGGGGAAACACGCCCGGCACGCCCCCTCCGTTCGCCTGATGGCACGACAAGCAACGGGCCTGGTAAATCTCGGCGCCGTCCTGCACGGGATGCGTCCGGTCCCCGGAAACGGCGGTTTCCGAATGCAGGCGCCCGGCTTGCGAAGACACGTCTTCATAGGCCGCGCCCGCGCCAACGATTCCGACGAGGCCTGCGAGGCACAAGGTTGCGAATTGGATGCGCCGGGAACAGCTTCGCCCGGATTGGCGGAAGTTTTTTTCGCGTTGCATTTTTGCAATACGGTCGGTAAGCGACTTCATTGTTCTCGAACAGTGGTTATTGGTTTGGTATCCAGCGGTATCGCGTAAGGCGGGAATTGGGTCCGGGATCCCAGAATCCGTCGAATTCCGCCACATATATGCTGCCGTCCGGCCCGGTCTCCATGGAAATGGGCGCGGTCCGTGTTAATACGTCGAATGTTTTGATGTTCAGCAAGCGCTTGGCAGGGATGCGCAGGGCCAGCGGCGTGTTTTTCGCGCTTTCTTCCACGTCGCTCTCGAAGACGCTGTCGCCAATGTGTCCCCATTTGATCCAGCGGCGGGACCAGTCGTAGACGAACAAACCGTTTTGCAGGAGGTCGGGGAAGCCGCTCGCGCCTTCGTGGCGGTAGATGGGGCCGACCGTCGCGGATCGCCCGCCGGATTCGTAGGTGTATTCCCAGATTGGCGGCGCGAAATCGGGAATATGCTCGGGCGTGATCTCGTTGTAGAACAACTTGCCCATATTGCGCGGCCACCCGAAATTTTCGCCGCCTGTTTCCGAAATATTATACTCGTCGTAATCGAATCCCGCGTCGGGACCGACGACCCCGATGTAGAGCGCGCCCGTTTCGTGGTCCACCTTGAAGCGGTATGGATTGCGCAGGCCGTAGGCGTAGATTTCCCAGCGTACGCCGGGCTCCCCGAAGAAGGGATTGTCTTTCGGAATGGACCCGTCTTTATGGATCCGCAGGATTTTGCCGCGCAAGTCTTGCAGGTTTTGCGCGCTGCGTTCGGAATCCACCAGGCGAGTCCAGTGTATGCGGGACAAATCGTGGCGGACCATGAAGTCGTCGATGCGTTCTTGCGACAGTTCCCATTGCGGGCGCACTTCGGACATGCCCGTATCTCCGGTGGACAAGTACAGCGTCCCGTCGGGACCCCATTCGATGTCGCCCGCCTGATGGCAGCATTGGGGTTCCGTGGGTACGCGCAGCAGGACCTTTTCGCTGGCGAGATCCAGCATGTCGTCCCGGTACGTAAACCGCGAAAGCGTGTTGACGAAGGTTTTTTGCTCCGTGTAGTACAGGTAGACGTACGGTTCGCCTTCGTAGAAGGCCGGATCGACTTCGATGCCGAGCAAGCCATGCTCGACATTGGTCGGGTCGGTGGTGTCGAGGAGCGCAATTTGACGCGTTTCGTCTGTTTCGGCGTCGTAGCGGTGTATCTTGCCGCGCAATTCGGCGATCCAGACATGGCCCCGCTCGTCCACGGCGATATCGTCGGGCCATATGTCTTCGGCAAGCACTTCGTAGGTTCGCGTCCCGCCGCGCGTATCGACCGGAAGCCGCCCGGCTGCGATCCGCATGCCCTGCAACAGATGCTGCATGAATGCGGGCGTGGTCCAGACGTCTTCGAAATGGCCCAGCGCGGTGAAGAAAACGCGCCCGCCGCCGTATTCCTGAAGCCACGAGATCGGGTAGTCGTTGGCCAGCGTGCTTGCGGGGCCTTCGTCGATTCCGACGCTCTGCATATCGAGCGAAGCCAGCACATGGACGTTCCAGCGGGGATTTTCGTCGAGCACGTAGATTTCGTCGCGTATCTGGAAACCGTCCCCGAAATGCGCTACGGCGGGGTGGCCCGGCTCTTCTATCCGGATGCGGACGGATTGCGTCCAGGGATGGTTTTTAAACAATCCGCCTCCCGCCATTTCCCGATACCAGTCCCATCCGTACAGGGCGTCCAGGGCGGCGTGCGCGCCTGCGACGCCTTTGCCCGAAGCCAGAAAAGCGCGGACCGCCTCGCGTTGCGCTTCCGTCATGCCGTCCGGAACTCCCGTAGATTCCGGATTCTGCCGGGTGGCGGGGACGGGCAGGGCGCTGTCGCCGAGGCCCGAGCGCCAGCGGGCGTCGAACGCGTCCGCCGTCAGTTCGCCGGAAACGTAAATATGCCCATAGGCCGATTGCGTATCGAAACTGAAGGACAGCATGGGCGGATCGTACTGGATGTCCTCCAGCGGAATGGGCGGGGCGCCGGGCGCCGTCAGCACGGATCCGGAGGGGGCGTCGCTGTCCAGGTTCTCGAAGGCGAAGGAAGACTCTACAGCCCCTTCGAGCGTCTGGAACGTAAACCCGTAGATGGCTGCTTCGCTGCTTTCGTCGCCTTCCTGCGCTTCGGTCCTGACGCGGATCGTGGAATTGGCGAACAGGAGCAGGTCGTATCCGCTGAGGTTCTCCTCGTTGAGGAGCGCAAGGTCTTCCGTGATATCGAATTCGAATTCCGTAGTCGCGGCGACCGCAGGCAGCGTCTCCTGTATGGTTTCGATGGAGCTGTGCCGAAAACCGTGCGTTGTCGTTAAGACGAGTACCCGAACCGGTTCGCGGGCGTCGGAGATGGCCACCTGTTCCGCCACCGCTTCCGGGGCGAGCAGTTCGTTGATCGGCGGGGGCCCGTCGGCGTCCTGGGCGTTTGCGGGAATCGTTTGCACCCCGACCCACGAGCAAACGAGGAGCAGAAGCGGGAGCAGGCCTGATCGGCGCGTTTTCATGGCGTTGTATCCGTTAATGCGACGGGGAGCGGTGCGCGAAAAAAGGCGTCGCAGGTCAGTTGGTTGCGAATCCGGCGAACCCGGCGTGTTGTAAAGCGGTGAGGAGTCCGCCCTCCATGCGGACGGGTTCGATGCTGCCATTGCCGTTGGCGTCAACCCCTTCCATGCTTTTTTCGAGGAGATCGACCAGGCTGGCGGCATGGCTTCGCGCCAGGTCCGCATTGTCCCCATATTCCGTTTTCAATATGTTCAGGGCTTGGGAGAACGCTTCGGGAAGCCAACCCGTGTCCGCCGTGGACATCCAGAATTCGACGGGCGCGTCCCATTGGTGGGTAAGGTCTACCCGAGGTTGCCGTTCCCCTTTCGTAACGCCGTCGTCGATGCGCATCCACCCGATCACGTTGTTCAGGGAATGTACGACATGGGGGCCGTGCGTAACGATGGCCGGATCCGCCGAATTGCTCTGCATCGCGTTTTCGATGACGCGGCGAACGTACCGCCCCCGGCCCATCATGCCCAGAAGCAAAGGATCTTCGATCTCGGGCGTTTCATTTTCGTATCGCGCGGCGAAGGCTTCGTCGTAATCTCCGAAGGCTACTTGCCAGCGCGTCATCCAGCCATGCATGGGGGCGGCGCCCGTAGCGTCTGCTTCCGTCAAGCCGGAAGGCATGCCCCAGACGGCTTCGAAGACCTGGTCCGCATGCGCCTTGACCGTTTCGACGTCGGGCGCCCCGGCGGCCTGTTGCGCGGCCTCCAGCGCGGCGGTCGCGAGGTCGTGGAGTTCGGCAAGCGCCGGGCCTATATCTTGCCCGCCTGCGTGCAGGGCAGGCCAGCCGCCCAGCAGGACAGGAAGAAGCCATCCGAAAAAACGCAAGGAAAGGGGGCGTAGAGGGGTTTTCATAGGGTCAGGCGCAAACGGCGCGGATTCGGCATGGTTACAAACTATACGGCGCGCGCGGGTGCTATTTGTTTCGGCGTATGGTGTAATCGACCAGGCCCAGCATGGCGTTCCGGGCTTCGGTCGGGGGCATATCCTGAATCAGGTTGCGGGCTTTGCGGGCGTGTTCGCGCATTTTCTGGCGGGCGTAGGCAATGCCGCCCCGCCGTTCTACGTAAGCGTATACGACTTGCCTGTCGCGGCGGCTTTTCTTTTTTTTACGAACAATGCGCAGCATATCGCGGCGTTCCTTCCCGGGCGCGTCCGCCAGCGCGTAAATGAGCGGGAGCGTCATTTTCTTTTCCTGCAGATCGATGCCTACGGGCTTGCCAATGTCTTTCGCTCCATAATCGAACAGATCGTCCCGAATCTGGAACGCCAGGCCAAGATGCTCGCCTGCTTGCCGCATCCTGTCCAGCACGCTATGGTCTGCGTCGGCGCTCAGCGCTCCGCATCCCATGCAGGCGGCGATAAGCGAAGCCGTTTTGTCCGAGATAATCCGAAAATAGGTTTTTTCGTCGATATCGAGGCGGCGGGTTTTTTCGATCTGAAGGAGTTCTCCTTCGCTCATGCGGCTGACAGCGTCGGAGAGCGCGTGAAGCAGTTCGTAGTCCCCGTGCCGCAGCGACAGCAACAGGCCTCGGCTTAGCAGAAAATCGCCGAACAGGACGGCCACCTTGTTTTTCCAGAGCGCGTTCACGGACAAGGCGTTGCGCCTTCGTTCCGCGGCGTCCACCACGTCGTCGTGCATCAGGGTGGCGGTATGCATCAATTCGACCAGCGCCGCCGCCCGGTACGCGGTTTCGTTGACGCCTCCGCACATTTTCGCCGACAGGAGCACGAGCAGGGGGCGAATTTCCTTGCCTTTTTGCCGCAGCATGTACTGCGTTACCCTGTCGAGCAAGCGGGCGTCGGAGCGCACCGAGTCGCGAAAATACCGGCGAAATACGCCAAGTTCCGTATCGACTGCGGCGCGAATGTCCCGTAACGTGCCGGGAATATCCCCGACAGCGGCCTGCGTATCGGGACGTTCGGGCAAGAGAGTATCCGTTTCCGGCATGCAGAGATGCGATGCGAAGGGCTGCCGCGCTTATCCTGGACGAAAAAGAATGTATACCCGCTACGCTGCGGTTGGTTGCCTGCGTTCGGCGAAAGCGAACGGTTGCGCAGGCAGGACGTCGCGCTGCCGGCTTCGTTGCGCGCTACCGGGTAATGACGATCGTATCCGGCACGATGAACGCATCCGTAAAGCGCCGGGCGAGTACGGCATGCAAGGTTCGGGCCTCCTCCCGCGACAGAAAGTCGCCGACGCGAATGCGGTAATACGGCTGGCTGTATACGCTATGGACGGGCAGCCCTTCGGGAAAAAGGTCTTCGGGGATCGCGCCTTCCTCGTGTTGTTCGCGCCACCATGTCTGTACGTTTTCCTGCGCTTCGACGGTTTCGTCCCGCTCGATAGAAGAAAATATTTGTACCCGGAATCCCGGCACTTGCGCCTCGAGTCCTTCGGCGGCGCGGCCTTCCATGAGATGCGCCGGCACGTCGTGTACGACCGCCGTCAGCGTGTCGAGCGGCGCGTCGGGCCAGGGGGAAGGATCGAACTGCTCAAGGCGAGCCGTTTCTGTAACCGTCGCCGACGGCGTCGCATAGGCGTCCACGGCGGTTATTTTCGCGGGAGACGCGCAGCCTCCCGTTACGATAGCAAGCAGCGCCGCCGCGCCGCATAGCATGGTCCTCGTCATATATTTCATGCTCCTGTCGGTGCGCGTAAAACATGTTTGTGGTATGCTTCGGGGTATGCGCGGTTCCTGGTTTTTTATGGATATTTCAGGATAATTTGCATTATTTATTTTCGTGTTTTATATTAACGATTCGTAAGGGGCGCGGTGCGGCGTCCATCGTATGAAAAATAGTGCAGCGCGTTCCATTCGGGACGTATTCGCTGCGTTTCATGCGGACAACGCACCTCGCTTCGTTCGATCCCATGTTCATCCCATATTATCCAAGCCATGTCATTCCGTACTTCCACGCTTTCCAAAGACGATGCGTTGTCGCAACTTCAAGCCTTGCGGTCGCGCACCGGAACCGGTCGCCGCGGTCGGTCCAGCAAATACGCCGGCATATCCGAAAAGGCGGCTTTGTTGACCGAAGACACCGTGCTGCGGGTGGGTATTCCCAAGAAGCAGTTGCAATCGCTGAAAGCGTATTTGCTCAAGCAGCACGGACGCATATTTACGGTTAAAACGGCTCCGAAAGGCCCAAACGACGTAACCGTGTTTATCTTCCGTCAGGATATGCCCCCGAAGCGCAAGCGCGCGAAGAAGGGGTAGCATGACTTTCGGCGCGGGCGAGGCGTATTGCGAGACGTACGTTCGCATATAATTTTTTCTACCCCGCTCGCCCCGCTTGGCATTCTTGCAAAAGCGTTCGCAACAAGCGAATCGCCCTGCCGAATTCGCCTGGCGATTTCGGTTGCGGAGATGCGTCTATCGCAGCGTTTCTTCCAGCGCCGTAGCGGCGTCCGTTTTGCTGTCCCGGTACTTCACGACGACGGGCGCGTAAAGGGATAATCCGTGTCGTTTGGCGAAGGGCCCCGAAGCGGCCCGCGCGCCCGGCGCGACCACCGCGCGTTCGGGCACTTCCAGGATGCCTGCCTCGTTGCGTTTGATGACGCGCTCCCGCACCAGGTCGTAGACGCGCGTCGATCCGGTAAGGGCTACGCCCGGCGCCAGCACCGCCCCTGCGCGGATCAGGCACCCTTCGTATACGCCGCATCCGCCGCCTACGAATACATCGTCCTCGACGATGACCGGCGCGGCGCCGACGGGTTCAAGGACGCCCCCTATTTGCGCCGCCGCAGACAAGTGTACGCGCTTGCCGATCTGCGCGCAACTGCCCACGAGCGCATGGGAGTCGATCATGGTCTGTTCGTCTACGTAAGCGCCTGTATTCACATACATGGGGGGCATGCACACGACGCCGGGAGCGAGGTAGGCCCCGGCCCGCACCGAGGAGCCTCCCGGCACGATGCGCACCCCGTGCTCGGGGGCAAAGGTTCTGGGGGGGTACGTATCCTTGTCCAGAAACGAAAAGGCGCCGCTTGAATAATCGGCCAGCGCGCCCAGGCGAAAGCCCAGCAGGATGGCGCGCTTCACCCAAGCATGCGTACGCCATGCGCCGTCCTCGTCGCGCGACGCGGCGCGCGCGACGCCCCGGCCCAGCGCGTCCAGCGTTTCCGCCACGGCCTGCCGCGCCAGGTCCCGGGGAACCTCGTCGGGCGGCATGGCGGTCAGGGAATCCATGCGGCGTTCAAGTTCGGAAAGGATCATGGGCCGGGCGAAAAAAGGCGCGAGTGATTTATTGATCCGCAATCAGGCGACCCGCCGTCAAGGCGGCGCCTACGATGCCTGCTTCGTTCCGGAGTTCGGCGGTCAGAAGTTGTGCTTTTGTGTCCAGCAAGTGGAGAAATTTTTCGCTCCGGCTGGGCTTGCTGACGCCGCCTCCGAGAATAATGGCGTCGATGTCCAGCAGGCGCTCGAGGTGGGTCAGATATTCCTGCATGCGCGCCGCCCAGGTTTTCCAATCCAGGTTCTCTTCCTTGCGCACCCTGTCGGAGGCGTATTGTTCGGCGACGCGGCCCCGCAGCCAGAAATGCCCGAATTCCGTGTTGGGGACCAGCGCGTTGTCCACGAAGAGCGCGGACCCGATGCCCGTGCCAAGGGTAAGCATCAGGACTACGCCCTGCAGGCCGCGGCCCGCCCCGAAATGCATTTCGGCCAGGGCGGCGGCGTCGGCGTCGTTCAGGACCGCGAATGGCCGTTTGGAGGCTTTGGAAAAGAGCCGCGCGGCGTCCGTGCCGATCCAGTCGTCGCTGATGTTGGCGGCGGTGCGCGCCACGCCCTGTTTGACGCGGGCCGGAATGCCGCAGCCAACCGGGCCTTGCCACCCGAAATGATCCAGCATGGACGCGACGACGGAGGCCACGGCTTTCGGTCGAGCGCCCTTTGGGGTGGGTATGCGCAGGCGTTCGGCGGCGAGGCGTCCGGTGCGAATGTCTACCGGCGCGCCCTTGATGCCAGAACCGCCTACGTCAATTCCGAAAATTTGCACAGTGGATGTCGTATCTTGCCTATGCCTATGCCTGCGGGGGCGGGGCCATGGAATAAATCATAACGCAGCGGCGCGTCTTTTTGCTCCCATGCCGCCCATCTCCATCTTACGGGATGGCGACGGTCCAGGCAAGTCTGTCCGCATAAACTTCCCGATTTTTCAAGACGTTCGTATAGAATGCCCTATTTTTCGGATGAAACGATCGCTGAAGTGCGCGCGGCGTCGGATATCGTCGATGTCGTGAGCGGGTATGTGCGCCTCAAGAAGAGAGGGGCCAATTATTTCGGGTTGTGTCCTTTTCATCAGGAAAAAACGCCGTCCTTCAGCGTGAATCCCGCCCTTGGGATTTATAAATGCTTCGGTTGCGGGGCGGCGGGCGACGTATTTCGGTTTATACAAGAAATGGAGGGGATGTCGTTTCCCGAGGCCGTGCGTACCCTGGCGGAAACGGCGGGCATCGAGTTGCCGGAGGAGGGCGATGCGTCCCGCGAGCGGGCCGACGCGATGGAATCGGCGTACGGCGCGCTGCGTTTTGCCGCCCGGTTCTATTACGGGCAATTGACCGCCGCCGACGCGGGGAGCCGGGCGCTGGAGTATGTTCGGGGCCGCGGGTATTCGAAGGCCACCATCAAGGAGTTTGGCGTAGGCTACGCGCCCGATGGCTGGAATCATTTGCTTAACGAGGCCGAGGCGAACCATATATCCGCCGAGACGCTGGAGCAGGCCGGGCTCGTCGTCGCGAAAAAGCGCGGCGAGGGATATTATGATCGCTATCGGGACCGGATCATATTTCCCGTGCTTTCGCACATGGGCAAGGTGCTCGGGTTCGGGGGCAGGGTGCTCAGCGAGGCTTCCGGGGAGCAGGATCGCCCCCAGCCCAAATACATCAATTCTCCAGAGACCATCGTATACGACAAACGTCGGGTATTGTACGGCCTTCGGCAGGCCCGGCAAGTCATTCGCGAGCAGGAAGAGGCGGTGCTCGTCGAAGGCTATACGGATGTCATGTCGCTGCATCAGGCGGGCGTTCGCAACGCCGTCGCTTCGTGCGGCACGTCGCTGACGCGCGAGCAGGTGCAGCTGCTGAGCCGCTACGCGCAGCGCGTCGTACTGATCTTCGATGCCGACGGGGCGGGCGAAAACGCGGCGCGACGCGGGATTGAAATGGTGCTTGCCGCAGGCATGAGCGCGTATGTCGTTCCGCTTCCCGCCGGGGAGGACCCCGATTCCATTGCGCAGCGGGAAGGCGCGGCCTTGCAAGCGTTTCTGAAAAAGCATCAGGTCGATTTCGCGCGCTGGCTGCATGACGCCGACCGGGAGGCCGGACGCCTTGCGACCCCGGAAGGTCGGGCCGCCGGCATGCGCGGCATACTCCAGGCCATTGCCGCCATTCCCGACCCCCTGAGCCGGGAGGCCTGGCTGTCTCAGGCCAGCGAGCTGCTTGCCACGCCCGAAAGTCGGCTGCGCCATGCGCTGGACGACATGGCGAAATCCCGGCAGCGAGAGGAGCGCCAACGGTCCTCGCGTACGGAGCGTCCGGGGGCGGGCCCGGTACGGTCGTTCGGGGGCGGGCCGCCGCGCCGGGCAGGCGGCGCGTCCGCCGAAACGCGGCGCAGGCCCTCCTCCGCAGCAGGGGCGGGCCCGACGACGCTTGTCAGCGAAAAGATATTGATTCGCCTGATGTTCCGGCAGGGGGCGCCGATGATCGCCCGGATTCTGGGAAATATGAACCTGAACGAATTTTCTCCGGGCGCGACGCGGCGCGCTGCAGAAATTTTCGCCGAACAACATCAGGCGGGCGCGGTGGATGCGCAGGCCATGCTGGGCGGCGCCTATGGGGAGGACGTGCAGCGGCTCGTTGCGGACGTCGCCATGACCAAAGAAGAGCCGTCGGGAAACTGGAAACAAAAAAAAGGCGTACAGGTGCCTGACCTGGATGCAAATCCCGAAGAAGTCGCCCGGCAGGCCATGAAACGCCTGAAAATGGCGCGCGTACGCGAAGCCATGGATCGCCAGATCGAAGAACAGGATCGCGCGGAAGCGCGCGGCGACGACATTCGTACGTATCAGGAGAACATCATGCAGTTGCAAGCATTGATGCATCGTTTGAAAAAGGGGGAACTCACTGCCTGACGCGCTATGAGAGACGTTGATTCGGTTCTTGCGGACGCTATGCCTTCCGGCGATGGCGCGGCGCCGCCGTTCGCCGTGCCTTCCGCTACCTCTCCGCGCCCGGTCCCGGCGGGCTGCGCGGAGGATCATCCCTATATGTTTTTCAATCGGGAGTTGAGTTGGCTCGATTTTAACTGGCGCGTGTTGTATCAGGCCATGGACGAGCGCGTTCCGCTCATGGAACGCGTACAGTTTCTGTCGATTTCTTCGAGCAATCTCGACGAATTTTTCCGCAAGCGCGTAGGCGGGCTCAAACGACAGGAGGCCGCAGGGGTGCGGGCCTTGTCTCCGGACGGGCGAACGCCGCGCGAGCAACTGGAGCTGATTCGGGAGGCGGTGCTGCCCATGTACGCCACAATGACGTCCCTTTGGGAGGCGTCGTTGCGCCCGCAACTGGCCGAGGCGGCGAACATCCGGATTCTTTCCTACGACGATCTTTCTTCTGGTCAGAAAGCGCAATTGTACCAGTACTTCGCGGCCCATATTTTTCCCATTCTGACGCCGCTTGCCGTAGACCCCGGACACCCGTTTCCGTTTATTTCCAACCTCAGCCTTTCGCTGGCCATTTTGTTGCGGCATCCCAAACGCGGCACCGAGCATTTCGCCCGCGTCAAAGTGCCGACCAGCCGGGGTCGCTGGGTGCCTCTCGAAGATCCCAATCATTTCGTGCCGCTGGAGCAGGTGATTCAGCATAATCTGAACGAATTGCTTCGCGGCATGGAGGTCGAGCATGCGCACGCCTTTCAGATTACGCGCAATGCGGACATCAGCCGGGACGAGGAGGAAGCGGACGATCTGATCGAGATGATGTCGGACGAGTTGCGAGAGCGACGGTTCGCCCCGGTGGTTCGGCTTGAAGTCGAACAGGACATGCCGCCGCGCGTTCGGCAGTTGCTCATGCGCGAACTCGCGCTTTCGTCCGACGATACGTATGTCAGCACGGGCCTGATAGATCATTCGGATTGCGCGTTCTTTACGCGCCTGAACGGGGCGGATTTCAGGTATCCGTCCTTTCATCCCGTAACGCCGCCCCGGTTGCAGATGGAAGGCGAATCCGAAAATGCGCTGGACATTTTTTCGATCATTCGCAACGGGGACGCGCTCCTGCATCATCCGTACGAATCGTTTCGCGCCAGCGTACAGCGTTTCGTCGAAGAGGCGGCGGAAGATCCCCGCGTCCTGGCGATCAAGCAGACGCTATACCGTACGTCCGAAAAATCTCCGATCGTGGATGCGCTGATTCGGGCTGCCGAGCGGGGCAAGCAAGTGGCCGTGCTGGTCGAGGTCAAAGCCCGGTTCGACGAGGCGAACAATATGGAATGGGGGCGCCAGCTCGAAAATGCGGGCGTGCATGTCACCTATGGCCTGGTGGGCCTCAAGACGCACGCCAAGGCGACGTTGGTGGTTCGCGAGGAGGACGAGGGGTTGCGGGCCTACTGCCACATCGGCACAGGCAACTACAACCCGGCGACCGCCCGTTTCTATACGGATATGGGGCTGCTTACGTGTCGCGAGGATATCGGCTACGACGTCATTAATCTGTTTCATTTTCTGACGGGCTATGCGCCGCAGCAGCATTACAAAAAATTGCTGGTGGCGCCGCGCGACCTGCGCAAGGCGTTCAACGAACTGGTGGAACAGGAAATCGCGCGCCACAAGGCGCATGGGGACGGGCGCATTATCGCCAAAATGAACGCGCTGGACGATACGGGCGTCATTCGCAGGCTGTACAAGGCGTCCCGCGCCGGCGTGAAAGTCGATCTTATCGTGCGGGGCCACAATCGTTTGCGCCCGAATTTGCCGGGGTACAGCGAAAATATTCGGGTATGCAGCGTGGTCGGCCGGTTTCTCGAACACAGCCGCATCTTCTGTTTCCACAATGCAGGCGATCCGCTTGTGTACCTGGGGAGCGCGGATTGGCAACGCAGGAATCTGGAGGATCGCGTGGAGGTCATGGTTCCGGTCGAAGAGCCCGCCTTGCGGCAGCGGTGCCTGGATATTCTGCAATTATACTTCGAGGACCGGCGCCTGGCGTGGGACCTGGGCCCCGATGGCCAGTATGTTCAGCGACAACCCGCGTCTCGGGAAGAGGAGGAAGGCGTGCAGGAGCAATTGATACGATGGATACGGCAAGCGCCTGCGTAGCCGTATGGCGGACGCGGGGCGATTATTTCGCTTCTGCGTCTTCGCCGAGGGCGGCTGTCTGCGTCGCGGCGGCCAGCCGGTCAAACGCGTCCGAACGCCACAGGCGGCGGTGCGTCCGGATGATTTTCCATTGCATGTTTCGGTAGAACGAAGGCGCCTCCCGCGCAAGCAATTCGAAACGTTCGGCAAGGATATTGAGGCGGTCCCGGTTCTCCCGGGTGAACCCGAATCGGGATATTTCCTGCACCAGGTCGTCGTATTGCCTGTCCCATACGGTGCGCGCAGGCGCATGGGGCGGAGGGCCGTCGGACAAGGACCAGGGCGTTCCGCCATAGGCTTCGGGTCCGAAATAGAAGGTTTTTTCCGGGTCAAGGCCGTCGAATCCCGCCGCCAGCAAGGCGCCCACCGACCCGGCCGGGAGAAAAAAGCGCACGGGGCTGTTGCCGGCGCGCGAAACGAGTTGCACATCGCCCTTTGCGGGGGCGCCAAGGTCGTTTTCGGATCGTTCCGGCAGCAGGAAGTGCGGATTTTGTTCGCGGAACCGGTCGTAGGCGGTTGCCTGGTCCAGGCCCGTTCCCGAAAGCAAGTCCAGCAAGCTGCCGAGGCGAATGCGTTCGCCGCCGCGAAGTTGTACGCGCTCGAGCTGCGCGGCGCCGGCTTTGTCGATGGGCAGGGCGTCCGTGGCCTGCAAGGCGCCGTAGGCCGCCGCCACGTAGCTTCGCGACTGGTTTCGGAAACTGCTGGAGGCAAGGTGGTCGAATCCGGCGGTGACGGCCCACATGTAGGCGTCCATTACGGTGGCGCCTTGCGTACGAAATTCGCCGCCTTTTTCGAGGAATTTGCGGTACGCCAGGAAGATATTTCCGGGACCCGTATGATAGGCCGACAGCCCGGGGATTTCGTGGCCCACGGCGTTGCGATAGCCCGCAATGGTTGCGAAGGCGGCTTCCATGGTCAGAAGGGGATGCCGCTCTTCGTAGACCCGGACGGCATTGCCCGCCGCCGCGTCAAGGCGGTAGCGATGGATATCGTTCTGGCGGAGCAGGAAGGGCATGATCTGGTAGCGTCCGCGCGCGCCCGCCGAAGAAACAAGATCGTCCCGGTTGAAGGTTTCCACGGTGCCCGTTTCGGTGACCAGCAGGCTCAGGCCGAGCAGTTTGGCCAGCCGGACCTCGTATTCGATATAGGGAAGTTCCCGGATGCGGGCTTCGAGCACCTGATTTTTGCGCCCCCATTTTACGGTGATCGCCTTGCGCGGTACGCCCTGTTGCGCGTATTTATGGACGAGCGCGCGGGTTTGTCGCCGCCGCTGTCGGTCCACGAGGTCCCAGTCCCAGGGAGCGTCCGCCGCGTCGCCGGAACGCGCCCATTCGTCCGGGTTCATCTTGTGGATTTCGAGGAGTTCGCCGCTTCGGTTGTCCACCACGCGCAGCGTGAAGTTGTCGTCTTGTCCCTGCCGGTAGACGTACAGGGCAAGGAAGTCCCGGAAGTCGCGCACCAGCCGGTTGCGCATGCGCGTCGCGTGCGTTTCGGGATGTTCCTCAAGCGGATCGACAAGCCACGAACGGAAGACCACGTCCGGGTGCATGTCCAGTTCTTCCAGCGTGAAGCTGTTGTCGTCCGCCCGGGCCTGCGCATCCGCGACAGGCGATACGCGCCCCGCGTTCGGGGCCGGTTCGCCGACGGCAAGGAGCAACAGCAGCAGCGCGGCGGTCGCGCTTGCGGAGATTCGTGCTATTCTGGAGCGATACAGACTACGCGGCATGAATCGGATGGTGCGTTTCGGGTCGCGCCCGTGCCCGCCGGGTTTGGCTGGCCCGCTCGATCAGGTGTCTGAAGAGTGGGTGCATGCGCGTTCCCATTTTTTCCGGATGAAATTGTACGCCGAGGAGGGTGGCGTCTTCGTTTTCGAAGGCTTCTATCACCTGGTCGGAAGCGCGGGCCGCTATGCGGAAACAGGGCGCCACGCGCGCGACGGCCTGAATGTGGCGGGTATTGACCATGAGGCGTTCCGCGCCGAGGATGCGCCGCAAGTGCGAGCCCGCCGCCAGTTCGACGGAATGGTCGCTTGCCCCTCGTTTCTCGCTGTGCGCGAGCGATCCGTCCTGATCGCGCTGTACGTCGGCGTAGATGCTGCCGCCGCAGAGGGCGTTAAGCAGTTGCATTCCGTAACAAATGCCAAGGACGGGGAGGCGCCGATCCAGGCAAGCGCGCAGCAAGAGGGCGTCGGCGTCGCTGCGCACCGGGTCGGGTTCCCGGATATCGTCGGGCAGCGCGCCAATCAGGTTTTTCGTAATGGCGGGGCCTCCGGTGACCACCAGGCCGTCCAGCAGGTTGGCGAAGGCCAGGATCGTCTGCCGCTCGCCCATGGGCGCGACGAGGGGCAGCCCTCCAGCAGACGCTACGGCACGCACATAGTCGCGCGACAGCCGCTGTTCGCCTTGCTCGAACGAGGTGGTAATGCCGATGCGAATCATGATGTCCTCTGCGGGCGAAAGCGGAGCGTTGGGGGCCGTAGTGTTACGCAGCGGATACGGGAATGCTTCGGTTATTTTTCCACCGCTACGTTGGCGCTGCCGATAAGCCGCGCGACGCCCTGCATCAGGTCGGGGGTAGGATCGACTTTGTGCGAGCGGCTTCGTACGCGGAGCGTTCTGCGGGGCAGGTCGTCGGCCTGCAGGGCGAAAAACAAATTGCATTTCCCCTGGTTCGCTTCGCATAGTTCCTGCAAGGCGGCGACGGTTTCCTCCCGAACGCGGTCGCTGTCGACGCGCAGCACGATGGAATTGATCGCGGCGCGCACTTTCCACATGGGCAGGACTTCGCGGGCAATGATCTTCACCGAGCCGCCGCGCAGTTCCGGCTCGCCCGTCACCATGATTACCTCGTCTGCGTTCAGGTAATTCTGCGCCTTGTCGTACACGTCGGGAAAGCATGTGACTTCGCCCTGGCCGGTAAAATCCTCGATCGTGGCGAAGCCCATCGGCTTGCCCGCCTTGCTTGTGCGTCGCTGCACGCTGCCGACGACGCCGAAGAAGGTGTGCCGCCGGGCGTGCTGCCGGCGATGGCCGTTGCGTTCGTATCCGTTCGGGATCAGGTCCTCCTCGTTCAATTCCCCCAGGTTCGCCGTGGCGAAGGCCCGCACTTCCGGGGCATAGGTCTCAAGCGGATGGCCGGATACGTAAAACCCGAGCAGGTCCCGCTCTTCCTTGAGTATTCGGGTCTTTTTCCATCGTTCGGCGGCGGGCAGCGGCGGCGCGGGGACGGCGTTTTCGCCGGACGTTCCGAACAGGTTGCTTTGTCCTGCTGCGCGGTCTTCGTGCACCTGTTTCGCATACCGGACCGCCAGTTCGACCGCTTCGAAAAGTTGTCCCCGATGTCCTTCCAGTTCGTCGAGGGCGCCTGCCCGCACGAGGCTCTCCAGCGCTTTTTTGTTCACGACGTGCGGGTCCAGTTCCCGCGCCATCTCGAAGAAATTTCCGAAGGGGCCGTGTTCTTCGCGCAGGGCCACGATATGGTCTACGGCGGCGGATCCCACGCCCTTGATTGCGGCAAGGCCGAAGCAAATGTGGCCGTCGGATACCGTGAAGTGCTTGCGGCTTCGGTGGATGGAGGGGGGCAGGATATCCAGGCCCATGTGCCTCGCTTCCTGCAACATGTTCGACAGCTTCTGCGTGTCGTTTTGCTCGCTGGTCAGCACGGCGGCCATGAACGCATCGGGATAATGCGCCTTGATCCAGGCGGTCTGGTAGGCCACTACGGAATAGGCTGCGCTATGGCTTTTGTTGAATCCGTAGCCCGCGAACTTCGCCATCATATCGAATACTTCGTGGGCCGTTTTTTCCGGCACGTCCCGCGCCAGCGCGCCCTGCACGAAAATGCCGCGCTGCTTGTCCATTTCCTCCTGTTTCTTTTTGCCCATGGCGCGGCGGAGCAGGTCCGCGCCGCCCAGCGAATACCCGCCCATGATTTGCGCCATCTGCATTACCTGTTCCTGATATACGGGCAAGCCGTAGGTGGGCTTCAGGACGGGTTCGAGCGTCGGATGCGGATAGTCGACCGCCTCCTGCCCATGTTTGCGCGCGACGAATCTCGGAATCAGGTCCATCGGGCCGGGCCGGTACAGCGCATTCATGGCGATGAGGTCCTCGAGGCGGGTCGGTTTCAGGCTTCGCAACCATTCCCGCATCCCGGAGGACTCGAACTGGAAGACGGCGACCGTATCGCCTCGCTGGAAGAGCTCGAACGTCCTGGCGTCCTCGAAGGGAATGTCTTCCAGGCTGATTTTTTCGCCGTATTCTTCTTCGATGATTTGCAGGGCGTCGTTCAGGATGGTGAGCGTTTTGAGGCCCAGAATATCCATTTTCAGGAGCCCGAAATCTTCTACCCGGCTGCCGTCGTACTGCGTCGTGACGATTTCTTCCTTCTGGCTATTGCGGGATACCGCCACGGGCACGTATTTGCTGACGTCTCCCGGAGCGATAATGACGCCTGCGGCATGAACGCCCGTATGCCGGGGCGACCCTTCCAGCACCTCCGCGTAATGCATCAGGTTGCGGATTTTCTCGTCCTCGTGCCGCTTGAGCGCAGCGAAATCAGGGGCCTCCTTGCAGGCCTTTTCGAGCGTCATGCCCACCTGCTCCGGGATCATTTTGGCGATCCGGTCCGCCTCGTTCAGGGGGATTTCGAGGACGCGCGCCACGTCCCGAATGACCGAGCGCGCCCCCATGGTGCCGAACGTAACGATCTGGCACACATTTTCCCGCCCGTATTTTTCCACGATATAATCCAGGACCCGGGACCGCCCCCGGTCGTCGAAATCAATGTCGATATCCGGCATGGATACCCGTTCCGGATTCAGAAAACGCTCGAAAATGAGATCGTACCGGAACGGATCGATATTGGTGATGCCCAGGCAATAGGCCACGGCGCTGCCCGCCGCCGATCCGCGTCCCGGCCCTACGTGCACCCCGAGTTGGCGGGCGGCGGTCGTGATATCCTGCACGATCAGGAAATAACTTGCGAACCCCATGTCGCGGATAATCCCCAGTTCGTGGTCGAGCCGCTCGGCGACGCCCTGACTGATTTCGCCGTATCGCTCCCTGGCCCGCGCCAGGACCATGCTGCGGAGGCATGCGTCCGCATTCCCGTCGAATTCCGCGGGAATGGGATAGTACGGCATGAGCATGTCGATTTTCGGCAGCTCCACCGTGCATTTGTCCACGATCTCGCGCGTGGTATTGAGCGCGGCGTCTCGCGCGATCGGGTCGAGGTCCTTCAGCGCCGCCTGCATTTCCGAGGCGGACTTGAAGAAGAACTGATCGTTATCGAAACGCATCCGGTCCGGATCGCTAAAATCCTTTCTGGTCTGCAGGCACAGGAGCACGTCCTGCGCTTCGGCGTCGCCCTGCCCGATGTAGTGCACGTCGTTCGTGGCGATGGCGGACACGTTGTATTCCTTCGCCCATCGCATCAGGACGGCGTTGCAGCGCTTTTGCTTTTCGAGGCCGTGGTCCTGTATTTCGATGTAATAATCTTCTCCGAAGATGTCGAGCCATTCCTCGAAAACGGCGCGGGCTTTTTCTTCGCCGCGCGCGAGGATGGCGCGCGGGACTTCTCCCTGTATGCAGCAGGTCGTGGCGACGAGTCCTTCGCTGTGCGCGCGCAGCGTTTCCTTGTCGATGCGCGGCTTGTAGTAATGGCCTTGCGTAAAGGAGAGGGACGAGAGTTTGATCAGGTTCTGGTAGCCTTGCTTGTTCTTCGCCAGCAACAACTGATGGTAGCGCGTTTTGTCTCTCCGGTCCTGCATGCCGGAGGGCGTAAGGTAGAATTCGCATCCAATGACGGGCTTTACGCCGACTTTCTTCAGTTCGGTATAGAATTCCGGGACCCCGTAGAGATTGCCGTGATCCGTAATGGCCACGCCCGCCATGCCCATCTCCTTCGCTTTTTGCGCGAGGATTTTGATGTTGGCGGCTCCGTCCAGGAGGGAAAACCGCGTGTGGCAATGGAGATGATTGAAATCGCACATGGGAGAAGCGTTACGCATGGACCATTCGAAGGAACGCATCGAAAACGTTTTCGTCAAGATATGTGGATAAATAAGCGGGATGTTTCCGAAATTTCCTTTTGGTAAAATATAAAGCGTTTCGGCATAATGTAAAGAATTTTTGAAAAATAAAGAAATTTCACAAAATGTAAAGAATCTAAGAAAAATGTAAAGCAATTCGCCTATTCCGCCGACAGCTGTTCCAGCGCCGCCGACAGCGTACGCAGGTGCATTCGAAGCGCGGACGCAAGGGGAAGCGGGCGCAGCCCCAGCCGGTCGATATCCCGGCGAATGTCCCCATCGTCCGCCCCGTCGTTTTGCGCAAGCCGCAGGCGAAGTTGCGCAATGATTTGCTGCGATCCGCTCGCCGGGGACAGGCCCTTGGCCAAAAACAGCGGCAATTCCGTCACGTAGCACAAAGGATCGCCGCCCAGGCTGCGCGCGTATTCCATGGAACTACTCCGAAACAGCGCGGCGGTCTCCCTGTCGCCGCGGGCCTCGAAAAACGCGCGCATGGCGGGGGCTTCCGGCGTGGTCCAGAAGCCGGGCGCAAGGTAGAAAAAGCCTTTCTCGCCCTGTCGATTGCGGTCGTACAGCGGCAGGCCCTCGGCTTGCGCGGCCTCGAGAAACCGCGCCTGCAAGCGGGCGGCGCGATACCCCCAATGCTTTTCGATGAGCAGCAGCGCGCCCCCGCTGATCCCCATGCCGTGCAAACTCCCGTGCAACGCGAAGGGGCCCTCTTTGCGAAGCCATGCGGCCACCGCGCGGTTCTCCGGGCGCATATCCGGGAAACCGAACTCCATGTCGCGTCCGGGCGGCTCCCGCATCGCATGGCGCAAATAGGCCGTCGCCATGGCCTCCGTTCCGTCCCCCGATTCGTTCCAGGCCGTTCGCCAGGCGCGGTTTCGGTTTTCGCCGTCGGGGTTCGTATGCGGGACGATAAAAAACCGGAAGGCACCGAGAAGCGGCCCGTGCGCATCCGGGCGCTCGGAAATCGCTATGACGAAGCGCCGCAGAAAATCCGGTCCTACCGGTTCGTCGGGGTGATTCCCCGCCACCAGGCTGACATGCCGGTCCCCCCGCCCCAGCGAGACGCCGTCGATGGGGCGGCCTTCTTCGCTCTCGCCAAGCCGAACACAGCGCATCAGGCCCGGACGCGCCGCCGCCGCGCGCCGTATCCGCTCCGCAGCGTCCTCCGGATCGAGAAAACGATCCGCCTCCTCCCAGCCGGGAAGGGCGTTCAGGGCTTTCAACTCAGCGAGCAACATATCAGCATGATAATTTTTTGATCACCTTATGGTTTTTCATGATAAAACCGACAGGTCTCTTACAATATAGAGATGTCGTCCTTCTCGAGTCAAGATGACATCATCGTCTCTGTGGCATATGGCCCAAGGCCCGAAACCATGGATCAGTCGATGATGATTCGCACAGAGTACGCAAAGATTCCTCGGACTGTGATCCTCTACTTTGGCGACGGCTTCAATGTGATGAACCTCAAGGACGGAAAGTGCAGCGGAAGCATCACCCCATTCACTTGCCGTAGACTGAGCAGCATCACAATCCTCAACTTGGCACTTCGCCCCCATCAATTCAATTATTATCTGTCTTAGGCCGGGAGGACGAGTCAATCGTTGGTATTCTTTTCTTCTGCTTGATTGATCGCTGAGCCTGTCAATCTTCTTGAGGATTCGATCTATGTCCTTGCCCCTCAATTGTCCAAGGGCCGCGCGTTGGCGGCTAACACCGTATCGCGCCACCTCCTTGCTCACCGGCTGAGCCTTAAAGAGGCGCCAGTGCCGTCCGACGACACTGATTAATGCCTGTTCCCGAGATTGAGGACGTACATGTGAGCGGATGAACTGGACAATGCGCGGGCCGGCTACGTATGGATTCGATGAATGCAAGTGGAATCGACCGGGAATCACCTGGCCATCGAACAACTCGACGGTCAAATCCACATCATGATTAGGTAACCTTGGACGCTGCGACGGACGAAACCGAATGATCGTTCCTGTCTGATGGGTAAGCCAGCATGCTTCTACACTCATGACTCTATCCTGTTTCGGTAAGATGACACCTGATCTGATCTACTTCAGTTGCAGATAGGCCATACATTTTTTCGACCAATTGATCCACCTCTCGGTCTATGCCTTGGATCCGGCGTTTCAACACCTGTCGTTCATGATCTGTCTCTGCCGATTCAACGCATGCGTGAAGCTCGATTAACCGATCAACTCGAGTTACGAGAAGATCATGAACCTTCTTATCCCACTCGGAATTTAGATCGACGGCTCGAATCGGCAGAGCCCGAAGGGAGCCTACCTTGACTTGAGGAAAGGCCTTCTGAGCAGACTCTTTTACCAAGACGCTATACACGTACCTCATTAAACGGGAGTTGAGGATGGCGACCACGAACCGCACGTCACGATCATCGTCCGGTGGATACAGCGCCAGTAGCGAGTTTCGGAAATATTCAGCATATTGCCGCGGCCCAACAATCGGGTAACTAGCCGTCTGCCTGATCACGAACGTTGCATTGCGATAGCGATCAACAGGCCTGATCGTGAAATATTCACCGTTTGAAGCCCCATACTCGAGTCTGAGGGTCTTGGTTGGAGGACGACAGATATACCTCGCGACCTGCTTTCCCTCGAGTACTGGCACCGAATCAGGCTGTGCTTCATCAAGCGATAGGATCAGCTTCTTGGAGCAATTTCCGGTGTGTACTCCTGGATCCGCGAAGCAGCCGGAAAGAGGTGTAGCCTGGGCACACAGTTTCTCAATGAGGTCCGTATGTGGCGAGGGTGGAATCCACGCGTTGCCAGAACTTATTTTGCACTCGGTATTCAGACCGTCGGAGGTCTTTATTCTGACCGCATCACTGTAGGACTTGTCAGTGACAAAGGTCAAGGCCGGAGTCACCACTCCAGGAAACACTCCCTCTCCCCAGTAGCGTACCGCTACGAGTGATGAGGCATTCGTAACGGCATCTCGAATCGATCCATATCCCTTGAGATGCCCGACTTGATCCGGGACAATAAAGCCGACCATTCGGTTGGTTAGAGAATGAGCCCTGACGATAAAGAATCCGTGGCTGGTTTGCCAACCGGATATCGGGTACCGTCGTGCATAGTATTCACGCAGATCATCGTCCAAGGGGACCGCTTGTCTTCCTGAGAATGACAGATACGGAGGGTTTCCTATCACCGCACTGAATCCACCATCACTGAAAACCTGCTGGAACTCCACTTCCCAGTCAAATGCATTGATACTATAAAGTTCATCTTCGTTGAAGAGGATTGCCTGCCTCTCAGCGTAATAATCAGTACCAACCAATGAATTGCCACACTTGATGTTGCTCCCCAAGTCGGGTAACGCTCTCTCGCGAAACAACTTCAATTGGCTCGCAAGTCTATCCGCAGATTCTCCCTCTAGGACCTTGAGCAGGAGCGACAACTTGGTGACTTCCACTGCCTGCGGGTCTATGTCGACACCGTAGACACCGTTTTTGAGGATTCGCTTGCGCTCCGCTGTGGTCAGCCGCCACTCGCTCCGTGGCCCTTGGTATACTTTGGGGTTGCGACCCTTCGAATGCTTCTCAATGCCATCTTTGTGGTACCACTCAAGGTGCCAGTTCAGGAGAGCCTGGTAGACGTTAATCAAAAAAGATCCCGAACCACATGCTGGGTCTAGAATCCTCAAAGACGCTGCTTTCTTGGGTGTGCCAGCCTCTTCAAGCAGAGTCCCAACGGTTTTACGAACCAGGTAGTCCACAACATTGGTGGGTGTGTAATAGACACCGCCGGATTTTCTAACCTCAGGCTTCTCTTCCACCTTAGCTCGATGACCTCGAGTCAATCGAATCACTTTTCCTAAAAATTGCTCGTACACCTGCCCAAGTATATCTGCAGAAAACACAGAGAATTCGTAAGGGCTATCGGGATAATATAGATGTGATATGATGCGCTTTAGAATTCCGTCGTCGATAGTGATATTGAGTGTCTGGGTGTCAGGTGTTTCACTACGCCCCGATTCTTCTCGAAAATGAAATAAGCCAGAGTTATAGCGTAGATCAGCGTGAATAAATACTTGAACAAGCCGCTCATACACTTTACCACCGTTCACAAGAGCCATTAGTTGAGCATAAGGCTCTATTCCTCGATCTTCGCAGATACGAAGGAATACGATACGGTCAATAGTCTTCTGGACAGCTGTATTGAGAAGTCGTAAGCCTATGTCGGGATTTCTAAGCGCAAGGTTCTTTGCTAAAGATTCACGCCAGCTTTCGATTTCTTGGAGAAAAGATTCGTCAACCTCGGCAGTGCCCCGTTTCGCCTTCTTGGACTCAGCGTATGCATCAAAAGCACCGGCATGTACCGCATCGCGGGAGAAAATGTTTGCGATTTCGCTCCAGCGATTGGTGTAGTCAGTGAAACGCAGATACAAAATTCGGGCCGTTGCAGCTTTGTCGGATTTTAACGGCCGGAAACGCGTATCATAAACAGAAAATTCTTCGAAATCTGTCAAAATGGAGAGAGGAAGTTTGGCAGACCATGCATAACGTCGGAGCTGAAACGCTGAATTGGGATCATTTTTTAGGTTCTTGTGCGGTGCCTTTGTCTCAACAAAAAATTTGCGCTCCCCCCCAACCCGAAAAGCATAATCTGGAGCTTTAGTTCCACCACCAATCTTGATAGCATCTTCATGTATTACATCTTTGTATGCCTCTGAATAACCCTCTGAATTACTCACGTCCCATCCTAACAATTCAAACAGTGGGTCAACGAATTCGCGGCGAAGCTGCGTTTCGTTGTATTTTCCAGAAGTGTATGAATCCACGTTGCGCTTAAATCGCTTGACGAGATCGCTGAGTCCCTCAGGTGTAGTCATGGCATACAGTGGGCAAATTGGGCAATTTGCATCGTTTTTTCAGTGTAGAGGATGATGCCGGCTCGGGCTCGGCTTGTGCGCCTAATATACGTCGTCGTGGATCAGGTTGTCAAGTCCCCGGCGGAGCCGCTTTGCATTGGCTTGCGGCCCGTACGCACTCGGGCTTTGCTTTTCGTTAAATTCCTTATATTTCATAAAATTCCTTACTTTTTTCCAATACGCTTTACATTCCACCGCAATTCCTTACGCCCCGCCGAAGAGCCATTGTACCAGATACACCGCGAAAATCATGGCGAAAATGTCGGCGGTCAGCCCGGCGGGCACGGCGTGCCGGGTTTTCTTCACGTTCACGGCCCCGAAGTACACGGCGATGATATAAAACGTGGTTTCGGTGGACCCGAACATGACGCCCGCCATCTTCACCAGGATGGAATCCGCCCCGAAGGCGGCCACCATATCCGCCACGACCGCAGCGGAGCCGGAGCCGGTCAGGGGCCGAATGATCGCCATGGGGAGCATTTCCGGCGGAAAACCCACCATTCCAAGGAGCGGCTCCAGGGTTTCGACCAGAAAATCCATGGCGCCCGAGGCCCGAAACATCCCGATGGCGAAAAGAATGGCGACCAGATAGGGAATAATCATGACCGCCACCCGGAAGCCTTCCTTGGCGCCTTCTACGAACTCTTCGTACACTTTTACGCCCCGAATGAGGCCGTAGACCGGCAGCCCCACGATCATCAGCGGCAGCACGAGAATGGAGAAATAATCGATGAAGTAGCGGAACCAGGTCATGGCGCGTCCTCCCCGGATGCGGTTGGTTCGGCGGGGCGGGCGTTCGGATCGCTTCGTTTCCAGAGGGGCGCGCGCTCAAGGAGCCAGGCGGTTCCCGTGGCGACGGCCAGCGAGGCGCCGGTTACCGCGATGATAGGGAAAATCAGCTCGTTGACCTGAAGCCCTATGACGGCCACAAGCAGCGCCGGCGGGACCAGCTGTACGCTGGCCGTATTCATCGCCAGCAGCATAACCATGGGGTTCGTGGCCGTATCCTTCACCGGATTCAGCGTTTGCAGTTCTTCCATGGCTTTGATGCCGAGGGGGGTCGCGGCGTTGCCGAGGCCCAACACGTTGGCGGAGAGGTTCAGCACGATCATGGCGAAGGCCGGATGCCCTTTCGGGACGGCGGGAAAAAGCGGGTGCAGGAGCGGTTCGACGAGGCGGGCCATTTGGCGAATGAGCCCCCCGGCTTCCGCGATCTTGAGCAATCCGAGGAAGAGCGCCAGCACGCCGACGAGGCCGATGGCGATTTCGACGGCCGTGTCCGCGAAGTCGAAAGCGGCCCTGGTGATGTCCTGCAAGTGCGGAAAACGCACGGGATCGAAGCGGACGGATGTGGCGACGAGCGCCGCCGCCGCGTTTTCCGCCCCCAGCGTGCCTTCGAGCGCGTCTCCGCCGGAAAAATCCCGGATGCGCAAGAGCGGATCCGGCAGGGCGGCATGTTCGGCGAAAAAGAGGCGGGCGCCCGCTTGCGTACGGAGCACGTGTCCCGCGTAGACGGAATCGGGGGCGGCGTCCACGCTATAGAACGACTGGTACGTTTCCGCGTCGATCCGGATACGCACCGGGACGCGCCGCGCTTCCTCCCGGTAGCCTTCCGGATATTCCAGGGCGATCGGCAGCGCGGCGTGGTTCCGAAACCGGTCGCTGGCGCCGTCTCGCAGGTCGGAAACGATGGCGAATGCAAGGGCGGCGACAATCAGGCCCGCCCATATGTAATTAAGCATGTCGCAGCGAGATGGCGGTGAGCGTTTGCGCGGCGTTGCGCCGGGCATGCGTATTCCGTACAACTTACGCAGAGCGCTCGGAAGTTGCACCCCCGTTTTTGGCTTCGAAAAAAGCGGCGATCTTGCGCGCCGCGGCGGGGCCGACGGCGTCGCGCAGGGCCTCTTCGCCGGCGGCCTCCACCTGTTTCGCGGAGCCGAAGCGCCGAATCAGTTTCTGCGCGGTTTTTTCGCCCACGCCGTCGATTTCGCGCAGCGAAGAGTGAAGGACCTTTTTTTTGCGCTGCGTGCGCTGAAAGGCCACGGCGAAGCGGTGCGCCTCGTTTCGGATGCGTTGCAGCAGTTGAAGCGACGTACTGGCTTTGGGAATGAGCAGCGCTTCGGAATTGCCCGGGAAAAACACTTCTTCAAGCCGTTTCGCCAGCCCGACGACCGGAAATTTTCCATACGCGCCTGCGGCCCGCAACGCATCGGCGGCCGCCGAAAGCTGCCCTTTGCCGCCATCGATTACCACAAGGTCCGGCCATTCGATATCTTCCCGGTTCGCGTACCGCCGCGCGACGACCTCGCGCATGCTCTGGTAGTCGTCGGGTTTGCCGGGAACGGCGGAGCGGATCTTGTAGCGGCGGTATTCGCTTTTGCGGGGCCGTCCGTCGCGAAACACGACGCAGGACGCCACCGTGCCCGTGCCCGCAAGGTGCGAAATATCGAAGCATTCGATGCGTCGCGGCAAGGTTTGCAGGCGCAAATCTTTTTCGAGGGATCGTACGGCATGAGGAATGCGGTCCTCGCCGCGCTTCGCCTTGCGCATTTTCCATTCGTCAAGGAGCAGGGCCGCGTTCGCATGAACCATGCCCATCAGTTTGGCTTTGGGCCCGCGCTGCGGCACGGCGAGGGGGACCTTCTTGCCGCGCCGCTGCAGGAGCAATTCCTTCACTGCTTCCGGTTCGGCGATGTCGTGGCTCAACAGCACTTCTCCGGGAAAAAACGCAGCGTCCGCATAATAATCTTCTACGAGCCGTTGCATCAACGCCGTATCCGGCAGTCCTTCTATCGGATGGATGTAGGTATGCCGCCGCCCGACGACTTTGCCTTCGCGCACTTGAAACACCACGCCGCACGCCACATTTTCCCGCTCGTCCATAGTAAGGGCAAAGAGGTCCCGGTCGGCTTCGTCCTCGCTTACCACTTTTTGTTTTCGGGCGTATTTTTCAAGGGCCAGGATACGGTCTCGCAATCCGGCTGCTTCCTCGAATTGCATATTTTCGGAAAGACGCTCCATTTCGTCGCGGAGCAGGGAAATCAATGCTTTCGTGTGCCCGTTCAGCAGTTTTTCGACTTGTTCTACGGTGCGGTCGTACTCGGCTTCGGACTGCCGCCCGATGCAGGGCGCCGCGCATTTTTTAATATGGTATTCAAGGCAGGGGTCGTATTTGCCGGCGGCGATGGGCTCCGGCGCAAGGTTCAGGGCGCAGGTGCGCAATTGAAAAACAGATCGGATCGCCCGCAACATCAGGCGCATGTTTTTTACGTCCGTGTACGGTCCGAAATATTTCGATCCGTCGCGTACGATGCGGCGCGTCGGAAAAACGCGCGGGAAGGGCTCTTTCCGAATGCAAATGAAGGGAAAGGTTTTGTCGTCGCGCAAAAGGACATTGTAGCGCGGCTTGAGATGTTTGATGAGATTGTTTTCGAGAATAAGCGCTTCGGCTTCTGTGTCCGTAACGATGGCTTCCACGTCCGTCGTTTTGCCCATCATGATGCGCAACCGACCGTCGCGCGCATGGTGGTCCCGAAACCAGGACCGGACGCGGTTGCGAAGGTCTTTGGCCTTGCCCACGTAGAGTACGTTTCCGTCGGCGTCCTTGTGCTGATATACGCCAGGGAGCCGGGGCAGGCGGTCGATCTTTTGCTTCAGTTCCGGGGTCATGGGCGCGGCGCCCGTGCTTGCGGGGCCGGATAGCGTTCGATATGCCGCTCGACAAGCGCGATGCGCAGCGCGGGGTCGGACGTTGCCGCGATGGCCGCGGCCGGGAACCTCTGTCGCAAGGTCCGGGCTGCGGAAAGCCCCGCCTCGCTGTCCCCGGTCAAGAACAACGCCCTTGCAGGAACAGGCTGCGCCGCGTCGAATGCGTCCGGGTCCGGGTCCGCCCACAGGGTTGCCTCGATGCGGGCGTCGGCGCGGGCCGCGTCCATCACCGATTTTGCAGACAGGCCCTGCGCCAGCAGATGCACGGACGGCTTGCCAAGCCAGTCGATAAGCGCCGGGACGCGCAGGTCCTTATCTGCCTCCGCTGCGACGTATATTCTGCCTGGCGCGAGGCGCTCTGCCAGCGCGTCCGGCGCCGGGGAAGCGGGCGCCGTCGCGGTCGCGATATGCAGGAGCGGCGTTTGCGTTTCGGAGCCGCGCGCGCGAACGATGCGCCGGACCCCCTCCGGCAGCGCGCCCGCTACAGGCTCCAGCCCGGGCGCGGCGCGGGCGCAAAACTCGATCAGGATCTGCCCGGTTTGCCCGGGATGCACGAAGAAAACGCTTTTGCCCTCGGCCCCGGGGCGCGGCGCCGGCTCGATGGGCGCATAGCCCGCCTCGCGGACCCGCCGGTGCATGGCGTGAATATCCTCGACTTCGAAAGCAAGGTGGTGCAACCCGCCTTTCCGCTCCCGCAGAAAGCGCGCCACGGGCGACGTTTCGTCGAGCGCTTCCAGGAGTTCCAGTTGCGCGCCGCCTCCCGATACGAACGCGATGCGCACCCCGTCTTTTTCGAGCGTTTCGGACGCGTAGCGCGTTTCGCCCAACAGGTCGCGGAGCGTGTCCAGCAGGCGATCGGCGTCTGCCGTCGCTATACCGACATGGTCAAGGCGGGGCATGGGATACGCGGCGGTTCGCGGGCGGCGGGCGTTTTGTTCGGCGCATGCGCATGGAACGGAAGGCGGCGGGTCTCGTTCCGTTGTCCCCGGGTCCGCCGCGGCGGGTCGTTTCGGGAAAGGGCTGCGGATCGGTCCGCAAACGATCCCATGTGTTCCGGCGCCGCGCCCGAATAATTTTTATAAAAAGGCGATAATTTAACACTTTGGTAACAATCCTCAGTCCATTCTTTGTTATCGTACAAGGTTGTAGTCGATTCGGGCGCGGGCATGTCCTGCGCTATCTTGTTCCTTTACCGCTGCCTTTTTCCTTTTCGCTCCTGTGCTTACCATGTCTTCGAAACGTTTTTCGTCCCGCCTCGCGTTGCTTGCGGGGCTGTTCGTTCTTGCGGCTGCCGCGAGCGGCTGCGCCAGCGAACCCGTCGAGGGCCAACTCTCCGGCTCGGTCCAGATCGACGGTTCCAGCACGGTGTATCCGATTACCGAAGCCGTCGCCGAAGAATTCATGATCGCCCATGGGCGCGCGCCGCGCGTAACGGTGGGCGTGAGCGGAACGGGCGGCGGATTCAGCAAATTCCTCCAGGGCGAAACGGATATAAACGATGCGTCCCGGGTGATCAAGTCCACCGAACTGGCGTTGGCGGCGGAAGAGGGCATCGACTTCATCGAGTTGCCGGTGGCCTACGACGGACTGGCGGTGGTCGTGCATCCGGACAACGACTGGGCCGACTGCCTGACGGTGGACGAACTGCGCGCCATCTGGGAGCCTGGCAGCCAAATCGGCAACTGGAGCGAGGCGCGCCCCGGCTTCCCTGATCGCGAATTGTCCCTCTACGGTCCCGGCACGGACAGCGGGACGTACGATTATTTCACCGAGGCCGTGGGCGGCGCGTCGGGCGCCAGCCGGTCGGATTTCACGGCGAGCGAGGACGACAATGTGCTGGTGCAAGGCATTTCCGGGGACCCCGACGCGCTGGGTTTCTTTGGCATCGCCTATTACGAGGAAAACGCAGACCGGCTCAAACTGCTGAGCATCGATGACGGCGACCCGGACAACGGAGACGGGTGCGTACGGCCTACGCTGACGACGGTAGGGGACGGTACGTACGCGCCCCTGTCCCGCCCCCTCTTCATTTATGTGCGTCCCGACGCCGCGGAACGGGAAGTCGTGCGCGCGTTCGTCCATTTTTATCTCGAAAACGCAGGCCCGCTTTCCCGAGACGTAGGCTATGTGCCGCTTTCCGACGAGGAATACGCCCTGGCCCTGGAGCGTTTCGAGCGCCGCGTCCCGGGCACGATGTTCGGCGAGGAAGCGCACGTAGGCGTGACCATGCGCGAACTGCTCACCCGGTATATGTCCCCCGAAGCGTCTTCCGCGTCCTCCGACTCGCTCTTGTCCGAACCGGAAGCGCTATAGCGTCGTTCGCAGGCCGTGGCCGATTCGCAGCAAATATCGACGGGCGCGAAGACGGGCGCGCACGCAGACCTGGCCGTCAACATGCTCCACAGCCCGAAAGAACGGGCCGTCGAGTATGCGTTGGGTTTTTGCGCGCTGGTCAGCGTATTGACTACGCTGGGCATCGCCGCCGTGCTCCTTGTGGAATCGCTGCACTTCTTCGCGGAGGTTTCCATAGTCGAATTTCTGACCGAAACGCGCTGGACGCCGCAGTTCATAGACAAGCATTTCGGGATATGGCCCCTGTTGTCGGGTACGCTGCTCGTTACGGTCATCGCGGCCCTCGTGGCGCTTCCCATCGGGCTGATGAGCGCCATTTTCATTGCCGAATACGCGCCCGAGCGCGTACGGAAAATCCTGAAACCGGGCCTGGAGCTGCTCGCGGGCATTCCCACCGTGGTCTACGGCTATTTCGCGCTGACCTTCGTGACGCCCTTGTTGCAGACGTTCGTGCCGGGCCTGAATATCTACAATGCCCTTAGCGCGGGGATCGTGGTGGGCGTCATGATCATTCCCATGGTGTCTTCCCTGAGCGAAGACGCCATTCGCGCGGTGCCCCGTTCGCTCGCCGAGGGCGCCTATGCGCTGGGCGCCACCCGGATCGAAGTGGTGCTCAGGGTGATGGTGCCGGGGGCCGTCAGCGGCATCGTGGCCAGCTTCATTCTGGCGCTCAGCCGCGCCATCGGCGAAACGATGATCGTCACGCTGGCCGCCGGCGCCATGCCGAACCTTACGGCGAATCCCGCGGAGTCGGTGCAAACGATGACGGCGTTCATCGTAAACGTAAGCCTTGGAGACACGCCGCAGGGGACGGTCGAATTTTACAGCCTCTTCGCGGTCGGCCTCGTGTTGTTTTTGATGACCCTGAGCATGAACTTCCTGGCGAACCTCATCATCCGCAGATACCGCGAACGGTACTGATCGTGACTGCCTCGCAACAATACAACGAACGCCTCGAGCGCCGTCGCCGCAAGGGGCTGGTTTTCAGCGTGTTGCTGTTTCTGGCCACGACGTCCGGCCTGGTCGTGCTCGTCACGCTGATCGTGGACGTGGTCGTGCAAGGCGCCCAATGGCTCGATTGGGAATTTCTGACCCGTTTTCCCTCGCGCATACCCGAAAACGCCGGGATCAAGTCGGCCATCGTCGGTTCGCTCTGGATGATTTTGCTTACCGCGGCCATATCCGTGCCCATCGGGGTCGCGTCGGCCTTGTATCTCGAAGAATACGCGCCCAGGGGCTGGCTCCTGAAGATTATTCAGATCAACATAAACAATCTTGCAGGCATTCCTTCGGTGGTCTACGGCATCCTGGGGCTGACGCTTTTCGTGCGCTTCTTCGCCCTTGGGCGCAGCCTGCTGGCGGGCGCCTTGACCATGGCCTTGCTGATTTTGCCCATCATCGTCATTAGCGCCCAGGAAGCGTTGCGGGCCATCCCCGAGGGAATCCGGGAAAGCGCTTTTGCGCTCGGGGCTACGCGGCGGCAGGTGGTGTGGAGTCACTTGTTGCCCATGTCGGCCCCCAGCATCATGACCGGCGTGATCCTGGCGCTGAGTCGGGCTATCGGGGAAACGGCGCCCCTCATTATGATCGGCGCGCTGACGTTCATCGCGTTCCTGCCCACCAGCGCGCTGGATCCGTTCACCGTCCTGCCCATTCAGATATTCAACTGGACGGCGCGTCCGCAGGCGGATTTTCAGGGGCTGGCCGCCGCAGGCATTATTATCCTGATGGTCGTGCTGTTCCTGATGAATCTGAGCGCGATTCTTTTGCGCAATTATTTCGAGAAGTACCGGGCAAGATAACCAGCGCATTCCCAAGCGAAGCATTCATGGAAACGAACGAACGAAACGGATCGCCGCCCGCCGCGCGAGGCGCGTCGGAGGGAGCCAAGGTCCGCGTGGAGAACCTGGACTTCTGGTACGGCGCGAACCATGTCCTGAGGGATGTTTCGCTGGACATCCGGGCCAACGAAGTGACTGCCTTCATCGGGCCGTCCGGTTGCGGCAAGAGTACGCTGCTGCGGTGCCTGAACCGGATGAACGAACTGATCCCGGATACCCGCCTCGAAGGCCGGGTGCTTATCGACGGGCGGGACATGTACCGCAATGCGGATCCCGTCATGGTGCGCCGCCGCATCGGGATGGTATTCCAGAAACCCAATCCCTTCCCCAAGACCATTTTCGAAAACGTGATCTGGGGCGCGCGGGTCAACGGCTACAAGGGCGACGAGGCCGAACTGGTGGAAAGATGCCTGCGCAAGGCGGCGCTTTGGGAAGAGGTCAAGGACAGGCTGCATGCGCAGGCCTACGGACTCAGCGGCGGACAGCAGCAGCGTTTGTGCATCGCCCGGACGCTGGCCGTGGCCCCGGACGTGGTCCTGATGGACGAGCCGGCCAGCGCGCTGGACCCGATCGCCACGGCCAAGCTGGAAGAAACGATTTTGCAACTCAAGGAACGCTATACGATCATTATCGTTACGCATAACATGCAGCAGGCCGGCAGAATCAGCGACCGCACCGCATTTTTTTACATGGGCGAGTTGATCGAGGCCGACGCCACCGAGCAACTTTTTACCCGTCCCTCCCGAAAGCGTACGGAAGATTACATTACGGGCAGATTCGGTTAGGCCAGGACAAAGGCCTCGATTTGCCTGGCCCGATCAGGTTAAAACGGATCCATGGCAATGCCCTCCCCATCAACCCGACCCCTCGGCGCCGAACTGGCCTCGCTTCGCGAGTTGCTCGCCAGCATGTCGGAACTGGTCGAGGCGCAGGTCGCCGACGCGATTCATTCGATGTCCGCCAACGACCTGGACCTGGCTCGACAGGTGCGGGAGCGAGACGACGAGGTGGACCGGCTTGAACTGGAAGTGGACGAGCACAGCGAGCGTATCCTGGCCCTGTTTACGCCCGTCGCGGTCGATCTTCGGCTGATTATCGCGGCGGTCAAGGTCAATACGGACCTGGAGCGGATAGGCGATCATGCCAAAAACATCGCCAAGCATGTGTGCCAGGCCGAGTTTCCGACCATGCCCGTGACCGGAGCGAATCTCCGGGCGATGGCGGACGAGGCGCGCTGGATGTTGCGGAGCGCCCACGAAGCGTTTTTCAGGAAAGATCAGGTGCTGGCCCGGGAAATCGTAGCGCGAGACCAGCGCGTGGACCGGATGTACAAGGAAATGCTGGACGCGCTTTCCAATACCGGGCCCGATCACGTAGACAAGATCGTTCACCTCGTGCATATGGGCAAATCTATCGAGCGCATCGCCGACCATGCCAAAAGCATCGGCAAGATCGCTGTTTTTCTGGTGGAAGGGGTGGATATCCGGCACCGGAGCGTAGCCCGCAACGCACCGGAAACGGCCTGATTCGGCAGCGCGCCGCCGCGCCCTTCGTTTTGCTGCGCGCCGCCGGAGCGCTTTCGAATCGAAAAAGGAATTAATCAGGGCAACCAGGGCAATCGCGAATTTCATGGCCGCATCCCGATCGCTTTTTTACGCAGGCCTTTTGGCGGCCTTGCTCGCGGCGCCTGCCGAGGGGCAGGCAGTGCGCTACGGCGCGGATTTTCTGGCTACCGGCGCGGGCGGACGGGCGCTGGGCATGGGCGGCGCCCATGTTGCGCTTGCGGACGACGCCAGCGCAGGATACTGGAACCCCGCCGGCCTTAGTCAGACCCTTTTCCCCGAAATAGAATACATGCATGCGGAGCGCTTCGCCGGGATCGTTTCGTTCGATTACGGGGCGGTTTCCTGGCCGATCAACGCCCGCTCGACGCTGGCGGCTTCTTTTTTCAGGAGCGGCGTAAACGACATAAAAAACACGCTGGACGCCTGGGACCCCGAGCGAAACCAGCCTCGCCCGCATCCGGAAGAGCATATTACCAGTTTTTCCGCGGCGGACGCGGCGTTTTTCGCAAGTTACGCGCGCCGGGTGCGCAAGGACCTTGCCGCCGGGGCCACCGCCAAGATCGTCCGCCGCAGTATCGGCGATTTCGCGGATGCCTGGGGGTACAGTTTCGACGTCGGGGCGTTGTATCGCCGAGGCGCCTTCCTGGCGGGCCTCAACCTGCAGGACGCCGCCGGCATGCGGCAATCCTGGACTGTCAACCGGGATTTGCTTGCGAACATAGAGGATATTTTCGGACAAACGCTTCCAGAGGGCGGCGTGGAGACCGTCTTGCCCGTGCTGCGGCTTGGCTCGGGGTATCTCCTTACGATGGGCGCGCACCGCATTGCGCTGGCCGCGGACGTGGACATGGCGTTCGAGGGGCGGCGAGCCTGGGCGCTCAACACGGGGGGCGTATCGTACCATCCCCGGCTGGGCGTGGAATACGCTTTTCGGGAGGTCGTGGCGTTGCGGGCGGGCTGTACCGATGTCCTCAAGTCCGGCACGGGCGGATGGGACGCGGCTCCGACGGTGGGGGCCGGGTTGCAGCTGGGCCGCCTTGCCTTCAATTACGGGTTCGGGAATTTCGCCGGGCTGGCTTCGGACCTGGGCTACACCCATCGCATCTCGGCCCGTCTCGTCCTGGCCCGCGAAGTCTGGCGCCGCGCCGACGAAATGTAGGGGCGCAGGCGGCGTCCAGCGTGTCCGGGACGCAAGATCCCCTCGCAGCCTCTGAGCTTCGTGGATTTAATCAGAGTATCCTACAACGCGCCCGCCCCCAGGTGCGCCAGCATCGCGTCCTGTATGTCTGTGGCGCGCAGCGGGCCGTCCGGGAGGCAGTCCGGGCGATTGGAAAGGATGAGCGGTCCGTCCAGTGGATCGTCCGGCAACCGCCCGTGCGTTCCCCGGACCAGCGACGGATCCAGCGGAATTACGTCCAGCAGGCAGCGAAACCCCAGTTTCTTTTGCAATAGCCGCCAGCTTGCCTTGAGCCGGGCCGAGGGCAGGGCGGGGTCCAGGAAGAGTTCGCACGGATCGTAGCCCGGCTTGCGATGAATATCCACGGTGCGGGCGAAGTCGGGCGCCCGGTCGTCGTCCAGCCAGTAGTAGTACGCAAACCAGGCGTCCGGCTCGGCCACCGCCACCAGATCCCCCGCCCGGGGGTGGTCCAGGCCGCAGGCGGCGCGTTCTTCGCCCTGCAAGACCTGCGCGACCCCGCGTACCCCTTCGACGACCGCGCGCGCGTCCTCCAGCGCGTCCCTATCGTTCGCGTACACATGCGCCACCTGATGGTCCGCCACCGCAAAGGCCCGGCTCCCCCCTGCATCCAGTAGTTCGCGGCCCAGTTCTTCCCGTATCCGCAGGAAGCCTTCTCGCCGCAGCGCGCGGTTAAGCGACACGGCCCGTCGCGCGGGCGTCACCCCGTATTCCGAAAGCGCAAGGACGGCGGCCCCCTGCGCTTCGTAGTGCGCGACGAGCTCCTCGCAGACCGCGTCGATTTGCGCTACCTCCGCCGCCACGCCGGGTCCGTCCGGCCCTTCGCGTTGCAATACGTAATCCAGATGGGGCAGATAGACAAGCGTCATGCGCGGATCGTATGCGGCGTCCACGTGCAGCGCGGACCGGGCGATCCATTCGCTGGAGCGGATGCTCGTTCCGGGTCCCCAGAATTCGAAGAGCGGGAACCTGCCCAGTTTTCGCTGAAGTTCCGCCCGCAACGCGTCCGGCTCGGTCCAGACGTCCGGGATTTTTCGCCCGTCGGCGGGATACATGGGGCGCGGCGTCGCGGCGTAGTCCGCCGACGAATACATGTTGTACCACCAGAACAGGTTGGCGCAGGAGAAGTCCGCCACGCCAAGCCGCCGGGCCTTTTCCCATATTTTCTCGCGCTCCACAAGCCGGTTCGACTGCCGCCAGAACCGGATTTCCGCTTCGTCCCGAACATACCAGCCGTTCCCGACGATCCCGTGCTCCGAGGGCAGGACGCCGGTCAGCAGCGTGGCTTGCACGGAGCAGGTTACGGCAGGCAGGACGGGCGTCAGGGTCGCCGTCTTGCCGCGCGCGGCCCAGGACGACAGAAAAGGCGCGTGCGGCAAGAGGCGGGGCGTCAGCCCGACGATATTCAGGACGGCGAGTTTGGGCATGGCGACGAGGGCGAGCAGCGCGGGCGGGGCGAAGGGCGCGGGCGCCTCAGGCGACGCGTTCGAGGCAATCCGCGACCCAGGCGTATTCCCGCGCGATGGAGGAGACGACGTCGGTTTTGAGCGGCTCCGGAAGCACCTCCCAGGTGTAGGTCTCGATTTCGAGATGGGGGCAGGAAGCGTTCCGCAGCGCCTGTGCAAGCGTGGCCTCAATGTCTTCCTGCGTCGAGCGGAAATGCGGAAACCGGTCGATGAAGACGGGCACGTGGTAATGAATCCGCCATTCTTCTGCGGGGTCGGCGGGCAGCGCCGGCAGGGCGTCGGGCAGGTCCCGATATCGATGCAACGCCCCGTCCGCCGACCGCGCCACCACCTGATGCAGGTAGGTGGATTCGGCGAAGGGTTCCAGCGCGTCCGCCAGCGCGCGCCGCGTCGCGGACCCCGGCTCGTCCAGGGGCACGCGCAACGCCGCGCTGATCTGGATTTTGGAGAGCAGGACCCCGGCTGCCTCGAAAGCCGCCAGCGCCACTGGAGGAGATTCGAATTCCACCGCAAAATGGCACGTGTCGTAGCACACGCGGATATGTTCTCGCAAGACGTCCTCGGCCTGCGCGCCGCCGAGCCCGCGTTCCCGCCTCAGGCGCTCCGCCCCACGCCGCCAGAGCCATTCCTTGAAGAAAGACACGGTTTCGGCGGTGTTTTCGATCAGGCAATCCGGTTCCGGCTCCATGCCCACGTGGATCAGCCGTCCCGTGCGCTCGCGCTCGTCGAACAGCCGAAAGGCGACGTCGGCAAGCTGCTCCGCGCCCCTGCGCAGCGCCTCGTCTCGCAGATGTCGCTCCCGTAGCCAGGGTTTGTAGGAAAGGGGGGAGGTGGAAATACTGCCCTCTGCGCCGTCCGGCAACAGCCGCGCCAGAATCGTTGCAAGCCGTTCGGTGTAGATGCGCCGTTCGTCGGCGCGCCAGTCCGGTTTGTAGACCTCGTCCTTGACGCGCTGCCGGTGAAAGGCCCCGTACGGAAAACCGTTGATCGTGAAGGCGTACAGGTCGCGCTCTTCGAGCAGGCCATGGAAACGGTCGAGGCGGGCGGGGTCTTCGGCGAGCGTTTGCGCGGCGCCGGCGGAAAGGCGCAGCCCGACGCCCATGGGCGCGTCCGGCGCCACCCGCCGCTTCACGGCCACCGCATGGGTACGCAGGTTTTCTTCCGCCTCGTCGAGCGTTTCTCCGGGGTGGATGTTGGCGCAGTAGGTCAGTTCCAGGCCCTTGCCGTGCGGAATGCGCATGGGATTACGCTTGATGTATCGTCAGGAAATGTGCGCGGCGGCGGGTTCCGTGCAGGCCGCCCGCGCCGTCCGCGCCGCGCGCTCGCGCAAAAGGGCAATGGCCCGCCGGTACAGGGCCAGATCGACTTCGTGGACTTCCTTGCCCTGGCCAATGCCCGCCAGCAGCATAATGGTCAAGGTGCCGCCAAGGTGTTCCCGAAACGCTTCAAGCCCCCGGAAAATGGATCGCGGATGGTCCGGTTCGTCCAGATGCGCGCCGATTTCGGGGGCGTACAGGTGGAAGCCCATCGTTTCGAGCAGGGCGAGCGTCCGCTGCCAGTCGCGTTCGGGGAGCAGGCCGCCGAGGCGCGAATAGGTGGCGTCAAGGGCAATGCCTGTGGCCACGGCTTCTCCGTGCCGCAGCGCATAGCCGGTGAGTTGCTCCAGCTGGTGCGCGGCCCAGTGCCCGAAATCCAGCGGGCGGGAGGTCCCCATTTCGAACGGGTCCCCCGAGGCGGCGATATGGTCCAGATGCAGGGCGGCGCACCGGTAGACGAGCCGCTCGATGGCGCGCGCGTCCCGCCGGGGGGGCGCAAGGCGTTCCGCGTTCGCTTCGAGTTCGTCGAAGAAGGCGGCGTCCTTGACAAGCGCCACCTTGACGGCTTCGGCCATCCCGCTACGCCAGTCGCGGTCGGATAGCGAGGCGAGGAACGAAAAATCGTTCACTACCGCGTACGGCGGCGCGAACGTTCCCAGAAAATTCTTGGCGCCCGGCGCGTTGACGCTGTTTTTCACCCCCACGCCCGAATCGTTCTGGGCCAGCACCGTCGTGGGCATGCGGACGAGGCGGACGCCCCGGTGCGCGGTGGCCGCCGCGTATCCGGCCAGGTCCAGGACGGAGCCGCCCCCTATGGCAAGGACGAACGAATGGCGGCAGAGTCCGGCTCGCCGTATTGCGGCGTGCAATTCGGCGACCAGCGCAGGGTCGTTTTTGGCGGCTTCGCCCGCCGGCGCCAGCGCGGGGGCGTGCAGGGCGAGCGAATTGGCGCGCTGCGCGAAGTACGCCCCGATGCGCTCCGGGAGGTCCGGGTAGTGCGGCAGCAACCCCGCGTCGATCACCGGCAGCATCTTGCGCCAGGGGACGCCTTCTTCCGCCTCGACAATGCGGGCGAGCAGGTCGTTCTCCGGATGAAAGGCGTCCTCGACGAAATGGACGTCGTACCGGAAGGCAACCTGAATATCCTGCCGGATCGTTTGCATCGGCGCGTTGTTCCCGCTATGAATGGCTTGCAAGCGTTCGCCGGACCGCTTTGGCCCGGCGCCGGAGCATATACCCGCTGCGCGCAGAAAAGATCAGAGAACGCGCCGGGCGCCGGCTTGCTTGCTTCACGGCGCGTCGGCGTGTCGGCGCGTCGGCGCGTCGCGAATCCTATTGCATGAACCCGAACCGAGGCCGCATGGAAATGGAAGGGCGGGTTTCTGGTCAAAACCCTGAAACGCGTCGCCTGCGTCCTGCGCGGAGACCAAAAAGGCGGTCTTGCGCTGTGGGCGTCAAAGGAGGAAGGAGGGCGTTCGCCCGGTTCGCTGGTCGCGTACCCGTGTCCAATGGGACGCATTGCCAAGCAGTACGAAGAGGCGCATCCCCTCCAAGGAAGCGGCCTGAAAAAAAATTTGGGAAAGGGCTTGACATTTGCCGGGCGGGGTGTTATAATATGGACACATGCCTGCTTTGGGGGCAGGTGTTTCCTGCTTTACATACGTTCAAACCTCTTTGTGACATGCGTACCGAACCCACTTCTTCCCGACAAAACATGACTGATCGGCAAGCTTGGTTTCATTTTTGGATACTGTCGTTTCCCGCTGGGGTTCATACTAAAGATTGGTTGAATCCAAGCCGTTATTATACTGACGCAAGACGAAAAACACGACGTGTTATCCATCTCATCATATTAATTATGATTTGTATTATAATAAGTACATTATTATCGATGGCTTTTCATCCAAATACGGCAAATGCTCAATCGCGCACATGCACTCCTCAAGGAATTTGCTATGGAAGCGCTGTTCCGGGTGGATCTTCTTACAATCCGGGCTATCCTGTTGGTACAACGTATGGTCCTACTAATTATGATGGAGGTGCTTATGGTTATGATCCAAATAATGTTGGTCACATGGGATCGCATGCGCCTGATCCTTGCGTACAGAGGCATCTTGGGCAGCTTTCATCGGGATATAATAGCCCCATAGTAATTCAGAATGCTTATAATGCAATGGCTATGTGCATGTTGGGAAGAAGCATTTCTGAATCTGGCTATTTACCCAATACTGCTTGTGAATATAGTTCTATTACTGCCATGGCTGCGGGAATAATGGGAATGATTGCTGGAGCCGGATCAAGTGTAGTAACATATGGTGCATCGTCGAGCTATTCTGCTTTGGCTACTTGGAGCGGCGCCCTTGCTTTTTCTTCCGGCTATTTTGCTTATCTTGGTTGCGACCGTTAAATTTAACGAATAACGAAGGTGACAAAAAATGACAATAGACGTTTTGAATAATTCCTTGCTTAAGGCTCGTATCATTGCTTGGGTAATTTTTTCAATTCCTATTATAATTTTTCTTTTATTATCCATTCAATTTATAATTTTTTCCAGTAGTGAACAATGGGATTTGTTATTTGAAACTTCTGGCGAAAATGCAAAAAATGCAATCACTCTAGTTATTGTTCTTTGCACTTCCTTTTTTATTGTTATTTCCTTATCTTTTTGGTTTACAGGTCGTTATTTTGTTGAACGTACAAAGGCAAAAATTTACAAGCGGGAACTGGATCGTTTGCAGAAACGAACGGAAGAGAAATACCCGGAACGCCTTGAAGACTTTCGAGAAACCACGGAGTAACGATTGTTCGCTTTCGGTGCCATTCACTATCCGGGCATTTTCGCCCAAAACCCTATTCTCCGCAAAAAATGCGTCGATTACGTGCGTCCCGAACCCTGTGATGCATAATCGCCGCAATTTTTGCATGGATTATTTGCCTTTGCGGGCAGGATTTTGTATAATCACCGCAGATTATGCGTAGAATATACCTGCATGAGCACCCGGATTGGCCCCTGTTCCACTGGAATCAGGAGGCATTGACCAACCTGCTGGCTACCGTACGGTATCGGCAGGGGCGTCTTTTTGGCCGCATGGCGGCGCTGGGTTTCGATCTTCGACAGGAAGCGACGCTTCGGACGCTTACCGAGGATGTGCTTAAGACCAGCGATATCGCAGGGGAGACGCTGGACATTGAGCAGGTTCGCTCGGCGCTTGCCCGCCGTCTCGGGATAGATAGCGCCGGTCCTTGCGCTGCGGACGGCCCGGCGGATCCACATATGGATCCACATACGGATCGCGCCGTGGAAGGCATTGTCCGGATGACGCTGGACGCTGCGAGCGATTATGCTTCGCCTCTCACCGCCGAGCGGCTGCGGGCGTGGCATGCCTGGTTGTTTCCCGACATCGACAGGTATTCGACACCGATTACCGCAGGCGCCTGGCGGGACGATCATACCGGCCCCATGCAGGTGGTTTCCGGCCCCATCGGTCGCGAGCGGGTGCATTTCGAGGCGCCGCCCGCCGAGCGGATCGACCAGGAAATGGCGCGTTTCCTCGAGTGGTTCAACGAGCCCGACGAAATGGATGGGGTGATCAAGGCCGGCCAGGCCCATCTCTGGTTTGTGACCATCCATCCTTTCGACGACGGGAACGGGCGGATCGCCCGGGCCATTGCCGACATGGCGCTGGCCCGTTCCGAACAAAGCCCGCAACGCTTCTGCAGCATGTCGTCGCAAATCCGGGCGGAGCGCGCAGGCTACTACAAAATACTGGAAGCAACCCAGCAAGGCTCGATGGACGTTTCCGTATGGATGTACTGGTTTCTGGATTGCTTGCAACGGGCCATTGACCGCGCCGAGACAACCCTGGACGCGGTGTTGGACAAGGCCCGATTTTGGGAGCGCGTCGCCGGGCTTCCGCTCAACGAACGCCAGCGCGACGCGCTCGCCCGTCTCCTGGACGATTTCAAGGGCAAACTCACCTCCTCGAAATGGGCGCAGCTGGCGAAATGCTCTCAGGACACCGCGCTCCGGGATATCAAGGAGCTCATCGGCTGGGGCATTTTGGCGCGCAATCCGGGGGGCGGGCGCAGCGTTAGTTACAAGCTCGCGGATTTCGAAGCCCCGGGCGGCGGGCAAAGCGCTGGTTAAGGCCTGGCTGACGCCGGGACGTCCCGCGACGGGTTCCTGGATTGATCAGCGGGATTTATCGACCAGCGTATCCTTACTCGATAATCAATCCTTTTTCCTCGACTACGGGGGTTTGGCCGCGCAGCACCGAGTTGCCGCCGTACAGATCGCGCTGGTCGATGGGGGCAGGCTCCAGCCAGTCTTTTTCCGAAAATTGCCCGCTTTGTCCGTATGCCGCGAGCGCGTTGTCGTACGCGACGGCCCGAATCGCGTCTTCCGGGATTCCTCGTTCGGCCATGAGACGGGCCGTTTTGGGCACGGCCAGCGGATCGCTCACGCCCCAGTCCGCCGAGCTGTCTATGATAATTCGCTCCGGGCCGTATTCCCGCACAATCTCGACCATCCGCTCGTTGCCCAGTTTCGTGAACGGATAGATGGTGAAGGCGGCCCAATAGCCGCGGTCGAGGACTTCCCGAACCGTTTCCTCGTTGTTGTGATCCACGATGACCCGCTCCGGCGCCAGGCCCGTATCCTCGCAGGCGTCCATGCTGCGACTCGTTCCTTCTTTTTTGTTGCGGTGGGGGGTATGGACCATGACGAGCATGCCGAGTTCTTTGGCCAGTTCGAGTTGCAGCCGGAAGTACTTGTCCTCGGCGGGCGTCATGTCGTCGTATCCAATCTCCCCGATCGCCACCACGCCTTCCTTGGCGGCGTAGAGTGGCAGGAATTCCATTGCTTCCTCTGCAAGCGGCTCGTTATTGGCCTCCTTGGCGTTCAGTCCGATGGCGCAATAATGCCGAATGCCGAATTGGGCTGCCCGAAAGCGTTCCCAGCCCACGATCATGGACAAATAATCCTTGAAGGCGCCCGCCGTGGTGCGCGGTTGGCCCAGCCAGAAGGCGGGTTCTATGACGGCTGCGACGCCGCTGGCGCGCATGGCTTCGTAGTCGTCCGTGGTCCGGGAACTCATGTGGATATGCGGATCGATGTACAGGGGAGATTGGGTCGGCATAGCGGCAAGGAATGTGAAGACGGCGCGCGCGGCGCAACGTCGCGAAAGAAAGTATCGTAAGGACGCGGCGGCGTCGGGACCTGCGGCCCGGATGCATGGCGCGGGAGGGAAAGCCTATGCCATACCTTCGATCCGGTTCCGACTGAAGGATTCCCAGGTCAGTTCGCAGGCGTCGATGCGTTGTTTGAGGCGGGGGAATGCCGCCAGGAGTTCGTTTGCGGCGGGGGCGTTCGCTTGTGCGAGCGCAAGGGCGGCGGCTTCCTGCTCCGCTTCGTCGCCCGCGTACAGGACGCGGCGCAGGTCCGGCAGATGACGCGCCGCCGCGAACGGCCCCACGGGACGCCAGAGTTCGGGGGAGACGGCGCGCCCGGCGGCCCAGCGCTCGTGCGCGTAGTCCACGAGCATTCGGGCGAGGGTCGGGTTGCTGCGCGCATCCAGCCCCGTCACCTTGTAGAGTACGCTGTCGGTAAAGAGGACCTTCAGGATCATCTGGTTCCAGGCGCCCTCGTCGAAATACTCCGAGGGGTAGGGGTTGCGGTGCGCGACGGCTTGCAATACGGAGGTCATGTTGGTCCGAATGCCTTCGGCGGCGCGGGCCCGGAAGCGTTCGGGAAAGGGGTAGAGCGGCAGCATTCGGTACAGCGTCGCCGATTCGCGCGCGTCGGCGGTCGAAAACAGTTGTTCTGCCATGCGAATCCAGGCGTTTTCGTCGTCTGCGGGGCGGGACAGGACGAGGAGGGCGCGGGCCGCTTCGTCTACGCTCCAGTTTTCGGGGTTCCACCCCGGACGCAGGGCGTTTGCCCGCGCAAGGTCCGCTTTGTCGAGCGCCAGCGTGTCTTTGGGAATGCGCCGGGGGGCGCCGCTGAACGCCAGGAAGCATTTGGCCACAGGCGCGTCGCCTGCGATTTCCTTGCAGCGGTCCCGGAGCCAGCGCAGGGCGTCCTCGCTGGCGTGCCGGGCAATCCAGGCGAGGAGTTGTTTCCGTACGCCGGGCAGATCGACGGGACGCGGGCGCATGGGCTTGAGGCGGGGTTGCGACGGGAAAGGGGCGGCTTCTTTTGGGGCTTGTTGTACCGCCAGGGCGGTTTTCGGGTTCGGGGAATTTTTTTGGCGTGGGCTTGCGGGGGGGGGGTGATTTTTTAATATTTTGGTAATATGGAAAGATTACCTTATACTTTATACGGCGGTTGTTCGCGCAGGGCGGGCGATGTCCGCAGCGCCTTATCCTGAACATCATTCCCGGGGGAGAATGAATCTGTTTTTGTCGTCGTCGCGGTACGCATGGGTCCTGGCGCTTGCGCTGGGGGCGTTCTACGTTTCGGCTCTGCCGGCGCGGGCGGAGGTGTGCGGGGAGGCGTCTGTGCGGCCGGCGGGGGAATTGGCGTTGGGTTCTTCTCTTGGTTACGGACTTGCAGAAGAAGGGCCTGTTCGCCTCCTGGTTTATGACCTTTTGGGGCGCGAGGTCGCTGTGCTAACGGACGGTCTTCAGAAATCTGGATATCATACCGTTCGATTCGAGGCGTCCCATTTGTCGAGCGGTTTGTACTTCGTTGTATTGGATGCAGCAGGAAAACGGTTTACGAAATCCGTGCTTCTGATGAAGTAGTAATAAGGACGCAATTCTAAACCATACCCAAACTACGAGGACATTATGAAACATACGATACATTTTTCAGTGGTATTTCTGTTTGGTTTATCCGTGTTTATTTCTATAGATACACAGGGGCAAAATTTTAATAAAAATAATTTACAACAATACCCAACAGAACCATCTTGGGTTCGAGAAATCACAAATTTGAGTGTAATTAAAGATATAGATATAGACAATAATGAAAATATATATATAAGCAATTTCAATGTAATCATGAAATATAATCACGATGGTACTCAGGCATGGACGCAAAAGCCGTCTCTATATAATAATAATCTTGATAGGCATATAGCCATATATACTGTTATATCTGGAGTTGATGGTCTTTATACAAGCCAAGGTCCTGGTAGATATATAGATGAGTTGGCGCCAGAACGTTATGGCGCTATTGGAATTAGTTCCTATGGAGCAGACGGTAATATTTTGCGAAATATGTTGTTTGCAGATAATATATTACCATCATTTTCTCCTGGTTTTATTGTAGATTTGGATGTGGACAATGCTGGTAATATTTATACTATCGGCGTCTACGATGACCACCTTTTATTCGGATCGGATACTCTTAGAACCTTTAATAGTAATCCAGAGAGTATGTACACTGATGTTTTTTTAGTTAGCTATGGGCCTGACGGCGCCTTGCGCTGGAATCAACGGATTGGAGCAAGGGATGAGTTTGACACCATCATGGTCAATTGTTCAATTTATCCTGGCCTACCGGGTGTTTTTACTGTGGACGGCCAGGGTAACACATATTTCGCGGGTTGCTTTGGCAAAGGAACTGTTTTTGGTGAGGATCAACTGGATGAGTTATTTCTCGATACAGCTAAATATGCTTTACTAAGCTTTGATAGTGATGGTAATTTTCGATGGTTTCGTCCCTTGACTGATTTTGGTATGGAAGCAAAATTTTATACTGCTAAATATGGTAATCATGATGGACGAGGCCTTTTTATTAACGATATGACAGTTAATGCTGAAGGTAATTTATTGACGAGTTGGTTTGCTCATGGTTGGCGCAACGCTGATCCTCACAAGCCGATTGTATTTAATGATGCGACTTTTATTGAGCCTGGAGATATTGGTTCGTTTCTTGTTAAGCATGCTCCTAATGGCGATATTATTTGGGTCCGTCATATAGCAGGAAACGATCACGATATTATATCAGATATTACGACAGATTCCCAAGGATATATTTACATTAGTGGCGAGTTTAACAGTGCTGTTCTTCATCTTGGAGAATTTCAGATTTATAATTATGATAATTATGAGGTTTATGATATGGATGGTTACAATGAGTTGGATGGTTTTGTGGCTCGCTATGACGCGAATGGCGACTTGCTCTGGATTGCGCATGCGACGGGTCCTGGAGCACAGTATATCACTGATATAGCGATTGCTCCTTCAGGGGATCTTTATATCGCGGGATATTTTTGGGAAAGTCTTCAGTTGGGATCGGAAGAATTGACGCTGGAGGGTAACGACTCAAGTGTGTTCCTCGCCAAATACGCCGCCTCCACCATCACTTCCAGCGAAGCCGCAGCCGAACTTCCAGCCGCCGCCGCGCTGGCGTCGAATTACCCGAACCCGTTTACGCATACGACGACCATCGAATACGCGCTGCCCGCCTCCGGTCCGGTTCGCCTTGCGGTCTACGACGCGCTCGGACGCGAGGTCGCTACGTTGGTGGACGGCGTACGACAGGCGGGAGCCCATGCCACCGTATTCGACGGAACCTCCTTGCCCAGCGGGGTCTACCTGTATCGTCTGGAAGCGGCGGGGCAGGCAAAAACGGGCCTTATGACGCTCAGGAAGTGAGATTATGGAGTATTTCAGCCCCCTTCCCAAGGCCCAACCTTAATTTTTTAGGCTGGAGAATTTCAACTTAAAAAATTAAGGTCAAGGCGTTTTGCGGGGCTGGGGACGTTGCTTTTGCATGAACCTTGCAGGCCGCCGCCGACCCCGTAGCCGCCCGTCCGCCGCGCCGAAGTCGCCGGGGATCCCGGAAACCCCTTCCGCGTTCCACAATACCGTCGCTTTGCTTTCGTTTATTTTCGGTTCGTTTCCCCCTCCAAGGCCCTGGCCCCTGCATACCATGCGCCCATGAAAAAAAACGAATGGATCGGTTTGGGAGCCAGTGTGGCGCTGCATGCGGGCGTACTCTTTCTCTTTGCCTTTTTGACGGTGGCGCAAGCGGATTCCCGGCAAATGGGCTTCGTGGAGGTGGACTTCGGCCCGTATTCGGAAAGCCGCCCCTCGGAACAGGTGGAAGCGCCCGAAGAACCGGAAGAAACCCTGGAGGAGCCCCCACCTGCGCCGGAAGACGCCCGGCAAGTGGACCTGCCGGATCAGCCGCAGCCCATTCCTGACGAAGAACAGGCGCCAACGCCGGAGGTCGAGGAAGTATCTCCCGAACGACAGGACAGCGAGGAAGCGGCGGAAGAGCCCGACCCGCAGGACGAGACCCCGCCCATTCGTCCCCTCGGCAGCGCCGCCCCCAGCGAAGCAGGCGAAACCCGCCCCGACGAAACCGGCGCGGGCCTGGACGACGAAACCGCCGCGCCTTTTCAAATCGAAGGGTTGAACCGGGACCCTGCGTACGCGCCGTTGCCTGCGTACCGGACCCAGGTGAACGCAACGATTCGCGTACAAATTACCGTCGATCCGCAAGGCCGGGTCGTGCAGCGCTTGCTGCTCCTGAAGGGTGACGCGGACCTGGAGAAAGCCGCCATGGACGCCTTGCAGCAATGGCGTTTCAACCCCTTGCCGTCCAATGCGCCGCAGGAGCTTCAGACGGGCACCGTAACGTTCCGTTTCCGGCTGGAATAGCGGGAGCGCATTGCTTTTATATGTTTTCGTCGATCAAAGAATACGTATCCACGGTGTTTCGATGTCCTTCCGGGCATCGGCTCCGCCGAGGTTGCCTGCTTGTCCTCTTCGCGCTGTGTTTCCTGGCGGGCGCGTTCGTCGCCGGGCCGGCGGCGGCGCAGGACGCAGGAGAAGTCCGCACCGTCAACGGGTACATAGAGGATGCGGAAAGCGGGGAGCGTCTTCCGGGCGCCACGGTGAGCGTGCCGGCGCTGGGCATTGGCTCGGTAACGAACCAGTACGGTTTCTACAGCCTCACCGTCCGCCTCGATTCGCTTACCCTGGCGTTTGCCTACCTCGGCTACGAAACCGTTACGCGCGCCCTGTCGCTTTCGGCGGATACGACGCTGGACGTGGCCCTTGCGCCCATCGCCATAGACCTTGAAGGCATCGAGGTGGTGGCGCGGGCGGATTCCCTGATCGACCAGCCGCAGATGGGGCGCCACGAGGTGGCGATAGATCAGATACAGTCGCTTCCGGCCCTGCTGGGCGAAGTGGATATCCAGAAGACGCTGCAACTCTTGCCCGGCGTACAGTCCGGATCGGAAGGTCGCAGCGGGTTCTATGTGCGGGGCGGGGGGCCGGATCAGAACCTCATCCTGCTGGACGGGCTTCCGCTGTACAACCCGTCGCACCTGTTCGGTTTTCTGAGCGTGTTCAACGCGGATGCGATGAAGCACGTCGAACTGATCAAGGGAGGCTTCCCGGCGCGGTACGGAGGTCGCCTGTCGTCCGTCGTGAACCTGACGATGAAAGAGGGCAACCTGAGGAAGTACGGCGGCGATGTGGGGACCGGGCTTATCGCGACGCGCGCGACGCTGGAAGGGCCGATCATACGGGACAAGGCCTCGTTTCTTTTTACCGCCCGCCGTACGCTCGCCGACCTGCTGGCGCGGCCCTTCCTGTCGGAGGATACGCGCGCGGGATACTTTTTCTACGACGTGAATTTCAAGGCGAACTACATCCTGTCGAGGAAGGACCGCATATATCTGAGCGGCTATTCGGGGCGCGATCTGTTTTACGGTTCGGACAGTTGGGACGATCAATACGAGGAAGGCGAATTCGAAGGCGATCTGGGCTGGCGCAATCGGCTGGCGGCGCTCCGCTGGAACCGGCTGTTTGGCAACCGCACGTTTTCCAACGTGCTGGTGGGCCTCACGAATTACAGTTTCGCCATCGGGACAGACGAACGGTACCATAGCCAGGGCGAGCAATCCGGGGGCTACGATTACGAATCGAGCGTAAGCTACGTATCCGACATTCTGGACTATACCGTGAAGCTGGACCTGGAGCACCGGCCTTCGCCCAGTCATTATCTGCGTTTCGGGGCGGAAGGGATTCGCCATAGTTTCAGCCCGGGCAGGCTCTGGTTTTGGGAAAAGGATTTCGGGGAAACCGTCGAGGACACGACGCTGGTGTCGCCGGTCGGCACGGTTCGCTCCAGCGAGGCCGCCCTCTACGCCGAGGACGACATGACGCTGTTTTCCGGCTTGCGGGTGAATGCGGGCCTGCGCATGGCCTGGTATTTCGTGGACGGCGCCAGCTACCCTTCCCTGGAGCCGCGCTTGAGCATGAGCCGCCGCGTGGCCCGGCGCATGTCGGCGAAAGCGTCCTACGTGCGGATGCAGCAGCCCGTGCACTTCCTGACCGCCAGCACGGGCAATCCCTTTACGGATTTCTGGGTTTCGGCGCTGGAGCGGATGCCGCCCCAGAAGAGCCATCAGGTAGCCGTCGGGCTGGTGCGGAATATCCGGGAGGGGCGCTACGAGGCGTCGCTCGAAAGCTACTACAAATGGATGCGCGACATCATAGAATACAAGGCGGGCACGCAAACCTTCGACTCGGTGTTCAGGGACTGGCCCGAACTGATCGAGACCGGGCGCGGCGTGGCGTACGGCGTCGAATTGTTCCTGCAGAAGAAAACGGGCCGCACGAGCGGGTGGATCGGGTATTCGTGGGCGAAAGCCACCCGGGATTTCAAGAACCTGAATAACGGAGAAGTTTTCCCGTACCGCTACGACCGGCGGCACGACGTGTCCATCGTAGCGCAACGCCGCCTCTCGCCCAACAAGGAAATATCCGCGGCCTGGGTCTTCGGCAGCGGCTATCCCGCCTGGCTTCCGGTGGGCCGCCACTCGGTGTTGCTGCACGACCAGGAACACGATTATTACAGCGGGCCAGACGACGACGATGAAGTCATCGTAGTGGATTACGGCCCGCGCAACGCGTCCCGTCTCCGGTCGTACCATCGCCTGGACCTTGCCATCCATTTTCGGAAGGAACGTTCCTGGGGCACGCGTACGCTTACGTTCGGCACGTACAATACCTATAACCGGAAAAATCCGTTCGTGGTGTACCCCGTGCGGGAAAACCGCAGCGCGTCTACATTCAATTTTCGTCAGTTGAGCCTCTTTCCGGTGCTTCCCTCGTTCGCATACCGTATTTCTTTCTGATGCCGTCTCGCTCCGAAAGATCATGGCGCGGGGTGCCCTGCGGATTGCGCCGCGCCGCGCTGCTTGCGGCAGGCGCGCTGGGCATGGCGAGCGTTTTCGCCGCGTGCGAGCTGGCCGTGGAGGTGGATATTCCCGACCACGATTCGCGGCTGGTGGCCCACAGCTTTTTCGCGCCCGACAGCGCGTGGACGGTCCGCCTCAGCCGCAGCGCAGACATCGAAGGGCGCGACGACGTCAGGAAGTTGACGGTCGCCGACGCGACGGTGCGCATTACGAACGAAGCGGGGGATTTTTCGCATACGCTTGCGCATACCGGAGAGGGAATGTATGAGGCGCCCGCGGGCGCGTACCCGACGCCCGGCGCCGCGTATACGCTCGAGGCGGAGGCGCCCGGCCTGCCTGCGATCCGCGCCGTCAATTCCATTCCGGCGGTCAAGGCCGGCATCGAGGAACTGGCGCGGCTCGACGACAACTCCATCGGGCCCTTCCAGTTCGAAAACTATCGGGTTCGCATACGGATAGAGGACCCTCCGGGCACGAATTACTACAAACTCGAACTGTTTCAATTCCTTCCCGCCCCCACGTTTATCTTCCCGCAGGAAGACCCGGACACATCCAGTTCGTTTCGGGAAATTTCGTTCTCGGGCAACGAAAGCGCGTTCCGGTATGACGATTACGCCTATTTTTTCGATTCGCCGGACGTGGCCGGGGGAGACGAGTCGTTCCAGGGCGTACTTTTTTCGGACGAATTGTTCGATGGCGAAACGGAATTTTTCGAGATAACCTTCAATTCGGAGCCCGTATCCAGAAGCCAATCCCGTTACAAACTGGTGCTTACGGCGCTGAGCGAGGATTATTTTTTGTATCATCATACGGCGTTCCTGCAATCCGAATTGGTGAACGAATTGAATATCGAGGCGGCCTTGCTGCAAACCCCGCCGATCCATTTGCATTCGAACGTGAACGAAGGGCTGGGGGTTTTCGCCGGGTATGCGGTCCATGCGTTCGGTTTCGATCAGGAGGGGAACGTGTGGCTGGGCGAAGACAGGCCCGAATAGCCCCCCGTCCTCACAGACCCGCGCACACCGTTCTCACAGACCCGCGCAGACCATTGCATCCCATGTCCGCTTCTTCCGAAGAATCTCCGCAATCCGGGTATAGCGCGTGGGCCTTCCTGCTGGGCTTGCTGGGCGTGGCGGGCGCGTTCTCGCTCCTTCCGAAAGCCGTCCGCCGCGGGTTCCGCCGCCTTCTCTTCGGCGTCTTTTTCGAAATCACCGTAGTGGTGCTGGCCGGGTTGCTTACCGAAAGAATGGTGCGCCGCATCGCGGGCGAGGACGAGGAGGCGCATTTGCCCGAGCCGCCCCGGCATCGGTAGGCGAGGCGGGCGGTCCGTCGCCTTGCGTTCGGGCGGCGAAATTCGGTATAATCCGGCCCGTTTACTCGTATATTCTTGTATACGAATCGCAATTTGTCGGAGGGCTTTCCCCATGTCTCGTTTTCGCCATCCCCGTTTTTTGCTCCTCGCCGCGCTTGTGTTCGTTGCGGCGGTCGTTGCGTATATCCTGACGCTGCCGCCCGCCGCGGTCGTCCCGCCGGATGCGGACGACCTCTGGCCTGGCACGAAAGTCTGGGCCGAAGAGCAGCTCCAGGCCATGACGCTCCAGGAGAAGGCGTCTCAACTTTTCTCGGTGCGGGCGTATGGGCGGGCGACCGATCCTGAGGACCCCGCCTATCGGGAACTCGCGGCGCTGGTCGAGGAGTTCGGGCTGGGCGGCGTCGCTTTTTTTCAGGGAAATCCAGCGGATCAGATCGCGCTCGTGAACGATTTGCAAGGGCGGGCGAAATGGCCGCTCTTGATTAGCCAGGATATGGAGTGGGGCGCGGGCATGCGCGTGGACGGGACGACGGTCTTCCCGCGCGCCATGGCGATGGGGGCCGCCGGGAACGCGGAATGGGCGCGCATGGCCGGATACGTTACGGGCCAGGAGGCGAAGGCGCTTGGCGTTCGGCATGTCTTCGCGCCCGTCGCCGACGTGAACAACAATCCCGACAATCCGGTCATCAATACGCGTTCGTTCGGCGAACGGCCCGAGCAGGTGGCCGAACTGGCGGCGGCGTTCGCGGCGGGATTGCAGGAGGCCGGCGTCCTGGCTACGGCCAAGCATTTCCCCGGGCACGGCGATACGTCCGTCGATTCGCACAGGGCGCTGCCGGTACTGCTTTTCGGGGCGGAGCGGCTGCGCGCGCTGGAACTGGTCCCGTTCCGCAAACTGGTTGAGGAGGGCGTGATGAGCGTGATGGTGGCGCACCTTGCCCTGCCCCTCGTCGAACCGGATTCCACGCTGCCTGCGAGCCTTTCGCCGCAGGTGGCGACGGGCCTCTTGCGCGACGAACTGGGCTTCGACGGGCTGGTCGTGACGGACGCGCTGGATATGGCGGGCGTGACGGCGCATTTTTCTACCGAGGAGATTGCCGTGCGCGCCTTGCTGGCGGGCGTCGATATGCTCCTGCTTTCCGAAGACCCCCGGGCGGCGCGGGAGGCGGTATTGCAGGCGGTTGCGGCGGGCGAGATTCCTCTGGAGCGCATAGACGCGGCGGTCCTGCGGATTTTGCGGGCCAAGGCCTGGGCGGGGTTGCACAGGGATCGGTACGTGGCGAGCGAGGCGGACAGCGCGCGCATGGGGCCGTTGGAGCGCATCGCGACGCCCGAGCACAAAGCGCTTGGCCTGGGCATAGCCCGGGCGTCCCTTACGCTGTTGCGCAACACGGGGAAGATACTTCCGCTTGCCCGCACGGCGCGCGCACTCTTCATTACCCTTGCGGACGGGACGAATCCGGCTACGGGAAGCCGTTTTCTGGCCGATGCCCTCCGCAACCTGCCCGACGCAAGCGTGGATACGCTGCGCCTGAACAATCTTTCCGGTCCGGCGGCCTACGAGGCGGCGCTGGAGGCCGCCGACGGCTATCCGTTCGTCCTCGTGTCCGCATTCTTGCGCCCCCGCCCGCGTAGCGAACCGGCGGAGGGAGAAGGCGGGGAAGCGGGAGAACAGGGAGAAGCAGGGGAAGAAACCATGCCCCAAGACCCGCAAAAGGCGTTTCTGGCCCGCCTCGTGGAGCACGGCCCGCCGGTCGCGCTTGTTTCGTTCGGCGACCCGTATATCGCGCGGGATATGACGCCGCCCGCCGCCTATCTTGTTGCGTACGGCGCGTCGGAGGCGTCCCAGACGGCTGCCGCCGACGCCGTGGCGGGCCATGCGGACGTGCGCGGGCGCCTGCCCGTCGGCGTACCGGGTTTGTACGCTCCGGGCGACGGGATGGACCTGGCGCAGCGCGCTGTCCGAACCGGCTATCCCGCCGAAGCGGGGCTGGACGGCGCCGTCATCGCCCGGCTGGATACGCTGATCGGGAACGCCATCGACAGTACGGCCTTTCCCGGGGCGGCGCTGGCGATAGGGCGCGGCGGCGTGATCGCCAAGATGCAGGCGTACGGCCACTTTACCTACGACGAGGCGCGGCCCGTTACTACGACGTCGATGTTCGATCTGGCCTCGCTCACCAAGGTGGTCGCCACGACCACCGCCGCCATGCTGCTTTTCGACGAGGGCAAGCTGGAACTGGACGCGCCGGTTGTGGATTATCTTCCCCGGTTCCGGCAATCCGGCAAGGAGCGCGTAACCATCCGGCAACTGCTCGTCCACACAGGCGGACTCATTCCGTTTCGTCGGTATTACGAGAGGGGCGCGACCGCGCGCGAAGCGCTCATCGATTCGGTGCTGGCGGAACCGCTCGAATACGAGCCGGGCACGGAAATGCGCTACAGCAGTATCGGCATGATTGCCCTCATGTTCGTGGTCGAGCGGATTACCGGGCAGCCTTTCGACGAATACGTGGAGGAGCGTATTTTTGAGCCGCTGGGCATGCGCGACACCGGGTTTATGCCGTCCGGCACGCCCAATCGGGATGCGGTTCCCACCGAACGGGACCGCGTTTTCCGGGGCCGCCTCGTGCAAGGCGAAGTGCATGACGAAACCGCCTGGATAATGGGGGGGGTAGCCGGTCACGCCGGATTGTTTTCCACGGCGGAGGACCTGGCCCGGTTCGCCCATATGCTGGTGGACGACGGGCGCGCGAACGGGGCGCAATTTATTTCTCCCGAAACGCTTCGCCTCTTTACGACCGTGCAGGAGCCGGAATTCAGTTCGCGGGCGCTTGGATGGGATACGAAAAGCCCGGAGGGGTATTCGTCTGCCGGGGCCGGTTTCGGTCCCGCCAGTTTCGGGCATACCGGGTTTACCGGCACCTCGTTCTGGGTCGATCCGGATACGGACCTGTTCGTTATTCTCCTGACGAACCGCGTCTTTCCTTCGCGCAACAACGGGAAGATCAGGGAAATCCGCCCGCGCGTAGCCGACGAAGCGTCCGGCTCCATCCTCGGCCCGCCCGTCTTCACGCTGCCAGACAGCCTGTTCGGAGCGCCGTAGCAAGCCGGGCCCGGAACATTCCGGGGCGGGGGTTGTCTTTTCGGGCGCCGCGCGGCGGCGACGCTTATTGTACGATTGACCGATTGCTGACGAATCATGCCCACCTATGTATACCGGCGCGAAGACGGTTCTACTTTCGAAATAGACCAGCGCATTACAGCGGACGCGCTCGCCACATGCCCTGAAACCGGGCAGAAGGTGGAGCGCATCATTACCAGCGCCGGGCTGATCTTCAAGGGAAGCGGCTTCTACCTGACCGACTATGCGCGGAACAACGGAGAAGGCGCAAGCAAAGAGGCCAACGGAAAGGGCGAAAGCAAGGAAGCGGCGTCAAAGGAAGGGGACAAGGCCCCTGCCGGCGCATCTGCTTCGTCCGGGGAAAAAGCCGCCGCCGACAGCGCGGGAGCCAAGGGAAGTTCGGCGGCTAAATCGAAGGAGTGAGCCTGATCGGAGTTGCCCGTCCTGGCAAGCAGGAGGGCGGTTTCCACGTTTCGGACGCAAAAGCGGCGCTTACTCCCCATCCAGGGCGGACAAGACGCCGGGTTCCGATCCAGCGTGGGGCGCAAGCGCGGAATCGGGCGGCGCGGGACTCGACGCAGGCGCGGTTGCCTTCCCTGTCGCTGCGTCTGTCGGGGTTGCCTGGGCGGCGAGCAGGGCTTGTATGTCGTTCCGCAAGTTTTGTATATCATCCCGCAAGTCTTGTATGTCTTCTCTGGTTTCCGTGCGCAGGCCTGCTATCTCTGTACGCAAGTCTTCTATGTCCTCTCTGACGTCGGTGCGCAGGCCTTCTATGTCCCCTCGGACTTCCGTACGCAAGTCTCGCATATCCGCCCGGAGCGAACTGTGCAGCATGACGGTAACGGTAACGAGGCCCGTCATCATGATTGCTGCGCTGATCACTATCGTTATGTCCCGTCGTTTCATCGTTCCGGGAAGGCAGGGAAGTTCTGCGGGGAAATCGAAGGAGTGAGCCGGGCGGGAGGGCATCCCGGGCGGGGCGTTCGAGGCCCTCGCTTTTTTGTCGTTTTTTGTTCTATGGTACGTAGTATGAACGGGACCCTTTTTGCCGGGTTCCAGCGCTCCGAAAATATTTTTTTGCCTCCGTTCGGGCGGAGGGGAGGCGTTCTTTCGCCCTGTTCGCTGGGCGTATACCAGAGAGGAAATCGCCTTTTCGCATCCATAGCCTAAATAATTTAAGTCAAAAATTTTCGACTTAAAAAATTAAGGTTACCATTTTTTTTTGCCTTCCTGAAACCCGCAGATATATTGCCAAATCGCATTCGAAAATCGTCGTCATTTCGTTACAATTCTGTCGCATATTTTTCAGGAGTCAGGCTGATTAAATCGTCATGTTTGTGTCGTTGAAGTCAGCAAAAAGCACCGTAGATTCGGGTCGTAGAGGACGCGATGCGCTCTTCGGGAGGCTGCGAGGGGCACGCTGGCTTGTCATCCCTCCTTATGCGGGCCCTGCCACGTCGCTTCGTCATTTCTTGCCAGCGCACCCCTCGCAGCCTTTGCGCTTCGCGGATTTAATCAGCGTATTCTTGCCTTGGTCTCTGACGGTCGCCGCGTACGCCGTGTGGCTTCCCCTGTAATTTTTGCATTTTCGTTACATTTCCGTAACCAAATTTGATATATTGACGAAAATGCGCCCCAACTGAAGCAGTCGCTGCGCGCGTAAGGGGGACTTTCGCGATCCCCCGATCCCCCGTACACGGCCCATGCACTGCTCGAATAATAGCCCCCCCCCCCCGGGATCCAAGTTCTGAATACCCGGATGCCAGTGTTTACTCGTCTGATCTTGACGATCTACTGAATGCCTGGCGGGCGAAGGCCGCCGCGTCCGGCTATAGCCAGGAACGGATCAAGGGCACGGCGTTCGAGCGGCTTTGCCTTGCCTTTCTCGAACACGACCCAGTCCAGCAAACATTTTACGAAGCCCCTGCGCGTTACGGGGAGTGGGCCCGGGAGCAAGGCCTTCCCGAGGCAGACCTGGGGATCGACCTTGTAGCCAAAGTGCGCGGAGGCGAAGGGTGGTGCGCCATTCAGTGCAAGTTCCGGGCCGAGGGCAAGCGCGTTCAGAAAGCGGAAATAGATTCGTTTTTGGCGGCTTCGGGCGCGCGCCAGTTCACGCGCCGCCTGATCATCGACACGACGGGCCGGGTGTGGAGCGCTCCGGCAGAGGACATGCTGCGCCGGCAGGGCGTGCCCGCCTTGCGAATCGGGCTGGACGAACTCCGCAAAAGCCCCATCGACTGGGCCAAATACGCCGCGAGCGAGGAGGTTGCGCGGAGCGCAGGCCGCAAACGCCCGCGTCCGCACCAGCAGGAAGCCATCGACAAGGCGGCAAGCGGATTGGCCGAGCCGGGATCGCGGGGCAAACTCATCATGGCCTGCGGCACGGGCAAGACGTATACGTCGCTGCGGATCGCGGAGGAAATCGCGGGCGCGGGAGGGCGCGTCCTGTATCTGGTGCCCAGTCTGGCGCTGATGTCCCAGACGGTTCGGGAATGGGCGGCGGATGCGCGGCGTTCGCTTCGGGCCTACGCCGCCTGTTCGGACGTGCAGGTTGGCCGAAGGCGCCGGCGCAACGACGACCGCATCGACATGGACGCGCTGGACCTGGCCTTTCCGGCGACGACGGACCCGGCCAGGCTGGCGCAGGAGGCCGCCCCGCCTGCCTCCGATGAGCTCACCGTGGTGTTTGCCACGTACCATTCGCTTCCGGTGATCGGCGCGGCCCAGCGGGAGCATGGATTGCCGGACTTCGACCTGGCCATCTGCGACGAGGCGCACCGGACGGCGGGCGCGCGCATCGAGGGCGAGGCGGACAGCCATTTCGTCCAGATTCACGACCAGCGGCATGTCCGGGCGGAGCGGCGGCTCTACATGACGGCCACGCCCAAGGTATACGCTGCCTCGGCGCGCAACCGGGCGGGCGAAGTGAACGCCGCGTTGTGCTCCATGGAGGACGAGTCCCTGTACGGGCCGGTGTTGTACGAAATCGGGTTTGGCAGCGCGGTGGAGCAAGACCTGCTCTCCGATTACAAAGTGATTGTGCTGACGGTGCCGGAGGACGCCGTGGCCCGGGGCGTAAGCGCCTCGCTGGCCCGCCACGAACTCAAACTTACGGAGGCGGGCAAATTCGTGGGGTGCTGGCGGGCGCTGGCGAAGGCGGACGAAGAAGAATTCCCGGAAGAGGACAGGCTGCCCATGCGCCGGGCCATCGCGTATTGCCGGGACATCAAGTCCTCCGAACAGGTGGAGGCGCTTTTTGACGAGGTGGCGCGCGAATACCGGGCGTCCCCTGTCGCCGAGGCGCATGGATCGGCCCCGGAATACGACGTGGCGGCGAAGCATGTGGACGGGACCTTCAACGCCTTGCGGCGGGCGGAGCGGCTGGATTGGCTGGATGGGGTTCGCCCGGCGGACCGCGCGTGCCGGGTGCTCACCAACGCCCGCTGCCTGGCGGAAGGCGTGGACGTGCCCGCCCTGGACGCCATTCTTTTCATGCACCCCCGGAAAAGCCAGATCGAGGTGGTGCAGGCGGTGGGCCGGGTGATGCGCCGCGCTCGGGGCAAGCGCATGGGCTATGTGGTGCTGCCCGTGGTCGTGCCCTCGAACATGGACCCTACGGAGGCGCTCAACCAGTCCGACACGTTTCGGGTGGTGTGGCAGGTGCTGAACGCCATCCGGTCGCACGACGAGCGGTTCGAGGCCATGCTCAACTTGCTGGAGGAAGGGAAATCCGGCAAGCATCTTGGCATTATCGCGCTTTCGGACTGGCGGCCCAAAGACCCGGATAGCGCGCCCCGGACGGGCGACAAGGACCCCGGCGGCGACGGCGCGGCGAACGGCGAGATGGACAAGCAGTACGCCCTCGAATTCGACCTGCCGTCGGCGATCCGGGCGAAGATCGTGGAGAAATGCGGCAACCGGCGCTACTGGAGCGAATGGGCGGAGGACGTGGCCGCCATTGCCCAGCGGCATATCGCGCGCATCCAGGCGATGGTGACGGCGGACGAGGCGGCGCAGGAAGTGTTCGGCGAATTCCTTGCGGAACTCCGCGACGACCTGAACGAAGGCGTTACGGAGAAGGAGGCCATTGAAATGCTGGCGCAGCACATGGTTACCCGGCCCGTTTTCGAGGCGCTGCATGGCGACGCCCGCTTCGTGGACGAGAACCCGGTGAGCAAGGGCATGCAGCTGGTGCTGGACGTGCTGGAACCGGCGAATATCGAAACGGAGGCCGAGAGCCTGGACGAATTCTACGCCAGCGTGGCGCGGCGGGCGAAAGCCGCGAACACCGCGCTGGCCCGGCAAAAGATCATTACCGATCTCTACGACAAATTCTTCCGAAACGCGTTTCCCAAAACGGCGGAGAAACTGGGCATTGTGTACACGCCCATAGAAATCGTGGACTTCATCCTGCATTCGGTGGACGAACTGCTGCGCTCGGAATTCGGGCAGTCTCTTTCTTCGGACGGCGTACAGATTCTGGACCCCTTTACGGGCACGGGCACCTTCATCACGCGCATTATTCAGAATGGGCTGATCTCACGGGAAGATTTGCCCGGAAAATACGCCTCCGAGATGCACGCCAACGAGATTATGCTGCTGGCCTACTACATTGCGGCGGTGAATATCGAGGCGGCCTATCACGAAACGGTGGGGGCGGACGCCTACGAGCGGTTCCCGGGCATCATCCTGACGGATACGTTCGAAATGCAAGATACCGAAGACCTGATTGCAAGCATCCTGCCGGAGAATTCCGAGCAACGCAAGAAGCAAAAAGACGCGCCTATCCGGGTGATTGTGGGGAATCCGCCGTGGAGTACCGGGCAAAAGAGCGAAAATGACGCGGCCCAGAATCAGAAATATCCAAAGCTTGATGCCAAGATAGCGACAACCTACGTTGCGCATGCTTCGGGTGCATCCTTGCGCAATCTTTACGATAGTTATATCCGTGCCATTCGCTGGGCTTCCGACCGCATTGGCGAAAGCGGCGTGATCGGCTTTGTGACCAATGCGGGCTGGCTGGAGGCCAATGCGATGGATGGTTTACGCAAATGCTTTGCGGAGGAATTCACCAGTATTCATGTATTGCATTTGCGGGGAAACCAGCGAACGCAGGGCGAACGGTCGCGAAGGGAAGGGGGCAAGGTATTTGGCGCAGGATCCCGGGCGCCCGTAGCCATTGCGCTCCTGGTTCGCAACCCGGAACGCACGGGCTGCCGGATTCGGTTTTACGACATAGGGGATTACCTGAGCCGGGAGGAAAAACTGGAAAGAGTATCCGCGTACGGCGGTTTGCAGGGCGTAGCGACAAATGGCGGATGGATGGACATTAAACCGGATGTACATTATGATTGGCTGAACCAGCGGGAAGCAGGATTTGCGAAATTTATGGCCATGGGGGACAAATCTGGAAATGAGCATGGCGGCGCAACCATATTCAAAAATTACTCGCTGGGTATAGTTACCGGTCGCGACGCCTGGTGCTACAATTATTCGGACGTTGTATTGCGCGGTAACGTGGAGGACATGATCTACTTCTACAATGCAGAACGGGATCGATTGCAAGATCAGATTGCCGGGAGCGCACAGCGATTGTCGGCAGCGGAAATTACCCGCCTTGTAAACAATGACGCTACGCAAATCAGCTGGACGCGGGCATTAAAGAATGATCTCCGGCGGAACAAATCACTCGGCATTGACGAAGGGCGTTTTGCGCCGTCGCAATATCGGCCATTTACCCGGCAACACCTTTATTTTGGTCGAAGACTCAATGAAATGGTCTATCAGATTCCCAAATTATTTCCGCATGCGGCAGTAAAAAATCAGGTTATTTGCGTGACAGGAAAAGGAGAGAGCGACGATTTTTCATGCTTGATGGCGAACGAAATTCCCAATCTGCATTTTATCGCCAGCGGCCAATGCTTCCCCCGGTGGCTGTACAGCAAGCCCGCCTCGGACAAGGACGGCTTGTTCGCCAGCGCCCGGCGCGAAACGGATGCCGAGGGATACGTCCGCGAGAGCGCCATCAGCGAGGCGGCTCTGCAGGGGTTCCGCGCGCAGCTGGGCCTGGGGAGCGAACTTACGGCGGACGTGCTTTTCCATTACATATACGGCGTGCTGCACGTGCCGTCCTACCGCGAAAAATACGCCGCGAACCTGCGCAAGGAATTGCCGCGCATTCCCATTCCGGCGCGCCCCGAGGATTTTTGGGCGCTGGCGCAGGCCGGGGAGGAACTGGGCCATCTGCACGTACGATACGACGAGGCGGAGTCCTGGCCCATCGCCTTCGAAAAGGGGGGCTGGACGCCGCCCGAAGGCATGCCCCCCATGGCCTGGTTTCGCGTCAAGGGGCCCATGCGCCATCCGCGCCAGGGCAAGGCCAAAGACCGGACGCGCGTACAGTACAACGACCACATCACGGCGCGGGACATTCCCGAAGCGGCGTACGCCTACATGGTGAACGGGAAGCCCGCCATCGCCTGGGTCATGGAGCGGCAATGCGTCAAGACAGACAAGGCCAGCGGCATCGTGAACGACGCGAACCGCTACGCCCTCGAAACCATGCAAAACCCCGCGTATCCCCTGAAACTGCTGGCCAGGGTCGTCCGCGTAAGCATGGAAACCTTGCGCATCGTGCGCGAACTGCCCGACCCCGCCTGGCGAACGGACCCGATTTAGGATACGCTGATTAAATCCGCGAAGATTAGAGGCTGCGAGGGGTGCGCTGGCGAGGCATGACGAAGCAATTAGCCTTGCTCGTCAGGTTCTACGGCCGGCAGTTGCACCGTGGCCCAGGCCTTGCCGTCTTCGTCCCGTTCGAGAGGGCGCTCCGCGGAGAATCGTATGGGGGACCAGAACTTTTTGCCATTGACGACGAGCAGGACATAGATGCCTTCCCTGGGGGATTTTGGGGTTCTGCGCATGGTTTTTTCCGGTTTTACGGGATAAATAAGGGATGGTTACGCATGGATGGGCCTGTTTGCCGAGCGCACGGCCCAAAAGAGCGTGATTGCGGCGAAAAGCCCGGTCACGGCGAGCGAAAGGCCGAACGGAAAGATCGCAAGGGGTGGTTCGTGCGGCCAGTACAGGGCGGTTCGCAGCGCATCCACCCCGTACGAAACGGGGTTCAGCCGGATGGCCCATTGCAGGACGCCCGGCGCCCCTTCGGCGGGAAAGAACGCGCCGGAGAGCACCCACAGCGGGATCAGAAGCAGGTTCATAATGGCGTGGAAGCCCCGCGTGGTCCGGCTCCGCCAGGCGATCACGACGCCCAGTCCGGCGAATCCAAGCGCCACCGCCGCCAGAATCCCGGCCATCATCGCCGCGCCGACCCAGCTCGGGGCATGGCCCGTCAGGGGAATCAGCAGGAAAAACAAGGCGCCCTGCGCTACGGCCAGCGTGGCGCTGCCCAGCGCCGGGCCCAGCACGAGCGCCCATCGCCGCGCCGGGGTGGCGAGGGCCGCCTGCAGGAAGCCGCCCTGCCGCTCTTCCACAATGGAAATAGTCGAGAAGATGGCTGTGAACAGCGCCACGATAGCCATCATCCCCGGAAACAGAAATTCGAGATAGGGGAGGTCCATGCCCGCCATGCCCTCTGCGCCCGGCAAGCGGAAGGAATCCCGAAACCCGAACCCCAGGAGCAGCCAGATCGCGATGGGTTGCAGCGCGGCCCCGGCGACCCGGTTTCGGTCTCGCGCGAATTTGACCAGTTCGCGCCGCCAGAGCGCAGCAGTGGCGTGCATTTTCATGGCGTTTCGCCCTCCGAACGTCGTTCGTTTTCGCGAAGTCCGCGTCCTGCGCGCGCCATGAACACGTCTTCCAGCGTGGGGCGCCGGATGGTGACGGACCGGATCGCTTCTCCGGCGGTTTCGTAGACGGGGGACAGCAAATCGCGGGCGCGCGGTCCTGCGATCTGCACCCGCGTCCCGATGACCTGCGCAGGTACGTCCAGGCGCTGCGCAATCTGCCTGGCCAGGTCCTCGGGGCGGTCGCATTCGATCCACAGCGTTTCGGCGCCGATGGCCTCTTTGAGCGCGGCGGGCGTACCGTGCGCCACGACCCGGCCCCGGTCCAGAATGGTCAGCAGGTCGCATCGGTCGGCCTCTTCCATGGCGTGCGTGGCGAGCAAGACCGTGGCGCCTTCCTCGCGCCGCAGCCGGTCCACGGCTTCCCGAAACGCGTGCCGGGCCGCCGGGTCCAGCCCGGTCGCCGGTTCGTCGAGCAGCAAGAGCGGGGGCGCGTGCAACAGGCCTCGCGCAAGGTCGGCGCGGCGTTTTTGTCCGCCGGAAAGCCGCCCGGCGCGCTCGCGCAAGACGTCCTCCAGCCCGAAAAGCGGCAGCAGCCGGGCAAGCCGCTCCTCGAATGCGCGCCGCGCCAATCCATAGAGGGCGGCATGCGCGCGCAGATTCTCCAGCACGGTCAGTTCCTCGTCCAGCGCCGCATCCTGAAACACGACGCCGACGCGCCGCCGCACCGCGTCGGGGTGCGTACGGGGATCGCGCCCGAAGATGCGGACCGCGCCTTCCGGCGGGCGGAGCAGCGTGGAGAGCATGCGGAACAGCGTGGTTTTGCCGCTTCCGTTCGGTCCAAGCAGGCCGTAAAGCGCGCCCTCGGGCACGGACAGGGAGACCTGGTCCAGCGCCCATCTCGATCCGTGCGATCCGTAGCGATGGGTAAGGCGCTCGATATGGACGGGAAGGGCGGACACGGAAAGGAGGGGAGAAAAAACGGCCCGCTGCGCGCGGCAAGGACCGGCAAGCGCGGCGCGGCGCTTAAAAAAGACCGCTCAGCGCCACGCGGTCTATGAGCAGGGCCAGCACGAGCGCGGGAATGTACCAGATGGATACGCGCAGGACCCGCCGGGCGTCCCGGACGTCCCGGCTGCGGCGAAAGGCGACGGCCGCGCGGAGGAACCATACGCCGAGGGCGACGGCGGCGAGCGCATACCCCCACCCGACGAGCGAAAGGGCTACGGGCCAGAGGCTCAACGCCGCGAGCAGGAGGGTAAAGAAAAGGGTTTGCCCGGTGGTGGCGCGGCCCGTCGGGTCCGTTGCGGTCAGCATGGCGTATCCGCCGCGTTCGTAATCCTTGCGGTACATCCAGGCCAGGGCCAGAAAATGGGGCATTTGCCATGCGGCGAGGATGGAAAACGCCGCCACGCCGCCCCAGCCGATCGCGCCGGTGGCCGCCGTCCATCCGCCCAGCGCGGGCAGCGCGCCCGGCAGCGTGCCCACCAGCGTATTCCACCGGGAACGCGGCTTGAGCGGGGTGTAGGCGAACAGGTAGAGCAATACGGTCGCCATCGCCAGCATGCCGGTCAGCGGATTGACGAGCGGGCACAACAATCCCGCGCCCGCCGCAACCAGCCCGGTCCCGAAATACAGCGCCGCCGACGGAGCCATCCGCCCGGAGGGCAAGGGGCGATGCATGGTCCGCCGCATGGCGCCGTCGCGCTCCCGTTCGATCCAGTGATTCAGGGCGCTTGCGCCCGCGCTCGCCAGCGTCACGCCGACAAGCAGCCACACGAGGCGCCCCAGGTCGATAGACGGCGTCGGAGCCAGAAAGAATCCCCCGGCGGACGACAGCGCGACGAGCAGCGTGATTTCCGGTTTCGCCAGTTCGAGATACGAACGGAGAACCTGCGCCCGGTCGCCGCCTGTTTGCGCCGGATGCGCCGCGCGGGTCTTGGCGCGGGACGCGAGCGCAGGGCGAGAGAGGTCTTCGGAAGAATGGGGCGGCACGGGCGTAGCGCGTCGGGACAATGAAGTATCTTGTTAATATAACGGATTTTAGCGTATTTCGCGCGCCGGGACGCGGGTTTCGCCGGTTTTTTTCAAATGGAACGCTCCCAGCGCGGCGCATGCGGCGGCGGCCATCAGCAGCGCTCCGACGACCATATGCGCGGTGTTCGTTACCACTTGCAGGTTGCCTGGTTCGAGCATGCCTCGGTCGTCGAGGGTAACCACATATGCCGTAACGCCCAGCAAGACTTGTACGACGACGAGCAGGAGGAGCAGGCGGGCGGCGGGATATGCGATGCGCGCGCCGCGAAACCTGCGGAAAACGTATGCGAACAAATATATGATCGCGCCGGTTGTCAGGACCGCCCCGAAAATATGCAGGCCCGCCAGCAGGGGATCGATGCCTGTGCCCGGATGGCGAAGCAGCGCGCCGAGGATAATCTGCGCATACAAGACGCCGAGCGCGCCCACCGCTGCGCGCCGCAAAAAAGACGGGTTGGCGTCGGCTTCGCGCGCGTCCTGGTCCAGCCACGCCTTCGAGGTAAAGAGGGCCATCCCCGTAACGAGGCCCAGAAACAGTTGCGCCATGCAGGCATGGACCACGGCGAGGTCCAGGGACAGCCACACGACCCGCAAGCCGCCCAGCACGCCTTGCAGAATGACCAGCGCAAGGGCTATGGCCGCAAGGACCTTCAGCCATCGGCGCCGCTCGGCGACCCAGGTCCACGCGGCGAGGATCAGCGTCAGGAGGCCGGCCAGCATGCCAAGGAGGCGGTGGCCATGCTCCGCGAGGACGGGCGTGATTTTCCACCATTCGGGCCAGGGGTTGAACGGATCGTACGAATTGAAAGACGAGGGCCAGTCTGGCACGGCCAGCCCCGCATTGATGCTGGTGACGAAGGCGCCCCACGCCATGAGGAGGAGGGTGGCGGCGCCCGTGAGGAGGGTGAAGCGATGCCGCCAACGCATTTCGGGGGACTGTATTTCCAGGCGGGGCGGATCCACAAGCCGTCGCGGAAGGTTCATCATGCAAGCCAATGCAAAAGCCCGTCGCAAAAGCACCGCTTGCGCCCACGCGCCGCGCCGCTTTGTCGCCAACGTTTTTCGTAACCCTGCATTTTACGCATTATTAATCATGCCGCCAACGCTTATCGCCTCTGTTTCCGGAATTCGCGGCATTTTCGGCAATGGGCTGGACCCCGAAGCGCTGGTGCGCTATGCCGGCGCGTACGCCGTCTGGACCCGTCGCCGCGCCGCCCTCGTCGGGCGCGACCCGGTGGTGGTCCTGGGCCGGGACGCCCGCGTAACCGGGGAGGTATGCGCTTCCATTGTGGCGGGCGCGCTGCGCAGCGCAGGCGTGGATGTGGTAGACGCCGGACTGGCCGCGACGCCTACCGTGGAAATGGCTGTTGCGGCGCTGGGCGCTTCGGGGGGCGTCGTCCTTTCGGCTTCGCACAATCCTCCCGAATGGAATGCCCTGAAACTGCTGGACGAAAAGGGAGAATTTCTGGGGCCGGAGGAGGGCGAAGAGGTGTTGCGTTTCGCCGAAAGCGGGCAAGCGGACCGGGCGCCGTGGAACGCCCTTGGAAGCTACAGGCAGGAAGATTTTCTGGACCATCATATCGATCGCATCCTTGCGCTGGACTACATCGACCCCGAATCCATCCGGCGCCGGGACTTTTCCGTGGCGATCGACGCGGTCAATTCGGTGGGCGGCGTGGCGTTGCCTGCGCTACTGAAGCGGTTGGGGGTGCGGGAAGAACGCATGCGCTGCCTGCATTGCGAACCCACCGGCCTTTTTGCGCATCCCGCCGAGCCGCTCCCCGAGCATCTTGTCGAATTAACGGACCTGGTGGCGGCAACGGGGGCGGACGTCGGCCTTGCCGTAGACCCGGATGCGGACCGGCTGGCGCTGGTGGCGGACGGAGGGACCTACATGGGCGAGGAATTGACCCAGGTGATCGCCGCCGACTTCCTGTGGCGCTTCCGGCCCGGCGCGTTCGCGACCAACCTTTCTTCCTCGCGGGCCATCGACGATGTGGCCGCCTCCTTCGGGCAACCGGTGTTTCGTTCCCCTGTGGGCGAGATTCACGTGGTTCGGAAGATGCAGGAGACGGGCGCCGTGCTGGGCGGCGAGGGCAACGGCGGCGTCATTTTGCCCGATTTGCATTACGGGCGCGACGCGCTGGCGGGGGCCGCGCTCGTTCTGCAGCATATGGCGAACCGCGGGGAGGCGCTTTCGGCCATGAAGGCGCGCCTGCCGCAGTACGCATTAAGCAAGAACAAGGCGCCCATCGGCGACCGCGACCCCGACGCGCTCCTTGCCGCGCTGGCGGCGCGCTACGCGGGGGGCAGCGCGGGGGGCAACGTAAACACCATCGACGGCCTCAAAATCGACTTCGACGACGCCTGGGTGCACCTGCGCAAATCCAATACGGAGCCCATCGTACGTCTGTACGCCGAGGCGCCCTCGGAGGAGCGGGCCGCCGCGCTGGCCGCCCGCTTCCTTTCCGAAATCGAAGAGGCGGCCTCCTAAAAGTCCATTCCCCCGCCCATTCCTCCGGGCATGCCTCCTGCGGGGGGGCCTGCGGCGCCACCCGCGTTCTTCTCCGGCTTGTCGCTGATGACGGTTTCCGTCGTCAGGAGCAGGCTCGAGACGGACGCTGCGTTCTCCAGCGCCGTGCGCGTCACCTTCGTCGGGTCGATGACGCCCTCCTTCATGAGCGCGCCGTACTCTTCGGTCTGCGCGTTGAAGCCGTAGTCGCCCTCGCCGTCAATGACCGTGCGCACCACGATGGAGCCTTCG
>JAJECT010000029.1 GCA_022821845.1 Rhodothermales bacterium | reverse complement strand
TTTCCTTTGTTTCGTTGTCTATGAACGCTGCAATCTAAAGCAAATTTCAGAGACATGGAACTCACCGAGGCCCAATTTGAACGGATCGCACCGCTGCTTCCCAAACAGCGCGGTAACGTAAGCATCTCGAACCTCCAGGTGCTCAACGCGATCCTGTACGTTGCCGAGCACGGATGCAAGTGGCGCGGATTGCCCAAGCGCTTTGGCAGTTGGCACACCGTATACACGCGCATGAACCGCTGGTCGAAGAAAGGCGTTCTCGACCGCGTGTTCGAGGACTTGCAACGCCAGCAAATCGTGCGCATCAAGATCGAGGCGGTGGGCCTCGACAGCACGAGCGTCAAGGTTCATCCGGACGGCACGGGCGCAGAAAAAAAAACGGTCCGCAAGCCATCGGCAAGTCTCGAGGCGGCTGGACCACCAAGATTCATATGGTTGCCGCAAATGCTCGAACGGCCCTCGCGTTCTCGCTCTCTCCCGGACAAGCGCACGACGCGCCCGAAGGCCGCAAGCTCTTGAGCGCCATGAAAAGGCCAACGAACAAGCCTGCGCTACTGATGGATCGCGCGTACGAGGACGACGGCACGCGCCAATTGGCGCTTGACCTTGGGTTCGTACCTGTCGTTCCTCCGAAAAGCAATCGCCTCGCTCCTTGGGAGTACGACCGCGAGATGTACAAGCGGCGCAACGAGATCGAGCGCTTGTTCCGGCGCCTGAAGGGGTATCGGCGCATCTTCTCGCGCTTCGAAAAACTCGATGTCATATTCCTCGGCTTCGTCGTCTTCGTGCTTATCGTCGATGCATTGCTTTAGTGTTAACAGACCATAGTTGTTGGGAGTTCCATTAAAGGAAATTCAGCTCCCCGGATCATAAAACCCGAATCCATGGAAAACGCTATCGCTACGCGCCCCGCAAACTTGCCGGGGTTAACCGCAAAGCAAGCCGAGCGCGTCCGCTGCAACCTTGAAGCCACACATTCACCGGGTACGCTGGAAACCTATCTTTCCGCGTTCCGCCAGTTCTGCGCATGGATGCGCGGGCCGGGGGAAGTACTTCGCCGCTGGTCGCGTCCCCGGAAAAGATCGCCGCCTATCTCTCCGAACGCGCCGAAACGCGCAGCGTCGCAAGCGTCAAACACTCCGCCGCAGCTATTGCCCTTTGCTGCGTTATGCGCGATTGCTTGCTGCGCCTTAGCGAAGCCGCCGCGCTGCGCTGGAAGCATATCGAGCTCGAGAGCAACGGAACGGGCCGCCTCCGCATCAAGCGCAGCAAAACGGATCCAGCGGGCACTGGAGCGGTCGGGTTCCTCTCCCGCGAAATCGTCCGCGCCTTGAAAGCAATTCGCCCCCCGGAGCCGCAAACAGGTTCTTTTTATACGTTCAGCGTCTACGCGCAGCCCGCCGCGCCGTACGATCCCGAAGCAAGCGTTTTCGGGTTATCCGCCCGCAGCGTATCGAACAGGATTCGCGCCGCAGCGCAGGCCGCAGGGTTGCCGGGTTCGTTTTATGGACACTCCGCCCGCGTAGGCATGGCCCGCGATCTTGCCGCCGCAGGAACGGAATTGCCCGCCCTTATGCAGGCCGGACGGTGGAAAAGCGAAAGTATGCCCGCCCTGTACACGCGCAACGAAGCCGCGGGCCGGGGAGCCGTTGCCCGATACTACGGGCAAGCGTAGTTACATCCATAACCTAAACCCCCGAAAACATGCTTGCATTTTTAGCGAAACTCCTTGATTTAGCCGCAACGAACAAGGAAGTTCTAAAGGTCATTGCGAAAATCCTTTCCGCATTAGGCATCCCCCTCGCCGTATTGATTCGATTCATAAAAGACCGGATCAATCGCACGGGAGACAACAGACACGAAGAGCGAATGGCGAAAATGCAGGAAGAAGCAGAACGCGCAAAACGCGAACACGAAGCGCGAATGACGAAAATGAAACAAGAACACGAAGCGCGAATGGCTGAAATAAACAATCGCAGCGACAGAAAAGCCGAACGACGCGAACACGAAGAGCGAATGGCGAAAATGCAGGAAGAACACGAAGCGCGAATAGTGGAAATACTCTCACAATTCCAGCCATTGCTAAAAGAACCCGGCAAATGAACGCCCCGATAGCCTTTCCAACCGATCCGCGCAAGCAGGCCGCTTTCGTCTACGCGCTGGATGCGCCCGCATGGATCGACGAACCCCTTGCCCGCCGCATCCGCAAAGCCCGCGCAATAGCGCAGTATTCGTACCCGCCCGATACCCGGAACGCCGCTTGCGGTCGGGAGCGTCGGCACCCCCGGAATCCGTCCGCACCGGTCATTCTCGCCTTTTGCCGTACGCCTCCCACGCTTGCGCCGTATGTGCACGGGCAGAATCCGTCCGAATTGTGGATAACCCCGGAAGCGGGGAATCCTTACTTCGCCGCGTCCTTCGCTTTTTTCGCTGTTTTGAGCGCTTTGTCCGCCGTTACGTTCGCATTTATCCCAAAATGGCACGCCGCTGCCGCTGTTTCAAAGGACTTTCCAATCAGATCGAGCAGTGATTTTTGGAACGGGGATGAGGCGTCCGCCCTCAATGCCTCCAATTCATCCTTCATATTCTTCTTGCTTTTCTCTACCTTTTCGCGCTCGTTCTCCGCAAAGCGGTTCTCGAAGTTTTGGACTTTCTGCTCAAAATTCATGGCTACCTCCTGTGGTTGTCTGATTTCGTGAATCGGGCGAAACGGGTTTCCGCCCGTAGAAAAGGTACCCCCCGCAGCCGATCCGCACAAGCCGCCCGCAGAATGCAGGCCGCACGGTCCGAAAGCGTCGGCACCCGCCGAAACCGTTCGCGCCTTTAATCACGCGCCGGGTCGGTCGAAGTCCGCGCCTCCGCAGCATAGGCCGCCGCCTGCGCTTCGTACGCTGCAATAATCTTTCGTTGCAAGGGAGTCAAAGCCGCAGCCGTATTCTCCGCGATTCGCTTCGCGTTGCTTTTCGGGGTCCGCGTAGGGCACGGCTTGTCTCCGGTCTATGTCAGGGTTACACGCCTAACAAGGTAACACCAAAGCAAAATAATCATAGAGAGTAAAGCCCCCCACCGGTCTACTCGCCGCCCTGTCCGTTCGCGCCAGGGGTCCCCTACGCTTGCGGTCAATTGCCCGCTTGATGCGACCTGCGTTCGCGGCGCGGAAAGCAGCAGAACGGGCTCTTACTTCAAGATGCCCTGGCCCTGTGCCTCCTGCCACGTAATGAACAAGTTAGCATTCTTGGCCTGCGCTTTCGGGAAACCCCGGTGTTCTATTCTACCCTCTTGAATAAGCTCGTGAACAGGTTCAGCAGGATAATAACCCAACCCTAAAGCCGTTTTTATATCTCCATAATGACATCCGGGGTTATCTTTAACAAAACAGCATATTTCGTCTTTTAGTGCATTGCTTGCCATTGTATTCGGGGTTTTCGTTGATCAGGCTCCGGCGAAACGGGTTTCCGCCTGCCGACAAGATACGCCGCCTCGTCGATCTGCACAAGCCCCGGAGCTACTCCCCTACCTCTTCCCATGCCTGGGCTGCGCTTTCCCACGCCTGCGCCGCCTTATTCGCCAGTTCCTTCAGGCCGCCCGGTTTACGCCTTGCAGTACTCCGCCAATCTGAAGCATTCTCCCGCGCCCGCAAAGCGTGCAGGTTTGCCCGCGAAGCCTGTTCACGCGCAAAGGAACCGCCCCCTTCCGCCCGTGCAGCGTTGATTCTCGCGCCCGCCGCTTGCCTTTGCTTGGGTTCGTTGAAACCGTCGTATTCAACAAAATCATAATCCGCTTCCGCATTCCATGCCCGCGCCTGCGCTTCGTACGCTGCAACAACCGGGCGCGCTTGTTCTCTTCGCCTTGCTTCCGTACGTGCCAGCGCGGCCCTTTTACGCGCCTCCGCCACCGCCGCTTGCTTTTTTAGATCTGCTTCACGCGCCAGAAGACGCGCAGCTTCGCGCTCAAATACCGTACGCATCCGGGCGCACCGTGAACCAAGGGGAAGGAGGTTAACGCTTGAACACGCAGGCGCAAGGACCTGCCAAATCTTTTACACTGACTCCCCTTCACCGGTTCCCCACCCCCCTGTTATTCGCTTGCTTCAGGGGTCTCCGCGCTCCATAAATCAATGCACAGCAAAGATTTACAGGATCGACCGGGCGCGCTCGATTATCCTTTCTGTTCGGGAAGCGCGGGCGCGGCCCCGAAAAGATGCCCTTCAATGCGGGCAAGGCGTAAATCCATGTTTTCGACCTTCGATTCCAGTTTGTCGAAACGCTTCGGAATGCTCCAGAAGCGTATAACCGGAACGGCTATCGCGACAACGACGGCTATTGTGTCAAGGTATTCGATCATGGCTTTTCGGTTTGAAAGGGCTTTGAAAGGAATCCGTTCAGGGTATACGCTCACGGCGTGGCGTAGTGTTCCCCTTGCCTGTAGTACCGGGCAACGGCTCCCCGTCCTGCGGCTTCGTTGCGCGTGTACAGGGCGGGCATACGTTCGCTTTTCCAGCGACCGGCCTGCATAAGGGCGGGCAATTCCCTGGATAACGTAAAAAGATTTTATGCTATAATATTGTTTTTATCCCTTTTTGCCCGTTAATTCCGCTTCCGGATTTTCGGTCGGCCCCGCCGCGAAATTGCTTCGAACGGCTTGCGGATATCCGGCGGGGGCCGCGGTGTTTACATTTTGTTGACATTATCTTTCCTTTTTTGTAGATTACTTACGGCATTCTGTATCCACCCAATGCAATGCCGCCGCTGCCTCGCTTTCGTTTCCGTGTTCACAGGCAGGACATGACAGCATAATGTTGCGCGTTCTTTTTGTCATCGCGGCGGTGGTGGCCGTCGCGCTGGCGCTGGTTATTGACCAGCCGCTTCTTTTTTGGGTGGCGGGCGCTGCGTTGGGCGTAGCCCTGACTATGGCGATCATGCACGTCGTACGGCGACGTCTGCGGCGCAAACGGTACAAGCAATCCAGCCGGGACAAGGCGGAATCCCTGGCCGATGCGGCGCCGGAAACGTTCGCGGACGAGGAAGAACCTGGCGACGAACGACAAAAGGACCTCGCTGCGGTGGGTATTCTGGGCATTCGTCCGAAGGGCGCCGCGGGCGGAGACGGAGAGTATGAGGAAAGCCTCGGGACAGACGCCGTTTCGGGGAATGGCTCGCAGGCGACCGCCGCGAATGGCGCTCCGCACGCGGCATCGAAGGTTTCCCGGTTGGTCGCGCCCGTGCAGGGGACCCTGGATTTTTCCATTCAGGAGTCTTCGCAAAGCGTTCGGATCGCGGTCAACGAGTCGTCGCACCAGTCGCTGCGCGAAGTGCTTCTGCCGTATATGCAGGCGTACCGCGGCGTTACCCGAGCCGATACGGTGTGCCTCTTGAGGCAGCCGAACAGGGCGCCTCAATATTATATAGAGGCTATCGTAAGCGTGAATCGCAACGCGCGCGGCAGCGGGTCGTTCGTATCGAAAACGCCGCTCTTGCAGTGGGAGCGCCGCCGGCCGGGGCTGCGCATGCTTGGCGCGGACAAGAACCAGCTTGCAGGCAATGTGTGCGGATACTACCGGCAACGGGTTCCGATCAAGCAAGTGGTTCTTGCTCCGGTTCCTGTGCCCTCCGCGCTGGCCCGGTACGTGCTGCTTGCCGATGCGATGCGGGAGCATATGCTCCGTTCCGAGGCGAAGCAAATCCTGTCCCTTAACTTCGCCCATCTTTTGGGCAATATTCTGGAGACGGGGATTGGCGACGAACTCTTGCGGGAAGCGAAAGAGGACGCCCGCCCGCGAAGCGAAATCGTCGACGAGGAGATATGGCGGGCGCAGGACCAGGGTACGCCGCTTGCCCTGGCGCTCGTATACCTGAATTGCGCCGAGGATATTGCGGACGAAGGAGGGCAACGGGCGGTTATGCAGGCGGAAAGTTTGCTGGTGCAGCGGCTGCGGGAAACCGTGCGCGGCGCGCGCGTCGAGCGGTTCGGCGAGTTGTTGTTCGGCGTATTTTTCAAGGAAGCGGGCGAAGCCGTAGAGCAATGGGCGATCCGGCTCCAGCAGGATATGCTTGCTGATTCCAGATTGCCGGGAGGGGGCGCAGTGAGCATCGGCATTGCCGTGCTGGACGATGGCAACGCCAGCGCGGAAGCGCTTCGGGGGGAGGCCACGCAAGCGCTCAGGGAAGCGTTCGCCACGGGCATGCCTACCATCGTCGGGTAGCCTCCCCCGACGGTTCTACAAGCCGCCTTGCTGGCCGATCAGCGGGACGAATTTGAATTGCCGACTGGCCGTTTTTTCGTAGCGATCTTCGCCGAGGCGGCGGTACAGGCACATGGTTTGCGTTTCCCGGTCGCCGACGGGCGCGACCAGGCGTCCAGCGGGTTTGTCCTCTTCGCCTTCGATGCGCAGTTGGCGGAGCAGCGTTTCCGGCGCCTCCGATGCGCCCGCCGTGATCACGACGCCGTCGAACGGAGCCTGGGATGCCCACCCAAGCGTCCCGTCGCCGGTTTTGAGCGCAACCCGGTAGCCAAGCGACGCAAGGATGTCGCGCGTACGCGCAAGCAGCGGTCGGTGTCGTTCGATGGAAAATACCCGCGCGCCCATTTCGCAGAGTACGGCGGCCTGATATCCGCTCCCGGTTCCCACTTCGAGAATCCGGTCGCCGGGCTGTAGGTCCAGCAACATGGTCTGGTAGGCCACCGTAAACGGTTGCGATATGGTTTGCTTCATCCCGATAGGCAGCGCCTCGTCTTCGTAGGCGCGCGGGCGGAACGCTTTTTCTACGAACCGGTGCCGATGCACCGAGCCGATCGCGGCCAGTACGCGTTCGTCGGAAATGCCGTGCTCTCGCATCTGGTCCACGAGCCGCTGCCGTCGCCGGTCGAATACCCCGTCAGATAGCATGATTACGCGGGCGGTTCATGGCCGGGGCGATGGGTAAACGCCTCCGCGAGGCTTGCCTCCAGGGCGTCGGCGGACAGATTTCGCCGCAATTCGCCGTCCACCGATACGGAAATAGCGCCCGTTTCTTCGGACACGACGACGACGACGGCATCCGTCTGTTCGGAAAGGCCCGCCGCGGCGCGATGGCGAAGCCCCAGGGTGCCTCCCGGTTTTATGTTGCTTGAGACCGGCAAGATGCAGCGGGCGGCTTCCAGGCGGTCGCCGCTTATGATCACGGCGCCGTCATGCAGGGGGTTTTGTCCATGGAATATAGCGATGAGCAAGTCGCAGGAAACAGCGCCCTTGACGGCGACGCCCGTTTCGGTGTAGTTCCGCAGGCCCGACGAGCGTTCGAACGCAATCAATGCGCCTACCCGGTTCGTACTCATTTTGTCCACGGCGTCCAGGACTTCTTTCATGGTCTGTTCCCGTACGGCCGAACGCACGAAGCGCCGTATGAGCGGGTTGCGGCCCAGCAAGAGCAGCACGCGCCGTATTTCGGGCTGAAAAAGAATAATAACCGCCAGGACGGCCACTTCCCCGATGGACGCGAAAAGCGCCGGAAGCATGGTCATGTCCACGGCAGTCACGATCACCTGCACGACGTACAGCGCCACGAGCCCGAGTAATATTTGCAGGGCGATCGTGCCCCGCATGAACCGGTACAACTTGTACAGGATGTACGACACGGCGGCGATTTCGACGAAATCGACGATGCGAAGCGGTATGATCCAGTCGGTTATCTGCACATTCGGCGTGGTCTATGCGTACAGGACGGCGTACATGCCCCGGAGGAATTCCACCGTGGGGCGGACGTCGTGCGCGCGTACGACGGAGGCGCCCCGAAGGACCCCGACCGCCGTCGCGCCAAGCGATCCGAAAAGCCGTTCCCGGATCGGGACCGGGTCGTCGGGCGCGCCCAGCAGGGCGCCAATGGCGCTTTTTCGCGATACGCCGATCATGACCGGCCGTCCCAGTTCCAATATATCGCCCGCCGCGCCAAGCAGTTGCAAGTTTTCCTCGTGGCTTTTCCCGAAACCGAAGCCGGGATCGACGACAATATGCCGGACCCCTGCTTCCTCGGCCCGCCGTACGCTATCGGCCAGCGACGCGGCGACTTCGCGGGCGACATCCGCGTACGCGCCCTGGGCGGGCATGTCCCCGGGCTTGCCGATAGCGTGCATAAGTACGAGCGGAGCATTGTACCCGGCTGCCACCGTCGCCGTTTCGGTAGTGTATCGAAGCCCGGTTACGTCGTTAACGATGTGCGCTCCCGCAGCGAGCGCCGCCTCTGCGACCTCCGGTTTCCATGTGTCGATAGACAAGATAGCCTCGGGAAAGCGATGGGCCGCGGCTTCCACCACCGGAAGTACGCGCTGTATTTCTTCGCGGGCCGGAACGGCGGCGGCTCCCGCCCCGTACGCCTTGCCGCGCGGACGGGAGGATTCTCCCCCGATATCGATGATCGAAGCGCCTTCGTCGAGCATTTCCCCCATGCGCCGCACCGCCGCGGGCACGGAAACGTACGCCCCCCCGTCCGAAAACGAATCCGGGGTTACGTTCAGAATGCCCATGACATGGGTTCCGTCGGGTTTGCCGGGCGTACAATCCAGCGTGCGCCCGCGTACGCGCAAGCGGAACGCATTCGGATCGAATTTCGTTTTTACCGGACGTATTTCAAACATAAAAGCCTGTTTCGGACGTTGTTTTAGCGGTATGTTTACTTTGTCTGGCGCAAACGGTGCCGATTCGGATCGTTTTACGGGGCGCGTCGAAAAGTCGGCTCCCCGGCTTTTTTCTCGTACGTTTTCCAAAATGGGCGGTTTTTCGAAACATCCGGCGCGGGTTCAGCAAGCGCTGCTGCGCGGTTTGTTGCGGCGGGCCGCCGATACGGAATGGGGCCGTCGCTACGGATTCGGGGAGATCGCCCGCGCCCGGGACGCCGTGGCTGCCTACCAGGCGCGCGTTCCGTTGCACGCCTACGCCGATTTCGAGGAGGATATACGTCGTATTCGGGAGGGCGCCCGCGATGTGATCTGGCCCGGCGCGTTTCGACACTTCGCGGTATCCAGCGGGACCACCTCCGCCGGCAAAATCATCCCGGTGAGCGCCGACATGCTTGCGGCGAATCGCCGGTTCACGCTTTCGGTGGGTCTGACGTATCTGGCCCGGACGGGCAATATCGGGTATTTGCTGGGCAAGCATGTCGCGTTGCCCGGCCGCATCGAAGAGGATCCAGCCTATCCCGGCACGAAAATCGGGGAGGTGAGCGGGCTTCAGGCGGAGCATGTTCCGTTTTTATACCGCCACATTCTCCAGGCTGTCCCGAACGAAATGGCCTTCCTGCCGAATTGGGAAGAGAAGTTGCGTACGGTGGCCCGGCGGACCGTCGGCATGGATGTTCGCTGCCTGATCATGGTTCCATCCTGGTCCATGACCTTTTTCGACGAACTGGTTCGGCAACATCGGGAACAGTTCGGCTCCGACGCCAGGACGCTGGCCGACGTATGGCCCCGGTTGCAGGTATTTATCGCCGGGGGCGTGGCGTTAAGCTCCTATCGGGACTTGCTCCGGGAAAAGATCGCCTTGCCGAACCTGCGCTTTCTGGAGGTCTATGGCGCCTCGGAAGGATTTTTTTCCTTTCAAAGCGACGCGAACGATCCGGCCATGCTGCTGCACATCGACAACGGCGTATTTTTCGAATTTGTGCGGATGGACGAAATCGACGATCCGAATGCCCGCCGGTATACGCTTGGCGAAGTGGAAACCGACGTACGGTATGGCCTTTTCGTTTCTACGTGCAGCGGGCTGTGGAGTTATCCTGTCGGGGATATCGTGCGTTTCGCGGACATCGCGCCGCATAAAATTCTTGTGGCGGGACGCACGAGCGAGATGATGGACACGTACGGGGAAGCCGTTTTCAGCGAGGAAGCCCGCCACGCGTTGCATGCGGCGTGCGAGCGTACGGGGGCGCGCGTACGCGATTTCCATGTCGCTCCGCATTTCCCGTTGCCGGATCGTCCTCCGGCGCATCAGTGGCTGGTGGAGTTTGAACGTTCGCCGGACAGCATGGATTGTTTCGCGCGCGCCATAGACGATTATCTCAACGAGGCGAACCGGCACTACCGGATTCGTCGCGAAGCGCAAGCCTTCGGGGCGCCCGATGTGGTGGCGCTGCCTCCCGGCGCGTTTTATGCGTGGCTTCGGGAAACGCGGCGGCAAGTAAGCGGTCAAACCAAGGTGCCGCGCATGTCCGAGCGGCGCGAGATCGCCGACGCCGTGCTTGCCTTGTATCCTATGGAAACCCCCGCCGGGGAACGCCGGTAGCATGTTCGGAGTCAATAATTATGCGCTTTGTGTAACGAAATGCGCTCCGCCCGCGTCGAAATCGTGGACATCCCTGGAACTTTTTGCGCTTGCAGGCATGGATTATAACCGATTCGATTCGACAGGGCGCGCGCGAGGCGTATGCTTTTCCGGCTTCGCGGCGCCCAGGACGCCTCGTTCAGGTTTTTTCAAATAAACGGCAAACTCCCCCGTACTACCGCTACAACCCAGCCTGACCTATGTATGTCCCTCGTCAGCAGCGGATGCTGGACCAGTATCTCCAGGAGATCGGTCGCATTCCGCTTCTTCAACCGGATGAAGAGGTATATCTGGCCCAGCGCATCCATACTGGAGACCAGGAAGCGTTGCACAAATTGACGCGCGCGAATCTCCGCTTCGTGGTTTCCGTGGCCAAAAAGTATCAGGGGCAGGGATTGTCTCTTGCCGACCTGATCAACGAAGGCAACTACGGGCTTATCAAGGCGGCCCAGCGTTTCGACGAGACCCGGGGCTTCAAATTTATCTCGTACGCCGTGTGGTGGATTCGCCAGGCCATCCTGCAGGCCCTGGCCGAACAAAGCCGCGTCGTGCGCCTGCCGCTGAATCGCATCGGGACGATTTCGAAGATTCGCAAGACCAGCGCCCGGCTTTCGCAAGAGTACGAGCGCGCCCCGAACATCGAGGAGTTGGCCGAGGACCTGGACATAGAAGTGCACAAGGTGCGCGAGGCCATGCAGCATACGGGGCGCCACCTCTCGATGGATGCGCCGTTCAACGAAGACGACGACAATAGTTTACTGGATATATTCGCTGACGACGAAGACGACACGCCCGACGATCCCCTCCTGAAAGATTCCATCAAAATCGATATCGAATACGCGCTGGACCTCTTGCAGGAGCGGGAAGCGGAGATTACCCGCCTGTATTTCGGAATCGGACGCGAGCACCCGCTGACGCTCGAGGAAATAGGCCAGCGTTTCGATCTTACCCGCGAGCGCGTTCGTCAGATCAAGGAAAAAGCCCTTCGCAAACTTCGCCAGAAGCACCGGCGCGAGGAATTGCAGATACACATCGGATAGCGGCGGTTTGCGGGCCGTACGCCGTCGCCCGCGCTTTTTCGGGGGGAGGGGCGCCCAGGCCAAGCGCCTATCTTTGCACGTTGCCCGGCTGGTCGAAGGAAATGAGTCGCCCGTCGATGTCGCGAATCATGAACCGGGCCGCTCCGAACAGCGTGGGTTCAAGCGTCTGCACGATCTCCACCCGATTTTTCCTGATGCGGTCGTACAAGGCCAGGATGTCGTTTACCTGAATGTGCAGGATGATCTGGTTCGCCAGGAACGGGTCGGGAAACGGAAGCGGCGCTTCCGGGTCGCAAGAACGAAAAATGATTTCTGCGCCGCCCCTGCGCAGGTGCGCCCGCGTCGTTTCGCCGCGCCCCCGTATGTTCACCATCTCGAAACCAAGCACGTCAAGATAGAACTCGACGGAATGTTCGAGGCTGGCCACCGGGATGTTCGGGATGATTTTCAGCATGTAGCGCCAGGGAGATTCGGGTCTTGTTCGCTATTTGCGTACCGCGCGCGCATCGTATCCTGTAGTATACCACCGAATCGGGAAATAACGAATAGCAGATAGTACGGCGAAGCAACGATTTTTCCATATGAAACCGGGCGCGGGAGCGGTATATTGTTGCGGACGCATCAAAGACGTTATATTTATTTACGCAGGCATGGCCCAAACAACGCCGAATCACCCGCTCGCAACCCCGGAAGTCACGCTGGAAATGGCCCGGGACCACGGGTTGACAGACGAGGAATATGGCTGGATACGCGACAAGCTCGGGCGTACGCCAACCTTTGTCGAGTTGGGCGTTTATTCCGTTATGTGGAGCGAGCACTGCTCCTACAAGAATTCCATTGCCCTCCTGAAAACGCTGCCCCGAGAGGGGGACGCGCTCCTTGCGGAAGCCGGAGAGGAAAACGCCGGCCTGGTGGATATAGGAGACGGGCTTGCGGTTGCGTTCAAAATAGAATCCCACAACCATCCGTCGGCTGTGGAACCCTATCAGGGGGCCGCAACGGGCGTGGGCGGCATCCAGCGGGACATCTTCACGATGGGCGCCCGGCCCATTTGTTCGCTCAATTCGCTCCGGTTCGGTTCGCTCGACAACCCCCGCGTACGTTATCTCTTCGACGGGGTGGCGCGCGGCATCGGGGACTACGGAAATTCCTTTGGCGTGCCCACGGTGGCGGGCGAGGTGTATTTCGATCCGTCGTACGAGGGGAATCCGCTGGTCAACGCGATGAGCGTGGGCGTGGCGAAAATCGGGCAAACGGCTTCCGCCATCGCCGAGGGCCCGGGGAATCCGGTGTACATCGTGGGGTCCTCGACGGGGCGGGACGGCATCCATGGCGCTACGTTCGCCTCCGAGGAGATTGCGGAAGGGAGCGAGGCGAAACGGCCCAGCGTGCAGGTGGGCGATCCGTTCACCGAAAAACTTTTGCTGGAGGCCACGCTGGAAGCGATCGGGAGCGGCGCGCTGGTGGGCATTCAGGACATGGGCGCCGCCGGGCTTACCTGTTCTTCCTGCGAGATGAGCGCCAAGGGCGGTTGCGGCATGATTTTGCACGTGGACAAGGTGCCGCAACGCGAGACGGGCATGACGCCCTATGAAATCATGCTTTCGGAAAGTCAGGAGCGCATGTTGCTTGTGTGCAAGCAGGGCCGGGAGGAGGAAATAGAGGCTATTTTCCAAAAATGGGACCTGCACGCGGAGTGCATAGGCGAGGTGATTCGCGAACCCCGCGTCCGGGTTTTCTGGCATGGCGCGCTGGTTGCGGACGTGGAAGCCGACCATCTTGTGCTGGGAGGCGGGGCGCCTGTGTATCGCCGGGAAACGCGCCGTCCGGCCCGCCTCGACGACCAGGAACTGGACCTTGCTGCCGTGCCGGATGTGTCGGCGGCGGACGCCGCCGCGGTTTTGCTCGATTTGCTGGGTTCTCCGAATATCGCCTCGAAACGCTGGGTGTTCGAGCAATACGATACGATGGTGCGGACGAATACGCTGGCGGGGCCGGGACCAAGCGACGCCGCCGTGGTCCGCATCAAGGGGACGAACAAGGGGTTGGCCGTCAAGACGGATTGCAATGGCCGGTACGCGTATCTGGACCCGCGGCAAGGCGGGCGCATCGCCGTGGCGGAGGCGGCCCGCAACGTGGTGTGCGCCGGCGGCAAGCCAGTGGCCGTCACAAACTGTCTTAATTTCGGTAATCCCTACAAGCCGGAAGTCTACTGGACCTTTACGGAGGCGGTGGGGGGCATGGGCGACGCCTGCCGGGCTTTGGGCACGCCTGTGACCGGCGGCAATGTCTCTTTCTACAACGAAAACCCGGACGGGGCTGTTTTTCCGACCCCGGTGATTGGCATGCTTGGCATCGTGGAGAATGTCCAGACGGATAGTGCGACGGCGCCGTTTCGGGCGGCGGGCGACGCGGTCTATTTGCTGAGTCCTGCGGCCTGGGCGCACCGGGAGGATCTGTGCGGTTCCGAGTATCTGGCCGGGCTGCGCGGGGTGACGCGCGGCGGCGCTCCGTACATGCTGCTTGCGGAGGAAGCGGCGGTGCAGGAAGCGATGCTCCATCTTATACGGGCAGGCCTGGCGCGCAGCGCGCACGACGTTTCCGACGGCGGGTTGGCCGTGGCCCTGGCCGAATGCGTGCTGCATGCGGAAGCGCTGGGCGCAGAGATCGATCTGGAGGCGCCGGGTATGCGGCGGGACGCGGTCTTGTTCGGCGAGGCGCAATCCCGCATCGTATTCAGCGCGTCGCCGCAGCGCGGCGGCGAAATAGAACGCGCCCTCAAGGGGAGGCCGACGCGCCTGACGCGGCTCGGCGCGGTCCGCCCCGGCAACCTGACGATTCGTCTGGAAGGCGAACCGGTCATCGACCTGTCCGCAGACGCGCTGCGCCGTCCGTACGAATGCGCCATCCCCGACTATATGGACCGATAGGCGAAAATACGTCGCGCGCGGGAAACCAGGCGGGTCTTTTTTTGTTAGCATGTTCTGCAATGCGTTTCGGCGTCGCGCCCGCGAACGCATCCCTGAAGTCGCTTCATTTCCCGGAGAAACAACATGAATACGCATAACGCGCTGGCGGTTACGGACAGCAATTTCAAAGAAGAGGTGCTCGACGCGGACGTACCGGTCCTGGTGGATTTCTGGGCTGCCTGGTGCGGGCCGTGCCGCATGGTCGCGCCGACCGTCGAGGAGCTGGCCGGAGAATTCGACGGACGCGCCAAAGTGGTCAAGGTGGATGTGGACCAGAATCCGGAAACCCCCATGCAGTACGGCGTCCGGTCGATTCCAACCTTGCTGTTTTTCAAGGATGGAAACGTTGCGGACCAGCTCGTCGGGGTTTCGTCGAAGAAAGACTTGGCGGATCGGCTTGACGCGCTGGTTGCGCAACCGGCCTGACGGCTTTTTCGATGGTTTTTATATCCCTGACCGCTTTTTCCCATGGCTGAGCGCGGCGAGCGGGATCTGTCCGCTTTCGACGGGATCGATTTCTCCGCTGCGGAACGGCGGAGCGTTGTGATTATCGGGACGGGACCCGCCGGATTGACGGCGGCGCTGTACGCGGCGCGCGCGAACCTGGAGCCGGTGGTGTTTCAGGGGCCGGAGCCCGGCGGGCAGTTGATGACCACGACGGACGTGGAGAATTATCCCGGATTCCCCGAGGGCGTGCTGGGACCGGACATGATGGGCCTCTTCGACGGACAGGCTGCCCGTTTCGGGGCCGATCTTCGGTACGGCACGGTGAATGCGGTGGACTTTTCGCAGCGTCCGTTTCGGTTGCTTGTGGATGGCGAAACCCCTGTGCTGGCAGAAACGGCGATCGTGTCTACGGGCGCTTCTGCGCGGTACCTGGGCCTTGAAAACGAGAAACGCTTGCTGGGGCGCGGCGTGTCGTCCTGCGCAACCTGCGACGGCGCGTTTTTTCGGAACGTGCCGGTGGCGGTCGCGGGCGGCGGCGATTCCGCTATGGAGGAGGCGATGTTTTTGACCCGTTTCGCGTCGAAGGTGTATGTTATTCACCGGCGGGACCGCTTGCGCGCCTCGAAGATCATGCAGGATCGGGCGTTCGCCAACGAAAAGATCGAATTTATCTGGAACACGGTGGTGGAGGACGTGCTGGGCGACGACGAGGTAACGGGCCTTGTCTTGCGCAACCGGAAAACGGACGCGGTCTCTGAACTGGCGGCAGGCGGGTTTTTCGTGGCCATCGGGCATACGCCCAACACGCAGGTATTCAAGGGATGGCTCGATATGGATCCGCAGGGATATATTTTGACGGAGGGTAAATCCACGCATACCAATATTCCCGGCGTGTTTGCCTGCGGCGATGCGCAAGATCATGTATACCGGCAAGCGGTTACGGCGGCCGGCACGGGATGTATGGCGGCCATCGATGCGGAGCGCTGGCTTGCGGAACACGCCGAGGTCGCCGGGAGCGGGTAAGCGCCATGCGTACGACGTCCTGGATGCGAGCGCATTCGATACCGTCGCGAGGGTTCGTTCCGGCTGCGCTGTGCGGCGGCGCGTGGCTCCTCCTGGTATGGTCCGGCTGCGCGGGCGGGCCGCCGTCCGAAGAAGATGCGCCGTTTCCTGCGGGCGTCGAAGAAACGGTTTCCGCAGAGACGTTGCCCGTAACGCCGACGGAAGCGTTTTCTGCTCCCGATAGCGCGCCAGGCCGCGTTGCGGAAGGGGCGGTCGCCCGGAAAATACGCGACGCTTCGTTGGCTGCGAGGGTGCAGCTGGCGCTTGCGGGCACGCGCGGTTTGCGGGCGCACGCGTTCGATCCGCAGGCGGCGGACGGACATGTGATTCTTCGCGGACATGTGGCGACCTGGGCGCAACGCGAGCGGGCGGCTGCCGTGGCGGCGGGCGTATCGGGCGTGACGTCCGTTGCGAACGAGCTCACTTCCACGGAGCAAAGGCCCGCGGCGCTTGCGGAAGCCGCTGGAGGTTCCGGGAATGTTTCGAATGCGGCGCCGGACGGCGCAGAAGACCGGCCGCCCGAACGCGAGGCCTTGCCTGGAGGCGGTGCGGAAGGCCCCGCGTATCACACCGTTGCGCGCGGCGAAAGCCTTTGGACCATTTCCCGGCGGTACGACGTGCGCGTGGACCGGATCAAGGCCCTGAACGGGTTAACGTCCGACGCCATCAGCGCGGGGCAACAGCTGCGGATTCGCTGATCGGCCCTGCGACGCGGCGGCAGGGCGCCCGCCTTGACGGCCTTGCTCGGCGTATTCCTCGCTATCCCCGGGCGAGATTCCGAAGCGCGAACCATACGTTCTCTTTTCGCTCGCGCAGCCGGCGGGCGAAATAGGGCGCCCATTGCGTTCCGAAGGGTACGTACACCCGCATCCTGTACCCGTCCCGGACGATCTGTTGCTGGGTCTGCGGGCGCATGCCGTAGAGCATCTGAAATTCGAACCGATCCCGGCTTATTCCCTCGTTCGCCGCAAGGATTTTCGTGGCGGAAATCAGTTGGTCGTCGTGCGTGGCGATGGCCGGATGCCGTCCGCGCGTCATGAGTTCTTGCGCGCAGGCCATGAAACGCTCGCGGATGACAGGCATATGCCGCCAGGCGATCTCCGGGGGTTCCTTATAGGCGCCCTTGCATAGCCGGACCGGGGCCTTCAGCGCGCACATGCGTTCCACGTCGCGTTCCGTGCGTTTCAGGTATGCTTGCAACACGATCCCCGTATGGTCCGGGTATTCGGGAAAGGTTTCCTCAAAGAGGGATAGCGTGGAGGCGGTCGCGTCGCTGCCTTCCATGTCCAGTCGGACGAATACGTTGCACGCTTTGGCCGCCTCAAGCAGCATGCGCAGGTTTTTCAGGCAAAATTCTTCGTCGATTTTTTGCCCGATCATCGAGAGTTTGATGGATATGCCGGCCTGCATGGCGCGGCGCTCCCGTTCCCTGGCGATGATCCGAACCAGGCGTATGTAGGCGTCCCGGCTTGTTTCGGCGACCTTGCGCCGGGTGACGCGTTCGCCCAAGAGGTCGAGGGTGACGCGCATCCCCTTGTTGTTCAGGGTCTGGATCGCGGGAAGCGCTTCCTGAAAGGATTCTCCCGCAACGAAGCGACGGGCCAGAAAATACGGAAAACGCATCGGGCGGAGCACTCCCCTCTTTTGTGCGCGGCGGATACGATATGCGGCATGACCGGAGGGCAAGGGGGCGCGTTTTGCGTCGCAAGCATTGCGGGCTCCTATTGCCCATCTGTTCGTTCAATACAGCGCCTTTAACGTTCGGGGCGGAGAGGGATCCGGCTTTGATCGTCAAGTATCCGTGGATAATACAGGATAATACAATGGATGTAAGCACGTTGCGCCGAGAGTATGAGGGGGGCGATTTCGATGCGGTCGGCAGCGATCCGATGGCGTTGTTCGGCATATGGTTCGAGAAAGCGGCGCGGGCCATGCAAGGCAAGGGCCGCGATCCGAATGCGATGGCGCTTGGCACCGCCGACGCCCGGGGGCGCCCTTCCTGCCGGATCGTGCTGCTCAAAGGGTTCGACCAGCGGGGCTTCGTGTTCTACACGAATTACGGCAGCCGCAAGGCGGGCGAGCTGGAGGCCAATCCGTGGGCGTCGTTGACGTTCTGGTGGGACGAGCTGGATCGGCAGGTGCGCGTCGAGGGGCGGACGGAACAGACGGATCGGGCTGCTTCGGCGGCGTATTTTGCGTCCCGACCGCGGGAAAGCCAACTGGCGGCGGCGGCTTCCGCGCAAAGTCGTCCGCTTGCGGACCGGGCGGCGCTGCTCGTTGCTCTGGAAGCGGCGCGGAAGGAATACGCCGGGCGCGACGTGCCTTGTCCCGAACATTGGGGCGGATACCTTTTGCGGCCCCATGCGCTGGAGTTCTGGCAAGGCCGCCCGAACCGCCTGCACGATCGTATAACGTACCGTCTTGACGAGGCAGGGGCGTGGCGGGTGGAGCGCCTTGCGCCGTAAGGATACGCTATTACGTCCCCGAAGGGCAGCGGCAATTTACGCGGGCCGCGACGGCGCGGCGCAAATTATCCGGTTTCTTCTTGCTCGGCGCGGCGTTGTCGCATCAGCGCATGGTAGCGCCGGGCGGCCCGGATGTGTTCTGCAAGCGTTTTGCTGAAATGGTGCGTACCGTCGCCCGTCGCAACGAAGTATAAAAAATCGTGGCGAGCCGGACGCACCGCGGCGCGCAGCGACGAAGAGGACGGATTGTTCAGCGGCGCGGGCGGCAATCCCGCGCGCAGGTAGGTGTTGAACGGGTGCGGAATGCGGTAATCGCGGTAGAGCAGGCGGCGTTTGCTGCCTTCCTGTTGCAGTACGATGTACTGTATGGTGGGATCGGCGTCCAGCTTCATGCCAATGCGCAAGCGGTTGTGATACACGCCGGATATCATGGGTTTCTCCTCTTCGCGCAGGGCTTCCCATTCGATAATGCTGGCCAGGGTCGCCACGTCCTGCCTGGACATGCCGAGACTGTCTGCGCCGGCCCGCAGTTCGCGCTCGAAGAACGCATCGAAGGTTTCGGCGATGGCGCGCACGGCGCGTTCTGCGCTGGCAAGCCAGTAGAAATGGTAGGTTTCCGGCAGTATGTAACCGAACAGGGCGGAAGTATCGGTCCGCAACGCGGCGGCGAGCTGCGTATCGGCCAGCGCGGCGGTAAAATCTTCGGGAGCAAAGAACATGTTTCGGGCCGCTGCCGAGGCCGCCGTTTCGGGGCGTACGCCGGGGGGGATCGTGAGGCGCACCGGTTCTTGCAATCCGCGGCGCAACGCGCTCAGCATATCGTGGTTCGACGCGCCCGCGGCAAAGGCGTAATGCCCCGCCTTGATCTGATCGCCCCAACCCGTAGCGCGCGCCATGAAACGGAACGCGCCGGTCCGTCGGAGCACGCCGCGGGCCCGGAGCGAATCGACTGTGGCTTCGAAGGGGGTATCCGGTGGAATGCGCACCGTGCGCCGCTCCTCGAAATCGGGCGTGTTCGGCGCAAAAGCAATCCATGTCGCCGTCCCAAGAAGCGCCATGCTTGCGGCCGTCAGGACAAGCACGATCTGCGCAATGAGGCGCTTGCGGCGCATGGACAATCTGCGCATTCGGTTCTCTGCTAAATGTCCCCTTCCTGCGGACGGAGTAGCAATTCCTCCACCACGGTGCGGTCGCTCATGCGCCACGCGTCCAGGATGGCTTGCGCAACGTCTTCGGGAGGCATGAGCCGTTCCGGCGGCGTGTCGCTGCCGTACCAGCTGGGCGTCCAGGTGGCGCCCGGCAAGATCGCCGTAACGCGCAGCCCGCCCGCCCGCGTTTCTTCCCGCATGGCGCGGGCCAGCCCAAGCAACCCATGTTTGGCGGCGCAATAGGCTGCCGCGCCGGGGTACGCTCGCAACGAGGCTACGGACGCCATGTAGAAAATATGTCCGCTGCCCCGGTTCAGCATCTCTCGAAGAAAGGCCCGGGTAACCATAAAGGCGCTGGTCAGGTTTACCGCCACCTGGCGGCCAAAATCCTCGACCGTCGTATCAAGCACGGGCCCCGTCCTGAAAAGCCCCGCATTGTTTACGATCACGTCCGGCGCGCCCAGCGCGTCCCGTACGGACTGCGCCATCGCTTCCACCGCCGCTTCGTCCGCTACGTCGCAAGGAAACGCATGGGCTTCCGCGCCCTGCCCCCGGGCCAGCGCGCAGGTTTCTTGCAAGCGTTCTTCGCTCCGCGCCACCAGGACGAGGCGGGCATCGGGCAAGGTTGCAAACGCCTGGGCGACGGCCCGGCCAATGCCCTGGCTTGCTCCGGTTATCAAGATGGTCGGCATGGAAAGGGGGTATCTCTGGATGCGTTTGGAGGAATCCGGCGGCAAGCCGTCAGGATTTGTTGATCAGCCGCATGAATTCGGCGCGCGTCGGGGTGTTCATGAACTCGCCGCTCATGGCGCTGGTCGTCGTAACCGCATTTTGCTTCTCTGCGCCCCGCATCATCATGCACAAATGAATCGCCTCGATCACGACCGCGACGCCCAGCGGTTTCAGCACACTGGACAGTACATCCCGTATCTGCAAGGTCAGCCGCTCCTGCACCTGAAGGCGTCGCGCGAACACTTCCACCACGCGCGGAATCTTGCTCAGGCCCACAATCTTTCCGTTCGGAATGTAGGCCACATGCGCCCGCCCGTGGAAAGGAAGCATATGGTGCTCGCACAGGGAAAACACCTCAATGTCCTTCACCAGAATCATTTCGCTGTAATCTTCTTCGAACAGCGCGGAGTTCAGAATGGCTTCCGGATCCATCCCGTACCCTTTCGTAAGAAACTGGAGCGCCCGGGCCACGCGCTCAGGCGTTTTGACCAGTCCCTCGCGGACAGGGTCTTCGTTCAGCAAGGGAATCATGTCGGCTACGTACCGGGACAGCGTTTCCGTCGTGGCCTCGTCGTAGATGTCCTCTCTCCGGTAGCGGACAGGAACCGGTTTCGCAAGGTCGGAGGCGGCAGGCTGCGTCGTATCCTGGTTGTTCGAAGAGGGTGCGGGCATTGTTGCGCAAAGGATGTATTCGAAAATAAATGCGGGTTACTCGCCGAAGTATTCCACCGAGTTGTTGTTCGTTTCTGCGAGGCGGATCTTATGCAATGCGCCTGCCGGAAGGGCGTTTTCCAGTTCGCGCCAGATCGCTATGGCGAATTGCTCGGTGGACGGCAAAACGCCTTGCATGAACTCCACGTCCATATTCAGGTGGGCATGGTCGCACTTGTCCACGATTTTTTCCTGCACGATCCGCTTCAGATCGGACAAGTCGAGCACGTACCCCGTATCCTTGTCGGGTTCGCCGGCCACGGTCACTTCCAGCGCGTAGTTGTGCCCGTGTCCGTTCGGATTGTTGCACCGACCGTACGTACGGCGATTCCAGGCGTCGGACTTTGCGGGATTGTGCAGCCGGTGCGCCGCGTTAAAATGCACGGTACGGGTTACGTAAACGCGCGCCATAGGGAAAAGGACTTCTCGTGCAGGTCAGAAACGCTTGTCGGGCATGGCGAAAGGCATGCCTCGGCCTTCTATTGGACGTTAAACTCGCTCCAATGTTCGTTTAATACGGGCGAAAACGGTGGAGCGGCACTCCGGGCGAAGCGGTTTTGATCCGCGTATCCTATATTCGATGAGAGGATTCCAAGCAACGCTCTACAGAAAATATTCCGGGCGACCGGACGTTTCCACCAGCATGGCCGATACCAGAACGCTTTTTCAGAAAATTGCGGATGGAGACATTCCGTCCGATATGGCGTACGAAGACGAACACTGTTTCGCCTTCCGGGACATTGCGCCGCAGGCGCCCGTACATATCCTGATCGTTCCGCGGAAGCCCGTTCCCTCGTTGAACGACCTCACCGAAGCGGATGAAAAGCTGGTTGGACGCCTTTTTACCGTGGCGCGGAAACTCGCCGCGAGGGAAGGGCTGGCGGAAGGGTACCGAACGGTTTTCAATTGCGGACCGGCGGCCGGGCAAACGGTGGACCATATCCACCTGCACCTGCTCGGCGGACGACCGCTGGGCTGGCCGCCAGGCTGATCTCGCCGCCCCTGCATATTTTCCGGGGACGCGCAAGCCCGTGTTTCGGCCTTGCCTCTTCCGTCTCGCCGTTTCTACAGGCTTCGCCATGCGCGCATTCCTTCGAATTGCTTTTTGCGGCGCCGCCGGGGGCGTCGTACTTGCGGGTTTGTCGGCCTTGTTCGTCGCGTCTTCGGCCCAGGCGCAGGCCCTGGAACAAGCTGGATTGCAAGCGCCTCGCGAAGGGCCCCGGATCGAGACGGGCTTCGAGCGGGATATCAACCGGTATCGCTGGACCGCGCGGACCCTGCTTTCCGAGGAAGTCGGGAAATGGACCGCCACGCTCGATAACCGGTTTCGGTCGGATGCGTTCGCGCTTTTCGGAGGTCAGCTCAGTTTTCGGGACGAAAATATCCTTCGCTGGCGCATTGATCGCCCGCTGGGAACGCGGTGGGCGGCGCAGGCGCGCGGACGCTCCCACTGGTACACGCAGAGCCGCGTATTTTCGCAGGAAGTGTACTCCGGGGCGCTTTTTCAGCCGAAGCGAAGTCTTCGCATCGAACCGGCGGCCGGGCTGGCCTGGGATCGGCGGCCCGGAATCGGGACCGGAACCGCCGAACCGCCGCTCCGCATGGATATCGGTCCGGCGTACGCCCTTGGCGTAACATGGTCGCCTGCGTCTACAGACGCCTACCGCATCCGGGTGGCGGGCGACGCGGCGTACCAGTTCATCGATCCGCGCCGGGGGCGGGCCCTGCACATGCACGGGGATGCGGTCCGTACGCTCGACCGCCTGCGCATCGCAACGAATGTGCAGTACAGCAATTATCGCCGCGACGCCTATCAGGCCGCCTCGTTTCTGAACAGAACCACGGAAAATCGCGTTTCGGAAACCGTGGAAGCGACTGCGGGGGATACGTTGCTGGTAAGCATGGAGATCGAAGCCCCGATTTACCGATCCATACGACTGACGGGCAGCCTGAACGCAGGGACGAACCAGCGGCGGATCCGTACGCTGGGCGCGCCGGAAAACGCCATCTTTTTCGATACCGCGTTCAATCGGCGGCTGCTGGACGGGCAAATCGGCATTGGATACGGCGCGCAGAACGCGGGTCGTTTCATGGCGAACCTTTCGGTCCGAACCGGCGCCGAAACAGAACGCCGCCGCCTGACGAACCGGGAAGACCTGCCCCGGACGCAAGTGGCGCAAAAAACCAACCTGCTTCAGCAGGCGGATTACGATCAGGGGTTGTTCGCGCTGCATGCCCGCGGGCGGGCCGGATTCGGACGACTTACCGCGACGTTCGACGGCAGCAGCAGCATCCTCCGACACGATACCCCCGAAGCGAATCTGGACGACCGGGACGAAGTGTACCACACAGGCGAAATGGGCATGCGCGTGGCGATAAACCGCAGGGCAAGCGCCGAGATGCGTTTGCTGGGCACCTGGTATCATACCGTGTACCTCAACGCCGCGCGCTCCGTGGAAAACAATATCCGCCGTTCCCTGCGTTTGCGGCCCGCTTTTTCCTGGACGCCGGGGGAGCGTACGCGGCTTCGCATGGGAACGGAAATCCGGGCCACCTATACCGTGCACGACTTTACGACGCCCAACCGCAGGGCCGTCGACCAGTCGGCGAGAGAATTGCGGTACGAACTGGACGGAGAACACCGTTTCCGAAGCGGTCCCGCCCTGTACGCGGACGGCAGTTTCAGCGAATTGCGCCTGGGGAATTTGCTGTGGGATCGTTTTGCGGAAATTCCGTTCGATACGTTGCGCACCTACAGCGCGCGCCTGCGCTTGCAAGTGCGTACCCGAAAAGGCGTTACGGCTTCTATTGGCGCCCGCCTCTTCATTCGGAGCGACTTCGAGCGGGCGGCGACCGTACGGTACGATATCCGCAACGAAGACGGAACGCGCCCGCTGGACGCCGCCGGGAAGCCGGTCACGGCAAGCATCGTGCGTCCGGGACGAACCATAATCGAGCAAGCGGGTCCTATTTGCTCGATCTCCTGGCCCATGCCGAACCGGTCTACGCTCCGGTTGAATGGCTGGCTCAATGTGCAGCGCATCCGGCGTCGCCTCTACGGGGCGCTCCCGGAAGCGCGCGCCGACGATATACGGCAAGCCGCATGGTCCGGGGATCGAAAAATCATTCCGAACATTTCCATGACCGCTTCCTGGCGCTTGTAACCATCCCGGAACTATGAAACGACTTGGCGTAACGGGCGGCATCGGAAGCGGCAAAACCACCGTATGCCGCATGCTCGAAGCACTCGGCGCGCAGGCGTTCTACGCAGACGACGAAGCGAAACGCTTGCTTGCGGAAGACGCCTCGGTGCGCGAAGGCGTGGTCCGCTTGTTCGGTCCCGAAAGCTACCTGCCGGGCGGCGCTCCGAACCGACGCTTCCTGGCCCGCAGGGCGTTTGCCGACCAGGCCCTGCTGGATCAGCTGAACGCCCTGATCCATCCCCGGGTGCTGGACCGATTCGAGGAGGCGGCGCAACAAGCGGCGCGAGCGTACGTAACCCTTATGGTAAAAGAGGCCGCCCTTATTTTCGAAGCGGGCGCCGAGCGGCAGCTGGATGCGGTGGTCGTCGTGGACGCCCCGGCAGCGGCGCGCATTGAGCGGGTGTGCAAGCGAGACGGCGTTTCGCGCGAGGACGTAACCGCTCGCATGGCGCGCCAGGCCGATCCGTCCGCGCTGCGCCGTCGCGCCGACGTCGTGCTCGAAAACGACGGCGACCTGGCGCGGCTGCGCCAGCAGGTGGAGCAGTTGTACCGGGATATGACATCCTCCTGACCCCCTGCGCGGGTACGCTGGCTGGCCAGGCCTGCAAGACGGGGAGGCTCTGCGGAGTGCGCGGGCGCGATGACGAAGCAGCGCAGCGGCCCCGCATGCGAGGGCCTGCGCTACAGCACTTTTCGAAGCATGGCGGCGTCGTGTTCGTCCGACGCGCCCAGGATCAGGTGCCCCATGCGATCCCGCTTGGTTTTGAGATAATGATGATTCAGCGTATTCGGGCAGGCTTCTATGGGACAGCGTTCCACGATTTCCAGTCCGTAGCCGGCGAGTCCCACCCGTTTGGTCGGATTATTCGTCAGGAGCCGAAGTTTGCGAATCCCCAGGTCGCGTAAAATCTGGCATCCGATGCCGTAATCGCGGTGATCCATTCGGAAACCAAGCGCCTCGTTGGCCTCGACCGTATCCATGCCCTCCTCCTGTTGCAGTTTGTAGGCGCGCAGTTTGTTCAGCAGGCCAATGCCTCGTCCCTCCTGTTTCATATACAATACCACGCCGCGCCCTTCGGCTTCCACCTGTTGCATGGCCATGGCCAGTTGCTCCCCGCAGTCGCACCGCATCGAACCAAAAATATCTCCTGTGACGCATTGCGAATGAACGCGCGCGAGGACGGGTTCGTTTTCCGACCAGGTCCCCTTAACCAGGGCCAGGTGGGCTTCCTCGTTGAGCGTATCCTGGTACGCAATCAGTTTGAAATCTCCGTAGCGCGTGGGCATATCCACTTCCACCACCCGCCGTACGAGACATTCCGTCCTCATACGGTGCGCAATAAGGTCCTTGATCGTAATAATGCGGAGGCCGAACCGGTCCGCCATGTCCATCAGGTCGGGCGTACGCGCCATCATGCCTTCTTCGGTCATGATTTCCACCAGCGCGCCCACCGGGGGGCCGCCGGTCATGCGGGCCAGGTCTACCGCCGCTTCGGTATGTCCGGCCCGCCGCAACACGCCGCCGTCCTGTGCGCGAAGGGGAAATACATGGCCCGGACGCGCAAAATCCGAGGGCGCGCTTTGCGGATCGGCGAGCGCGCGAAAGGTCCGGGCGCGATCCGGCGCCGAAATGCCCGTCGTGACGCCGTTTTTGCAATCGACGGATACCGTAAAGGGGGTGTTGTAGAGCGACGTGTCGGCATCGACCATCATGTCCAGGTCAAGGGCCGCCGCCCGCTCCCGGGTAAGCGCCGCGCAAATGAGCCCCCGCCCGTGCGTCGCCATGAAGTTGACGGTTTCAGGGGTAATCTTGTCCGCGGCGCCTATGAAATCCCCCTCGTTTTCGCGGTCCTCGTCGTCCACTACGATAACGAGCCGTCCCGCCGCCAACGCTCGAACAGCGTCTTCGACCGTGTCGAAACCGCGCTTCATCCAGTCCGTATCCGGTGTCTTTCCCATGACGCCTTGTGCTGTCGTCCGGTTCGAAATTCCGTACGGTTTCAGCGAAAAATTCCTTCAAAACCGCCTGCGCCGTTCTGCGTCGAAACCATTACTTCCTGGTATCCCGCCTGCGTTACTGCGCTACGCTTGCGATCGCGGTCTTTTCGATGCGCAACTTGACGTTCGTATCCGCTTGAACGAGTACGCTCCGCTCGTCTACCTGCGTCACCGAGGCGTGTACGCCGCCTACCGTTATGATTTTGTCCCCCTTGCGGACGGCAGCGATCATCTGTTTGCGCTCCGCGTCCTTTTTTCGCTGCGGCCGGATAATGAAAAAGTAGAAAACGATAAAAATCAGAATCAGCGGGAGCAACATGGCCATCGGATTCTGACCGCCGGTGGCCTGCGCCAGCGGCAACAACGTTTCGTATAGCGGCATAGATGGAGCTGTGTATGGCGGCGGGGTGAAAAAAGAGGGGCAAGCTCCCCGCATCGCGTCGCTTCGACCTGCTTACTGCTGCTGCCTTCCGGCCCTGACAGGATTCGCAGGGAGCAGACCGTGCGGAACTTGCCCTTGCGAAGATACCCGTACGAACCGGCTGGGTTCCAATCGAAAATATCGCAAGACCCAAATGCTTCCGATCAGCGTATCCTTAAAAAAATCCGACCGGGTCTATGTCGATGTTTACGCGGCAGCCGGTCGGAAGCGAACGCATGTCGTTTTCTACCGTCCGCAAGGCTTTTTGCAGGGACATGCCCCCCGCGCGGCGGTGCTTCACGATCGAATGATACCGGTACTGCTTTTTTACCCGGCTTACGAAGGCTTCTTCCGGACCCATGACCTCGGCGGCGGGCAGGGCTTGCCGCAGGGCTTCCGTCCAGCGGCGGGCCAGCGCGGCGACGGTTCCGGCGCGAGGTCCCCGGAACGCGACGCCCGCCATCCGTCCGAACGGCGGGTAACCCAGCGCGCGGCGTTCCGCCAACGCCCGCGCGGCGAACGTTGCGTAGTCGTGATCCCGCGCATAGCGCAGCACGGCCCGATCAGGATTCCGGGTCTGAATAATTGCTTCGCCCGGCAGCGAGGCGCGTCCGGCGCGTCCGGCTACCTGCGAAAGCAACTGATAGGCGCGTTCTTCGGCCCGAAAATCAGGCAGCAGCAGGCCGATATCCGCATTGATCACCCCGACCAGCGTGACGCGCTCGAAGTCGAAGCCTTTCGCAACCATCTGCGTCCCCACGAGAATATCCGCCTCGCCTTCTTCGAAGCGGCGGAGCAGCGTTTGGTGCGCGTCTTTCGCAGCGGTGGCGTCCAGGTCCATGCGCACGATGCGCGCTTCCGGGAAACGCGTTTCCAGTTCCTCTTCTACGCGCTGCGTACCGGCGCCAAACACCTCCACTCCCGTTCCCCCGCACGCTGTGCAGTCGATGCGAAACGGCTCTGTGTGCCCGCAGTAATGGCACCGCAAGCAATGCCCGCTCTTGTGAAAAACCATCGTGATCGAGCAGTCCGGGCATTCCGGGGACCAGCCGCAACGCGTACATTCGGGCAGGGGGGCGTAGCCGCGGCGGTTTTGCAGGAGAATGACTTGTTCGGAACGCGCAAGCCGTTCTTCTATCGCGGCTTCGAGTCCGGGGGACAGCGAGGCGGACGAAGGCGCGCCGCGCAGGTCTATAATGCGTACGCGCGGCAAGGAAACCGATTGGCCTGCTTCGCGGGGGGCCCGTTCGGGCAAGGACAACAAGGTATATTTCCCGGTTTGCGCATTGTAATGGCTCTCCAGGCTGGGCGTCGCCGATCCGAGAATGCACGCAGCGTCGTTCATGCGCGCGCGCAGGACGGCTACGTCGCGGGCATGATAGCGGGGCGCCGGGTCTTGCTGCTTGTAGGATTGTCCATGCTCTTCGTCCACCACCAGCAACCCGAGGTTCGACAAGGGCGCCAGCACGGCGGATCGCGGTCCTACGACGGCGGCGAAGCGGCCCGCCCGCAAAAGCCGCCACGTATCGAACCGTTCGCCGGCGCTCATGCCGGAGTGCAACACCGCGACGCGGTTGCCGAAATGCGCCCGGAAACGCCGTACGATCTGGGGCGTGAGCGCAATTTCGGGAACGAGCACGATGCCTGTGCGGCCCTGCCGAATGGTTTGCTTCAGGGCTTCGATGTACACTTCCGTTTTGCCGCTGCCCGTTACGCCGTGCAGCAGAAACGCGCGAAAGCGGCGGGCCTCGATACATTCCGAAACGGCCCGCAGCGCTTCGGCCTGCGCAGGATGCAACGTACGCTCCGGGAGCGCGGCTGGCGGGCCCGCGTCGAGGATCCCGCCGCGAATCGCTTCCGCCTCTACGATTTCAAGTACGCCACGCTGCGCAAGACTTCGGAGCGTCGGGGACGCGGCGCCTGCGCGGGCCAGCACATCGGCCTGGCGGGGTTCCGGGAAGCCTTCGGCCCTGTAGTCGGCGAGGGCTTCGACGACCGCCCTTTGCCGGGCGCCGCGCAATTCGGCGCGTAACGTTTCCACGGCTTCGGGATGCCGCCATGCAGGAGCGAACCGGACGCGCCGTTCCATCCGTACGCTGGCCGGATTGCCCGAAAGCATGCCTGCCGGCAGCAGGACGCGAAACACTTCGCCCCAGGAACATACGTAGTAGTCCGCCATCCACCGGACCAGATCGAACAACTCGGCGGAAATCGACGGCAAGGCGTCCAGCGCCTCAAGCAAGTCCCTGGTGCGTTCGAGGTCGGGGGCTTCCCGGCGCAGGGCGGTTACGACGCCGATCATGCGGCGCGAACCCAATGGAGCGCGCACCCGGCACCCGACGGCCACGCCGGCCATATCTTCCGGAACGCGGTATACGAAGGGTTGGGGCAGCGGGAGGGGAAATGCCACCTCGGCGAACATGCGATCAGGCTTCAGGAGCAGCCGCCTTCCGAAGCGCCTGCACATTGTCGGCTATGGAAGCGCCGCCGAACACGGCGTTGCCCGCCACCACGACCGTGGCCCCGGCCTGGACCACTTCGCGTACGTTGCCTGCGTAGACGCCGCCGTCCACTTGCAACCAGGCTCGGGACGCCGTCTGATCGAGCATGTCTCTGAGTCGTCGAATCTTATCCGTCGATTCGGGAATGTATTTCTGGCCGCTGAATCCGGGATCGACCGACATGACCAGCGCCATATCCACGCCGGAGAGCGCCGCCGCGATGGCGCTGAGCGGCGTTCCGGGATTCAGGGTGACCCCCGCCATCGCGCCGCGCGATCGAATATGCGCCAGGACGCGATGCAGGCGCTTACAGGTTTCCACGTGCACCGTAACGAGGTCGGCGCCCGCCGCAATGAAATCGTCCACGTACCGGCGCGGCTCCTCGATCATCAGGTGTACGTCCAGCTTGGCCCCGGTTTCGTCCGCCAGCGGGCGCAGCGCGTTCACCACGAAAGGGCCCACGGTAATGTTCGGCACGAAACGCCCGTCCATCACGTCGATATGGAGCCAGTCCACGCCAGCGTCCAGTGCTTCCCGCGCTTGCGCCCCAAGGCGGGCGGCGTCCGAGGCGATGATGGAGGCGGACAGAATCAAGAGAACACGCGGAAAACGATCATGCCGAGCGCAACGAGCACGACATTGACCAGGCCGACAGGGAGCAAAACCTTCCAGCCCAGTTGCATGAGCTGATTGTATTTGAATCGGGGCAGCGTCCACCGCACCCAGATGAACAAAAAGGCGAAAAAGGCCACTTTGGCCAGGAGGGACAGGACCTGAAGCGCCCCAAGCAGTATGCTTCCGGCAAGTTCGGGAAACGCCTGCACCAGCAAGGGTTCGAACGGCACCAGATATCCCCCGAAAAAGAGGGTTACGATGACAAAGGACGCCACCCACCAGTTGACGTATTCGGCGAGAAAAAACATGCCGAACTTCATTCCGCTGTATTCTGTGTGATACCCGCCCACCAGTTCCTGTTCCGCCTCCGGCAAATCGAACGGGGCGCGGTTCGTTTCGGCGAACGCCGTCACCACGAAAAGAACAGCGCCGACGGGATTGCGAAATACGTTCCACCCCAGAATCGCCCAGCCGTCCGCCTGATCCTCCACGATGCCCGTTACGTTGAGCGTGCCCGCAAGCAAAATCACGGACACCACCGCCAGGCCCATCGTCAGTTCGTACGAAATCATTTGCGCCGCCGAACGCAGTCCGCCCAGCAGGGAATATTTGCTATTCGAACTCCAGCCTGCGAGGGTAATGCCGTACACGCTGATGGACGTAAGCGCAAGGATGACCAGGACGCCCGGCCCGACGTCGGCGATAACCACCCCGCGGGCGAAGGGAATCACGGCGGGGACGGACATGGCCACGACCACCATGAGGACCGGAGCCAGCGAATGGACAAACGGATTCGCGGCGAAGGGTCGTATATCTTCCTTGAAAAGCAGTTTGAGGACATCGGCGAACGGTTGCAAAAAGCCGAGCGGCCCAACGCGGTCGGGGCCGGGCCGGAGCTGGATGTACCCCGACACCTTGCGCTCGGCGTACACCAGTACGGACGCCGAGAGCATCATCAGGTTCAGTACGGCGAACGCCACGATAGCCGTCCAGTAAAGCGGTATATCCATGCGTGGTTTTGATAAAATGATTTCCGGCGCGGGCGCGGCTACGCAAGCGTTCCGATTTCTGTCAGGCGAACCCCGCTCGACCCCATGTTTTCGTAGGTAGCCCCTTCGAAGGCGCCAATATGCTGCGCGATTTCCCGCATAATTTCTTTCGGAGAAGCGTCGGCCCATTCGAGGCCCAGGCCCCGCGCAATGTTCGGCAACATTTCCCAGCTGGGCTTGCAATGTACCTGATTCGCCGCATTATGCCAGCGGTCGAAGGGGGTCCCGTGCGAATCCAGCCGGCTGACGCCCATTTCCATGCGGAGCGTTCGGTTGACGCCCCGGATGGCCTTGGCGGGCCACACGCGTTGCGCATGCCCGTCCTCGCTTACGTAGCTTCCCACCGTTTCCACGACCATCGCGGCGGGGAGCGCCACGTCTGCGGCGGCCAGCGTTTCGTTGGTCGTATGGTACGTATGCAGGACAACCGGAATGTCCTGTATTTCCTCTCGCTGGAACAGTCCGCTGGCCACAGGGTCGTCCTCCAGCGCATAGAGGGCGGCGATCTCGCCCGCCTCCAGCCTGGCGCGGACAAGCGCCGGATCGACGGGGTGGACGCCCAGCCGTCGGCACCCCTCGGCGTTCGGCGTTTTGTCGTCCGTAATCAGCCAGCCGTCTCCGGCTCCCGGTTCGATATGGGGAATGTACGCGGGCGGGGAAGCCCCCAGCGCCGCCGCCAGCTTGCACAGGAGATAATTGTCTTCCACGGTGGCGTACGGCGAGCCGAGAAAGAGGATGTTCGATCCGTCCGCCGCGCCGAGCAGTTCGGACGCGCGGGCGTACGCCGTCTCCCAGTCCGCCGGTTGCAATCCCTCGTCGCCGCGGATCCGGGGCCCGTCGGGACGCTGTTCGTTGAACCGCGGATACGTTGCGCGATCCTCGTCGGGCAGCCAATAGTCGTTGATATGCGGGTTTGCGCGGGGCGTGATGCGCAGCACCAGATTGTCCCGCACCCAGTAGGAGCAATTGGCTCCCCTGGCGTTGGTCACGGTGATGGATGGGGCAGAACTCATTTCCCATATCCGGGCGCGAAACCGGAAATCGATGGACGTGAGCGCGCCGACCGGACAAATGTCGATGACGTTCATCGAATACGGGTCGTCGAATACCTCGCCCGGCGGCGTCATGGGATAATTTTTTACGCCGCGTTCGATGATGGTCAATTGATGACTCTTCGACACCTCGTCGGTAAAGCGCGTACACCGCGTGCAGTTGATGCACCGCTCGCCGTCCAGCATCACCCGCGGGCCTAATACCACCTTTTTGGGCTTCTGGACTTTGCGAAATTCGAAACGAGACCCCTCGGGGCCATATTTGTACGTCTGGTTTTGCAGCGGACAGTGGCCCGCCTGATCGCAAATGGGACAATCGAGCGGATGGTTTATGAGCAAGAACTCCAGATTGTCTTTCTGGGCTTGCTCCACCAGTTCGCTACTCCGATGCGTACGGACCGCCATGCCGTCCGCCATATCCACGGAGCAACTCGTGGTCATTTTCGGACCCCAACGGATGATTGGCTCCCCGTCGTCGTTCCGCGCGATCTCGCCCGTCTCCCGGTCCCGAACCGGCATCCCCACTTCCACAAGGCACTGTCGGCAGTTGGCCGGTACGGAAAGCGCCGGGTGATAGCAGAAATGCGGCAGTTCCACCCCGTGATCCAGGCAAAACTGGAGCAGCTTCGGCTGCCCTTCGAACGCGTACGCTTTGTTGTCTATCGTAATTTTCGGCATGGTTCAACGTGCGGCGCGGCGCTTGTTACGCCACCGCGTATATGCTTTGCCGGCATTTGGCTTCGAATTCTTCCCGGAAACGCTGGATCGTGTTGCGAACGGGCCAGGCCGCTGCGTCGGCCAGCGCGCACACCGTTCGGCCTTCCATCTGATCGCACAGCTCCAGCAGGATATCCAGGTCGCGCAAGGTTCCTTGCCCCTCGTCGATGCGGGTAACAAGATTCTCGATCCATCCGGTGCCTTCGCGGCACGGCGTACACTGTCCGCAGCTTTCGTGATGATAGAACCGGGTGACCCGGCGAAGAAACTTGACCATGTCCGTATCCTCGTCCATGACCAGCATCCCGGCCGTTCCCATCATGGAACCCGCTTCGCGCAACGATTCGGCGTCCATGGTAACGCCCTCGATCATGTCTGCGCGCAAAACAGGCACCGACGCGCCGCCCGGCACGATCGCCTTGAGTTTTTTGCCGCCCCGCACGCCGCCGGCTACCTTCTCGATCAAATCGGTTATCAACATGCCGGTCGGGTATTCGTATACGCCGGGCCGCTCCACATGCCCCGATATGCCGTAGAGCACCGGCCCCGGGTGTTTTTCCGCGCCGACGCCCGCAAACCATTCGGCGCCCCGGTTAATAATCAGCGGCGCGCAGGCGAGGGTTTCCACGTTATTGACCGTGGTGGGGCAACCCCAGAGTCCTTTTTGCGCGGGGAACGGAGGCTTGATGCGCGGATAGGCTCGCTTCCCTTCAACGGATTCGAGCAAACTGGTTTCCTCGCCGCAGATGTACGCGCCCGCGCCTTTGTGAATCACGATGTCGCTGGAAAAATCCGTTCCGAGGATGCGCTTGCCCGCATAGCCCTTGTCGTACAGCATGGCCAGTTCGCTTTCCATATGACGAATCCAGTCGGCGTATTCCCCGCGCACGTACAGGTACGTGGCGTCGATCTGCATGGCCCAGGCCGCAATCAGGATGCCCTCGAAAACGAGGTGCGGGTTGTATTCCATGAGCTGCCGGTCCTTGAACGTCCCCGGCTCGCTTTCGTCGCCGTTGCAGGCGATGTAGCGGGGTTTTCCGGGCTCGACCGGGGGCATGAAGCTCCATTTCAGCCCGGTCGGGAATCCTGCGCCGCCTCGTCCGCGCAAGCCGCTGGCCTTCGTCGCTTCGATCACCTTGCCCGGCGTCCATTCTTCGCGGGTCAGCACGGCGCGCAACGCTTCGTAGCCGCCGTGGCCTACGTACGTATCGAACCGGTGCAAATCGCGAACCGGGGGCAACAGCACGCGCTCGTAACTGCGCCAGGCGTCGGTTTTGCCGGATCCGTTGTCGCCGAACAAGGCCATCTCCATTGAATTTTTTCTGCGGTCGCGATGCGGGCTTTTCGAAAAAAGCTCCCGGAACGGTTATTCGAAGGTTTCGGCGGCGGGCGGGGTTTGTCCGACCTCGGTCGCTTCTGCATCCGACCGCCGGTTTCCGCCCAGGTCGTCTTCGTCCTGCGGCAAAGTAACGGATACGAACGGCGGTTTTTTGCCCGCCTTGAGCGCATCGATCAGCGCATCCAGTTTTTCCCTGGAAAGATTATGCACGTACGGACCGTTGGTCACCTGAAGCATGGGCGCCGTGCCGCAGGCGCCAAGGCATTCCACGCCCTGAATCGTGAACAACCCGTCTTCGGTGGTTTCTCCCTCCCGAATATCCAGCTTTTCTTCCAGGTAGCGCACCATGTCGTAGCCCCCGCACAACTGGCAGCTGAAGCAGGTGCATACGTCCAGCACGTACTTTCCCTGCTGTGCCTTGTAGTACTGCGTATAGAATGTCGCCACGCCGTACGCAAGCGAAAACGGAATGCCAAGCGTATCGGCTGCGAGGCGAATGACTTCCGGCGGCAAAAAGCCGAACTTTTCCTGGGCAAGCCAAAGCGTTTTCATGACGGCGCTTTCCGGCGTGGGGTACTGCGCCCGAAAGGTCTCGATCTGTTCCTTTTCCGCCTCCGTGAAGACCAGTTCCTTTTTGGAAAAGACGGGTTCCGGAGCACGGTCCGGCAAGGAAACCACGGGATGTTTGATAAAATCGCTCACGGCCGGATTATTTGTCGGCTTCGCCCATGACCGGGTCGATGGAACCAATGAGAATGACGGCGTCGGCGACCAGCGCTCCTTCCATCATGTGTTCGAGGCCTTGCAAATTCGTGAAAGAAGGCGCATTGACCTTGGCCCGCCAGGGGTTGCCCGTCCCGTCGGACTGAAGGTACCAGCCCAGTTCGCCTTTCGGCGATTCGATGGCCTGATAACAGGCGGCGCCCTTTGGCGGGGCGACGCCCTCGTCGGTGTACAGAAAATCGTGGATCATGCCCTCCATGGAGTAATACACTTCGTCTTTCGAGGGATAGGCCCGCTTGGCGTCGTCGGCGCGAATGGGGCCATCCGGCAAACGTTCCAGGCACTGCCGGATAATCCGAAGGCTTTCTTTCATTTCTTCGAGTCGCACGAAGTACCGCGCCAGGGAATCCCCCTCTTCGCGGGTGGGGACGTCGAATGCTACGTCTCCATAAAACAAATAGGGTTCGAACCGCCGAATATCGTACGGTTCGCCGCTTGCGCGCAGGTTTGGTCCGGTGAGGCCGATTTCCACGGCTTCCTCGCGGGTCAGCGTACCCACATTCCGGTTCCGGTCGATCCAGATGCGATTCCGGTTGAGCAAGGCTTCCCAGCCTGCTATTTCCTTTCCGAATTCGTCCGTGAACTGGCGTATCAGGCGAAACGCTTCCGGGGTCAGGTCGGCGGCCAGCCCCCCGATGCGGCTATGCGACACCGTGAAGCGGGCGCCCGCCACTTCGTCGAAAATACGATACAGATCCTCGCGTCCCTTGAACGTCCACAGAAAAACGGAAACCGCGCCGGCGTCCATCAGGCCGACGCCCAGCCAAAGCAAATGCGACGAAATGCGGGCCAGTTCGCACAGAATCATCCGAAGCCATTGCGCCCGCTCGGGCGCCTTGATCCCCGCCAGTTTCTCCACGGCCAGGCACCACGCCACATTGTTGGAATACGGCGACAGGTAATCCATGCGGTCCGTATAGGGCATGAATTCCTGATAGGTCTTGTGTTCGGCCAATTTCTCGATGCCTCGGTGCAAATACCCGATATCCAGCACCGATTTATCAATGGTTTCGCCATCCATTTTGACCACGCACCGGAGTACGCCATGGGTGGCCGGATGCTGCGGCCCGATATTCAGGATCATCTCGTGTTCGAGCGGATCTGCTCCGTTCGCCGCGCCGCGCCGCGCCTGCTCGAGCCATACGTGCTTGCTTTCGAGGCGTTCGTAGATCGCCTCGTTGTGGCGGGGCCAGAAACGGAAGACCGATTCCGCTTCCGCCGTCCGAAAACCCGATGCGGCACTCATGCTTCCCGGGCGATTTGTGAAGGAGGTTCTTCGTAACTCTTCGGCGTCGGGCCTTCGTGGGCCGTCGGGAACGGGTCGCGCTGAAGCGGTCCTTCGGGCGTTCGGGGAGGCAGCGGCAACGAGCCGGGAATGCCCAGTTGCGGGAATTCTTTCCGTTGCGGATAGTATTCGAAATCCTCCGGCATGAACATCCGCCGCATATCCGGGTGCCCCTCGAAGCGAATGCCCAGCATGTCGTACACTTCGCGCTCGTTCCAGTTGGCGGCGCGATACACGCCCGTTACCGTGGGCGCCGTCAAGGCGGCCTCGTCCACGCGAATCTTCAGCCGAATGCGTTTTTTCTTTTCGAAAGACACAAGATTATAGAATACTTCGAAGCGCTCCTCGTCCGCGAATCGATCCGCGCCGCCTGCGTCCGCCAGATACCGGAATCCCTGCTCGTCCTTGAGGAAGCGGCACACCTCCGCTATGCGCTGTGCTTCGACCAGCACCGTTTGTTCGCCGGCGTATTCTTCCACGCCGAGAATGGCTTCGCCGAACTGCTCGGCCAACGCCCGGATAATTTCCGGGAGATGCGTCGTGGGCTGGGTCAGCGGATTCTTCTCGCCGGGAGACGCTTCGTCCGCCGCCGTAAAAAAGAAATCCAGCGCCTTGCGAAACGGCGCGCCTTCCTGCGGCGACGAGGTATGTTCGACGTCTACGGGCATTTTAGCCGATTTGCTCTGGAGTCAGCACGGGTCCCTGCGCATAATCCTGCGTCACGGAGTATTCGTTGCGAATCTTCTCCTGAATGTCCATCAAGGCGTGCAGCAGCGCCTCCGGGCGAGGCGGGCAGCCCGGAATATACACGTCTACCGGCAGAAAATTGTCGCATCCCTGCACCACGCCGTAGCAACGGTGCATCCCGCCCGTCGAAGCGCAAGCCCCCATGGAAATGCACCATTTGGGGTCCGCCATCTGGTCCCATACCCGCCGAATGGCGTGCGCCATCTTGTACGATACCCAGCCCGCCACAATCATCAGATCGGCCTGCCGCGGCGAAAAACGCATGGCTTCGCTGCCGAAACGGGCAGCGTCGTATTTGGGGCCTGCAAACGCCATCATTTCGATTGCGCAGCAGGCCAGCCCCATGGGCATGGGCATCAGCGAATTGGAGCGGGCCCAATTCAGCACGGCGTCCACCCTGGTGGTAAGGAACCCTTCGTTGCGCGCGTCTGGAGAAACCATGCTATGCAGTTATTTGTCGTTGGAAAACGAAACGAGCAGGAGATCCAAGGTCAATCGAACTCCAGTCCGCCTTTTTTGATGTCGTACAGCAGCCCCACGCCAAGGATAAGAATAAACAGGCAAACCACCGCAAGCGCGCCCGGGGCCACGCCCGCATCCATGAATTCGCGGAAACTTGCGGCCCAGGGATACAAGAAAACAACCTCCACGTCGAATACGATAAAGATCATCGCCACGAGGTAAAATTTCACCGAGTAGCGCTCCCGCGCCGTGCCGATCGGATCCATTCCGCTCTCGTAACTGCTTTGCTTGATCAGGTTGCGGCGGCGCGGGCCCAGCAAGTCCGCCCCTTTCAGGAGCGACAACGCCATCCCCGACGCAAGCGCCATCATGATCAGCAGGGGAATAAAATCCGCAGGCATGGTTCCTACAGGCAAATGAATTACGACGACGATGCGCCCGGCGCGCGTTCAGGAAACAAAGCAGGCTTCCTGCGCCCGCCCGCCGGAAAGTCCCGCCGAACGCAGCATAAACGCGCTACGCAGTAAAAATACCCCACGCAGGCAGGGCAATCAACGCAAAACGCCCGTGAATATCCGGTCAAGAGGCGTGAATCAGGTGCGACGCGCAAAACGGACAGGCTTGATCTCAGGGTAACGCTTATATATCGAGGGTCAATTGCAGAATCCCCGTGCGACCTATTTTTGGCGCGCCAACGAATTCGCGGTGCTGCTGATCCAGTACGTTGAACAGGGACAAATTCAGGCGCAATCCGGAAACATAGTCCCCGAGATCGTATCCGCCGCCTATGTCCAGCAGCGTATGATCCTCCACGGCCCCCGTGTACAAACCGGAGCGCACCTCGAAACCCCCGGTATGTCGAAGGGAGGCGTGCACGCTCCAGTCCCCGGACGATGCATAGGACAATCCGCCCTTGGCCTTTATTTCGGGAGCATTCATGGCCAATTCCAGCGACTGCTGCTCTTCGCCCAGTTCGTCGGCGTCGAAAAAGTTGTCGCTAAGCCAGGACATGTTCCCGAAAACGCGGAACCCGTCGCCAACCAGCCATTCGGCGGATACGTCCAGCCCATAGTACGCGATGTCGCCCATGCTTCGGTACGCCAGCAGCAATTGGCCAGGCGTCGCGTTTTCCGCAGGCTGCACGATGCCGATCGGCGAATTCGCCGGCAACTCCGCCGCCAGGCCCGGTTCCGACAAGTTCACGATAAGCCCTGCCACATCCTCCGGGGACAGCCCCACGAGCGGCAATACCCCGCTCAGGGCCGCGTTGCCTGCAATGCCGGCGGCGAGCGCCGCAGCGAGGTCGCCGAACAACGTTTCGTGATCCGGGACCAGGACGAAGGGCGTTTCTATCCGCAACGGACTTACGAAATTGCGGCGGCGGGCGTAGTATCCGTCCACGGCGAACAGCAGACGCTCTCCGATCAACCCCTTGTATCCCAATTCGTATGTCTCGCTAACGGTATGTTCGAGCGGCGGCACGTCCACTACGTCCCGGGTGATGCTGCTTGGATCCACGCTGCCCGTATTCGGATCCAGATAGCCGAGGCTGGACGGCGTAAGGCCTGTTACGACCGTGCCGCCCTCCGGGCCAAGCAGCCCGATAAATTGCTCGATGACAAACGCTGGAATATTGAAGCCTTGCATGGCCAGCAGGTCTTGCAGTTCGGTCGTCGGCGTGCTCGCAAGGCCTGCGTACACCTGCGCATACAGCAAGTCGAGCGGAACGCCTGTGGGCACAGGCGCCCCGAAAATATCCGGAATCAAGCTGGAGGCGATGAGGTTGCCTTGCCCGTCGCGCTGAAAATGGAACCCGTCCAGCGCCCCTCGGGCCTGAATAGAAAGCGGCCCGGCGGAACCTGCGTTGATGTCCAGAAACAGGTTGTTCGTGCTGGGCGAAGCAAACGCCCGGTTGAACGTAGCGCGAAGGCTATGCGAGGGATTCGGCTTGAAAACCAGCGCGGCGCGAGGCGAAACCTGCGTATCGTCAAACAGCTCGTGCTTGTCTGCGCGCACGGCGAGCGTTGCGCTGAGCGACGGCGCAAGTTGCACGACGCTCTGGAGATACGCGCCCGCCTCGTAAAACTGATCTTCGTCCTCGTTTCGTCCGAAAATGGTGCGCTTCGTAACCGGATTGGTGCGCTCGTATTCCGCGCCGAGAATCAAACGGAGGCGCTCTTCCAGCAGGTCGAAGTCGTACTGCCCCTGTACGTTCATTACGGTGGAGTGGTCCACCACGTCTTCCACCGATCCGGCGCGATAGACGAAGGAATCGCCCGCATCGTTGATATTCGCGTAGGCCTGGGCGAAAAAACCTCCGGCGTTCAGGCGAAGCTGACCGTACGTATATCCGAATCCTTCCCCTTGCACCGTGCCGATCGCCGAAAGCCCGATGGTTTTGGTAACCGAACGCCCCGCATTGGCTGTCAGGGTTGCGTTCGGGCGAAATCGCCAGGCCAGCAGCCCCGACATCGTATAGTTGTGGTTATCGTAATCGACGGGCAGCGCCGATTCCCGGAACGTGGCCAATTGCACGGCGTCCGCGGCGTCGTTCGGATCAAAGGCGAAATCGTCGGCCCGCGTAAAATCCGCGACGACTTTGTATCCCAGTTTGCCGCCCGCCACGCCCGCATGGCGCACGGAAGTCTTCAGGGCGTTGCGCAGCCCGCCTCCCAGCTGCACGGTCGTCCCCGGATGCGCAAACGGATCCTTGCTGATGAAATGGATCACCCCGGCGTCGACGCCGGCGCCGAAAAGCGCCGACCCCGGACCCCGCACCACCTCGACGCGCTCCAGGTCGATCTGCGAGAGCGGCATCATGCTGTAATCGTTCACGCCCAGCGACGCCAGGGACGCCTGCCGGTAGTCGATCATGACGTGGGTGGCGCCGCTAAAGGCGTTATTGAATCCGCGCAGCACCACCTCGTGCCGGTTGACGCCGGTTTGCGCCATGTCCACCCCCGTTACGTTCCGAAGCAACATGACCGGATCTGGCAAGGCGTCGGTTTCGATGTCCCGCGCGGTCAACACGGAAATCGAGGCCGGGGCGTCCAGAACCTTTTCGGACCCGCGGGAGGCGCTCACAATCACGGCGTTGAGATTGAAACCCGTCGGGCGCAAGGCCAGGTCTGCCGTAAACGATGCCCCGGGCCGCAAGGATATCAGGGATTGCGCCTCCTCGTAGCCCACGAAACGCGCCGAAAGCACATACTCTCCCGGAGGAACTCCGGTGATTTCGTAGGCTCCGTCCGCCTCCGAGGCCGCGCCCGCGATCACGACGCCGTCCAGCAACAACGCCACGTTGGCGTCTTGCAGGGGAGACGCCTCCGCCGCGTCCGTAACGACGCCGCGAACAGACGCCGTGGCTTGCGCCTGCGCCGATCGGGGGGCGCTTGCGGCGAAGGCGAGGAAACAGGAAAGCAGCAATACAGAAAGAGGGCGTAGCATGGCGTTCATGGGGAAAATGTCGAATTGTGCGAAGGCGCAGCGTTGCGAAATGTAGTTTTTGTTACGGAATCTTAATCGCCGAGGCCGGCGCGCTCGAAAATGAAGTCGATTCGTTGCATGTGGTACGACGCATCGAAAGCAAGTTCCACTTCTTTCGGTGAAAAATGCTTCATGAGGGCAGAATCTTCGGCGACGATCTCCTGGAACGGGCGCCCCGCCTCCCAGGCCCGCATCGCTGCCGGTTGCACCAGATCGTACGCCGCCTCGCGGGACAACCCCTTGTCGATCAGCATAAGCATGAGCCGCTGGCTGTTGTACAGCCCGTGCGTCCGCTCCATGTTCGCGCGCATCGTTTCGGGATAGACGACCAGCGTTTCCAGAATGCCAGCGAACCGGTGGAGCGCATAGTGCAAAATCGTGGTCGCGTCGGGAATAACGACCCGTTCCACGGACGAATGAGAAATATCGCGCTCGTGCCAGAGCGCCACATTCTCAAAGGCCGAAATCATATAGCCGCGCAGCAGGCGGGCGCATCCCGTGATGTTTTCCGATCCTACCGGATTGCGTTTGTGCGGCATGGCGGAAGAGCCTTTTTGTCCCTTTCCGAACGCCTCCTCGACTTCGCGGACCTCGTTCTTTTGCAGGCCCCGCACTTCCACCGCCATTTTTTCAAGCGACGCGCCGATGAGCGCCAGCACGGACAAATAATGCGCGTGCCGATCTCGCTGGAGCACTTGCGTCGAGACCGGCGCGGGGCGCAAGCCCAGCTTTTCGCACACCGTCTGCTCGATCTCGGGCGGGATGTGCGCAAACGTGCCCACGGCGCCCGACAATTTACCCACGGCCATTTCCTCGGCCGCCGCGGCGAACCGTCGCCGGTTGCGGACCATTTCCGTATGGTACAACGCCATTTTCAGGCCCCAGGTCGTGGGTTCGGCGTGGACGCCGTGCGTCCGACCCATCATAAGCGTCCGCCGGTGCTTGCGGGCCGCCTCCGCCAGCGCCCGCAGCATCCGGTCGATGGCGGCCAGCAAAAGATCGTTGGCTTTTTTGATCTGGACCATCAGCGCCGTATCGACCACGTCAGAAGAAGTAAGTCCATAGTGCACCCACTTCTTTTCGGGTCCCAGCGATTCGCTTACCGCGCGCGTAAAAGCCACCACGTCGTGCCGCGTCGTTCGCTCGATTTCATGTATGCGATCCACGTCGAACGAGGCCTTCGCGTACAGCAAATCCACGTCCTCCCGGGGAATCGCGCCCCGTTTCGACCAGGCGTCGCACGCAGCCAGTTCGACGTCCAGCCAGGCTTGAAAGCGGTTTTCTTCGCTCCACAGTGCCCCCATTTCGGGGCGGGTGTATCGAGGTATCATGGTTCGGGCCGAAAAGGCGAATGCGGGCGTCAATGCAGGTCGCGGCGATCGCGCAGGTATTTGTTGAGCGCCTGGCGCGCCCGGAAAAGATGCGCTTTTACCGTGCCCAGTGGCAAATCGAGCTCCTGCGCGATTTCTTCGTAACTTTTTTCGTGCTGATGGCGCAATACGATGACGCGGTTGTATTTCGCCGGAAGCGCGTCGATGGCTTCCTGAATCAGCGTTTTGCGTTCGTCTTGCACGATGTGCCGGTCCGGTCGGTACGTCGTATCCGGCAATTCTATCTTCATTTCTCCATCGCGCGTCTCGACGGGCTGGTCGATGGACAGCGTAGGGAGTTTTTTCTTCCGGTTATAGTCGATCGCATGGTTCTGGGCGATCTTGTACAACCAGGTGGAAAAGGCGTACGCGGACGAATACGACGACAGCGCCGCGAACGCCTTCGCGAAAACCTCCTGGACCAGATCGTCCACGATCATGCGGTCCCGAATAATTTTCTGGATGTGGCGGCGAATCGCGCTGTGGTACTTTTCAAGCAGTTCGGCGTACGCCCTCTGGTCCCCCGCGAGGGCGCGGGCCACGCAGCGCTTGTCCTGCTCGGCGGATTCCGAAGGGATTGTCTGGGCGTTCTTTTCAGGCATGGCCGAACAGGCTGTTTCGCCTGCTTCGGAGTATTTGTCGCGTCTGGCGGCGGAATGCGGACGTCGGGGGCCGCCCATGGCGTCCGCCGCAAGGAAATCGAAGATTATCCCTGAAGATAGCCATTATGCAGCCCATTTGTTAAGGATACGCTGATTAAAGCCACTTCGCTCAGCGCGTCACTGTCGCATGTCAAGGGTGTCATGCTTGTATCGTTAGAAATCAGCAGAAAAACACCGTAGATTCGGGTGGCAGGGGGCGTGACGCGCCCTGCGGGAGGCTGCGAGGGGCACGCTGGCTGTGTCATTCCTCATTACGTGGGGCCTGCCACGCTGCTTCGTCATTCCTTGCCAGCGCACCCCTCGCAGCCTCTGAGCTTCGCGGATTTAATCAGAGTATCCTAAGGATACGCTGCGTTCTGTCCGGATCTGCTGCGAAACGATGCGAAGAAGTCGCCAGAACAATATCGCCCCTGGCGCGGTAGCAGGTACGTCAGGTTTTGATCCGCGTATCCATAAATACATGCTATTCCGTACGCAGCGTTTCCCATGGCCGGTCACAATAAATGGTCCAAAATCAAGCGGCAGAAAGCCAAAACCGATCAGCGCAAGTCGAAAGTATGGGCGCGGATTTCTCGTGACGTTACGATAGCCGCCCGGGAAGGCGGAGGCGATCCCGCCATGAACGCCGCGCTGGCGCTTGCGGTCGAGAAGGCCAAGGCCGAAAACATGCCCAAGGAAAATATAGCGCGCGCCATCAAGCGGGGCACCGGGGAAATTCAGGGAGAAGACTACGAAGAGGCGACCTACGAGGGGTATGGCCCGCATGGCGTGGCGGTGTTCGTGGAAACGCTGACGGACAACCGAAACCGGACGGTGGCGGACCTGCGCCACCTTTTCGGCAAGGGGGGCGGCAGCCTGGGCAAGTCCGGCTCGGTGGGGTATCTGTTCGAACGCAAAGGCATGATAGAAATTGCCGCTGCCGGACAGCCGCGCGACGAACTGGCCCTGTTCGACATTGTGGTGGAAGCAGGCGCCGAGGATATGCAACAGGAAGGCGACGCCTATGTCGTCGCAACGCCGCCCGACTTGCTCGACGCGGTGCGCGCGGCGCTTGAACAGGCGGGCGTCGAGATCGCCGCGGCGCAGTTGATTCGGGAACCCTCCGCCGCCGTCGCGCTTCCCGACGACGCCGCCCGGAAAGTATTGCGCTTGATCGAACGCATAGACGACCATCCGGACGTGCAGGCGGTCTTCACCACCCTGGACTTGAACGAGGAACTCCTTGCCGACCTGTCCTTCTGAAAAACCTTTTGCGGAGCCCCTGCAATGATCGTGCTTGGCATCGACCCCGGATCGCAATGCACAGGGTATGGCGTGATCGCCTGCGACAGCGCCGGCGAGCGTATGCTGGACTACGGCGTGTTGCGCCTGGACCGGTGCGAGGACCATGCGCTGCGCCTCAAAAAAATCTACGACGGCGTCGCAGCGATCGCAGAACGCCATTGCCCGGACGAATGCGCCATCGAGATGCCGGTGTACGGCAGCAATCCGCAGTCCATGCTGAAGCTTGGACGCGCCCAGGCCGCCGCCATGATCGCCATGCTGAACCGGGAGGTTCCGGTTACCGAGTATACCCCGAAGCAGGTCAAGAAGGCCGTCACCGGACGAGGCAACGCCTCGAAAGAACAGGTTCGCTATATGGTGCGCGCCCTCCTCTCGATTCGGGACGAATGCGATGCGGACGCCATGGGGTCCGACGCCTCCGACGCGCTTGCCGTCGGGCTATGCCACATACATCGCCGCGCGGAAGGCGGCGCCCGAAGACCCGCCAGCTGGAAAAGTTTCCTGCGGGCGAACCCGCATATCGTCATCGAGTAGGCGCAGCCCCCGCTCCGTCGTGGGAATAGCCGCGCTCCTCGTCCCGGACGCGCACGACCTCGACGATTTCGCTTTCCTCGACGCGCGCGCCCATCTCCATGACCAGCCGAGCGATCTGGAGGTCCTTTTGCGGCGCCTGGTTCCACTCGGGATGCGCCTGCTCCACAATGCTGACCAGAATGCGCAGATAAGGATATCGCTGCTCCGCGGTATCCAGTTTATTGAGCGCTCGGGCGAACAGCTCTGCATTGCGGCCGACCTGGCGGTCAACCATTTTCGTGTCGAATTCGGTGGAGCTCATGCCGTTGGGGATCGCATCGCGTTAGGGTACGGCCCGAACAGGCCATCCGGGAACCAATGCTTCCGGATCGCGATAATTCGGGATTGCAATAATAACGAATGCCGGAACGACAACCAAACCGACAGGGCGCCGTCGTGAACTTTTATCGATAGGTGGCAGAGATTCCGCGCATGCCCTACCTTTCGGAAAGACGTCCGGAGAACGCCCTCTTGAAAAAAACGCTTCCATATCGACTGGACTTGCTCCCGGTGATTCCCTCGTTTCACCGACGCGCCCGGTACAAAAAAGCCTTCCGGGAAGGCCAACTGGTATATTACGGCCCGCATCCGCCGTATTACGGGATCGGAGAAGTCAAACAAATCGTGGGGCGGTATGTCGCGGTGGATTTCCGCGGCACCGGCGAGTTCGGCGTCCACGAAGACGTGCTTGAACACCATTACCTTATTCCGATTTCCCAAACCAGGCTGGCCACGATATAACGCCGGCAAACGGCGCAACGGGCCCCTGCGGCTACTGGACGAAAGCGATTATCTCCTGCGCGCGAAGCGCACAAACACGACGCCATGCAAACGAATATTCATTCAATCAGCGAAGTAACCCTCGACCTTGAGATCGAAGCTGCGGCGGAAGACCTTGCGTCCGACTTCAACGCCGCCCTGCGCCGCCGGCGCGCCCGCACGGAAATGAAAGGCTTCCGCCCCGGCAAGGTCCCCCTGCATCTCGTCAAAAGACTCCATGGAGAAGAACTTGCCAGCCTGCTTGCCCACAACAAGGTGATGGAGACGTTCCATACGGAAATCGTCGAAAAAGGAGACTACGATGTGGTAGGCCGCCCCATGCTTACGTCGATGGAGTATGAAATGGACGGGGACCTGCGCGCCGTGGTCCGGTTTGGAATCCGGCCGGACATCGCGCTCAAGGATTTGTCCCGCGAAAAAATCCTGCGTTTCCAGCGCGAGGTTACGGACGAGTACCTGGCGGAAAACATTACGCGATACCGGAAGGCGCACGCTACGCTCGTTCCGCTCGAAGACGAAGAAATCAAGGACGATTTTCAGGTCGTTCTCGATATGCAGCGCCTGGACGACGCCACCGGCGCGCCCGTCATCGGAGAGAAGCGGGAGGGCGTAACCTTTTTCATGGACCAAAGGAGTCTGCTAAAAGAGATTCGGGAAGCTGTTCTTGGCAAACGGGCCGGGGAAACCTGCATGGTGGAACTGCCCCCCGAAGAAGACGCCGAGGGCCCTGCGCGGCGGTACGAGGCCACGATTCGGGAAACGTTGCGCCGGGACCTGCCCGACCTCGACGACGCGTTTGCAGAAGAGATCACGAACGGGCGCATCGCTTCCCTGGACGAATGGAAAGACGAGCTGCGCGAAGAACTCGTCGAGCGGGCGAACGAACGAAAGCAAAGATTGCTTGCCGAAAACATGGTCGAACGCATACTGGAATTGCACGACATACCCGTCCCCGAATCGGCGGTGGAACTGCACCTGGACGATTTTCTCGACTCCGTGAAAAGAAACCGCGGCGGCAAGTTCCCGGAGCATTTCGACGTGCAGGCGTTCAGGGAGTCGCAGCGCGACCTGGCCGCCCGGCACGCCAAGTGGGGCTTGCTCCGCGACGCGTATATCGAACAGGAGCAACTGGAAGTAACCGAGGACAATCTGGACGACTGGTTCGACAAAGCCGCCGCAGAGCACGAGGAGATCTCTGGCGAAGCGCTGCGACGGTACTACGAACGCATAGGCGACATCGAAGAAGTCCGGGGGAGCCTGTTGCATCAGAAATTTTTCGCCCGCCTCGGCGAAATGTTCGAGATCGAAGACAGGGCCGAGGGCAACGACAACGAACAGCCAACGGATCCGACGTCCCCGAGCCGATCCCGGATATTTCTCCCGATGTGAGTATCCTGCGCCCTGATCGAAAACGCCCGCGGCGGAACTCCCTTCCGGGGATACGGTAGCATCGTCGCCCTCAGTGTCTCATCCCGTAATCCCCTCGTCGTACATGGTAGAAGATTTCGTCAAGTTCGCGAAGGACCTCTCGGTTCCGAGCAGCATATACAGCGGCCCTTTTCGCGAGGATTCCATCGCGACCCTCGTGCCGATGGTCGTCGAACAAACGAACCGGGGCGAGCGCGCCTACGACATTTTCAGCCGACTGCTGAAAGAACGCATCATTATCCTTGGAACGCCGGTGAGCGACCAGATTGCGAACCTTGCGGTGGCGCAACTCCTGTACCTGACGAGCGAGGACTCCGAGCGGGACATCAACATGTACATCAACTCGCCGGGGGGCGTCATCTACAGCGGGCTGGCCGTCTACGACACCATGCAATGGGTCAACGCTCCGATCGCCACGACGTGCGTGGGGCTCGCCGCGTCGATGGGGGCGATCTTGCTGGCCGCCGGGGCGCCCGGCAAGCGCGGGGCCTTGCCCAATTCCCGCATCATGATGCACCAGCCGCTGGGCGGCGCGCAAGGGCAGGCGTCCGATATTGAAATCCAGGCCAAGGAAATTATTCGCCTGAAGCGGTTGTTGTACGAAGTGCTTGCCCGGCACACGAACAAGTCGATGGAGCAAATCGAACACGACGCGGACCGGGATTACTGGCTCAGCGCCCAGGAAGCCAAGGACTATGGCGTCGTGGACAATGTGCTGGACCGCCAGCAGACGGCAAAGGACGCCGACGCGCAGCAATAAGCGCCGCGAAATGCCTGTGCGTCAGGATACGGGGAAGAGACGCCGGCAATATATTGCGTACCGCGTACGGGATTCGAACCCGTGTTACCAGCGTGAGAGGCTGGCGTCCTAAACCCCTAGACGAACGCGGCGGACAGCGGGCGACAGCCGGAAAAACCATACTGCCATAACGACCGTCGCCAGACTGCTTGCAACGCAAACACGCCTGAAGAGTTTCAGAAAGCGCCAGCGAACGCCTTGCGCGCGCCTGCCGCATCCCTTACGAATCGCACCGATCATGAACGCTCCTTTCCTGTCTTTCGTCCGCTCTTTTTTCGCGCCGGTTCGCGTTGGCGCCGTCCTGGGCTCGCTGCTTTTGTTCGCCGCCTGCGGATCCGGCGAAGAAACGTCTGCCCAGACCGGGGAGGGGGCCTACGTTATGGGCGAACCCTTGTCCGACCCCACGCTTGCGGTCGTTGTACAGTCCGAGTTCGGAACGGACACGCTCTTTACGCAAGCCTTCGAGGAGCAAGCGCTGTCCATGGCGATGCAATTCGGCATTATGGCCAATCCGGACGAAATGGACCGCCTTCGCACAGGCATCGTGGAAGAATTCGTACTGTTGCGGCATCTGATCTTCGGCGAAGCGGATCGGCTCGGCCTTGTCGCCACGGCAGAGGACCTGGACCGGCAAATGCAGCAAGTCCGGGCGCAATTTCCCGAAGAGGAAGCGTACCGCCAGGCCCTGGCGCGGGATAACCTGACGGAAGAAACGCTCCGCGAGCAGATCCGCGACGACGTCACGCAGCGCAAGTTTATCGAACATCTTGCGGACAACGCCGCAGCACCCGATCCCGAAGCCATCGAGGCGTTCCTTGAAGAGCGGGAGGAGGAAGTGCGGGCGTCGCATATTCTGTTCATTCCTCCGCCGGGCGCAACCGACGCGCAGAAAGATTCCACCCTGAAACAGGCCGAAGCGGTGCTGGACAGCGTTCGCGCCGGCGCGGACTTCGCAGCAATGGCCCGCCTGCATTCGCAGGGACCTTCGGGGCCTGCCGGGGGCGACCTGGGCTTTTTTAACCGGGGAGATATGGTGGCGCCTTTCGAAGAGGCCGCCTATGCCCTCAGCGATTCCGGGGACGTAACGCAAGCGCCCGTCGAATCCGATTTCGGATACCACATCATCCGATTGACCGGCCGCCGCGCCGCCACGCCCATGGATTCCTCCGTGGTCCGTCAGCGGATCCTGCGGGAACGCCAGCGAGACGCCGTCGAAGAGGGGATAAACCAGCTTCGCGCCCGCGCAACCGTGCGCCTCAACCCGGACGTAGCGGACATCGATCTGAACGCAACCGAAGAATAGCGCGCCGCAGCCCGTATCCTTACCGCAGCGCGTCGCTGTCGTGGCGGCGCATCAGGATGTGCGGGATGCCGACTTCTTCGAAGGGGTCCCCGACGGTATCGAAGCCAAGGGACCGGTAATACGCTTCAAGGCGCAGCTGCGCATGGAGCAGGTATTCTCCCAGTCCGGCCCGCCGGGCGTCTTCGATCACCCAGGAGACCAGCGCCTTGCCGTATCCCTTCCCCCGGTACTCTTTCAGCACGGAAAAACGTTCCAGCCTTGCCGTGGGACGCTGCTCGTAGGCTATCAGCCGCCACCTCGCCGCCGCCATCGGCACGCCGTCCACGGAGCCCAGCACATGGCGGCTGATCTCTTCGTACTTGTCCCATTCCAGTTCGCCCGGACAGTTTTGCTCTTCGATAAAGACGCGGGTGCGAATGGCTTTCACGGCTTGCCATTCCTTGCTGCCTCGGTATGCGATGCAGACGGCCATGGCGCCGCTCACCGTATCGGTATAAGGAGAATTCATGGGTTTGCTTAAAAAAATAAGGTGAAACCGGGGGCTTCGCTATAGATTAGTGTACTATCCTGCCTGTAATAGTTTCTTTTGAAGATGCGAAAATATTATGAAGGCGCGAAACACTCGACCAAATCGCCCCTTTCCTAAAAAATTAAGGCGGCGAAATTCATCGATTTAATTTTTTAGGCGCCCTGTTTTGGCCCGTTCCCGGCGCCGGGCGGGACGGGCGCGGGCCCTGCTTCTTGCCGCGTTCGCTTTTTAAACGCGTCGCGCAGGCTTTCCAGAAAGCGTCCAAGCGACCTGTCCGCCCGCGCAGAACGGTCCATGTCCATCTTGCGCACGATGTCTTCTGCGTATTCAATGCCGCCAAGTATAGGCGACGCCCCCGTCGCCCGTATCGCTTCGACCAGCCTGCGTTTGTAGCGGTTCCTCTCGCATTTTTGATCAGGCGGCGAGCAGCCTTGCCCAAAAACGGCCTTGAAGGCGGCGCCATCCAGCAAGAGCCAGCGTTCTATATGCGGATCGGGAATGGCGTAGACGATATGCGCAGGGAAATCTCGCCTTCCCGCTTGACCCGCCACTTCCTTCGCGCGTTCATTCAAACCCTTGCAGTTGGCGTCCGTGGCCACCAGAATCAAATCAGGGAAGCCGCCTTGACGCTCGATATCTCCCAGATATTTCCTGAATTCTCCGACTACCTGGGCATAGCCGCCGGTTGCATTGCGCCATTCCGAACGCACTTCGAGTTCGAACTCTTCCGCAATCCGGCTCACGAGCGCGCCAATAATTTGCCTGTGCGCATCGTCTTCCACAAAAAAGGCGATCTCAAGCATCGAAATCCCCCCGTAAAATCCGCTGCGATATCGACGCATCCTCCGCTTCGTCGGAAAGCGCCTGATCGATATCCGCCTTCCGTCCCAGCGGCCCTGTCGGACCCCAGGTTGACGCGGGATCGATTCGGGTGACGCCCTCGCGCCGCCGGACGGCAAACAAGGAACCATAAGGAAGCAAATTGGGCAAGATCGGCGAATGCGTAGTGACAATGTATTGAGTCTGTTGCAGGCTTTGTTGCGTTTTCAGCAGTTCCGCAATAAGCTGGATGCGCCGGGGATGGACGCCGTTCTCCGGCTCTTCGAATCCTACGAGCGCAGGCGCTTCCCGGGCTCCGACCAGGGCCAGTAGTCCAAGCATGCGCAACGTCCCGTCCGAGAGTACGCGGGCAGGCATGGCCACGCCCCCTTCGCGCAGGTGCAATTCGGCCTCGCCAAAATCGTTAACGCCCACGTCAATCCCGTCGATGTTCGGCATGAGGGTATGCAGCGCTTTTTCGATGCCCTGGAACCGGTGGGGATCCGCGGCCTTGAGCGTATTCAGAAAGGCCGCCAGCTCTTCGCCCATCAAGCCAATGTGGCGCACTTCCTTGACTGGCGTGGCGGCGCGCATACGTTCGCGAGGCTCGAAGTAGAAAAACAACCAGCTTTCCAGTTCGCGGCGAGCCGCGGTAACATGCGGATAATGCGGCGGGTAATGCGGCATCGACAGAATGCTGCGATCCAGAAAACGATCATAGTACGTTGGATGCGCCTGGCCTTCGAGTCGCAGATGTATTTTTTCGCCCTCTCGTCCGAAGAATGGCCTGCGCGTACCCTTGGGCTCGCCTTTGTTATTGAGCGCGGTCAGGGATTCGTCGGCCACGCGGAGCGTGCCGGACTTCGGCAGCATTTCCACCTCGATGCGGTAGCGCAAGTCTCGTTCGCGCACTTGCGGCAACCGTTCCTTGCCGTTTGCAGGAACCGGCGCGTCGCGGCCCGGTCGTCGCATGTCCCGTATTTCCTGATTCACGGCGGCAACCACCGGATCCGAAAGATGCAGGTCGGCTTCGAAAGAAAACCTCAGTTCGTCCCTGGAGACGAGTTCCTTGAGCCCGCCTGCTCCCATCGCGAACGATTCGAGGGGTTTTCCCCGGTACGATGAATCAAAGGCGTCTTTCAGCGTTTTGCTGGCCCCCAGCCTGGACAACAATTGCAGCGCATCGAGAAAATTACTCTTGCCGGCGGCATTCGGGCCAAAAAGCACGGTAAGGGGTTTGATGCGAGCCTCTACGTCCAGAAGAGATTTGTACCCTGTAATTCGAATACGATTTAGCATGGCATGCCTGTGCTCCGGTTTCGTTTCGCCGCATCCCGCAGCGATCTTGCAGATACAGTATAAGAAGAAATATCGCGCTTCTCATCCCGGGTTTTATCTTGTGGGGGACATATATCCGTTCGGCTGCGTTACAGGATAGCGTTCTCCTCAATCCCGCGTCCGTCAACCGCGCAGCAGGCGCTTCGGCCTGCGCTCCGCAAGGATGGCTATGAAAGGCGTCGTTTACCTCGATTACAATGCGTCCACGCCCGTGGACGAACGGGTTCTGCGGGCCATGCTGCCCTGGTTTCGCGAGCAGTACGGCAATCCTTCGAGCCAGGGCCATCCGCTGGGCTGGGCGGCGGAGGAGGCGTGCGAACAGGCCCGGGAGCAAGTGGCCGCCGCCCTGCGCGCGGAGCCGGGGGAGATCGTGTTCACTTCCGGCGCTACCGAAGGAGCCAATGCGGCCATCAAGGGCGTAGCGGAGACGTACCGGTCCCGGGGGCGGCACCTTGTTACCGCGCAGACCGAACATCAGGCCGTCCTCCGCGCGCACCGCGCGCTGGAGCGCAAGGGATACGAAGTCGCCTACCTGCCCGTGGACGGCGGCGGACGCATCGATCCGCGCGCGCTGGAAAACGCCCTGCGCGACGACACGATACTTGTTTCCGTGATGTGGGCGAACAACGAGACGGGCGCCATCCAGCCCATAGAGCGCATTTCGGAAATAGCCCGCGCCCGGGGCGTACTGTTCATGACGGACGCCACCCAGGCGGCGGGCAAGATTCCCATTCGCGCCCCGCTGGCAGACTTGCTTGTCTGCTCGGCGCACAAGTTCTATGGCCCGAAGGGCGCGGGGGCCTTGTACGTCCGCCGTCGGAATCCCCGCGTCCGCCTCGCGCCGCTTCTGGACGGCGGCGGCCACGAAAACGGGCGCCGCTCGGGTACGCTGAACGTGCCCGGCATTGTGGGGATGGGCCAGGCCCTTGAAATCGCTTGCCGGGAAATGGAGGATTTCGGCGAGCGCATGGAGCGCCTGCGAAATCGCCTGGAGCGTCGCTTGCTCCAGCTCCCCGGCGCGCATGCGAATGTGCCGCCGCAGATTCCTCGCCTTCCGCAAACGTCCAGCATCCGGTTCGAAGGCGTCCGGGGCGCGAAGCTCATGGCGGCCTGCCGCAACCTGGCCTTTTCCGCCGGGAGCGCCTGTTCCAGCGGGCGCGGCGAACCGAGTCATGTGCTTCGGTCCATGGGCCTCTCCGGCGAACAAGCCCTGTCCACGCTGCGTATCAGCCTTGGACGATTCACTACAGAGGAAGAGGCAGACCGCGCCGCCGACCAGATCGGAGCCGCCGTCCAGGCCGCCCCTCGCGCCGCCCTGCCTTCCGCCTGACGGGTTCTATCCGGCAAAATCCATCTGCCTTCCTGTTCCGCATGGAATCGATTTCGGGAAACATCGTAAATCGCGTAGCCCAGAGCGACCTGGTCACGTTCAACCTTGAAGACCTGTGGGACCAGCGGCCCGTCGCGGAATTCGACCTGGCCCCGTTCCTGTTCCGGGAGATGGTCCTGCGCGAAAAGGACTTTCGGGCCAGCATGAAGGCGTTCGACTGGGCGCAATACGCCGATGCCCATGTGGCTGTCTTTTGCTCGGCGGACGCGATCATTCCCACCTGGGCGTGGATGCTCGTTGCCTCGAAACTGGAACCCGTCGCGCGCTCCGTGGCCCTTGGGCGTCGGGAAGACCTGATTCGAGAGCGCTTCGCGCGCGCCCTGGAATCCCTGGACTGGTCTCGCTACGAAGGCAAGCCGGTGGTCGTGAAGGGATGCGGCAGCGACGTCGTACCGCCTGCCGCCTACCTCTTGGCCACGACCAAATTACAGCAGGTGGCCGCAAAGTTGATGTACGGCGAGGCGTGTTCGTCCGTGCCGCTGTGGCGCAAGCCGCGCGCCGCGCCCGCCACGCTACCCGACGCGGGAAAGCCCCAGCCCCCGGTCCCTGTACGCAGCATGGAGATGCTCCCGTAGCGCTGCGTGCCCGGATTCCTTCAGGTCGGGATCGCGCGCCACCAGATCGAAAGCCAGGTCGCGGGCTTGCGAGAGGAGCGCCACGTCTTCCGGCAGTTCGGCCATTTTCAACTCCGGCAGGCCGCTTTGCCGGGTGCCGAAAAAGTCGCCCGCCCCGCGGATTTTCAGGTCGGCTTCGCTGATGCGGAAGCCGTCGTTCGTGTCCACCATTACCTGCAAGCGCTTGCGGGCTTCGTGGGTGCACTTGTAGTCCGCCATCAGGATGCAGTAACTCTGCTCGCCCCCCCGTCCGACCCGCCCCCGCAACTGGTGCAGCTGGCTCAATCCGAACCGTTCGGCGTGCTCCACGATCATGATGGTGGCGTTCGGCACGTCCACGCCCACCTCGATCACCGTGGTAGCCACGAGCACCTTGAAATCGGTTCGGCGGAACAGGGTCATCGTGTCTTCTTTTTCTCCCCGGGACATGCGTCCGTGGATGAGGCCCACCTTGTGCGGGGCGAATCGTTGTTTCAACTCGGCGTATCCCGACTCGGCGTCCCGGAGCTCCATTTTTTCGGACTCTTCCACGAGCGGATAGACGACGTAGCATTGCCTGCCTTTTGCGATCTCTTTGCGTACGAAGTCATAGACCTGCTCCCGGCTTTTGTCGTAGCGCAGCGCCGTCCGCACCGGCCGCCTTCCCGCCGGCATTTCCTTCATGATCGACACGTCCAGGTCGCCGTAGAGCGTCATCGCTAGGGAACGGGGGATGGGCGTGGCAGTCATGAGCAACATGTGGGGGCGGGCGCCCATTTCGAACATGCGGGCGCGTTGCATGACGCCGAACCGGTGCTGTTCGTCCACGATCGCCAGGCCCAGGCGCTGGAAGGTTACGTCGTCCTGAATGAGCGCATGCGTGCCCACGGCGATTTTGGCCCGGCCTTCCGCTATGTCGTCAAGAATTCGCGTACGCTCGGCCTTGGGCAATCCCCCGACGAGGAGGCGCAGCGGCACGCCGAGGGGGTCCAGGTATTTGCGCAAATTGGCGTAATGCTGCTCCGCCAGAATTTCCGTCGGCGCCATGAATGCGCTCTGGTAGCCGCTGTCGAGCGCGTGCAGCATCGCCGCCACGGCCACCACGGTCTTTCCGCTGCCCACATCGCCTTGCAACAGCCGCCGCATCTGCTTGCCGGTCTGCATATCTCGCGCAATATCCTTCAGCGCGGCCTGCTGCGCGCCCGTCAATTCAAAGGGAAGGCCCTCTGCGACAAACTGCTTCGTCCGCGTTCCCGGCGGTTCGAGCCGGGGACCGGCGTGCACGATTCGCCGCCGGCGCATCTGCGCCAGCATCGTCTGAATGAAAAAGAGTTCCTCGAACTTCAACCGGCGTTGCGCCGCTTCGAGTTCGTCCCGGTCTTCGGGAAAATGAATGGCCCGCAGCGCGGTCGCGCCGTCCATCAGCGCCGCCGCTTCGCAGATATCGGAAGGCAGCGGTTCCGGCAACGCCTCCAGGTTTTCCTTGAAGAATTCGTGAATGATTCGCCGGAAGGTCCGGCTGGTGAGCCCCACGCTCGACAGCGCCGCCCCGCCCGGGTACAAGGCAATGATGCGCCCGGTGTCCAGCGCCGCGCTGTCCTTGCCCAACTTGTCGAAATCCGGGTGCGCCATCGAAAACGTGCCGCCGTAGCGTTGGGGCCTTCCGTGGAACGCCACCCGGTCGCCTTTGGCGAAGCGTTTCGATATCCACTGTACGCTCTTGAACCAGACGCACTTCATCGTCTGGCTGTATTGATCCTGCAGGACGATTTCGAACCGGTAGCCTGTGCGCCCGCGCACGGTATTCGCGCCAACGACCGTGCCCACCACCGTAACCGACGTCATGTCCGCGCGCAACTCCTGAATGGAGACGACCGAAGACCGGTCCAGGTAGCGCCGCGGATAATAATGCAGCAGGTCGCGGACGGTCCGTACGCCCGCCTCCGCCAGCGCCTCCACGCGGCGGCCCGTGATCCCTTGCACGCGCTCTACGCCTTGCTCCAGAAGGCCTATCGACATGGGGACGGAAAATGGGTTCGATACGCTCGATACGTTCCTTGCGCTTCGGGAAACGCCCGGCTTGGCATGCGCCTGCGCGGCGTCCGCTATTCCGCGTCCAGCAGGCGCTCGTCGGCTTGCCACTGTCCCGGCGGGCGGAATTGCACGTCTACCGCATCGTCCGCCTCCAGGATGCCGAAAAGCCGGGTTTGCATTTCGAGGATGCGTTCCTGATGGTCCGGGCTGTCGATGAGGTTGTGCTGTTCGAAGGGGTCTTTTTCGAGATCGTACAATTCGTTCATGTCCCATACGCCATGGTAGAACATGTATTTGTACCGGTCGCCGCGCAGCGCGTACACCGTGGGGGTGTGCGGAAAGGGAAATTCCCAGAAGTATTCGTACGCGAACTCCGTCCGCCAGTCGGGAATGGACGCGCCGCCAAGCAGCGGCAGGAACGAACGCCCGTCCATGCGCTCCGGCGTATTGAGGCCTGCGAGGGCCAGGAAAGTCGGGGCCACGTCTATGTTCAGGATCATTTGATCCAGTTCGCTCGACGGCGCAACGTGCCCCGGCGCCCAGGCCAGCATGGGTACGCGCATGGATTCCTCGTACGCATTCCGCTTGTCGATCAGCCCGTGCTCGCCGAACAAAAACCCGTTATCTCCCATGTATACGACCAGCGTTTCTTCCGCCAGGCCCTGTGCTTCGAGATAGTCCAGCACGCGCCCGATGCTGTCGTCGACGCTCAGCAAGGTTTCCGCGTACCGCCGATAGAACTGATCGTACACCAGGTCGCCATGGTACATATGATCGACGCCGTGCCAGCTATAGCGTTGCTCCTTGACCCACTTGGGTTTGGCGCGATAGTTTTGCTCCGTATTCGCCATGGTGACGGGATACTCCAGCGGCGTATCCGCATACCGGCCCGCATAGCGCTCCGGGGGGATGAACTCGGCGTGCACGGCCTTGTGCGAGAGGTACAGGAAGAAGGGGCGATCCGCCTCCCGGCTGTCCAGCCACTCGAGCGCGTAGTCGGTCAGCAGGTCCGACGTGTGTCCCGCGTGCGGACTCCGCGTCCCGTTCACGTTCAAATCGGGGTTCATATAGACGCCTTGCCCCCGGAAACTCACCCAGTAATCGAAACCCGGACGCGGCGCGTCGCTGGAAGAACCCATGTGCCATTTGCCTACGAACGCGGTCTGGTAGCCCGATTCCTGGAGCAATTCCGGGAAAAAGGTCGTGCCTTCCGGCACCAGCCGCTGGTTGTCCACCACGCCGTGGTTGTGCGCGTACTGGCCGGTCAGGATGGAGGCGCGGCTCGGCGAACACAACGCCGTGGTTACGAACGCATTGCGCAGATGCAGCCCCTCGCGAGCCATGCGATCCATGTGGGGGGTTTCGAGAAACTCGGGGGCTCGTTCATGGAATCCCATGAAATCGTACCGATGGTCGTCGCTCAGGATGAACACGACGTTGCGGGGCGCGTCGCCGGACGCGTCGCCAGATTGGGCCCGGGCGGACAGCGCGCCGCCGGACGCGAACAGGAAAAGCAGGAAGGCGTTTGCAAAAAGACGCATGGTTTTACGGACGGTCGGGGAATCGGGAAAGCATTGGGTACGAAAAAGCATGGTTACAAATAACAAATAGGTTTTCTGGCGGACAGTGTCAAGGGGCACCGCCTGCGAATCGCTACAGAATACGACGTCGGACACAACATAACGCGTTTTGATCCGTTCGATGGGCGGGTCCGCGAAGGCGGTCGGCCTGCCATGAACCCCCGGCGAATGGTATACTGAAGGATACTCTGATCAAATCCGCTTCGCTCAGCGCGTCACTATTGCCCGCAAAGACCGTCATGCCCGGATCATTGAAATCAGCAGAAAATACAGTAGATTCGGTACGTTGCGTCCGTGACGCGCCCTTCGGGAGGCTGCGAGCGGCACGCTGGCTGTGTCATTCCTCATTATGTGGGACCTACCACATTGCTTCGTCATTCCTTGCCAGCGCACCCCTCGCATGCCTCTGAGCTTCGCGGATTTAATCAGAGTATCCTGAAGAGTATACTTCAAGTATACCGTACAGTATACCGCGTACTTCCAAGCGCCTGTACAAGCGCCCATGTCTTCTCCAGATCCGCGTTCGTTTTTCTTGCGCCGCGCCTCGTTTGCGCCGCTTGCCCGGCGGTCGCTCCGCGGATCGTTCGGCGGATCGTTCGGGTGGGCCGGGGCGGTCCGCGAGCGGTTTTCCGATCCGGAATCCGCCGCCGCGGAGCGGTTTGTCGGCTGGATGGGTCGAATATTCCGGGTCTGTCTGGTTTTTTCAATGGGCGTGGCCGCGAGCGGATGCGGCTCGCAGCGCGCTTCTCCCCCGACCTACGTGGGCCGCGCAACGTGCGCCGGATGCCATGCGGAGGCGGCGCTTTCCTGGGAAGGATCGGACCACGATCGGGCCATGGAAGAGGCCACGCCGGAAACCGTGCTGGGGGATTTCGACGACGCGGCGTTTGATCGTTGCGGCGCCCAGACGCGCTTTTTTCGAGAGGGGGATCGATTCTTCGTTCGCGCGGAGGGGGCCGACGGAACCATGCAAACCTGGCCCATCGCCTATACGTTCGGCTACGCCCCGCTCCAGCAATATCTCATTCCTGTGGACAAGGGGCGTTTGCAGGCGTTCACCGTGGCCTGGGATACGGAGGGCGAACGGTGGTTCTCGCTGTCGGAAGACGACTGCATCGAGCCCCCGGACTGGCTGCACTGGACCGGCGCCGGGATGAACTGGAATTATATGTGCGCCGATTGCCATTCCACCGACCTGCAACGCCGTTTCAATCTGGCCGAAGGCGCGTACGAGACGGCTTTTGCGGAAATCGACGTAAGTTGCGAAACGTGTCACGGCCCGGGGTCGGACCATGTGGAAAGGGCCGGGTCCGGGAGGTACGATTCCGCCCGGTCCGGCCTGACGGCGTCCTTTGCGACGCCGCATGAACAGGTAGAAACCTGTGCGCCGTGCCATTCCCGCCGCCGCGTCGCGTATCCGAATCATATCGCCGGCAATGCGTTTCTGGACCATTACAATCCCGAACTGCTGGAGGAAGGGCTGTACTTCGCCGATGGACAGATACGCGACGAGGTGTATGTGTACGGCTCGTTCGTGCAAAGCCGTATGTATGCGGAGGGGGTGGCGTGCACGGATTGCCACGACCCGCATACGACCCGGGTGAAATTCGAGGGGAATGCGCTGTGCGGCCAATGCCACGACGCGGCGGTCTACGATACGTTCGAGCATATCCGGCATCCGGAGGACGCGGAAGGTTCGCAGTGCGTGGACTGCCATATGCCCGAACGGACGTATATGGGCGTGGACCCTCGGCGGGATCACGGTTTCAAGGTTCCCCGACCCGACTTGTCTGACCGGACGGGGGCGCCGAACTCGTGTCAAGGGTGCCATGCGGACCGTTCTGCGCAGTGGGCCGCCGACCGCGTGGCGGACTGGCATGGGCCGGATCGTCCGCCTTCGTTCGCGGCGGCGTTCGCCGGGGGGCGGGCGGGCGATCCCGAAGCGGAGCCGGAACTGGTTCGCCTGACGGAAGACCCTGCCGCGCCGGATATCGTGCGGGCGACGGCGTTGACCTTGCTGGATCGGTACGCCACCGTGCGGGCTTCGGAGATTGCAGTCCGGGCGCTGGGGGACGAGGCGGCGCTCGTGCGGGCGGCGGCCGTCCGTCGTTTCGTGTCGGAGGGCGATGGCGACCGGTCGGTCATTCCGCAGTTGGAAGCCCTCTTGGCCGATCCTGTACGGCTGGTGCGCATGGAGGCGGCCCGCGCGCTGGCCCATATTGCGCCGGAACGGTATGTCCGAAACGAGGCGGGCGAAACGGCGGCCGCCTGGCGGAATGCGCTGAACGAGTATCGGGAGGGGCAGCGCGCCTTGAACGATCAGGGGGCTTCGCACCTCAATCTCGCCATTTTGCACGAGCAGCTTGGACAGCCGGATTCTGCCGTGGCGGCCTATCGCACGGCGGTCCGCGTGGATTCCAGTTTCGTTCCGGCGTATCTGAATCTGGCCATGTTGCTCAATCGCTTGCGGGGGGCGGGTGGCGCGGAGGCGGATGCGCTGGCTGCCGAAGCGGAAACGGCGCTGCGGGCGGCGGCGCGCCTGGAGCCGGACGCCGCCGAGGCGCAGTACGCCCTGGGCCTGTTTCTGGGGGAAACGCCGGAAGGCCTCCCGGAAGCGGCGGGCCGCCTCGAACAGGCGGCGCTGCTGGACGCGTCCAACGCCCGCATGCAGTACAACGCCGGCCTCGCCTACCAGCAACTGGGCGACGCCGAACAAGCCGAACGGTTTTTGTCCCGCGCGCTGCGCCTCGCCCCGGACCATGCGGACTACCTGAACGCCCTGAGCATTTTTTACGCCCAGCAGGCCGCCTGGGACCAGGCCCTCGAATACACAGACCGCCTCCTTGCGTCGTACCCGGACAACCCCGACCTGCTGGAGCGGCGGGCGTGGATTTTGGGGCAGAAATAGCCTGGAGCGGTGGTTTTATTAACAGGGCCTTGACAAGAACGCCACATTTCCATATTCTACAAACAGGCAAAGCCCCCTGAAGGGCATAACCTCACGCGGCACAGGCCAAACCATTGAAAAACCGTCCAAGCAAATTCAACGGCGTGTAGACATACATACAGCCTCGATACTCTCTAAATGCCCCTGCAGAATCGCATCCTGGATAACCATCGCGCCAGCGTCGTCGACCACCTGAAACGCGAACTGCATGGCGCAAATGCTCTAAGCATGGTATCCGCCTATTTTACTATTTATGGTTACGAACTGCTTGCTGACGAATTGGACAGCGTGGGCAATATCCGGTTTCTTTTTGGCGATTCCTCATCAGTAGAGGGTGTCGATCCCGGGAGAAACGAATCCAAATCCTTCGATTTTACTGAAAAAGGCTTAACCCCCAACCACACGCTACAGCAGAAAGCCTTAGCCAAAGCATGCGCCGAGTGGATAAGCAAGGACTCAGTGCAAGTACGCTGCGTCAAGCAGGCGAATTTTCTGCACGGAAAGATGTACCTTACTGAATCTTCTGATGGAACAACAGCAGGCGTGATTGGCAGTTCTAATTTCACTAAACGTGGCCTTGGTGGAAACGAACAATCAAATTTGGAAATAAACCTTGCCACAGATGATAAGATAACTCTTGATGAATTATTGCAATGGTTTGAAGAATTATGGAATGACGGAAAAGCCACTAAAAATATTAAACAACGTGTATTGGATGCTTTAGCCCGTTTGGGTCACGATTATTCACCCGAAGCTGTTTATTACAAGACTCTATATGAACTATTCCACCAGGATATTAATAATCGCCTCGTCGGGGACAGTATCATTGTCGCCACTGGTTGTAAGGAAAGCCAGATTTGGAACACGCTATACGAATTTCAGAAAGATGGGGCATTGAGTGTCATTACAAAGTTGAAAAAATACAATGGCTGCATTCTGGCTGACAATGTAGGTTTGGGAAAAACCTACACTGCACTGGCAGTTATCAAGTATTTCGAGCAACATAATGATCGAGTTCTGGTGCTTTGTCCCCGTAAGCTTTACGACAATTGGTCGCTTTATCCAATCACCAATGGGCATCGCCAGAATCCCTTTCCTAAAGATCGCTTTGCTTATAGCCTTTTGGCACACACTGATCTGTCCCGAGATACTGGAAAATCAGGTAGTGTTGATCTATCGAACTTCACTTGGGGCAACTACGATCTGATAGTCATTGACGAATCGCACAATTTTCGCAACGATGGGGGAAAACGCTACCAAAGATTGTTGGATGAGGTCATTAAATCTGGAGCGAAGACTAAGGTTCTGATGTTATCGGCAACGCCAGTAAACACATCGCTGATGGATCTGCGCAACCAGATTTATCTGATGACTGAGGGGCGCGAGAACGATTTTAGTGAAAGTCTTGGCGTGGGTAATATTCGCTATTTGATGAAGAACGCCCAGCACCAATTCAAGAAGTGGGAAACAGGGCAAGTTCGTCAGGATCATAGGGACAAGGCAAAACTCCTGGAAAATCTCGGCTCCGATTTTCTACGGCTGCTGGACGGTGTTTCCATCTCTCGATCCCGTCGTCATATCGAACACTTTTACGCCGCCGAAATGGAACGAGTTGGACAATTTCCAAAGCATGAAAAACCCGAGAATAACTATCCTCACACGGACCTATTGGAAAAACTTTCCTACACAGAACTGGCCAACCGCATAGCCGAGTTTAAATTGTCTGTATATAGACCCAGTATGTATGTTATTGATCCGGAACGATTACAAAAACTGAAAGAGATCCGTACGCAGCATAATTTTAATCAGTTGGACAGCGAGCGTTTTCTGGTGGGGATGATGCGTACCAACTTTCTCAAGCGGCTGGAAAGTTCTGCACATTCTCTTGCCCTGACACTGCAACGCACCATCGGTAAAATTGATGGCCTTCTGAGCAAGATAGACCGCTATGAGCAAAACAGCCAAAGTTCTATCGGCCTTTCTGATACAGACACGCTCCCCGAAGAGCATGAAGAAGACGAAGACGATGAATTGTTTGTCAATCGAGGCCGTCATCCATATCATCTACAGGAACTTGACCTGATCCAATGGCGAGGAGATTTAGAGCAAGACCGAAAAACATTGGCGCAAGTACATAAACAAGTGGCCAATATATCGCCAGAACGCGATGGTAAATTGTACAAAATAAAACAGACAATAAATTACAAAGCAAACAATCCTACTTTTACTCTTGATGGCAATATAAACCGAAAGATATTAGTGTTTACTACATTCAAGGATACAGCAAAATATCTCTATGATAATCTTAAGGATATAATCGATGGACTTGCCATAAATATGGCCATGGTTTCCGGCGACGAAACCCATACTACTGCTGGCTCTAATGAATTCAACGACATTTTGACTAATTTTGCTCCCATTGCCCGCAATCGAGATGAGGGCAATACGGACATTGACCTGCTTATTGCTACCGACTGCATTTCCGAGGGGCAAAACTTGCAGGACTGCGATACGGTGCTCAATTACGACATACACTGGAATCCGGTGCGTATCATCCAGCGTTTTGGGCGTATTGATCGCATAGGCAGTCGTAACAGAGCCGTGCGTATGGTAAATTACTGGCCCACTTCGGATATGGATGTGTACCTAAAATTGGAGCACCGGGTGCAGGCGCGCATGGCTCTTGCAGACTTGGCGGCGACTGGCGACGGTGACCCTTTCACCGAAGAGGATGCGCAACTGGAGCTCTCCTTTCGCGATAAGCAGTTGCTCAAACTACGAGATGAAGCCCTCACAATGGACGATCTGGACGACGGCCCGACACTGAGCGACTTCACAATGGAGCACTTCCTGGCCCAACTACTGCGCTATCTGGAACGCAATCGGGCCGTGCTGGAAGCAATGCCCCTTGGCGTATATGCCATTTCTGATGCCAGTAATAATGTCCAGCCCGGCGTAATCTTCTGCCTGCGCCAACGAAACGCCAGCAAGGTTAGTTCACGCCAGCGAGTTGCAAGTCAGGTACACCCCTTTTACCTGGTGTATATTCACACTGACGGGAATATTCGACTCGGTTGTGGTAATGCCCGGCAGATTCTGTCCGTGTTTGAGGAAGTGACCAGCGGAAAGACTTCTGCAATTACCGACCTTTGCGATCAGTTTGACCGCGAAACAAAACATGGAAGCAATATGTCACTGTACGACAAGCCACTTGCTGGCGTTATCGCCCACATCCGCCAAGCACACACCGATGCCCAGCATCGTGCACTGCGACCCGGGGGGCCAAGAGATTTTGTGTTCTCGGGAACTTTTGAAAATTTCAATGGTCCCAGTGGCTTCGAATTAATTACATGGCTGGTTATCAAGTAGGCGATTGGACAACAGCATACATATAATTACGTCAAGCAATCTATTGAAGACTGCTAATCACAACCACAACATTCTATGACTACCAAGACCCATATCCAAAACGCGCTTGCTGGCATAACCAACAGTAACTTCGCGGAAACTTCCGGTGACCTGTTGGGCGCTCTGGGTTACCGGTATCAGAATCCCGTTCTCTGGTCTGGTTCGTCTCACGACTTCATAGCACGCCGGTCAACTAACCCCGGTACGCAATCAGAGAAAGATTTTCTAATAAACGCACGGTTTGTGCATATCCTCTATCAGCTTACCGATGCCGCAATCCAAGAAGATAATACGAGTCTGTTTGCTGACACCTTGCAGCTTAATACCGGGAATGCCCGCAGCTTCCTTTTTGTATCAGTGGAATTGAGTGGTACTACTTATCCTCGCGGACGTTACGCCGCTTTCACCCGAGAGATAAACAAAGGCTCGCAAATACCTACTATCGTTCTTTTCAAAACTGCCGATTGTCGGCTAACCTTGGCCTTTGTGCATCGACGTGAGCACAAGCGAAATCCGGAGAGAGATGTATTAGGCCACGTGTCCCTGATACGCGAAATTGATCCAATCAGGCCCCATCGGGCTCACTTGGATATTCTTGCAGAATTGCATTTGGCGGAGAGGCTACGGTGGATGAATACGCATGACAAGTCCAAAAATTTTGATGGTCTTTTGGATGCTTGGTTGGATGCACTAAATACTGAGGAACTAAACCGCCGCTTCTACAGGGAGTTGTTCGATTGGTTCAACAAGGCAGTGACGGATGCAAAATTCCCCATTGATAAAAGCACCTCGATTGAACAACAGGTCATCCGCCTGATCACTCGGATACTCTTCATATGGTTCATCAAGGAAAAGGGACTGGTGTCAAAAGAATGGTTTGTTCTCTCCGAAATAAAAAATTTGCTATACAATTTTGGAGGTTCTGACTATTACCGCGCCGTCTTGCAAAATCTTTTCTTTGCAGCACTCAATACTGAGATAGATGTACGTGGTTTCAGTACTCGAACAGAACCAAGCCATCGAGTCTTCTCTCGTTTTCGCTACGAATCGCTTATCCGAGATAGGAATCGCTTTGAAACCTTGATGGGACAAACCCCTTTCATTAACGGTGGCCTGTTCGACTGCCTGGACGATGAAGAATCACAAAGTGCTGGTGGCCAACGTATCGACATGTTTAGCGATCCAAACCCGCACGATGGCCTGAGGGCGGCGGAAGCGCGCCGCGAGGCATGGCATCAGTTAAATGTTCCTGATGCTTTGTTTTTCGATAATACTTATGGACTCTTCCCTCTGCTGGACCGTTACAAATTTACCGTCGAGGAGAACACGCCAGTAGAGCAAGAAGTCGCCTTGGATCCCGAATTGCTCGGAAAGGTCTTTGAAAATTTGCTGGCAGCCTATAACCCGGAAACACGAGATACCGCTCGCAGGCAGACCGGTTCCTATTACACACCTGGCGCGGTGGTGGACTATATGGTGGATGAGGCTTTGATAACAGTGCTGTCTGAGCAGGTTCATCCTGCCGTTGGCGATGCGAATTTTTTGCAAGATCGGTTGCGGTATCTGTTGGATTATGCCGATGCCTTCGAAGATGCCAATGATCTCTTTGAGAATTCCGAAAAGGAAAGCATTGTACGGGCAATTGCAGAAATCAAAGTACTAGATCCCGCAGTCGGTTCCGGTGCATTTCCAATGGGTATATTGCACAAGCTGACTTTGGCCTTGCGGCGTTTAGATCCCAGAAACGAATTATGGGAAAAATTTCAACAGGAATTGGCTTCCCAACGAGCTAAATCCGCCTTTGATACCTCTGATCAATCTGAACGTGATGCCGAACTGTGCGAAATCAGTGACACTTTTGAGCGCTATCGCGACTCTGACTTCGGGCGAAAACTCTATCTCATCCAGAATGGTATTTATGGTGTGGACATTCAGCCAATCGCTACTCAGATCGCCAAGTTGCGCTTCTTCATATCCTTGGCAATCGACCAGGAATCGACCGACAGCGCTGCGGACAACTATGGCATTCGGCCTCTACCCAACCTGGAAACCCGTTTCGTAGCGGCAGATACCCTGTTGCGTCTCGACAAGCCAGCACAATTGGGGCTTCAATCGGATATCGTAAACCAACTGGAACAGGATCTGAATGAAAATCGCGAACGACATTTTCATGCTACCACACGCCAACAAAAAGTTGAATGTAGAAAAACGGATAAGAAACTCCGTAAAAAATTGGCAATGGAATTACAAAATGCTGGTTTTTTATCCGCCGTCGCAGAAAAAATAGCTCATTGGAATCCCTATGATCAAAACACTTGCGCAGATTGGTTTGAACCGGAATATATGTTTGGAATGAAGAAAGGATTCGATATAATAATTGGGAATCCTCCTTATATTCAGTTACAAAAAAATAGCGGTAAGCTGGGTAAATATTATAAAGATATTGATTACAAGACATTTGCTCGAACTGGTGATATATATCAACTCTTCTATGAACGTGGATCTCAATTACTAAAATCTAACACAGGTGTTTTGGTTTACATTACTTCTAATAGTTGGCTTAAGGCAGAATATGGAAAATTTTTGCGACATTATTTTTCTGAAGAACATACACCACTTTCTCTATTGGAGATGGGTAAGGATGTTTTTGCCAATGCTATTGTTGACACCAACATATTGATACTACGTGCTGGACGTCATAATATTAATGGCAAGGCTATAGACATGGATCGTTTATCAGATAAAACTTTCCCCCCATCGATACCTTTATGGGGAAGATTACGCTTAAAAGGACAAAAGCCTTGGATAGGGTTGTCCATGACCGAATGGTCAATTATGGAAAAGATGGAAGCTATAGGAACACCACTGAAAGAATGGGATATTGATATTTACAGAGGAATAACTACGGGACTAAACGCCGCTTTTATCATTGATAACGAAACTAAAGAAGCACTGGTTGCCGAAGATCCTCGTTCCGCTGAAATCATCAAGCCAGTATTGCGAGGGCGAGATATCAAGCGATA
>JAJECT010000004.1 GCA_022821845.1 Rhodothermales bacterium | reverse complement strand
GGCGCAACGAGATCGAGCGCTTGTTCCGGCGCCTGAAGGGGTATCGGCGCATCTTCTCGCGCTTCGAAAAACTCGATGTCATATTCCTCGGCTTCGTCGTCTTCGTGCTTATCGTCGATGCATTGCTTTAGTGTTAACAGGCCCTAAGTCAAAAATTTCCAGCCTAAATAATTTAGGTTGCCCCAATTCGCCCGTCCGCATCAAACCGTGCGGAAGCCGTAAATTTTTGCCTTCCGGCACTGGCTTTTCACGATTCCAATGCGTATCTTACGGCCTATGATTCCGTTATTGCCCATATTTCCGGCGGATGCAGCCCGCAACCGCGATATTTCAATATCCGTTATTGCATTAAATTATAAAATCCAGGACAGCACCCCCTGAACCCCGCCGCCCGCCGCACCCCCTGAACCCCGCCGCCCGCCGCGCCCCCTGAACCTCCGCCATGCCCATCGTCGAAACCATATCCCTTCAGGAAACGGCCCGGGAGCGCTACCTGAACTATGCGCTGTCCGTCATCATGAGCCGCGCCCTGCCGGATATCCGCGACGGCCTCAAGCCTGTGCAGCGGCGCATTCTGTACGCCATGTACGCGAACCTGCGGCTGACCCCGGACGCCCGCTATCGCAAGAGCGCCGCCGTGGTGGGGGAGGTGATGGGCAAGTACCACCCGCACGGCGACGCCGCTATTTACGACGCCATGGTGCGGATGGCCCAGGATTTCTCCCTGCGCGACCCGCTCGTGGACGGGCACGGCAATTTTGGCTCCATCGACGGGGACAACCCTGCCGCCATGCGGTACACCGAAGTCAAGTTGCGCCCGCTGGCCGTGGAAATGCTGGAAGAAATCCGGCAGGACACGGTGGATTTCCGGCCCAATTTCGACGGTAGTTACGACGAACCGGTCGTCCTCCCGTCCCGCGTCCCCAACCTGCTCGTCAACGGGGCGGACGGCATCGCGGTGGGCATGGCCACGAAAATCCCCCCGCACAACCTGCGCGAAGTGGCGGACGCGCTCGTCCATCTGATAGACTGCCCGGAGGCGTCCATAGAAGCGCTGGCGGAGCATGTGCCGGGGCCGGACTTTCCCACCGCCGGACGCATTCTGAATACGCCCGAAGAATTGCTGCAAATCTACCGCACCGGAGAGGGCGCGGTGGAATTGCGCGGCGACTACGCCATGGAAGGGAAGAGCCGCATTGTGATCGCCTCCGTTCCGTATATGGTCAACAAGGCGGCGCTCGTGGAAAAAATCGCCGAGCACATCGTCAACGAGCGGGTGCCGCAACTCTCCGACGTGCGCGACGAGTCGACGGAGGATGTTCGCGTCGTGCTGGAGCTGCGGCGCGGCGCAGACCCGGAGGCGGCCATTGCGTATCTCCTGCGCCATACCGATCTGCAAAAGCGCTACCATGTCGATATGACGTGCCTTGCGCCAACGGAAAATCCGCTGGTTCCCACGCCGAAGAAGGTGAATCTGGGCGAAGCGCTGCGGGCTTTTCTGGCCTTTCGCCTGCATGTGGCGACGCGCCGCCTGGGCTATGCGCTCGAACGCCTGGAGCGGCGCATCCACCTCCTGCGCGGTTTCGAGAAACTGTTCGACGCCCTCGACGAGGCGATCCGGCTCATTCGCGCGTCCGAGGACCGGAAGGACGCTGCCGCCCGCCTCATGCGTCGCTTCGACCTGGACGAAGAGCAAGCCGACGCCATCCTCGAAATCAAACTCTACCGACTGGCCCGGATGGAAATGGAGGAGATTCGCCGGGAACTGGCGGATAAACTGGCGCGGGCGGCGGACGTACGGGCCATCCTGGCCTCCGAAGACAAGCAATGGGCGCTGGTGCGCTCGGAAATCGCCGAGACCGCCGCTGCGTTCGGCACGGACCGCAAAACGCGCATCGCCGGGCCGGACCAGGCGCTTGCGTACGACGCCGAGGATTATATCGTGGCCGAAGATTGCTACGCCATCGTTACCCGCGACGGCTGGATCAAGCGGCAGCGCACGTATGCGGACATCGACAGCGTCCGTGTCCGCGAGGGGGACAGCGCGGGGTGGATATTGCCCGTCTCCACCCGGGGTTCGGTGGGATTTTTCACCAATTTCGGGCGGTGTTATTCGCTGCGCGCAGATACGCTTCCGAACACGACCGGCTACGGGGATCCGGTCCAGAAATTCTTCGATTTTTCCGACAAGGAGCATATCGTCGGGGTGGTTTCGTTCGATGCGCGGGCGCTTCCGAAGCCCATCGTCCTGCCGGAGTCCGCACCGGAACTGTTTGCGAAGAACGGGCGCGGCGGAGAGGAGTCCTGCTTCGTGGCCGTAACGAGCGCCGGACAGGCCGTGCGCATGCCGATAGACGGTTTCGCGGAACCCTCTACCCGCAAGGGGCGCAGTTACGCCAAACTGGAAGGCGCCGACGAGGTGGTAAGCGCCGAACCTGCGGCGGGCGACGAAAACGCGTGCCTTGCTTCAAGAGGCGGGTACGCCCTTATTTTCCCCGTTTCACAGATTCCACTCTTCAAGAGCGCGGCGAAAGGGGTCATCGCCATGCGCCTCGCCGCGGACGACAGGGTGATGGGGTGTACGCTTTCCAATGCGGCCCGCGCCGGGCTGAAGGTCGAAACGAGCCGGGGCCGCACCGAAACGATCCGAACCACCAAGTTTGAAGTTTCCCGGCGCGGCAACCGGGGCAAGGCCATCATCAAGCGGGGGCATGTGGCCCGCGTCGTACCCGAACCCGTGGAAATTCGGCTATGAGCAGCGCGCAAACCTATACGGGCGCCGACATTCAGGTGCTGGAAGGGCTGGATCCGGTGCGCAAGCGGCCGGGGATGTACGTGGGCGGCACGGGCAAGGCGGGCCTGCACCATCTGCTTTGGGAAATCGTGGACAACGCGGTGGACGAAGCCACCAATGGTTATGCGTCCCACATCGAGGTGACGCTCCACGCGGACGGCCGCAGCGTAACGGTGTCGGACAATGGCCGGGGCATTCCGGTGGACATTCATCCCGGCAAAAAGATTTCCGCCCTCGAACTCATCATGACGACGCTACATGCGGGCGGCAAATTCGACCAGACGAATTACATCGCTTCCGGCGGATTGCACGGGGTGGGCGCCTCGGTGGTGAACGCCTTGTCCGAGGAGATGACGGTCACGGTCCGCCGCGACGGGGCCGTCTGGGAGCAGCGCTATGCGCGGGGCGCGCCGCTTGCCGCCGTACGCAAGATCAGGGAAAACGGCAGGGGAACCGGCACGGCGATCCATTTCCGGCCCGACCTGGAGATATTCGAATCCGTGGCGTTCGATCCCGAAGCCATCGGCCAGAATCTGGAAATAAAAACCTATCTGAACGCCGCCCTGTGCATCGTATTTCGCAACGAAATGGACGGGAGCCGCCGGGAATATCGCCACGAAGGCGGCATTGCGGAGTTTTTGGCCCGACGCGTGAAGGCGCTGGGGGGGCGGCCCGTGCACGAGGAGCCGTTTCTGGCGCTTCAGGAAGGCATGACGGACGGCGCCCGCGTGGAGGTGGCGCTGCAATGGACCGAAGCGCCCCGCGAACAGGTCGTTTCTTTCGTCAACGGCATTCCCACGAAGGAAGGGGGCAGCCACGAACAGGGATTTCGCGATGCGGTTCGCAGCGCCGTGCGGGCCTACATGGAAACGCACGACTTGCTGCCGAAGAACCTCGACATTGCGGCGGACGATATTCGGGAGGGCCTGGTCGCCATCCTGAATCTGTTCATGGTCGAACCGCAATTTCAGGGGCAGACCAAGGAAAAACTGAACAATCCGGGCGCCCGCTCGATCGTCGCGGGGGCCATGCGCCTGGAACTGGAGCGGTTTCTGAACGCGCATCCTACGACGGGGGAGGCGATCGCCGCGCGCGTCATACAGTCTGCGAAGGCCCGCCGCGCTTCCCGCGCCGCCGCCCGCGACGTCCGCCGCAAGAACGGCCTCAGCCACCGGCTGAACCTCCCCGGCAAACTGGCGGATTGCTCGTCCACGGACCCGACGAAAAGCGAACTGTTCATCGTAGAGGGGGATTCCGCCGGGGGATCGGCCAAGCAGGGCAGGGATCGAACGTTCCAGGCCGTGCTGCCCTTGCGCGGCAAAGTGCTGAACGCCGAGCAGCACGCGGCCAGCAAGGTGCGCGACAACAAGGAACTCTCGAACGTGGCGCAGGCGCTGGGGTGCGGCATGGGGGACGAACTGGACCCTGCGCGGCTTCGATATCACAAGGTCATCCTGCTCATGGACGCGGATTCCGACGGGCACCATATCGCCACGCTGCTCCTGACCTTCTTCTATCGGTACATGCGCCCGCTCATTACCGAAGGCTTTGCGTACATTGCGCAGCCGCCGCTGTACCGGCTGGATGCGGGGCGGGAAACCTGGTGGGCGCTTGACGAGGCGGAGAAGGACCGCATCCTGCGCAAGATCGAGCGGCAGAAAAAGGGCCGCCGGGACATTCTGGTGCAGCGCTTCAAGGGGCTTGGGGAAATGATGCCCGCCACCCTGCGGGAAACGACCCTCGACCCCGAAAAACGCATGTTGCTGCAAGTGCGCATCGACGAGGCGGAGCGCCTTGACACCGAGCGCACCATTTCGGACCTGATGGGGAAAGACGCTTCGGCGCGGTTCCGTTTTATCATGAACCATGCCGCAGACGCGGACGCGCTGGATTTGTAGCCCGCCCGGGCGGCGCCGCGCTAAGCCGCCTCCTGCACGACATGGTTCTCCAGGACGCCGATGGGGTCGATGGCGATTCGGATGCGGTCCCCCGGCGCAAGCGTAAAATCGTCGGGCGGCACGACGCCGGCGCCGGTCAAGAGGAAACAGCCGTCCGGGAAGGACTGGTCGATAAAGAGCCAGGAAACCAGTTCCTCGACGGAGCGGCGCAGTTCGGCGAGGGTCGTGCTTCCTTCGAAGGCCGCGTCGCCGCCGCGCTCCACCCGAAGCCGGATCGTCGTGTCCGCGGGCAGCGGCTCCCCGCAAACGAGCAGGCACGGCCCCAGCGCGCAACACTGGTCGTACACCTTGGCTTGCGGCAAATACAGGGGATTCTCCCCCTCGATGTCGCGCGCGCTCATGTCGTTCCCTATGGCGTAGCCGACCGCCTTGCCCGCCGCGTTGACGGCGACGGCCAGTTCCGGCTCCGGTACGCTCCAGGACGCATCCCGCCGAATGCGCACGGCTCCGCCTGGTCCGGCGACCCGTCGCGGCGTCGCCTTGAAGAACAGCTCGGGGCGCGCCGCCGCGTACACCCGGTCGTAGACGTCGGCGGCCTGTTCGGATTCCGCCATGCGGGCGGTTCGGCTGCGCCAGTAGGTTACGCCGGCGGCCCATACTTCCTGCCGTCCGAGCGGAGCGAGCAATTCTTCCGGGCGCGGGGGAGGAATTTCCGGCGCGCGGCGGGCGCTTTTCGCCAGGCGCTCGCGGAGCGAGGGATCGTTGAAGAGATCGTCCCAGTCATCGTCCCGAAGCGCGAAAAAGCGGCCGTTCACCTCCGCCCGCGGCCCGTCCGTACATCGATAAAGGCGCATAACGTCTTGCGGGGCAATGATTTTCGTCATTATATTAAAGTTAATTTCCTGAAGATGCAGAGGGCGCGTCGCCCGGCGTTCGCCCGTGGCCGGATCGTAAAACGCCCCCGGGCCGCCACGGCGTCTTCTCGTAATATTAGCCATTTTACGTTTGTTATTATACATTATATGCCCGGCGCCCGGCTTCCGGCGCGTCCTTGCTCCGGAGAAACACGGGCAAACGCGGCGTTTCGCCCTGTTCCCGGAACGTTCCACCAGGTCTTTCCCTCGCACATTCTCCACATAAATCATGATTGATCGTCGCGCTTTCGTCAACCTGCTGGGCGCCGGCGCCGCCGGGCTTTACGTCGCCGGATGCGCCTCCGCTTCCGACGAAACCTCCGAGGAACCCCCTGCCGTGACGTCCCTCGTCGAGCGCGTGGGGCTGGGCCTTTTTTCCATTCCGCATCTTCTCGAAGAGGATTTCGAGGGGACGGCGCGCCTTTTGGCCGACATAGGCTACAAGGAGATAGAAATCTACGGCCCGTATCCGTTCAGCGTATCCGCCGCGCATGAAATGTGGGCGGCCATCACGCCGCAACTGGGATTCAGCGTGAGCGGCTATTACGGCATGGAGCCGGAGGCCCTGCGGAGCCTGCTGGACGACGCGGGCCTTTCCGTGCCGTCCCTGCATATCGATCTGGATACGCTGCGCGAGCGGATCGACGAAACCGCCGAAGCCGTGCAAATGCTTGGCGCCGGCTATGCAGGCATTGCGGCGATCCCCGAAGAAGAGCGCGCCATGCTCGACGATTATCGCCGCCTTGCGGACGAATTCAACGAGATCGGGCGGCGGGCGGTCGAACGCGGATTCCGGTTCCTGTACCATAACCACGGCTACGGCTTGCAGGAGGTGGACGGCGCGATCCCCATGCATATCCTGCTGGAGCGCCTGGATCCGTCCGTCGTCGCGCTTGAAATGGATATTTACTGGACCGTGGCCGGCGGAGCCGATCCTGTCGAGTACTTGCAAAACTGGCCGGACCATTACCGCCTCATGCACCTCAAGGATATGACCGAGCTGGTGCGCTTCGAGGGCAATGGGGACAATCCGCAGGAATGGATGGAACTCTTTCCGTTCATGGCTTCGCCGGGCGCGGGCGTACTGGACATTGCGGCCATCGTCGCCGAGGCGAAAACCGCAGGCGTCGAGCATTTTTACGTCGAGCGCGACCTGGCTCCCGACCCCGTGAACATGCTGCAAACCAGTTTCGATTTCCTGAACGCCCTCCAGGGCTAAATCCTTTTTCCCATGTCCTTTTCTCCAAGACGTCTCGTACTCTTCGCAACGTCCATGCGATCCGGCGCCCTGGCCGCGCTATGGTGCATCGCCGCGCTCTGGGCGTTCGCCTGCTTTCGGCCCGCTTCCGCCCAGGGCGTGGAGCGGGGGGCCGTGTACGACAACCTCTCCATGCACAGCGACATTCTGGGCGGCGAGCGGAAGTACGCCGTCTACCTGCCCCCGGATTACCATATTTCCGAGCGAAGCTACCCCGTGCTCTACCTGCTGCACGGCGCCGGAGACGACCAGACCGGGTGGATCCAGTACGGAGAGGTGCGGCATATCGCCGACCGGGCCATTTCGAGCGGCAAGGCCACGGCCATGATCGTGGTGATGCCGGACGCCTTTACGGGCCGCCTCGGGTATTTCAACGCCGCCGGGGCGGACTGGCGATACGAAGATTTTTTCTTCGAGGAACTGATGCCGCATGTGGAATCCACGTACCGGATCCGGCGGGAGAAGCAATACCGCGCCGTGGCGGGCCTGTCGATGGGGGGCGGGGGCAGTTTCATGTACGCGCTGCACAGGCCCCACCTGTTTGCCTCGTCCGCGCCCCTTAGCGCCTATGTGGGGCCGTCCTCCATGGAAGATTTCAACCGGTGGCGGTCTCCCGAGGACCCCGAGCTTTCCGAAGAAGAGATTATGGACTGGATCGGGAGGCACAACGCCGTCGAACTGATAAAGAGCCTGCCTGCGGATAGCGTCAAGGCCGTGCGCTGGTACATCGACTGCGGGGACGACGATTTTCTGTACGAAGGGAATTCCCTGGCGCATATCGAGATGCGTCGCCGCGAGATTCCGCACGAATTCCGGATTCGGAACGGAGGCCACTCGTGGAGCTACTGGCGCGATTCGCTGCCGGAGGTGCTGGCGTTCGTATCCGAAACCTTTCGCCGGTAGCGCATTTTCCCGCCGCTGGACCACATAGCAAATCCGTAGCCAAAAACATGTTTATGTTACGCCCGAAAATCCTTTGCGCCGCAACAGGTTGCGCTATTTTTTCCTGTATTCTTTTCGTGGCCGCCGTCTTCGCCGCCGCGCCGGAAACGCAAGCAGGCGCCGGCCCCCGCGAACCCATTCCCCCCCAGCCGGATCGTCCGAATATTCTCTGGATCGTGGGCGAAAATCTGGCGCTCGACCTTGGAATCTACGGGATGGAGCAGGTGGCCACCCCGAACCTGGACGGGCTGGCGCAGGGCGGACTGCGCTTTACGAACGTATACGCCACGTCGCCGGTGTGCGCGCCCAGCCGCTCCGCCTTCATGACCGGGATGTACCAGACCACGACCGACATGCACCACATGCGGTCCCACCGGGACGACGACTATCGTTTGCCGGAAGGCGTTCGTCCGCTCACCCATCGGCTTTCGGACGCGGGGTACTACACGGCCAACGTTACGCACATCGGGGACCGCGAAGTGGGCACGGGCAAGCTGGACCTGAATTTCGTGAACGAAGGTCCGCTGTACGACACCTCGGACTGGTCCGACCTGCAAGCGAACCAGCCGTTCTTCGCCATGATCAACACGCCCGAGGCGGAATATGACATCTATGATCGAAAATCCGCGGAAAAAGAACGCGTACCGTGGGTCGGGGAGGAGTGGCATCCGCAGATCGCTACGCCGGAGAACGCGAATCCGCCGCCCTATTACCCGGATCATCCGGTGGCGCGCGAGGAATGGGCCCGGTACCTGAATTCTATTTCGGGAATGGACGTGCGGGTGGGGTGGATTCTGGAAGCGTTGCGGGAAGAAGGGATGGCAGAGAATACCATCGTCGTGTTTTTCGGAGACAACGGACGGCTCACGGCGCGGGGCATTCATTGGGTGTGGGACGTGGGCATCCACGTGCCCATGATTATCCACTGGCCGGATGCGTTTCCCGCCCCGCCCCAATACGTCCCCGGCGGCATGCACGAGGGCGTGGTGAGCCTCCTCGACCTGACGGCCACGACGCTCTGGATGGCGGGCGTCGAACGGCCTTTCGGGATGCAAAGCCTGAACTTTTTCGGAGACCGGCCCGATCCGGCGCGTACGTACGCTTTCAGCGCCCGCGACCGCATCGACGAAACGGTGGCCCGCCTCCGATCCGTCCGCGACGACCGCTACCACTATATCCGGAATTACTATCCCCGCGAAGGATTCCTGACGCTGAACCGGTACAAGGAGAAATGTTTTCTGGTGAAACCGCTGATGCGGCAGCTCCATGCCGAGGGACTGCTTACCGGCGCCCCCGCCCGGCTGATGGAGCCGGTTCCGTACGAGGAATTGTACGATACGAAGGCCGATCCGCACGAACTGGAAAACCTGGCGGACTCCGAAAACCCGGAGCACCGGGCCGCGCTCATTGCGATGCGGGCCGCGCTGGACGGCTGGATCGCCGACACGGGGGATCGGGGAATCTATCCCGAACCGGAGTACGTCGTGGAGCCGTTCGTGCAGGAAATGCACGACTGGTTCGGCACGCCGGACTGGCATCCCGCGCCGGAGCCCGACGTTCTGTTCATGGTAGAATAATACGCTGATCAAAACCACCTTAACGAACCGGGGCGCGTCGCCCGCGCGGTCTCGGTTCCGCCCCTTTCGTATTTTGCACTGTCGTTATTTCCTTTGAACCAACCCGTCGCTTTGCGACCTGAAACCCATGTGCTTGCCTTCGAATCCTGTGCTCCGGAACGTTTCCTTCGCGCTTGCCGCCGCCCTGCTTGTCGGGCTTTTCGCCGGATGCCAGGCGACCGCCGAATCGGAAACGCCCCATGAAGAAGCGCCCTTGGCCGCAATGCCCGACTCGGTCGAATTGACGGAAGTCTGGGTGCTTGAGGCCGGTCTCAACCGCCCGGAATCGGTTATCTACGATGCCGAGCGGAGCGTACTGTACGTTTCGAGCATCAATTTCGAGGGACCGGGCCATATTTCCAGGGTTTCCCTGGACGGAACGTCCGTGGATTCCATGTGGGCGTCCGGCCTGGCCGCGCCCAAGGGCATGGCGCTCGGCGAGGGGGTCCTGTACGTGTCGGACGAAAACGCGCTGCTGGAAATCGATCTTGATTCCGGGGAAATCGCCGCCCGGCATGCGGCGCCGGCAGACGAAGTATACCTGAACGACGTGGCCGTGGGCCCCGACGGCGCGGTGTACGTATCCGATTCGCGTTTCAGCAAGGTCTATGCGCTCAAGGACGGCGCGTTCGACGTCTGGCTGGCGCACGAGAACGTGCTCATGCCGAACGGGGTGCATGTGGTCGGGGACGAGTTGTACGTCGCGGCGGGAGATTCCACGGCGGAAGAGCCGGGCGGCGCCCGGTATCTGCAAGCGGTTTCCCTTGCGGACCAAAGCGTGCGCGCCTTGCATGGCACGGAGCCGGAAGGCGCGCTGGACGCCATTGAGCCGGACGGCGCGGGCGGCTTGTTCGTGTCGGACTGGGGCGGCGGGCGCTTGCTGCATTACCGGGACGGAACGGGTTTGACCCTGTTGCGCGCGCCGGGACAAGGCACCGCCGACGTGGAATTCGTCGCCGACACGCAGATGCTGTACGTACCCGTGATGATGTCCAACCAGCTCATCGCTTTCGAAGTATCCCTGTAGGTTGCCTTGCCCGCCGCATCGCACAGGCGCGGGCTACGCCTCGCCGCTGCCCGATTCCTTTTCTTTCGTACGCATTACGCAAAAAGACCCGACCTTCCTATGATTGACAGACGTACCTTGCTGGCCTCGGCCCTTCCCGCCGCGCTGGCTCCGCTGGCCCTGTCGCGCGCCGCCCTCGGCGCGATGGCCCCGTCGCCGCAGTACTACGAACTGCGCCGCTATCGCCTGCGCAACGTATCCGCGCAGAAGGCCTTTCATGCGTTCTGGGGCGAGGTGGCCGTGCCGGCCCTGAATCGCCTCGGCGTCGAACCGGTGGGCGCTTTTACGGTCGTGCACGGCCCGAACGCGCCCTCGGCGTACGTGTTGCTGCCGCACCCGGACCTGGCGTCCGCAGTGGGCGTCCGCCGCCGCCTGGCCGAAGACGCCGCCTACATGGAGGCGGGCGAAGGCTTCCTGAAGCGTTCCATGGCCGACCCGTCCTATGTCCGGTACGAGAGTTCGCTTTTCAAGGCGTTCGACGGCATGCCCGTCCTCGAAACGCCCATCGATTCTGCGGGCAGGGTCTTCGAACTGCGCGTTTACGAAAGCCAGAGCGACGAGGCGGGGATACGCAAGATCGAGATGTTCGACAACGGGGAGATTCCGATTTTCCGGGAAGTGGGCTTGCACCCGGTCTTTTTCGGGGAAGCCCTCGTAGGCGAGCAGCTCCCGAACCTGACCTACCTGCTCGCGTTCGAAAGCATGGCCGCCCGCGAGGAAGCCTGGGCGAAATTCCTTGCCCACCCGGACTGGAAAACGCTTAGCGCGGACCCATACTACGCGGAAACCGTTTCGGCCATCAGCAGCTACGTGCTCCGTCCCGCGCCCTATTCGCAGGTGTAGCCGCCGCGCTCCCTTGTCGGATTTTCTGCCCGTGGTTTACTTGACGAGCAGCATGGTTTTGGCCGCGACCTTGTCCGGCGTCTGCAACCGGTAGACGTACGCGCCTGCGGGCAACGTCCCTGCCTCGAAGCGTATCCGGTGCGCTCCGGCGGCTTGCTGGCCGTCCACGAGGATCGCTATCTCCCGGCCCAGCAGGTCGTACACCGCAAGGCGTACGCGCCCTGCTTGCTCCAGCGTATACCGGATGGTGGTTTCCGGGTTGAAGGGATTGGGATAATTGCCGAGAAGCGCGGTTTCGGCGGGTACTTCGTCGCTCGCCGCCGAAACGAGGCCGCCGGCCATCTTTTCCGCCATCCGGACCGCTTCGCCCGCGTTGACGACGCCCCAACCCAGGACATTGTCGGGCTTGTCCGCCTGATGGGCCGTTTGGCGCAAGATGTCGCGCACCGCTATGGGGCCCAGGTCCGGGTTCGCCTGCAGGACTTGCGCGACGACCCCCGTCACAAGCGGCGCGGAGAAGGATGTGCCGTTCGCGTAGCTGAACCGATTGCCGGGTTCGCCTACGTACGCGGAGACGCCCAGGGCGGCAACGTCCGGCTTCCTGCGTCCGTCGGCCGTAGGGCCGCGCGAACTGAACGATGCAACGATAGAATTCCTGTTCACGGCGCCCACCGTAATGACGGAATCTGCGTCGGCGGGCGTCGAGACATAGTACCAGCAAAAACGCGGATTTCCACACCTTCCCTCGTTGCCTGCGCTCGTCACCACCACGACGCCGAGGGCCGCCGCCTTGTCTACGGCAATGGTCGTAATGCCCGTATCTCCGTCCATGTCGCTTACCGCGTAGCTTCGCTGTCCGCGGTCGAATTCCGAATAACCAAGGGAGATGTTCACCACGTCCACGCCCTCGCTTTCCATCCATTCGAGGCCGGCGACCATGTTATCCTCTTCCCGGTTCGTTTCCGTCGGCGCATATTCCGTGACGGCGGCAAGCACCTCGGCCCCGTGCGCCGGACCGATCAGGGCGCCCTCCTGGTATCCTACCGTGGTGGAGGCCACGTTCATGCCGTGCGGCTCGTGATCGTCTGTGCGGCCCGTAAAATTCCGAACGGCGATGAGGCGGTTCTCTTTTTTAAGGGCGTCGAACGCCGTATGGTCGAAGTTCGCGAACGGCGTGTCCAGAAACCCGATGCGCACTCCTTTGCCGTTGATTCCCCGTTCCAGCGGTTCGATGGCGTTCATCAATTCGAGCTGCTCTCGGGAGGGGCCGTAGAGGTTGTGGCCTGTTTTGGCGGAGTGGGTGGAAGGCGGCGCATCCGAAACCGGATCGGGAATCTTGTGCTTTCCCTGGGCCACCGGCCGTATTTCCCGCACGAAATCCATCTCGCGCAGCCGAAAAAGCGTCTCCTCCGTCAGATGCGCGCTTACCGCGTTCAGCCAGCGGCTTTCCGTTCGGATTTCTGCGCCCGCCTCCTTGAGCGCGCGCAGGTACGTCGGCGAAACGTTGCGGTCCATTTCCGTGGCTTGCGGTTGGCCGCGCCGCGCCCGTCTCGCCCGGGCCCGTTCGCTGATCTCCGTCCGGGGCGCATCCGGTTTCCCGTCCAGAAAAATCCAGTAGGCGTCGGGTTCGGCGCGGGGAGCGGCGCGTTGCGCCGTTTGCGCCGCCGCGTTCCTTGCCTGGAATCCGACGGAAACGAGGAGAAACAGCAGGGCGAGCGAGACGAAAAAGGGGCGTATGGCGTGCATGACGAAGCGGGGGAGATCGTGCATGGGGTCGGGATGTCGGCGCCCGAATATATCTGTAATCCGGGATATTTCCGGGCGCGCAAAGCGAAAATACGCCTTTGCCTTGTATACAAAGCAAATAGCATGCCGGAATTGGCTCAATTTTCTTCCTGAAAAATCAGCGGGATATGCCGTAACTTTGCAGCCTTTGAACCCTACCCATGCCCATGGCTTATTTGCAATGCCTCGTTGGGCTCCTCCTGCTGCTTGGCGGGGCCGAGTTGTTCGTGCGGGGCGCCTCCAGGCTGGCGCGCGCGCTTGGGATGACCCCGTTGGTCGTGGGCCTGACCGTGGTCGCCCTCGGCACCAGCGCGCCCGAATTCGCCGTCGTGCTCCGGGCGGCGCTCGCCGGAGAGACGGGCATTGCGGTGGGCAATGTCGTGGGGAGCAATATTTTCAATACGTTCTTTATCCTGGGCGTGTCCGCGCTGGCGGCCCCGCTCGTCGCTGCGAAAGGATTCATCCGCGCGGATTTGTCCTGGATGATTGCGGCCTCGGGGGCGGCGATGGCACTGGGCTTGCTGCATGGCCGGATCGGCAGGCTGGAAGGCGTGGTTTTTTGCCTTGCGCTCGCAGCGTACATCGCATGGAAGGTGCGCAGCGGGCGGCGAGGAGCCGTGGAAAGCGCTTTGTCTGTGGCGTCGCGCCCTGCCTTCCGCGCGCGGGACGCGTTTTTCCTCGTGGTTGGTTTCGTCTTGCTTATTCCGTCGGCGGACTGGATCGTGCAGGGCGCCACGGCCATCGCGACCGGCCTGGGCGTAAGCGATCTCACCATCGGCCTCACCGTAGTGGCGGCGGGAACGTCCTTGCCGGAGGTGGCTACGTCTGTGGTGGCCACCCTGCGAGGCGAACGCGATATCGCCGTGGGCAATGTGGTGGGGAGCAACCTGTTCAATTTGCTTGGCGTGCTGGGACTGGCGGGCGCGCTGTCTTCGGGAGGGGTGCCGCTTTCGGAAGACGTCGTCTGGTTCGATTTGCCGATCATGGCGCTGGCGGCGCTGGCGTGCGCGCCGCTTTTTCTTACGAAAGGGCAAATCTCCCGCTGGGAAGGCGGGATGCTCGCAGCGTATTACGCGGCGTATGCGGCGTGTCTCGTGCTTGCTTCCGGCGCGGATTCGGGGATCGGCCTGTCCTTCGCCAAAAACGCGCAAAACGCAGTATATTTTATGGCGCCCCTGATCCTGATCGCATTGGGCGCCGCCGCATTTTCTGTCTGGAAAGGGCGAAAAGAGGGCGGCGCGTAGCCGCCCCGATCAGAATATCCTGCTTAATCAGCGTATCTTCCTGGCCGGCATGCCCGATACAAACAAGTCATCCGATCCGCCCGCCTCTGGCCGTTCGCCCTTCCGGGATCGCATGGAGGGCTTTATTTTCGGGGACGACACCCGGGCGGGGAATTATTTCGACGTGGCGCTCATCGTAGCGATCCTGTTGAGCATCGTGGTTGTGATGCTGGACAGCGTGGCGGCCATATCCGAAGCATGGGGGCCCGAACTGGCGTTGCTGGAATGGATATTCACCATTTTGTTTACGGTGGAATACGCGCTGCGACTCTACAGCGCCCGCAAGGTTTGGTCCTATGCGACGAGTTTTTTCGGCGTCGTGGACCTGCTTTCCATTCTGCCCACGTTCATCGGGCTTCTTTTTCCGCCGGGCCGTTTTCTGCTTACGATTCGCGTATTGCGCCTCTTGCGGGTGTTTCGCGTACTCAAACTGGCGCGGTTCCTGCGGGCGGAGAACGTGCTTTATACGGCGCTGCGGGCAGGCCGACAGAAAATCATGGTGTTCATGCTGACCGTTTCTACCATCGTGATTATCGCCGGATCGCTGATGTACGTCATCGAGGGCGGCGATTCGGGCTTCACGAGCATTCCGCGCGGGGTATACTGGGCCATCGTAACGGTTACGACGGTCGGATACGGGGATATTGCGCCGTCCACGCCGCTTGGACAAATGCTGGCGGTGCTGCTCATGTTTACCGGGTACGCCATTATTGCGGTTCCGACAGGCATCGTGGGGGTGGAAGTCGGGCGGTTTTATGCGGGTGCGCAACCCGCCCGGAAAGTACGGGAAGATTACGAGCGGGGCAGCGACGCGCCCGGTGATTCGTATTGCGCTTTTTGCGGGAAACCGCTGCCAACGCGTAATGCCGGCCCCTCTGATTCATCCGCCTCGCCTAATCCATCCGTCCCGCCCGGTCCAATGTGAGGCCGACGCCAATTCGGGTCAGGGCGCTGTAGCCGCTGAAGAGTTCCAGCCTTCGGCCATCCGGCAATGTGATTCTGTAGCTTCCGCGCGCATCGAGCGTCCAGCGGTCGTAATTCGGGTTGCGGTGGTTCCCGGGGTCGCGGTCGAGCGCGCCCAGGCCGGTGGTCGGATCGCCCCATCGCGGCGAGACGGAAAGCGAAAGGCCCTCGCCGCCCTGCCGTCCGAAGGCAAGCGAGAGCGCCGCGCCCCGTTCGCTATAGCCGGCCGCTGAGTGGATCGCGAGCATACGGGTTTTCGCATCGAGGCGCACGACGCCGAGTACGGCCCGCAGGCCTCCGGCCACCTCGACGCCGGAGCCGTTTTGGCCTGCTCCGCCGTCGCGGCGCGCGTACACATTCCCGAACGGCGTCAGCGCGGCCTTGCCGAGTCGCGTGGGTAGCGACAGATTGGCTCCGATCCGGATCTGGTTGACCCGGACGTCCTGTCCGTCGATGGTTTCGGCGCCATCGTCGGTCCAGAGCGCGGCCCACGCAGCATCGCCCAGGAGGCTGAAGTCGAGCCCGCCCGGCTTCCCGAGACGCTTCTTGAGTTCGACAAGGCCGAGCCGGAGATTCATGGCGCTCGCGCCGAGTCGTCCCGACTCCCGCAGGTTCTCGGCGTCGCCCCTGCCCGCGCCCGCGGAGCCCAGGATCGACGCGGATTTACCGGTCCACCGCAGATACGGATGGATCGCGGTCATCGTCTGCGTGAGCTCCCCGTTCGAGGCGCCTGCGCGCCAGTCGCCGACGCTTCTGCTTCGCGACAGCGCCACGCCCGCCCGCCAGCGCTTGCCAAGCCCCGCGTCGATCCCTGCGTATCCCGTAGATAACGCTCCGTCGTAGCCGGCCTCGTAACCCTGAACGCCCGGCGTTCCCTCGAATCTCTGTACGTCTCCCTGGCCCCACAGGGACCAGCGCCCGCGTCCCGAACACCCGTCTCCTGCCCGGTTTTCGCCGCCCCACGACAGTAGGAAATCCGTCCCGCCTTGTCTGCCGCCCCAGCTGAGCGCCTGCGCGGGGACCGACCGGGCGCTTGTCGCCCGCCGGTCAGCCGCCCTGCCGGCTGATTCCCGTTCGAGCGGCGACTGCGCGCCGGGCGCCGTGAAAAAAACTGGATCGGCGGAGGGGTTTTCGATTTCCGTTTCCAAACGCAGCGCGGTCGCAGCCGACCGGGCGCGGTCCCGGGTTGTTTCCAGCATCGTAGCTGCTGCCTTTCGCCCCAGCGGCACGGATTGGCCCATCACAGAGAGACGGGGTGCTTCACACGGGTTCGCCCGGATATTGTCCCCGAGCGCGGTTCGCAGGCTCGCGAGGTGGCCGCGCGCGGTGGCGGCCAGCAGGTTCTCAAGGATCGCGTACTGCGGTCGATCGCTCACGCTGACCTGAAAGGCTTGCGTCGCACGGAGGCCGCCGGGATCCTCCACTGTCACCGTAACCATAGCCGGTCCGTACGTCGCCGGCGTCAGCGTCAGGATCGTTCCTGCTGTCGCGACTGTTACGACGTCAGGATCGGATGATTCCGCGAAGTAGGTCAGCGGGTCCCCGTCCTTGTCGTCGAAGAACGGGGACAAGTCCACTTCTATCGTGCTGCCTCCCTCGTCTAACGTCTGGTCCGGGATAGATCCAGTCGCCACGGGCGCGTCGTTTACAGGCCGTACGGCGACCTCGACATTTGCCGTCGCCGTAAGGCCTTCGCCGTCCGAGACGACATAAGCGAACGTGTCCACGCCGTACCAGTACGCGGCGGGCGCGTACGTCACGCCGCCGTCCGGCGCGATGCGCGTCGTTCCATTGGAGGGCGTCGACACCGTCTCGACGCGCAGGCGGTTTCCGTCGGGATCGGTATCGTTCGCGAGCACATCCACTGTTATCGCCTCGTTCTCGACCGTCTCGGCCATGTCGTCCATCGCCTCGGGCGCCTCGTTCTTGTCGGTTACTTCGATCACCACTTCTGCGCGCGCTTCTCCTCCGACGCCGTCCCGCGCGCGCACCGTCATCTCGAAACGGTTCGGTTCCGTCTCGAAGTCCTCGCCTGCGCCGACGTATCTCACCATGCCGGTCTGCGCCGCTACCGCGAAGCGTTCCTTGTCGCCGGATGCGATCTCGTAGGTCAGCTCGTCATCGTCGTCGGGATCCTCGGCGCCCGCCCGGCCCAGATCGATCGGGCGCTGTCGCCCGTCCTCGCCCTCTTGCAACTCGAAGCGATAGACATCTTGCCCGAACGCTGGCTGGAGGTTGACCACCTCGATTTCGACCTCGTCCGCCGCTGCGCCGCCCCTGCCGTCGGAAACGTCCATCCGGATGGTCATGGATCCGAGTTCCGGAGGCGCCACCCATTGCGCGTTTGCGCCGTCGGCGGGCCCTGCGAAACGGCCCTTCGCGGCGCTCCAGGCGTAACGCAACGGGTCGCCGTCCGGGTCCGAAGCCGTCGCCGTCAGGCGTACCTTCCCGCCGCGCGGTACGCTGCACGGATTGCACGAAGCGGAGACCTCGGGGGGTGTGTTTACATCGGTCACCGTCACCACCACCTGCGTTTCGGCTTCCGCGCCGAACCCGTCGCGTACGCGCATCGTCAACTCGAACCGGCTCGGCTCCGTTTTGAAGTCCTCGCCTGCGCCGACGTATCTCACCATGCCGGTCTGCGCCGCCACCGCGAAGCGTTCCTTGTCGCCGGATGCGATCTCGTAGGCCAGCTCGTCGTTGTCGGGATCCTCGGCGCTCGCCCGGCCCAGATCGATCGGGCGCTGTCGCCCGTCCTCGCCCTCTTGCAACTCGAAGCGATAGACATCTTGCCCGAACGCTGGCGGGAGGTTGACCACCTCGATTTCGACCTCGGCCGACGCTGTGCCGCCCCTGCTGTCGGAAACGTCCACCCGGATGGTTATGGCTCCGAGTTCCGGAGGCGCTACCCATTGCGCGTTTGCGTCGTCGGCGGGTCCTGCGAAACGGCCCTTCGCGGCGCTCCAGACGTAACGCAACGGGTCGCCGTCCGGGTCCGAAGCCGTCGCCGTCAGGCGCAATTCGCCGCCGCGCGGTACGCTGCACGGATCGCACGAAGCCGTCAGCGTCGGATTACGATTGGAGGGCGTTGTCGTCGGAGGCGACGTGCGATCGAGAATCATAACCTCCATCGACGAGGGGTTGCCCGGCGCCACGCCGTCCATCGGAGCGCCCAACGCCACCGTGAACGTCTCGTTGTCCTCGTCGGCGTCTTCGGTTGTTGCGATAGTCCCCTTTCCCTCCGTTTGCCCGCCGGGGATCGCGATGCTCGTCAGCGAGCCGTAGTCGCCCGATTCAGCTGTACCTGCCGTGAGAACCAGCGGGATGGTTACGTTTTCCGACATTGCCCTCGACAGCCGCGCCGTTACGGTCACCGATTGCCCCTCCGGCACCGGGTTCGGCGAGACCGACAGATTCACCGTCGGCGCAGGAGGCGTTAGGTCATCGTCGTCGGTGATGGTCAAGACGTGGCGGTTCGCAGAGCCGACCGTGTACCCGGCGCTGTCCTTCAGGGTCAGTATGATCGTTTCGTCGTTTTCGTCCACACTGTCGTTCGTGATCGTCACCGGAATGTGGCCGCTGGACGCGCCGGACGAGATTGAGACCGACCCGGAGAGGGCTGTGTAGTCGCTGTCCGGCATCGCCGCGCCGCCCACGTCGTAGCGCAGCGTGATTGCGGATTTCGGCGCAGGATTGAGATTAACCCGGATGTTTCGCGCGCCTGCGCTCTCCCCCGCGCTCGACGACGCCGAGGCGAACGACGCCACCGGGGTGGGGTCGGGCCGTTTACGCACTTCAACCTTCGCGTTCGAGCGAGACGGATTGCGACTGTATTTCGCGCCAGGTTCGAGCTGTAAAGTGACGAAGCGCTCCTCGCTGTCGAAGTTATCCTTCGTTGAAACCGACCAGGCTACCGAGTCGCTTCCCGCGGAAAGGACGACGTTTCTGGGCCCCGGAAGGACCCCCCCCCCCGCGATAAGATTTATCGGCAAGTCCGCTGGCGGAGCATACGACGCCACGACCCAGAATGCGGCGTCGTCGCCCTCGAAGATCCACTCGCTTTGGGGAGTAATGGAGACCTCGGGAGGAGGATCGCCCTCGAGTTCCAGCAGCAACCAATGCGATGTGGCGGCGTACAGCGCGTGCAGCACATTGTTAGACGGCGGCGGGCCATGGTCCATGGGCACCGTAGTCTGGTTTATGTTGTGCACGCGCACGGGCAAGTATCTGTCCGGCGTCACCGCAGGATTGCGCTGCGCCGTGATGGTGACCGTTCCCGTACTGCGGGTCTGACCTGCCGCAATGGTCAATCGCTTGTTCTGACTCAGCGTCACGTCGTTAGCCGTGGCCTGATTGGGGAGCGTGTCTCCTCCCGACGGCGGCAGCGTCGATGCGGCCGCCTGTACGTTCAGTTCCAGATTGCCTCTCTTCGTTGGATTGGAAATCGTAACCGTAACCGTGGAAACTCCGCCGGCCTCGGGCAGCTTCGAGGGGTTCAGTACGACCGTCGGCACCGGTTGCGGGTCGTCGTCATAGACCAGAAACTCCTGGAAGGTAGACCTGCCCAATGATATGGCCGCCGTCGCATGGTAGGCCTGAACGGAGGGCTCGTCGGCGGCGTTGTCAACGACAGAAATCGTAACCGAGTCCGTGCTCGCCGTTGCGCCGGCGGGGATGGTCAAGACATTGTTGGCTTCGACCAGGAGCCTTCCGTCGTAGGCATGGGGATCCTGGGGCGCCGGGACGACCGCGATCGTTATCGTCACCGTGCTTGCGGACGCGATGTCCATCGTTGCGCTCATGGCAATCTCGCCGCCGTTTTCCGAGACGCCGTTCTGCTCAATGCCTGCTGTTCTGGTCAGAACAAGCGACACTTTTGGAGTCTGCGCCGCCGCGGGCGAAGGGAGAAGCCCGCCCGGAAAAACCAGCATTGCAACGATCGCCCATCGGAAGCGGACAAGTAGTTGACCGCATTCTCCAGCGCTCACCAGCACAGATAGACAGAAACGGGACATCTTCGGGTTCATAGAGGGTAGCGTCTGCAAGTATTTTACAGAAATACATGTAAAAACGCAAGTTTCCGTGTATCCATCGCGCCACGGGTACGCGCAAGGCTAAGGATACGCTGATTAAAATCACTTTGCTCAGCGTGTCGCGTTAGCCCGTAAAGGCGGTTATACTTTTTACTAAAATATTGACTTTTTAATATTTTTCATGTATTTTCGTATAAAGCAAGGAAAATCTATCCAAAGTAAGGAAAAACCCTGAACACATGCATACTTCCACCATTTCAAGCAAAGGGCAAACCACTTTGCCAAAACCCATTCGTAAAGCGCTTGGGGTAAAAGCAGGGGACGAGGTTCGCTACCTTGTTTTCGACGACGAAGTGCGCATTACGCCGGTGCGCCCGATTGGCCGGCTTTTTGGCGCGCTGAAGCGCGAAGGGCCTGTCGTATCTATCGAGGAAATGGACGAGGCCGTCGCGGCGGAGGGATGCAAGCAATGATTGCGCTGGACACGAACGTGCTGGTTCGGTACCTGGTCTGCGACGATCTGGAGCAGACTGCGGTTGCCCGCGAGCTTCTGGAATCGCTTACCCGCGAAGCCCCCGGTTTTGCGTGCCGGGAAGTCATTGTGGAACTGGTTTCGGTTCTGGAGCGGGCGTATGGATGCGCCCGGGACGAAATCGCCGCGGCGCTGGAAGACCTGACGGCGACCGAGGGCCTGGCGGTCGAAGCGGCGGAAGACGTGGCGTACGCCGCCGCGCAGTACCGCGAAGGGGACGGGCGGTTCGCCGACCTCATGATTCGGGCGGCGGCGCAGCGCGCGGGCGGGACGCTTTACACCTTCGACAGCAAAGCGGCGAAGCAGGGCGGCGTTACGCTGCCTGGCGCGGCGGGGAACAAGGAAGCGGCTGCGCCGGAAACGCCGGGCGCCGAGGGGACGCCGTGCGATTGAGAAAAAATTGCGTTGCGGGGCCGCGTATGGGGCCGCCGGGCGCATTATTCAGGACGTGTAGGCCCGGGGGGACTCGAACCCCCAACCCACTGATTAAGAGTCAGTTGCTCTGCCAATTGAGCTACGGGCCTGGCGACGCGAAAAAAAACTGCTTCGAGACGAGACTATACGCCAACCAAAGACGTTATGTTCGGGAGCCGCGCCAGGAGCGTCGCAAAGGGTTCGAATTTCTGCCGATTTTGCTTTGTCCTGCCCGTTTGCTTTGTTATCTTGCTTGTTGCGCGCGGCGCGATCCGGTTCCGGCGTAGCTGTTTCGCTCGCTGTCAGGTCGAAAACGCCCGATTCGCGGCGTCCGCCGCATTCCGTAAGACCCGTATAGAGTATCCTTGATTCATGCCTGGCGAAGCCGAACACGGAAAACAATTCGCTCGGGACCTGTGCAGCATTCGCAGGGCGCGCGAGGTTTCCCTGACGGATATACACGAAGCCACCCGGATGGCGTACGACCTGATCAAGCGTTTCGAGCACGATGCGCTGATCGACCACCCGCAGTTCAACAGGGTGTACATTCGGCTCTTTGTGCGCGGGTACGCTACGCGCATCGGCATTGACTCGGGTCGGGCGCTGGAGGCGTTCGAACTGGCCATGAAGGGCAAATACGACGGTTTGCTGGCCAGGGAGTATCTGGAAACGTCCGGGGAGGCGCCTTCGGACAAGGAGCCGGAAGAGGAGGCAAGCGGCGAAGAACCGGAAACGTCCGAGCCGGAGGATGCGGCGTCCGCCGAGGCCGGGCAGAAGCCGTCCGCCAAAGCCAGGTCCGCGCCGCCTGCCGAGGCTGAGCCAGCGGCGTCCGCCGAGGCTGACCCGGAATCGCCCGCCGCAGCGGACCCGAAGCCGCCCGCCAAGCCCGAGCAGAAGCCGCTCGCCGAAGCCGAGTCCGCGCCGCCCGCCAGCGAGCCTTCCGAAAAATCCGAAGAATCGGTGGCGATGGCCTCGCCGCCGGAAGCCCCCCCGAAACCGCTTCCCAAAGAACCTGCCGCGCCCGCCGCTTCGCCGTCCACAGGCGCGTCCGTTGCGGCGCCGTCCATGCCTGCTCCATCAAAAAGCAGCGGTTCCGCCGCCACAGGCCGGCAGACGCCCGCCGCATCGGAAGGTCGGTTGGACCCCCGGTGGATATTCGTCGGCTTGCTTGTCGTAGTGATTACGCTTGTTGTCTGGAACCTGGCGAGGGCGATGTCCGGTCCGGGCGAGGCGAACGAGGCTGCGCCTTCTTCGGCTGCGCCGCCGGCTTCCGTCCATGCCACAGTCGAGGCGAACGAAGCAAGCGAAGCGCTTGGAGCGCTCGGAGCGCTGGGGCGGCCCCTTCCCGATACGCTCGCCATTACGGTGGCGGCGGACAAGGGCTCCGTGGCCCCCATCCGGGTGACGCTGGACGAAGACGTGCGCCGCCCGTACTGGATCGAGCGCGGCGATACGAGGACGTTCCATATGGGAAGTCGCATTATCCTGGAACAGCAACTCGATAGCGTTACGGTGCATGTGGAAGGCATGGCCTATCCGTTATCGATGCCTGCCGGCCAGGATTCGGTGATTCTTACGCGCGCTGCGCTGGATTCCTGGCATTCATCCCTTTCAAGATAGCGTCCGGCGCGCCGGGCGTTTTCGTGTTGTCCCATGAAGAACCTTGTCGATGCGTCTCACAAGGTTTTGACGCGCCTCGCATCGCTCGATATACAGGTTCTGTCGCATGACGAGGCGGCGGACCTTGCCCTTGCGTTGCGGCCGCTGCTCCATGCGCACGACAGGCAATATCATATGCTGGACGCTCCCGTCGTTTCGGATAGCGCGTACGACCGGCTTTTCCGGGCGCTGGAGCAGATAGAAGCGCACTACCCGGACCTTGTGACGCCGGATTCGCCCACGCATCGCGCGGGCGCCGCCCCGCTGGACCGGTTCGAACGGGTTCGCCATCCGGTCGCCATGCTGTCCCTGGGGAAAGCGTTCGATGCGGGCGAGCTGAAGTCCTGGTACGACCGCTGCGTACGCGGACTCGGGGCGCAGTTCGGGGAGGCGGCCTTGCGCCCCCGGATGACCGTGGAGCCAAAGATGGACGGCGTCGCCGTGGCGCTGACGTATGAAAAAGGAAAACTGACGCAAGGGGCCACGCGCGGCGACGGCGCGGAGGGGGAGAACGTAACGGCCAATGTGCGCACGATTGCGTCCATTCCCTTGTCCATTCCCGCGCTGCCTTCGCCGACGGGTCTTGCTGCGCCGGAGCGCATGGAAGTGCGCGGGGAGATTTACATCCGCAACCCGGATTTCGAGCGGCTGAACGACGCGGCGGCCCGGGCGGACGAAAAGTTGTACGCGAACCCCCGAAACGCCGCCGCCGGGAGCGTTCGCCAGCTTGACTCGTCGATTACCGCCTCGCGGCCCTTGTCGTTCGTGGCGTACGGGGCGGGACCGGTGGAAGGGATGGCGCGTTCGCCGCAGGGGCAGTACGAAATGCTTGGGCGGCTTCGGGAATACGGATTTCCCGTAAGCGAGTACGCCGCGCTCATGGATTCCGTCGAGGAGGTGCAATCCTTCTACGAAGCCTGGTTGCGCAAACGCGAGGAACTGGACTACGAGATCGACGGACTGGTGGTCAAGATAGACCGGTTCGATTGGCAGCAAGCGCTCGGCTCCGTATCGAATGCGCCGCGCTGGGCGGTTGCCTGCAAGTTTCCCGCCCAGGAAGAAACCACCGTGCTGAACGACATTCGGGTGAGCGTAGGGAGGACGGGCGTCATCAAGCCGGAAGCGGCGCTGGCGCCGGTGCAGGTTGCGGGCGTAACCGTATCCAGCGCCACGCTGCACAATGCGGACTACATCCGGGACCGGGATATCCGGATCGGGGATCGGGTGATCGTAAAGCGCGCCGGAGACGTCATTCCGCAGGTCGTCAAGCCGGTCGAAGAAGCGCGGTCCGGCCAGGAGCGGGTATGGGAAATGCCTGCGGATTGTCCGGCGTGCGACAGCCCGCTGCATACGTTCCCGGACGAGGTGGATACGTATTGCGTATCTATCGACTGCCCGGCGCAATTCATTCGCCTCGTAGAACATTTTGCGAGTCGGGGGGCCATGGATATCGAAGGGCTGGGCTCGAAACTGGCGGTAACGCTCGTGGAGCAAGGGCTCGTAAGCAGTCTTGCGGATATTTATTCGCTGACCGCCGAACCCTTGTTGAATCTCTGGCTTTTCGCCGAAAAACGGGCGGATAACCTGCTCGAAGGCATAGAGGCGTCCAAACGGCGCCCGCTCAGCCGCCTTGTGTTCGGCCTGGGCGTCCGCCATGTGGGCCGCGCCACGGCGGAGCTGCTCGTCTCCCGATACGCTTCGCTCGAAGCCCTGGGCGCCGCCCCCGCAGAGGAAATAGCGGAGATCGATGGGGTTGGGGAGATCATTGCGAACAGCGTGGCGAGCTGGTTCGCCGTCGAGGCGAATCGGGCTATGGCGCAGCGTCTGCGGGAGATGGGCGTAAATACGGAGCGCTTGCCGGAGGAAACGCCGAGGGAAGGCGAGGACGCCGGCGCAGCGAGCGGCAAGACGTTCGTGCTTACCGGCGCGCTCCCGACCCTGACCAGAAAGGAGGCGCAGGCCCGCATCAAGCAAGCCGGCGGGCGCGTCGCGGGCAGCGTGAGCCGGAATACGGACTATGTCGTGGCGGGCGAAAACGCCGGGTCGAAACGCCAGCGGGCGCTCGACCTGGGGATTCCCCTGATCGACGAAGCCCGGTTACAAGCCCTTTTGGACGAATAATTATCGCCGCTGTTATGCTTACCCTCTTTGATTACGTCGTGATCGTTTTATACCTCGCGGGCGTCGTTGCGTTTGGCGTCAAGGCCGGAGGACGACAACGAAGCACCGCGGATTATTTTCTGGGCAACCGGGATTTGCCCTGGTGGGCTGTCTGTTTTTCGGTGGTGGCTACCGAAACGAGTACGCTGACCGTGATCGGCATTCCGGCGGTGGCGTACGGCGGCAGCCTGACGTTTTTGCAACTTACGCTCGGCTACCTGCTTGGCAGGACCGCCGTTTCGATCTTTTTTCTTCCCAAGTATTTTCAGGGCGAACTCACCACGGCCTACGCCTTGCTGGGGCAGCGGTACGGGGACGCGATGCGGAGCGCGGCTTCGGGGACGTTTCTCGTTACCCGCCTGCTTGCGGACGGGGTGCGCCTTTTCGCCACGGCCATCCCGCTGAAGGTCATTGCGGCGACGGCGGGGCTGGATATATCCTACGCGGCGATTATCGCCGTTATTTCCCTCCTGACCATTGCCTATACCCTGATCGGGGGCATCAAGGCGGTCGTATGGATGGACGTCGTGCAGATGGCGGTGTACCTGGGCGGCGCGGCGGCGGCAGTGGTCATTCTGCTTGGACAAGCGCCCGATGGCTGGTGGGCGCAGGCGGCCGAAGCGGGCAAGACGCAGGTGTTGAACTTTGCCGCCGGGGGGTCGCTCTCGGGCTGGATCACGTCTCCCTACGCTTTTGCGACGGCGGTGGCGGGCGGGGCGGTGTTTTCCATGGCCTCGCACGGCACGGACCAGCTCATCGTACAGCGCCTCCTCGCATGCCGGAACGTGGGGGACAGCAAGAAGGCGCTTATCGGGTCCTCTGTCGTGGTTTTCTTCCAGTTCGCCCTTTTTCTGCTGGTGGGATTGTTGCTCTGGAGCCACTATGGCGGGGCGTCCGTAGCGGACCTGGGCCTTTCGCGGGGCGACGAGATTTTCCCGAAATTCATTATCGAAGGGTTGCCTCCGGGCCTGTCCGGCTTGCTGCTGGCCGGGATTGTGGCGGCGGCCATGAGTACGCTGTCGTCGTCGCTCAATTCCCTGGCCTCGTCTTCCCTGTTCGATTTGTTCGAACGCATTCGGGGCAAGGCTACGCCGCCGGATCGCTCCCTGTTCGTATCCCGGCTGTTTACTGTTTTCTGGGGGCTGGTATTCATTTTCTTCGCCACGCTTTTCGAGAACCGGGACAATCCGGTCGTCGAACTCGGGCTGGCGATCGCTTCGTTCACGTACGGCGGGTTGCTTGGGGTTTTCCTGCTGGGCCTGTCGAACAAGGCGTCGAACCAGACGGACGCGGTGCTTTCGTTTGCGGTTACGGTCGTCGTCATGGCCTTTGTGATTTTTTCCGTCTGGCATCATCCCGAAACGGGCTGGCTCGTTTCGTTCATGCCCGGCGACGAGTTAGTGGCCCGGGAAGGCCTTCGCGCCATAGCCTGGCCCTGGTATACGACGATCGGAGCGGGTCTTTGCCTTGTTTTGGGATCCCTGCTTTCCTTGCGGCATAGATAACCGTTATGCCTGCCCGGCGGGGCGCCTGCGCGCTTTCCCGGATCGGGTGGCCAGAATCCATTTGCCGCGAATCTGTCCCCGGACGGTCCCTTATGAAACGATTGCGCGTCGCTGCCCTCTGGAAGAGGAAGCCCCGTCCCGTGGGGACCCGACTTGAAAGGGGTCTGGCGACCGAGAACGCGCCCGGGCAATCCGGTTGGCTGTACGCCGGCGGCGTGTTGCTTGCGCTCGTTTTGCTGACGCTGGCCGCTTTTCCGAGAAGCAACGTGTACCAGTACACGGTGGAGATCGGGGACGAGTGGCATGCGGAGGCGCTGGTGGCGTCCTTCGATTTTCCCATCTACAAGTCGGAGGAGGAACTGGAAGCGGAACGGGTGGCGTTGCGCGCAAATACGCCGCCGTATTTTCGCGTGGCGACGGATGCGCAACAGGGTATGGCGGCGCGTCGGGATACGTTGATTCGGCATCTGGACGCGGCGTTTGCGGCCTGGAGCGCGTATCGCATGCATCGCCTTGCGGGCGAGACGGAGGAAGCGGAGGCCGACTCGCTTGCGTATCTGGACTTGCGCCGGATGGTGCGCCTCGCTATTACGGAGGAGCAGTGGCGGTTGCTTGCCAACCTTCGCGCGGATCGGGCGCCTGGCGCGCCGGACGAGGTCTTGCCTGTTGCGCCTGATGCGAGCGCCGCCGGCCCGGACGCCTATTTGCTGAACGAGGCCTGGGGCATTGCCTCCCAACTCCTTGTGGTGGGCGTGACGGATGTTCCGCGAGACAGCGTCTTGTCCGACCGGATTGTGATCAGGGACGAGGCGAACCGGACGGAAACCGTTCGGGACCGGGACAATATCTACGGCCTCGACGAGGCGTACGCATTCGCGGAAGACCGCTTTCGGGAGCACGAAGACAGCCTTGCGGTTGCCATGGGCGGCGCTTTTTTTCGGGCGATTTTCACGCCTTCCCATACGTACCTGCGGGGAGAAACCATCCGCGAACTGCGTCGCCTCGAAGAGCGCATTTCTCCGGTCCAGGGGCGCTTCGCGGCGGGCGAAACGATCGTCGAGCAAGGCGGGCGCGTGACGGAGGATGTGTACGCCCAGCTGGTTTCGTACGAACGCGCATGGCAGGAGCGGGGCGGAGAAAACATTCTGTGGCGCGTGCTTCTTGGCCAGTTTCTCGTTATTCTGTCCGCCTATTTTCTCTTTTTTCTGTATTTGTACCTTTTGCGGCGGCCTATTTTTTCGAGCAAACGGAGTCTGTTGCTGCTGGCCGCGCTGTTCGCTGTGGTGGTCGCCGTTTTCGCTATCGTGGTTCGCGTCGAGTCCCTGCGCATGTACATTGTCCCGGTGGCCATTGTCCCGGTGCTCGTAACGGTGATTTTCGATTCGCGCGTCGGCATTTTTGCGGCGTTGACGCTGGCGCTGCTGGGCGGGCAATTATTGCATTACAATTTCGAGTTTACGTTTGCGACGTTTCTGGCGTCCGCGCTGGGGGTATTCAGCGTGCGAGACCTGCGCAACCGGCAGCAATTCTTCTTTAGCGCAGGCATGGTTTTCCTTGGGTATCTCGTGGCGCTTTCGGGCACGGCGATCTTTTTCGGAGAACCCTGGCAGGTGTTTTTCGCGGACATGCTTCCCGCAAGCATCAGCGCCTTTTTCCTGTTGCTGGCCTACCCGCTATTGTGGATTGCGGAGCGGGCTTTCGGCGTCGCCACCGATCTGGCGCTGGTCGAACTGTCGGACATGAACAATCCGCTTCTGAAGCAACTGTCGCTGGAGGCCCCCGGCACGTTCAACCATACGCTTCAGGTCGCCAACCTTGCCGAAGCGGCGGCGGACGCCGTCGGGGCGAATACGTTGCTGGTGCGCGTCGGGGCGTTGTACCACGACATAGGCAAACTGGCCAAGCCCAACTATTTCGTGGAGAATCAGCGTTCGGGCGCGAACCCGCACGACGACCTGAAGCCGCAAATGAGCGCCCTGATTATTGCCTCCCATGTGAAGGAGGGACTGGAGAAAGGCAAAGAACGCAATATCCCGAACCGCGTGCTGGATTTTATCGCCATGCACCACGGCTCCTCCCGGATAGACTTTTTCTATCGGCAGGCGCTGGCGCAGCGCAAGAAAGGCGACCCGGAGATTCTCGAATCCGAGTTTCGGTACCAGGGGCCGCCGCCCAATACGAAGGAGACGGGCATTCTGATGCTGGCCGATTCGGTGGAGGCGGCCAGCCGCAGCCTGAGCGACCCCTCGCACCGGCGCCTGGAATCGCTGATCGAGGAGATTGTGGCGGATCGCCTTGCGGACGGGCAGCTGGACGACACAGACTTGACCTTCCGCGATTTGTCCCGCATCAAGCGCACTTTTTTGTCGATCCTGCTTGGCATTCACCACATCCGGATCAAGTATCCCGGCCAGGAGGAAGAGCCTGCGCTCCTGCCCGCCGCAAACGAGGACCTTGCGCCGGGCGCCATCGACGCCGCCGACGAAGCGTCCGCGCCGCCGGACGGGGGATAGGGATTTTCCGGATCCGCCTGAATTGTCAGGCGGGTTACGCCGCGCCGCGCCCGTCTTCCAGCAGCCGGTCTATGATATCGACGGGGGTTACGCCGTCGGCTTCCGCGTTGAAATTCGTAACGATCCGGTGCCGCAGCACGGGGATCGCGATGCGTCGCACGTCGTCTACGAGCGGCGACAGGCGTCCGTCGAGCGCAGCAAGCGCCTTGGCGCCGAGGATAAGGTACTGCGACGCCCGCGGCCCGGCCCCGTAGTTAAGGTACTTCGTAACGAAATCCGGCGCGCCCTCTCGTCCGGGGCGCGTCCGCCCGACAAGCCGGACCGCGTACTCGATCACATTGTCCGCCGCGGGGAGTTGCCGTATGAAGCGCTGAAATTCCCGAATTTCCCGGGCGTGCATGACCGGCTGCACGTCGGCGATGCGCGCGCTGGTCGTGTTGCGGACCACGTCCACTTCTTCCTCGAACGTCGGGTAATCCAGCCACAGATTCAGCATGAACCGGTCCAGTTGCGCTTCGGGCAGGGGATAGGTGCCTTCCTGTTCGATGGGGTTTTGCGTGGCCAGCACGAAGAAAGGTTCGTCCAGCAGCAAGGTTTCCCCGCCGGCGGTTACGTGATGTTCCTGCATGGCTTCCAGCAGCGCCGCTTGCGTTTTCGGCGGCGTTCTGTTGATTTCGTCCGCCAGCACGACATGGGCGAAGATGGGGCCTCGCACGAACTTGAACGACCGGCGGCCCGTAGAGACGTCCTCTTCGATGATCTCCGTCCCCGTGATGTCGCCGGGCATCAGGTCCGGCGTAAACTGGATGCGGCTGAACTTGAGGCTCGTCGCTTGGGCAATGGTCCGGATAAGCAGGGTTTTCGCCAGCCCCGGCACGCCGATTAGCAGTACGTGCCCCTGCGCGAGAAATCCCGTGAACAGGTGGAGAATCACCTCGTTTTGCCCCACGATAACCTTTTCGACTTCCGAACGAAGGCGGCCGTAGGCGCCATGGAGCGCTTCGAGGGTTTCGGAGAACGGCGGATGCTGCGGGTCGGGCGGCATGAAAGAGGGGAGAATGCGGTAGGAATTTAAGGATACTCTGATTAAATCCGCGAAGCTCAGAGGCATGCGAGGGGTGCGCTGGCAAGGAATGACGAAGCAATGTGGTAGGCCCCACATAATGAGGAATGACACAGCCAGCGTGCCCCTCGCAGCCTCCCGAAGGGCGC
>JAJECT010000041.1 GCA_022821845.1 Rhodothermales bacterium | reverse complement strand
TCAACGAAGAACGCCCGCACCAGGGCCTTGACAACCTCACGCCCGATGACGTATACTACAGACGAAAGCCGCTCGCGAAGGCGGCGTAAACCACCGCAATCCTGCACCTAAACGCCTGTCCAGTTTTTACGGACCACTTCTATCAGACCCTCCGAGGAAGCGGTCGCCGTTATAATGAATCATATGGTCGGGAGCGTCGCATAACCACACCTCTGTTTCCCAGGCAATGGCAACCTCCTTCAGCTCCGCCTCAACAACCAGTTCCATAACCGCCGCGTCCAGGTTTTGCATGGGGTTGGCGAGACGTTTTATCCGTTGGCCAAGCGCGACGATGGTGCGGTGTGCGGGCAGCGGCATGGCGCGCAGTTCGGTAGCGCTTACCTGGGTATTGCCGCTGACTGTGCGGAACCAGGCGTCGAGCAAGCGGCTGTTGAAGAGGGCTGCCAGACCCCAGGCTTCGTCTGCGGAAAGCGTACCGCCGGGGCGGTGCACATAATTGAGATGATTCTCGAACCCGATCTGCGGCACATCGAATCGTTCGGCGATATACGGGGCCGCCGTCAGCCGCCTCGCCTCTTCTTTCGCGCTGAAGCGGCGCAGGAGCACGTAATTTCTGTTTGGCGCCAGAAGCGCCCGGGCGCGCGTACGCTGAATATATTCCGGTTTGCGAGAAGCCAGCGGCCATGTAGTTTGCATGGCCCGTACATGGTTCATCCAAAGCAGGGGCACATGATTTTCCGGCACGGCGCCTTCCTGCTCGATGAATTCTTTTGCCCGAAACGGCACCACAGGCCCCGTAGAAATATTCAGGCCAAGGCATTGCAGATTGTTCGGCCAGGAATCCAGCAGTGCCAGCGCTTCCGCTTCCTCGTCCCGAACGGGCAAACGGAGGACCTTGTCCTCTGAGGCTAAATCAAGGGCCGTGCTCATCGCCACCTCGCGTTCGTCGGATTCGCCCAGGTCGCGGATTCCCCGACTCGACGAAACAACAAGCGGCGCAGTATGCCCGTTCCGCCGCCAGCGATCCTCGCGAATGCCGGAAACGATAATGTTTTCCTGCAATACTTCGTCCCGACTGAAAGCGTCGCGGCGCGATCCGAACAGATGGATGTTCGTTGGCCGAATCATACCAAAAAACACCTTCCGAAATCGCCGGAAATAGGAACCGGAAGTAAAGCTTCGGGGCGTAATGAAGATGAAATCCCCCTGTTCGCGCAACAGGGTGCCGCCGATTGCCATGAAGAGCGCGTAGATGTTTGGCTGGCCGTGAACCACGGCGGACGCCGCCCGCGCGCGCGGATCGGTTTTGCCGATCTTGAAATAAGGAGGGTTGGAAATAACGATGTGAAAGCGTTCGATTTCCGACCGGGCAGGAAAAAGTTGGCCGAGCACGGACAGCGTTTCGGCGTGCGCCATGACGAAATCGGAGGCCTTGACCTCGACAGAAACCCTCGCGCCATGGGCTCGACACCAGTTTGAAAGATAATCGAGCACGGCCCGCAGCGGTGCAATCAGGTCCTGATCCACTTCATGGGCGACCAGTTCTATGGCGTCCGGCTTGGCATCGCGGGAGAGAAGCGCCTCTATCGCTGCGCAGCAAAGAATGCCTGCGCCGGCGGCAGGATCAAGGATGCGGAGCCTCGGTTCATTCGCCTGGATTCGCGCCGCCATAAAATCAGCCGCGGGGACGGGCGTAAGATACAGGCCATGCGCTTTGCGATGCGCGTCCGACTTGCTTTCGACGTACCAGACGCCGACGCGATCTGCATAGACCGTCGGTCGTTCTCCCTGGCGAGGAACGGGCATTGCACCGTGCGCGGACTGCCGCTCGCTACGCCTGCGTGGCCGGACTTTTTCTTTTTGAACCGTTGCCCTCATCCGTTCGCTGGCTACGGGATGGATCGTTCTTTCGGGAAAATAGTCAACCGCACCGACCAATAGGCGTTCCTTGCAGGGCAAAGAGAAATTTCTCTTCCCTTGCCCATGCCGCCGCTTCCGTATATTTTCCCGAAGCCGCCAATCCCTGAACCTCTTTTCCATCCGAAACCCATCCCTTTGCCCCATGCGCATTGCCATCCTGACGAACGAATACCCGCCGCATGTGTACGGCGGCGCGGGCGTTCATGTCGAATATCTTGTCAAGGAACTCCTTGAAGTGGACGGGGGGGCGCATGAAGTGCATGTGCGCTGCTTCGGAAATCAGCGGGAGCAGCGGCGCGGTTTGCGCGTTCTCGGAATCGAGGCCGACGCGAAGCTTTCCTGGACGGACCCTCGCCACGCCCGCTTCATGGAAACGATGCTGCGCAACATTTGCATGTCCGGAGCGGTGGACGGCGTCGATATCGTGCATTGCCATACCTGGTATACGCACCTGGCCGGGTGTCTGGCGCGCCGCCTGGACGGCGCCCGCCTGATCCTGACCACCCATTCGCTGGAGCCGCACCGGCCCTGGAAGGTGGAGCAACTCGGAAGCGGCTACTACGCCAGTTCCTGGATCGAAGAGACGGCGTACCGCAACGCCGACGGCGTCGTGGCCGTGTCCGAGGCCATGCGCCAGGACGTGATGTCCCTCTACGACGTGCCCGAAAGCAAGGTGCGCGTGATTCCGAACGGCATTGACCCGGACGAGTACCGGCCTGTGGAGTGCCCCGAAATCCTGCGAAAGCACGGCGTCGATCCGTCCCGGCCGTTCGTACTGTTCGTGGGCCGCATTACCCGCCAGAAGGGGATCGTGCACCTGGTGAACGCCATCGAGCACCTGCGCGAAGGGGCGCAGATCGTACTGTGCGCCGGGGCGCCGGATACGGAAGACATTGCCCGGGAAATGGAGGAGGCGGTCGCCGACGCCCGCGCGTACGGGCGGCACGATATTCTCTGGATCGCCGACATGCTTCCGCGCGACGAAATCATTGCCCTGTACGCGGCGGCGGCGGTGTTCGTATGCCCCTCCGTCTACGAGCCGTTCGGCATCATCAATCTCGAAGCGATGGCCTGCGAAACGGCGGTGGTCGCCTCTGCCGTTGGGGGCATTCCGGGGATTGTGCGGGAGGGAGAAACGGGGACGCTCGTGCCGTTCGAGACGCGCGGATTCACCGATTTCGAGCCGAAGGACGCCCGGCGGTTCTCCAGAGACCTTGCCGAGGCGGTCAACCGGCTGCTGGACGACGAAGCGTTGCGTCGCCGGATGGGCGAGGCGGGCCGTCGCCGCGTCGTGGAAGAGTACAGCTGGCGGGCCGTCGCCGAGCGGACCGTGCGGTTCTACGAGGACGTACTGTCCAGAGACGAATAGCCGCGTGGGCTGCGTTGTTCCCCTTACCGATAGCGCACCCGGAACAGCAGGCAGTAGAGCGCCGGCACGAAACCGAGGGTAAGCACCGTGGCGAAGACGATGCCGAACAGCATGGCCACGGCCATCGAAACGAACAGGGGATCCCCCCCGAACCAGAGGGGCAGCAAGCCGCCCGCCGTCGTGGCCGTCGTCAGCACGATGGGCCGGAGCCGCCGCTGCGCCGCTTCCATGACCGCTTGCGGGGGGGCGAGACCGTTCTCGTCGATCTCTATGCGGATGCGGTCGATGAGCACGATGGCGTTGTTGATGACGATCCCGGACAGGGAGATGACGCCCAGCAAGGTCATGAATCCGAAGGATTGGCCGGTTACCAGCAGCCCGGCGACCACGCCGATGAGGCCCAGCGGAATGGTCAGTACGATGATGAGCGGCTTGCGAATGGAGTTGAATTGCCCGACGAGCAGGATCAGGATCAGGAGGCCCGCGATGGGCAGTTTGGCGCCTATGGAGGCGTTGGCGTCGGCCGAACTCTCGAACGTGCCGCCGATTTCGTAGCTATAGCCGAGCGGCCAGCTTTGCTGCTGCTCCGCCAGCCACGGTTCGATGGCCGTGACGATGCTGAACGCCGTGGCGTTCGACCCGGCGTCCAGGTCCGACAGGACAGACAGCGTTTTCGCTCGGTCGCGGCGAAGCACTTTGGATGGCTCGAAGGCGAGTACGACGTCCGCAACCTGCCGCAAGGGCACGTTCAGGCCCGACTGCGCGTAGACGTTGATGGATTCCAGCTTGCCGATATCGTCTCGTCCGCCGACTTCGGAGCGCAGCATTACGGGAATGGCCTTGTCGCCCTCCCGGTATTGCGTAACCGCGTAGCCAGAGAGCGCCGCGCGCAGCGAAACAGCAATGTCCTGGTTGGTAATGCCCGCCCGCCGCGCCCGGGCATTGTCGATGTTCACAATCAGTTTCTTGGTCTGCTCGCCCCAGTTGTCCGCGATGTTGCGCGTACCCGGGATCGAAGCGAGACGGGCCTTTACGTCGTCGGACAGATCGAACAGGACATTCTGGTCGGGTCCGTAGAGCCGGACCTCTACCGGCGTGCCACCGCCCGGACCCGTGGAGAGCCGTTTCAGCGTTACGTCCACGTCCGGGTGATGGGTTTCCACGTATTCGCGCAAGCGGGCGAGCAGGCCCGTTATCGCGTCGTACGTCGAGGCGTTGCCGATCAGCGCGGCGTATCCGGCGCGGGGCTGCGCCGGGCTGTAGCCAAGGTTGAACCGGGGCGCGCCGGCGCCTACGAAGAAAGCCCAGTTGCGGACGCCTTCCCGCTCCTCTCCCTCCGCGACGGCCAATTCCTCCGACATGAACCGTTCGATATCGAGTATGGCCGCTTCCGTATAGTCGAACGTCGCGCCGTAGGGAAATTCGAAGTCGCCGGTAAAGAGCACTTCCCTCGTTTCCGGGAAAAAGCTTTGCTCCACGAACCGAAACAGTCCGAGGGCCGTGGCCAGGAGCGCGAACGCGCCGAGCGCCGTAATCAGGGGGCGCTTCAGGAAAGGCCGAAGCGCGCCGCGGTAGCGCCGGTAAAAAGGGGTATCGAATGCGGCGTCTTCGCTCGCGGGCGCAGGCGTTTCGGTCTCGTTTTCTGCTCCTCTGGATGCCTTGGCCTTTTTGACTTTCAGGAAAAGCATGCACAGGAGCGGGATCATCGTAATCGCCAGCAGCCAGGAGGAAAGCAGCGTCAGGGCGATGACCTGGGCCAGCGGGGTGGTGAATTCCCCGACCGCGCTTTCGGCCAGCACGATGGGCAGGAACGCGGCGATGGTGGTCAGGGACGAAACAAGGAGGGGAATGCGCAATTCGCTTGCCGAAGCGAGGGCGGCGTCCCGTCCGCTTTCGCCTTGCTTGATGCGCACCAGAATCGATTCGCTCATCACGATGGCGTTATCGACCAGCAGTCCCAGCGCAATGATGAGCGAAACCAGCGACATCTTGTCCAGCCCAATGCCGAAGAATTGCATCAGCATGAGCGTGGCCAGCATCGCCATGGGAACCAGCGTGGCGACCACCAGGCCGGTGCGGAGCCCCAGGAACAGCAACATGCACAGCAGCACGATGCCTACGGCTTGCATAATCGAGTTGACGAACGTCGAAACGGCCCGGTCCACGACCTCCGGCTGGAAGGCGACGATATCGAAGGCGACGCCCACGGGATAGCGTCTTTCCAGTTCCGCCACGGCGGCCCGGACGTTCTCGCCCAGCAGAATAATGTTGCCGCCCGTACGCATCGAAACCGCCAGCGCCAGCGCGGGTTGCGCGTTGGCCCGCACCTTCGCCTGCGCCGGATCCACGTATCCTCGCTGGATGTTGGCGACGTCTCCAAGGTAGATCGTCTCGCCCGTCCCCGGCAGCGCAATCAACGTCCGGCGAATATCATCCACGGAAGTAAAGTTGCCGGTGGGTTCCAGCGTGATGCGCTCTGCGCCGGTCTCTACGGCCCCTCCCGAAATAATGATGTTGCTGGATTGCAGGATGCCCTGAAGTTGCGCCACCGAAAGGCCCAGCCGGGAAAGGCGCGCATTGTCGAAATCCACGAAGACGCGTTCGTCCTGGACGCCGTGGATCTCGACCTTGGCCACGTCGTCTACCTGAAGGAAGACATCCCGCACCTGTTCGGCGACCTCCTCGAGTTCCGTATAGGAGAATCCGTCCGCCGTGAGCGCCAGCACCGTTCCAAAGACGTCGCCCACCTCGTCGTCCACGACGGGCGCGACGCCCTGGGGCAGCGCGCCGGTCGCCTTGTCCACCTTCCGCCGCAAGTTGTCCCACACCGGACGCAGATTCGTAACGTTTTCCCGAACCTCGACCGTAATAATGGATAGTCCCGTCCGGGATTCGCTGGTAATGTGCGCCACCTCGGGAATTTCCTGAATGGCGCTTTCCAGCTTGTCGGTCACCAGCAGTTCGACCCGCTCGGGAGCCGCGCCGGGGAACTGCGTTTTTACGAGGGCGGTGCGCACGAGGAAGCCGGGATCTTCCGCGCGCGGAAGGTTTTGGTAGGCGGAATATCCGGATAAGGCAATGACAGCGATGGCCACGAAAGTGACCACCTTGTTGTCGATTGCGTAGCGAGTCAGGTTCATGGGACGGAAACAATAAAATGAGTACCTATCGCGTACCTGTGCCTACCGGGCGTCCGCAAGGCGGACCTGCTGTCCCGGAGCCAATGTTCTCAGTCCGGCCGTGGCGACGTATTCGCCGCCGCCGATGCCTTGCAGCACCTCCAGGCCTTCCGGTGTCAGCGCCCCCGTTTCGACGGCGCGGCGCTCGGCGGTGGCGACATCTCCCGTATCCGGGAGCGCCAGCACATACGCGAAGCGGCCTTTCTGGTCCTGTCCCACGGCTTCCGGCGGCACCAGAACCCCCGTCGCCGCGCCGGGCTGTCCCTCTACGCGGAACGTGACTTCGGCGGCCATGCCGGGACGCACCTGCGCGGCGTCCGCGCCGCCGTCGAGGCGGACGATGACCGGGAAGCCCCCCGCGCCGGTCGCCGCCGTGCCGACTTCGGTGATCGTTGCGTCGAACGCGCCGTTCGCGAGGGCGCCAAAGACCACATTCGCAACCTGCCCCGGGAGCAGGCCGCCGATAAAGGCTTCCGGCACTGTAACCTGCACTTCGGGATTTCCGCCCGTGTCCAGCACGACCACGACCGGCTGGCCCGCGCCTACCGCCTCGTTCACGTCCACCATCACCCGGCTCACCGAACCATTCACCGGCGCCAAGAGGCGCGTGTAGTCTACCTGTTGCTCCGCCAGTCGCAGGGCCGTGGTCGCCGACCCTTCGGAGGCATTCGCCGATTCGTACGACGCGCGGGCGGCGTCCAGGTCGCTCATGGAGGCGTTGCCGCTTTCATAGAGCGCAACCACGCGCTCGTAGCTGGCCCGGGCATTGCGGGCTTGCGCGCGCGCCTGGGCCAGACCGGCCTCGGCCTGCTGTCGCCTGAGCTCCAGATCGCCCGAATCCAGCTGCGCGAGCACCTGTCCCCGCCGGATTCGGCTGCCCACGTTGACGCCTACTCCTGTAACGGTGCCCGTCACGCGGAAGGCGAGGTTCTGTTCGGAGGCTGCTCTGGCGACGCCCGCGAAGGTGCGCGCCTCGTCGCCGCCCGAGACGAGCGCTTCTGCGTATCGCACGGGTCGGATCTCCGGCGAAGAATCCGCCTCGTTTCCGCTGCACCCTGCGCCCAGGCCCGCCGCAAGCAAAAGGGCCAGCAACGCCGAGGCGTAGCCGGGGGGTGCGCAGCGTTGTTTCGCACGGGATGCTTCGGTCATGGTTCGCCTCGTTTCGGGGGCGCTTTTCGTTCCGGGCGCGCGCGTTTCGGTATTCTGATCGGTCATGATCCATCCTCCCGGGCCTGAGCGTACGCTTCCAGTCGTCTTGCGAAATCGGCGCGTTCCTCGGGCGTGGCCAGAACCTCGAACTGTCCGACGGCCCGCTCGACCCGTTTCAGGTTGATAAGGTAATCGTAAATGGCGTTGGTTACGCCCCGTTCGCTAAGGAGGGCGCTGGTTTGGGCCTCCAGCAGATCGACCACGCTGGCCAGGCCCTGCCCGTAGGCTTCGGTGACCAGTTCGAGCGAGCGCCGAGCGGTTTCCGCCGCCGTTTCGTTTTCGTTCACGATGGCAAGGCTGGCCCGGGCGAACAGGAGCTGGATGCGCACGTTTTGCTCGATGCGCTGGGCGGCGAGTTCTCGCTGGATTTGCAGCTGGGTGAGGACGGCCGAGGTCCGTTCGCGGCGGGCGAAACGGGAAGCGCCCTGAAAAAGCGGCAGCGTGACCGAGAGGCCCGCGTTCCAGGGGTAGTCCGTTACGGTGTTCGCCGTCAATCCCGGAGGTCCCGTCGCGCCCGCCCCCTCCCGCAACACATTGGTGGATACATTGCCCTGAAGCGCTACCGTGGGCAGGTAGAACGCCTGGCGCGTGGAGGCGAGAAGCCGCTCCTGGGCTGCGATCGCCGCATCGAGGCTCTGTATTTCGGGCGCAAGGCGCAGTGCCTCCTCTGCCAGAAAATCGCCCAGGATCGCCACCCGGCTGAGGTCTGTCAGATACCCGGTGGCCAGCGTACTCTCCAGCAGCGCGCGGTCTTCAAGGTTTGCTTCCGGCGTCATGAATTGCTCGTCGAGCGGACGGTTCAGCACCTGGTTCAGCGACACTTCGGCGGCGGAGCGCCTTGCATACGCGTCGATCCGGTCTGCCCGCCGCCGGGCCAGTTCGCTCTGGAGCCGAAGCCGCTCGCCGGGACCCGCCGCCCCGATGCGTTCCCGCTCTCCGGCAAGGCGGAGCGACGCGAGCGTCAGGTCCAGGTTGTATTGCTGGACTTGCTCCAGCGTTTTGGCGCGCAGGACGCCGAGGTACGCTTCGGATGCGTCCATCGCTACGTCGAGTTCGAGCGAGGCCCGGTCCCGTTCCCGGGACGTCTGGATCGATTTCTGGATGGATACGTTCGCGTTCGCCTCTTGCGAAAAGACGAGTTGCCGAAGCGTCAGGGCGCCGTCCACATTGTGCTGGGGGCGCTGCCCAAAGGAGGCTTCCGCCACGCTTTTCGAAAGGGTCGCCCCCGTCAGCCCGACTTCGAGGTCCGGGAGCAAATTGGCCCGCGCCAGCCGGATTTCCTCTGCGCCCGCCCGCACCGCCTGGTTCTCTGCGGCGAGCGTCAGGTTGGCTGCGAGCGCTTCCTCTATGGCGCTTTCGAGGGTTACGTTGCGCGTTACGCCTTCGGGCGTTTCGAAAAGCCGGCGGGCTTCCAGGAGCGTTTCGAGCGGAGGCCGGGCGCCCACGCTCCGTACGGCGCGCATGTTCACCACCAGCTCCTCCGCTGGCGAGAGGGTGATCGGGAGCGTGGCCAGGTCGTCGCCCAGCAAGGCGCGGTAGGCGTTGAGGGCGATGCGCCGGGCCAGGAGGGGAAGATCGTTGGTTCCCAGAGACGCCATGACGCCCATTGCCACATCCGCTGCGGACCAGGAGAAGGAAGGCAGGCGGCGGTTGGCGAGGCCTTCGGCGAAGCGTTCGAGTTCGCCGGGAGCCATGCGGACGAACGGCGTCACGTATACTGCGTCGGCGCCGTCGGGAAGACGCGCCAGGCTGCTGGCCGCCGTCGCGCCTGCGGGCGTCGCTTCTACGGCGATGTCCAGTTCCGCCGCGGTTGCGCGCAACTGCTCCATAAATCCTGCGAAGGTCCCGATCATTTGCTCGTCCAGCAGGATGGCCACGGTCGAAAAGGGCGCAATCTCCCTGAATTTGCGCAGGTCGCGGATCACGGGGCCGGGCGCGGGGAGCGCAACGTACGTCAGGTTGGCTACGCCGCTGGTTCCTCCGGTTTCGGGAAATCCCTGAAAGCGCGCGTCGAAGACCGTGGAGGCGACGACGGGTTTCGGCCAGGGCGCCCGGCGGGCGGCGACCTCTGACGAGAGGAATCCTTGCGTGACGACCAGCGCGACCTCTTCGTTGGCCATCAGGCGTTCGAGCGCTTGCGCCATGTCGTCGGCTTCGCTGCCTGCCGCGATGACCAGATTGTCCGGAAATCGTACGTCGAAATCGTCGCGCGCCAGGGCCAGCAGTTCCTGCCGGGCGAGCGCGCGAATGTCTTCTGCGAGGGGGGCTATGTCGTCTACGAGGAAGGCGATGCGCGCGACGGGCTTGCCGGGCGCTTCCTGGGCGCGGAGCGCGGGTGCGTACAGCGCGGCGGACGCCAGCGCCATGCCCGCGAGCGCCGCCATCAAGACCTGCAAGCGCAGAAATGCAAACAACCGCAGAGATTTTTCTTCCATTTGCCGGGATTTGTCTTCCATGGAAAAATAGACCCGTAAAAACCCGGGACCGTCGTTTTCGCCCGTTCCCCAAGCGTATCGTCGGCTGCGCCGCCCGTCCGCGCCGTAGGCGTAATTCCGAGCCGCAACAGACGTTTTACAGGATACGCCATCGGACGTTCGGTTGTCAAGCCCTCGCCCGGCGTATTTTTTTATTAAGATTCGATGGATTATTTAACGGGTTTATTATACGGCGCGCCTGTCCAGCGCCCGTCAGGCAGGGCAATAAAAAAGGCGGAGCCTGCCGTAGCGGGCTCCGCCTCTTTTTGTATTTGTTGTTTCGACGCGTTCTTGTGGCCCTTTGCGGCCCGGAAAACGTTGCCGGAACAAAGCCGGACGGTTCTGCCTCCTAAAAGTCCATTCCCCCGCCCATTCCTCCGGGCATGCCTCCTGCGGGGGGGCCTGCGGCGCCACCCGCGTTCTTCTCCGGCTTGTCGCTGATGACGGTTTCCGTCGTCAGGAGCAGGCTCGAGACGGACGCCGCGTTCTCCAGCGCCGTGCGCGTCACCTTCGTCGGGTCGATGACGCCCTCCTTCATGAGCGCGCCGTACTCTTCGGTCTGCGCGTTGAAGCCGTAGTCGCCCTCGCCGTCAATGACCGTGCGCACCACGATGGAGCCTTCG